>CAJXPQ010000004.1 GCA_913058265.1 uncultured Oligoflexia bacterium
TCTGTTGAGTCGTCTGCTACTACTTCTGTTGAGTCGTCTGCTACTACTTCTGTTGAGTCGTCTGCTACTACTTCTGTTGCATCATCTGCTATTACGAGTGATCTCTTTGTTTCATCTAACGATTTTTTTATATTTTCATCGATGTCTCTTATTACATCTTCTCTTAAACTTGCACTCGCCTCATCACCACTCTTCTTAATGGAGATCGCCAGGTCTCTTTGGACTTCTTCACTATTTATAAAAGTACTTGAATTATCTATTGGAGTATCTGCAATTTCTAGAATTGGTTGAGCTGAAGATAGGCCGTCAAGACCTTCAAGTCTCGTGATAATATCGTCTGCAATTTCTTCTGCAGTTCTTGTATCTTCTGGGAAAAGAACTTCGCCTTCATTAACCGCCTCTGCAACTTCACTAAGTTGATGATCGTTTGTTGTATCAACTTGCGCTGTAGGAGCACGTCCATCAACAGATAAAATACTATCTGCGAATTCAGCAACTTCTTCTTTTGCTTGAAGCTTTGATGCTTCTTGGATAACAGGCCCTGATAAATTTGCATCTGTAATTTCGGCAAGGGCGTTAACCGAAAATGTGCTGGACAGGACTAGGGGTGATAACACCGCTAAGACCTTAAACAGGTTTTTTGTTTTCATGTACTCTCTCTCCTCGTTGTATTAAATCTATATACACTTATACATACAAGAAGCATGCCAAAACCATGATCTAAGGAAGAGAATAAAAAGGTGTGTAAAAACAGTGTTTTAGGGGGTGATCTAATAGGCTATAGTGTTCTTTATAGGCATGCTAATTGATCATAAAGATAACACTGTTTAAACTTTAAACGGCCTATGTATTAATTTCAAGGGGGACTATTTTTGAATTGGAGTGTTCGTTTGGTTATTAGTAGAGACGAGTATTTTAATAATTTGAATTTGTTTTTTCTTAACATCAATAGAGATCTCTCTATCATTAACTTCTGCGCTAAATGTTTTCAGCGAAAAAATTGCTACAAGAGTCAGTATTAACTTATAGATCACTTATTTATCCTTTCCAAATCGTTGAATTAAAAACTATAGTATGAACTGGGCCATAATGTGTCAACGTATTAATTTTATTGAGGATTGCCGAATGATTAAAAAACCATCTCTATTTGTAGCTTTAACTCCTGTCATTGTTCTGATTGTTCTTTTAAGTTTTAATGTTTATGTCTTTAGTGACAACTCATCTTATGGGCCAAATCAATTAGCACTTTTATTTGCTGCAATTGTAGCAGCAGCTATTGGAGTTTTTCACCTAAAGCTCAATTACTCTAAGATAGAGGACAAGGCGATTGATTCTATTGGTATGGCGATGCACGCCTTATTGATTTTATTAGTAGTAGGTTCTTTAATTGGTGTTTGGATACTAAGCGGTGTTGTTCCAACGATGATTTACTACGGTATAAAAATGATTAGCCCAACAGTCTTTCTACCAGTTAGTCTTATTATCTGTTCAGTTGTTTCATTAGCGACTGGTAGCTCATGGTCAACTGTAGGTACAGTTGGTATTGCGCTGATAGGAATAGGGCAAACACTTGGTATACCTGAAGGCATGGTTGCAGGAGCAATTGTTTCAGGGTCATACTTTGGTGATAAGATGTCTCCATTATCAGATACAACAAATCTAGCTCCAGCAATGGCCGGGACGGATTTATTTAGCCATATACGACATATGGTTTATACATCAGGTCCTGCGGTCATCATTTCTTTAATCATATTTATCGTCCTGGGATTCTTTTATAATGGAGATTCAATTTCTACAAGTGAAGTTGATACAGTTCTAGGAGTGATGAATAGCAGCTTTAATATCACACCTTGGTTATTTACTTTGCCTTTAATTGTTTTTCTTTTAGTAAAGAAAAAAGTTCCAGCACTTCCAGCTCTACTGGCGGGAACGATCTTAGGTGTTGTTTATGCTGTTATATTTCAAGGAGAACTACTCCAAACTCTAACAGGTGGAAGTAATACCTTTACTAAAACTTATGAGGTTGTTCTTTCTACCGCATTTGATGGTTTCAAATCTGAGACGGGTAATGCAGTTATCGATAAGCTTTTTAGTCGGGGTGGAATGTCGAGTATGTTGAACACTGTTTGGCTAATCTTAATGGCGATGATTTTTGGTGGGATGCTAGAGGTGACAGGTATGCTTAACAGAATTGCAGAAGCAATTCTAACAATGGTTTCAGGAGTCACAAGTTTAGTGGCCTCAACTGTTGGAACTTCAATCTTTCTAAACATTACGACATCTGATCAGTATATAGCGATTGTTCTAACGGGACGAATGTTTAAAGGGGCTTATAAGGAGCAGAATCTCCATCCAAAAAATCTTTCTCGTGCTGTTGAAGATGGTGCGACAGTAACTTCTGTACTAGTGCCTTGGAATACCTGCGGTGCCTATTTTAGCTCTGTACTTGGTGTCGCTACTTTGACTTACCTTCCATTTGCATTCTTTAATCTTTTGAGTCCATTGATATCTATCTTACTTGCCGCTTCAAACAAAACTATGGAGCCATTGGATAAAGAAAAAGCTTAGTTAGTACTTTAAGAACTCAGGGAAGAAGCTAAAAAGATCTAGCTTTCTATCCTGATCAAATTTTTTCTGGAAACTGATAAACTCTTTAAACCCTCTTTCTTCTTGGGTACTTTCATCATTTGGAATAATATACTCATCCTCAGAATTCATAAAGTTTATTATTTGTTGGATATTGTCCGTTAAGTAGAGGTAGTGATCAGGTAGTATCGCTTCATACTTCGCCTTGATACGAACTAGTTTTTCTGAGGCAATTTCTTTAAGCTCCGGTGGAAGATAAGTAGACTTAAAGTATGTTGGAACGTGTACATTAATTAGGTTTGGAGTGGGTACGATAAACTTAAATTGCTCTAAGTATTCATATAACTCTTCCATTCGTAAAATATTTAGAATCTGAACAGTTGTACTAACCATACACTCGGTAATATTATATTCTTCGTGGTGTTGGTCTATGAAGTGAAAGTTTTCATGTATCTTACTCCACTTAGATGGATACCGAATATAATTATTTAGATCACCTACAGCATCAACACTGGCTAAAATCTTAACAGACTTAAAGCTTTTCCATAGTTCTAAAACTTTTTTAGGAAGAATTGTCATATTAGTATTGTAGGTAATAGTGATATTCTTAGCGCTGTCGGCTTCAATACAAGTTTGAAGTATCTTTGACATTTGAGGTACAAGTAAAGGTTCACCACCTGCAAAGTGAAGATGGGTAAGCGTTGCTGCTTTTTCCTCCACATCTTGAATCAGTCTTTCTGAGTCAATCCAGAAGTATTCTTCATATGATTCCATAGTCTCTTTATCAAAAGTTTCTCTTTGTGGCTTCATATCATTCCACTCTTTAATCCAAAGCTTTGTGGATCTTGGATTACACATTCTACACTGTAGGTTACATAGATTGCCTAAGCGATAGTCAGCGGATGTAATGGGGGCAGTTGTTGAGCCGTCTTCATTAGTCGATTCTAGGAATGACACATTATCTTCACTATAATTATCTATTTCAATATTTCTTCTTGATATTCCGCCGTGATTTTCGGTAATTAGACATCTTTTACAAAGTGCTGGCCACTTTCCATCCATCATTTTTTTTCGAATATCTTTCATGAAATTGGTATTCATTACTTCTTTTGAAGTTACCAGGTCAGATATGAAGATCTTCTTACCTTGATCATCTCTTATATGATTATCAAACTCTTCGCTAGTACAGCAAACCTGATAACTTCCATCTTGGTTAATGAAATTATGTGTCCATGCCAGAGGGCAGTAGGACTTGGAGAATTTTTCTTTTTCTTCATCACTCATTTGTTCTATTATACGTGCTAAATAGATGAAAAGTTAATAGAATTATAATGAAATAAATAATATTAAAATTTTGCAAGGTGTTACTATTAGTAAGTTTGATAAAGAAAAATTTGGAAAAACTTTTTGTGTCCTCCCGTGGATACATAGCTTTATTAATCTGGGTGGTGAGCATCAGGTTTGCTGTACTGGTGAAGAATTTAGTAACTATATTCTTGATGAAAATAATAAGCGAATGAACGTTTTAGACAATAAGTCAGTCGACGATGTCATGAACTCTCAGTACATGAAAGATTTTCGCCTCAAGCTGTTAGCAGGAGAGTTTCCAAATGCTTGTACTCGCTGTGCAGTGACAGAGAAAAATGATGGTATATCTAGGCGCTGTATTGAGAATGATCAGTATTCTGAATTAGTAGAAGACTTGATTGAAGAAACGAAAGAGGATGGAGAAATTGATCCGAAAATTATTCACTCCGACTACCGTCTAGGAAATATTTGTAATTTAAAGTGTAGAATGTGTAACCCTCGCGCTACAAAAAAATGGATTAAAGATTACTCAATTTTATCTGAGGACGTCCTGCCACAAGAATTTCTGAGTAAGATTGATAGCTACAAAAAGAGCCCTTGGCTTGATTCGGAAATTCTTACGGATGACTTTCGAAAAAAACTACCAACAATGACAAGACTTCATTTTGGTGGAGGAGAGCCATTATACAACCCAAAGATGCTGGAGATGTTAAGAATAAGTATTGAGATGGGCCATGCACACAAATTAACCATTTCTTACAACACGAACTTAACAATTTTAAATAACGAAATATTAGATCTATGGAAACAGTTCAAATCTGTGAAACTCTTAATTAGTATTGATGGATTTGGTGAACTTAATGATTATATACGTCCTCCTTCCAAATGGGGGGTTATTGATAAGAATCTAAAGTTCCTTGATACTCATCATGCAGATTATAATATTGAAGAAATTATTGTAAGCACGACTGTTCAGATAAATAACGTTTTACACCTCGATAAACTATTCAACTATCTTTGTGACTTTAGCTTTGTCGAAAGATGTCCAAACTTAATCGCATTATATTTCCCTCAACAGCTGTCTCTGATAACACTACCTAAGCCACTTACTATCTTGGCCAAATTTAAAATAGACTCCATTCTTGAGAAAATAAAAAAACAAGATGGAGTGCAAGAGTATATGATACAAAATCTAAGACAAATTAGAGAGTCCTTGAAAATTAGAGAATCTCAAGACCCTAAATTGTTTAAAAAATTTGTAAAGTTTTCAAGAGAGTATGATAATGCAAACGGCTTGGATCTTTTATCAGTAAACCCTGAGTTTGAAAAATTTATCTCTTAAGACTGAAGTATAAGCAAACGCAAAATCTTCTAAGGTTTAGCTTCAAGAAAGATGAAGAATTATATCCATTATCAACGTCAGTAAAAAATAAGTGTTTTCGTAACTTCTTCAGTACTAATAAATAATAGTTTTCTTTTAAATTTATTATGTCTTTTTTAAACGATTCTGAAAGCTCCAATTCCTTAACTCTTACTATGTTTATAGAGTCGCCTTTTGTATCCTGTATAACGACTTTAAACCTTAGAGACATTAGTATTGAGCATAGTTTATCGAGTAGAGAACCGATTGAGAAATCTTTGGTTTTTCTCACAGAGGTGGTTAAGTTATAAGGTAGAAACTCTTTGGAGCGAATAATACTCAACATCTCGTAGATATTATCTTCCCACCCTTCATTAAAAAAAATAATATAATCAAACTCTCTACTTTTTGCATATTCAAGAGCAGTGATAAATGATTCGGCTCTATTTGTTTCGCGGTTAATATCGATATATTTAAAAGGTGTTTTGAGCTTTTCGTATTCAAGCTTTGCTACATGTGCTGTTTGATCATTGCTGTTTTCATTTATAAATAAGTGCTCATCTATAAATGATACAAGAAATTTATGAATAATTCTAAATAATGGCTGGATACGAATGTCTTGATTGTGTAAGGGATAGACAGCTAATATTTTCATACTTCAATCACAGGGGCAAGCTCTGGGTAAGTTGTTTTAAAGTCCTCAGATCTAATCATATCAAGTTTATTCGTTTGTTTTTGAAAACTCTCGAGTAGGTGCGTCAGGTCTTCAGAGTTCATAAAGTCAATTTGTTGCTTTAAACTACTAAAGAAGTAGCCCCAATCTGTATTAGGATGACTCTCTTTAAGAAAACTCATATAAGTAATGAGGTTTCCTTCAGCTATTTTTTTATATTTACTTGGTAAAACTTGCGTTCGATACTCGGACGGGTCTTGAAGAGTATTAAAGATAAATCCATACTCATTAATAATCTTGTTATTAAAAAAGTAGGAATGGATCTGTGGGATCCGGTGAATATTGAACAGCTGTATTGTACAATTGATTTGATAGACTGTATTTGTTAGCTCTCTTTGAACCTTGTTCACGTTTTCTACAAATTTAGACCAATTGAGACCTGATCTAAAGTATTCACCTCTTGATTCTATATCATCTAGACTAATACTTAGATTAATCTTTTTAAATTGCTTCCATAGGTGAAGAAGATCATACTTTTTAAATTTCAAAACACTCATATTGGTATTGTAATGTAGCTCAACGTCAGTTTTACCTTTTGCAATTAGTAGTTCGAGGCACTTATAATGTTCTTCCATCATTAGTGGTTCGCCACCAGCAAAATAAGCAATTTCTAAATGATCCAAGCTTTCTTCTATGTCTTGCCATAGAGCAGGGTTTGTATCCGTTATGTTGATTAGTTTCTTTTCCTCAGATTTAAAATCCCATAGTTTTTGGTGATCTTCATACCAATTTGTACTTAGGGCAGGGGAGCAACCTCTACATTTAAAGTTACAAATATTACTAAAGCGAATATCTAAGTAGCGCATTTTTAAGTTTGTGCTGCTACCATCTGCTTTTGTACTTTTTAGAACGTCAGAGTGATGCTTGAACCAACGATTCATTCTTTTTCTCATGGTATCAATACCGCTCTCTTCAAGCTCATAGCACTTTGAGCAACTGTATACCGGTCTATCTGAGAGCATCAGTTTTCTCATGGCATTGTACTTTTCGCTATTCCAACCTTCATTGATACTTTTATCTTTTACATTGGCGTAGGGATCGTTAAAGTCGGATACACAGCAGGGAAGTACATCACCATTTGGTAGGATATGACTGTGAACCCATGGAAGCATGCAGAAGTGCTTACTCTTGTCGATATCTTCGGGAGTATTGATTTGAGGTTTTTCCTTAAATAGACTCTTTAGTATGCCCAGCAATTGATCTCCGTTTTCATTTAGTTAATTAAAGGGAATGTTAAGTGTAATGTCAAAGGTGATATGACCTTTGACCTTTAGATCTATTATCAATACTGTTACTTATACTTAATTATACTAAGGCTGTGATCTCATCGGAAATATTTTATGAACGTATTATACGTGCCATATAGATGAAATATAATTAAAGTGATAGATATATTGGAATTTCTTTTTGTGGAGCGTTAATATTACTAGGTTTGATAAAGAAAAATTTGGAAAAGCTTTTTGTGTCCTCCCGTGGGTACATAGTTTTATTAATCTTGGCGGAGAGCATCAGGTTTGCTGTACAGGTGAAGAGTTCGATAATTATATTCTTGATGATAATAATAAGCGAATGAACGTTTTAGACAATAAGTCAGTCGACGATGTCATGAACTCTCAGTACATGAAAGATTTTCGTCTCAAGCTCTTAGCAGGAGAATTTCCAAATGCATGTACGCGTTGTGCTGTGACGGAAGAGTCTGAAGGGATCTCAAGACGTTGTATTGAGAATGATGAATATTCAGGTTTAATCGATGATCTAGTTCAAGATACGAAGGATGATGGAGAGATTACTCCTAGAGTTGTTCACTCTGATTATAGGCTTGGTAATATCTGTAATTTACAGTGTCGGATGTGTAACCCTGTGGCCACACGAAAGTGGATAAAAGATTATAGAATTTTATCTGATGATATTTTACCCGAAGACTTTTTAGAAAACATTGATAACTACAAGACAAACTCTTGGCTTGACTCAAGCATTCTCTTGGATGATTTTCGAGATAAATTGCCGACAATGACTCGACTTCATTTTGGTGGAGGAGAACCACTCTATAACCCAAAAATGCTAGAGATGTTACAAATTTGCATTGAAATGGGATATGCTCAACAAGTTACCATTTCATATAATACAAATTTAACAATTCTTAATGATAAAATTCTGGATATTTGGAAGCAGTTTAAGTCTATTAAACTACTGGTTAGCATTGATGGGTTTGGAGAGCTAAATGATTATATCCGTTCTCCTTCAAAATGGAAGATTATTGATGAAAATTTAAAATATCTTGATGTGCATCACGCAGATTATAATATTGATGAAATAATTGTGAGTACGACGGTTCAGATGAATAATATTTTACACCTTGATAAGTTATTTAATTACCTGGGAGATTTTAATTTCGTAGAGAAATGTCCAAATTTAATCGCACTCTACTTTCCGCAACAGTTATCTTTTTTTATCCTCCCAAAGCCTCTTGTTTATGTTGCAAAGCTTAAGATTGATTCGATTCTTGAAAGAATTAAAACTCAAGAGGGAATTCAAGAGTTTATGATTCAAAATTTAAGGCAGATTAGAAATAGCTTAAACGTTCGTCAATCGGATGATGCTCACTTACTCCAAAAGTTTTTTAAATTCTCAAGAGAGTATGATGAAATACATGGACTTGATATGTTGAAGGTGAATCCAGAGTTTGAGAAATTTGTTTCACAAGAGTAATTAGCTGTCTAACATTTCCAAAAGTTCAGGATAAGTATCTTTAAAACTTTCAGATCTAATCCTATCTAATCTTTCTGTTTGAATTTGAAAGTTTTCAAGAAGATGAGTTCGATCCTCCGAATTCATATAGTTAATTTGACTTATAAGTGTTCCAAAGAATTCACTCCAGTCAGCATCAGGATGAGTTTGTTTGAGTAGACCCATATAAGCTTTGAGCTTAACCTCTGCAGACTCTTTGAACCTTTTTGGTAAGACTTGAGTTCGGTATTCAGTGGGGTCTTGTAAAGTGTTAAAGATAAAACCATACTCATCAATAATTTTTTTATTGTAAAAATAAAAATGAATTTGTGGAATACGGTGAATATTGAATATCTGTAATGTACAATTTATTTCGTAAACTGCATTTGTTAACTCACTTTGTACCTTGTTTACGTTTTCGACAAACTTAGACCAGTTAAGCCCAGATCTAAAATATTCGCCTCTGGCTTCTATGTCATCAATACTTATACTGAGGTTAATTTTCTTAAACTGTTTCCATAAATGAAGGAGGTCATATTTCTTAAACTTTAAGACACTCATATTTGTGTTGTAGTGTAATTCAACGTCTGTTTTTCCTTTTACAATTAAAAGTTCAAGACACTGGTAATGCTCTTCCATCATAAGTGGCTCACCTCCAGCAAAGTAGGCAATTTCTATATGTTCTAAACTATCTTCAATCTCTTCCCATAGTGCAGGGTTTGCATCGGTTAGATTTATAAGCTTTTTATCTTCTGATTTAAAGTCCCAAAGTTTTTGGTGATCTTCATACCAGCTTGAACTCAAAGCAGGGGAACAACCTCTACACTTAAAGTTACAAATATTACTGAAGCGTATATCAAGATAGCGCATCTCTAGATTTGTACTACTACCATCTGGCTTGGTGTCTTTGAGAACGTTCACATGATGCTTAAACCAGCTATTCATCTGCTTTCTCATGGTATCAATACCGCTCTCTTCAAGCTCATAGCACTTTGAGCAACTGTATACCGGTCTATCTGAAAGCATCAGCTTTCTTGTGGCATTGTATTTGTCGCTATTCCAGGCTTCCTTAATACTTTTATCGTTAACATTGGCATATGGGTCGTTGAAATCGGACACACAGCAAGGAAGTACGTCTCCATTTGGTAGAAGGTGAGTGTGAATCCAAGGAAGCATGCAGAAATGTTTGCTTCTCTCAATATCCTCGGAAGTATTAATTTTAGATTTTTCTCTAAATATATTCTTTAATCTTTTTAACAACTAAACTCCAGTTCTATTTAGTTAATTAAAGAGAATGTTAAGTGTAATGTCAAAATACAGTTACTTTGTTCGCTGAGTTATTTTTTCTAGCTCAGCACCTTCAATAGCAACAACAGTTGGTTTAGGCATATTTCCTGTGGGCCAGTTACTGGTAGGATTACTTAGGTCTTTTGTTCTCTCCCCAGGATGCTGTACAGATAAAAATAAAGTCTTCTGGTCTGGCGAAAAGCTTAGACCTGTTAGTTCTGCGTCAACTGGAGCTGATGCAACCTGAATGACATTACCTGCATTTTTACCGCTGGTAGGAATTACAAATAGGCCGTTATTGCCAAAACTCTTGTACTTGCCTTTTCCAATGGCACCTCCGCTAATATCAGAGGACATCCATAAATTCCCATTTTGATCGAACGCAAGATTATCCGGGCAAGAGAATTTAGAAAGTTCTCCTCCAAAGAGGAAGGTTTCGGCCTTAAAGCTAGTAGCACTGTGGTCGTTAGCACTTTCACTAACTTTTAGTATACTGCCAAAAGGATCATCTTTAGACGCACTTTTAGTAAGTGCAATATAAACATCTCCTGTATGTGGGTGGACTTCAATATCTTCTGGTCTGTTTAGCTCTGTTGCTCCAAGAACTTTAGAGGCTTCTCTCGCGTAAGTAAGAACTTCTAATTGTGTCTTAAAGTGTTTCTTTAATATTGGTGAGAGTTCCAAGTCGAGCGGCAGCCATTTACCTTGCTCAGTATTGGCAACGTAAAGTATACCTTGATTAAAATCAGAGTTATTTTTTGAGACAAACTTATAGAGATGTTCATTTTCTTTATCATCTCCCGAGTAGACTACAACATGACCACTTTTAGAAGTAATGCAGGTTGCACTTTCATGCCCAAAGCGTCCGAGGTTTGTATGCTTTTGAGCTTTACCCGTATCTGGATCTACTTCAACTACCCAGCCGTAATGTTCGACGGGATGAGGGTAGAACTTTTCCCATTCAACTCGTGTCTTTTTAAATTTACCTGTTTTTCTATTATGTTCACCATAGTTTTTATGGGTATTTTCTTCACAGGTTAAGAATGTATTCCATGGAGTAAAACCCCCGGCACAGTTTGAGCATGTGCCCTCTACTGTATTGAGGCCTTTTACTTTTACACCATTAGCAAAAGTCATAGGAGTGTCGCCTCGAACACCTCTGTTTACGGGGTCATCTTTTTGAAACTTCCATTTACGATCAATCTTTTTTACTTTGATAATCGATCCGCCGACCAAGCGTCTTTCTTTGTCTACATTCTCTTTTGTTCGCTCAAGTCCTGATACAAAAAGCGGATGTGTGTACTCGTGGTTGACCCACATAATGAGCTCGGAAGAAGATAACGGCTTATAGGTTATATAATCATTATTAAAGCCAAATACATCATATTTATTTATTTGGTCACCCCAACTAATTAGGGGGTAGTAGTTGAATCCATCAGCTAGTATTAGGTCATCTTCCAAGGAAGGAAAGGTGTTTGGACTAATACTTTGGCAGGAGACCAGGCTTTCTAGTACGGATATTCCAGCAAGTGAGTAGCTAGTAACACCTAAAAACTTTAAAAATTCTCTTCTATTATTATTCATGGCAATAATTTATCACGATTATAAATATTGTACATAATTACAGTCATATTTTTGTTATTTTTTTGTTTTAAATTTAATAATTTGGTACTCTTCCATTAGTAATTATTTAAAAGGAAAAGCTATGTCTATTGATCGTGTACCATTTATCACTCTAAATCGTTTTGAAAATGGTTTTAAAGAGAATTTTTTAAGTGGAGTTACAACATTATTTGATAATACTCAATTTGTTGGAGGCCCACAAGTTGCGACCTTGGAGCAAAAGCTATCAGAAAAAACTGGAGCAAAATATACAGTTGGCTGTGCAAATGGAACAGACGCTATCCAACTAGCTTTAAGAGGTGTCGATGTTAAGAAGGACGAAGTTGTTCTTATTCCTGATATGACTTTTTGGGCGACTTTTGAAGCCGTTGTAAATGTTGGCGCAAAGCCGGCGACGATAGACGTAAATAGAGAAAACTGTCATTGGGACATTGAAACATTTAAACAAGCTGTTGATAAATTTAAGCCAAAGGCAGCGGTTATGGTTCACCTTTATGGTTGGGGATCTCCTGACACGATGGCCATTAGAGAATATGCTAAAGAAAAAGGAGTTGTTCTTATTGAAGACGGAGCACAATGCTTTGGAACAAAGGTTGATGGAAAGTCACTTCTTGGAACAGCTCAAATTGCAACAACAAGTTTTTACCCTGCAAAAGTTTTAGGTGCCTCAGGTGATGCTGGAGCAGTTTTTACTAATGATGAAGAACTTGCAAACAGAGTTCGTGTTTTGAGTAATCACGGTAGAACAACTCACTATACTCATGGGCTTGTAGGGTGGAATTCTCGTATTGGTGCCTACGAATCATTATTTTTAAACCTATCTCTTGATCATATTGATGCAAGACTTGATAGCAGAAGAAAAGCTGTCGCTTACTATAATGAGCACTTAAAAGATCTACCCCTTAAGGTTGTATTATCTCCTGATAATGTAGATGAAAATGGCTATTGTGCAGTTGCGATGATAGATCCAAGTTTACGTACAGCTTTAATTGATGACCTGAAATCTCAGAATATTGGAGTGGGAACAATTTATCCTGGAGCGATGAGTTTACAAGAAGGTGCTCCAGAGTTTCTAGCAGGAAAAATCGATAACGGAAATGCTCACCATATCTCTCAATCAGTAGTAAACCTTCCATGTTTTGCTTATATCACTGATGAGGAGCTAAACTATGTTGTTTCTGCAGTAAATAAACACTTTTCTTAGAGTCAACTATTTGTGTATTTTTAATCTTCTCGCAAGAATCTTTGCCAAATAGGCCATAATAATTGCTTAGGTTCTTGTATTATTTGCATAGTACGCATGAATTTTTTTTAATGGTATCTCAAGAGTGAACACTTCTTTTGAGTTTTCGATAATATCCGTTGTGACCTCATCATCTTCTAAAATATTGAGCTCACCAAAAAGAGAACCTTTACTTAGAATTATTTTTTTCCGTCTCTACGAGTTAGATAGACTTCACCTTCAAGAATGATAGTTAAGTTCGAATTATTTGCTCCACTCTCAAGGATTTTTATTTCTTTACCATATTGATGAACACTACAGTCAGAAATAATTTCTTCTATTTCTTTTTCTGTTAACTCGTAGAACAATGGAGACGATTTAACCAATTTGATTACAGAGTTACCCACAATTACACCGAGAGTAGAGGATTTTTCATAAAAAAGATTCTTTGGTTATATTTAAAAATATATTGTGATTCTATCACCTTTGTTATTATAGTTGGGTATGACTAATAGATCAAATAGCGACTTAGGACATTTGAAGTCTAAATTAAGTAACCATCATCTATTTTGAGGTCCACAATTTCAGTATTTACCATTTCAGTCAGCACTTTCTCTATAAGTATTTCAGGATGACTTGCTGTAAGAGTAATTGAGGGCTAAAGAAGGTATATGCAAAATGCAATAGATGCCATCTCTGAACAATTAATTGGAGAAACATTTGAAAAATGTACCTTTTCTTCACCTCGTAATAAGTCCGGTGAGATCCGTAGTGTTGTTATCAATGCTATAAGTAATTCGCTAGAAATCACGGTTGAACTTCGACTACAAAAGCATAATGATATTAAAACGATCCTAAAAAAAGATTTTTTAACGAAAGAACTTCCTGAATATTTACAACAATTCAAGCAATGTCTTGTGAAGAGTGAAGCATCAGAGATACAGATACTATTAAACAAAAAAATGACATCAAAAATAATAAAATCTGTTAACAAAAATGAAGTAAATAAAAAACATAATCGCGATAAAAATTATCTTATTCCTGACGGTGAGCCATGTCCCTTTCTTGTGGCAATTGATGTTATGGATAAGAGTGGGCGAGTTAAGTCCAATCATTATAAAAAATTCCGCCAAATAAATCGTTTCCTAGAATTAGTTAATGATTTATATAGGGATCAAGAATTAAGTGAGTTTCACGCTGTAGATTTCGGTTGTGGAAAGTCTTATCTGACTTTCGCCCTATATCATTATTTTGCAAATATAAAAAAAATTAAAATTAAAATTACTGGCATTGATCTCAAGCAGGAAGTCATTGATCATTGTAATGAAATTGCTGAAAAATTATCTTTTGATCAACTCCATTTTGCTCATGGATTTATTCATGATTTTAAAACAGATGATCCTGTAGACTTTGTGGTGACATTACATGCCTGTGATACCGCTACAGATGATGCAATACTTTTCTCTCTAAGACATAAGGCTGAAAAAATGATGTTTGTTCCATGCTGTCAGCATGAGCTTAACAAACAGCTGAAGAATGATGAATCTTCCATATTATTAAAACATGGAATTTTTCGAGATCGTATGACTGCTCTTGTGACTGATACTATGAGGGCACAATTATTAGAGGTCTGTGGTTATAAAGTTCAAAGTATGGAGTTTATCAGTCTTGAACATACTGCTAAAAATATATTACTTCGATGCTCAAAGATTGAAAGAGACTCAAAAAAGACTGAAGAGTTGCTTCAAAATTATCTTACTTTTAAAAAACAGTGGAATATCGAACCTTATTTAGAAAAAGAATTATCAAGTGGAAAATTTATATAAATAAAATGGAGCGGCTGATGAGGGTCGAACTCACGACCTCCTCGTTGGCAACGAGGCGCTCTACCACTGAGCTACAACCGCTTATAAAGGTAGAGACATATTAGATTTTGGGTTGGTTTCTGTCAATAGCTATTCGATCTTTTGCTCTAAGGCCCGAATGATCTTCTGGAAGCTTTCAGAAGGGAATTGTAGGTAAAGAATCTGTAGAATTTCTTTTTTATTCTTTGGTGCACTTGAGTCAAGCATGGTTTTTACAAATGCATCTGCAATGATGAAAACCTTGGCGATAGGGTGTATTTCTTCTGAAATATCATCCGGAAATCCAATTCCATCCTCTGAGCCCTGGTGTTGCAGAAGAACATGCTCAATATATTCATTTGTTTGCGGAAATTCTTTAATTAGAGTCGTGGCATCAAGTGCGTGGGTCATTACGTCTTGTTTTTCACTTATTTCTAAACCTGCCGCTTCTAGCTCTTCATTAGTATTAATTTTCATCTGCTTAGCTGACTTAAGCGTAATATCTGCAAAGAAGCTTAGGTAGGTAATAGTTTCAAGATGCTTTTCTTTATACCAACTTTGCTTGGCAACAACAAAGTTAGAAATAACACATGTAAGGTGTGCTTTTTGATAGGCGTAACTGATCTTACTTGAAAATAAGAACTTCAATAGACTTGCTAGTTTTGGAGCTTCTTTAATCGCCTTAATCATCGACCTAATGTTGACCTCAGATAGCTCTGAAATTTCAGCTGTTAAACCAGCTTTTTGTATATGCTCTCTAACGATTTCATAGGCATTAGCATTTGTCAGAAGTCGCTCATCGAGACCAATATTATTTTCAAGTTTTGAGATGATACAATTGGTTACAAAGGTAACAAAGTATTGTTGGTAATCTACATGTATCCAAAAGTCTTTTAAGCCCTGAGAGCCATATTTATCAATGTCATCAGGAGTGAAACTATCTTGAGCGTGCAGCCTTTTTACGTATTGAAAATCAGAGACGCCTTTTTTTATTCGAATATATACATCACAGGGGGTGTGATTTATATCGTAGAAGTAGCTAATTGAGATCGGTATATGCTTTGGTTGAACTTTCTGAGCGAGCTCGTCATCCTTGACTCCAAGAAGATTCGCAGCATTTTTAACTAGTATCTCCCAAGAAATAGGGTCCTGTAATAGAAGAACTTTATCTTTAAGTTCACTCACTTCTCCAAGAACAATCATTGGTATATCAAGCTGCTTTTCTTGTAGAAAATTATAAATTCTAATGGCGGTATTTTTTTCGTCGGTAGCATCAGTTCTGGTAACGATGAGATTAATTGAGGGGAGAATATTTAATAATTCAATCGCCTCATCAGCATTATTGCGATCAATAATATCGGTTCCGGTATATGTAAGAAGGTTTAGAGAAAATACCTTTCTTAATTCGCTGTCATTTTCAATTAAAATCGTCTGGCTCATGTAATAATAGTAACATAGCTAGCTTATTTGAGTATATAGGTAAAAAGGTGCGACTAAACTAGTTTTTTGCCTGATCCATCGGGTGAATCAACGACATATTGTGGAAGCGCCCAACCTGGAAGATCGTTACGGAGTTTATTGAATATTTTTTTGCCCTCCATTTCACTGATATAGAAATGAATACCACCTCTGACTTTGTCCGGGTGATGAAGGTAGTATGGCCTAAAGTTACAATCAATAACTTTATTGAGTAGATTCTTTAAACATTTCTCCGAATCATTCACACCTTTGAGTAAGACGGATTGAGTAAGACACTCAATCTTTTGCTTGGATAATAGTTCAAGTACTCCTGCAACTTCTGTATCAATCTCGTCAATATGATTTGTATGAACAACCATAAGTAGCTTTTTAAATTGCGTTGAATATTTTTCTATAAGCTCTATAAAGCCAAGGTCAATCCTATTGGGTAGGATAATGGGAGTTCTTGTGTGAAATCTAACAAATGAGATCTGGGTAGTAGAGAGAACTTTCAGTAATTGATCAAGATTAGCATTTCCTAGAATCAGTGGATCTCCACCAGTAAGGATGACTTCGTTTACCTCTGGTGAGTTTGCTAGATACTCTTTTAGGCCGAGTAAACTCTTTTTAAAAATATCATCGTTTGAGTAAAGTTCATTCTTTCTGAAGCAGTAGCGACAGATTATGGGGCAAATAGTAGTGGGAGTAAAAAGAATTCGATTTTTATAACGATGAATTATTCCATCACCTTTAGACTTTAGATGGTCACCAATGGGATCTACTAGTCCTGTTTCTTCCAGTTCCTCGGACGTGGGAATAAATTGATTCCATAAGGGGGAACCATGACCGGCGATTTTGATTTTTTCTGCAAAATGATAAGGAATAAAAACGGGGTAGTTGAGTTTAAATTCTAATTTGATATCAAAGAAGGATTCTAGTTCTCGCTGAGATTTTATCGCCTGCTTGAAGTCAATTTGCCAGGTGTGCTCTCTACTTGAGTAGTTCGTTAATTGTCTCATTATTCATCTTCATGGTGAGTAGAGTTAAGAGACCTATTATAAGATAGGATAAAATAATGGATGAGTTATCCATTACTTTAGTATTAAAAGCGAGGTGAGAGATTGTAATAATAATAGATACGTTTAGTAAGATTAGTCCTAGCTTTTGTGCCAAGTCCCAATTTAAAGAATTCAATTTTTTTTGAACTAGTGCAACCATATTAAGTACTCCTTGCATCAATTATTTCAAACTTAACTGAGTATGTCATATATTATTCTTTTATATCTTTAATTTTCTTTAATATGAAGTATTTATTCATCTGAGACTTAACGCATAGAGCGTAAAGAACTAGGCCGTTTGGAAGTGCCATTAATGATATAGGCTTAACTTCTCTGAACTCATTTTTATATGAGCCTCCGCTGTATTTTATCTGGATATTTGTTTTGTTTTGTACAAATTCCTTAAGGCACACATGCTTGCGACCTAGGATATAATTCCCCGAAGGCTTAAAGGAGTTGAGCTTAAACAAGTAAGCAAGGTCCTTTAGAGATTTATCACCGGCTTGATCATCAAAATACATCAAGCATCTTGCAAATACCTTCATCGCCACCACTGAGTCTTCAAGAGCGATATGATGGATAAACTTAATATCAAAAAACTCAGCAAGATCCCCAAGCTTAAATGACTTTGGCTTTATATCGGCCTTCTTGTAGAGAGTTCTCGGGAAAATACATGAGTCATAGATGTCTGAGAGACTGACAGGATAGTTATATTCGTGGATACCACGAATAATGAAGCTAATATCAAATTTAGCGTTGTGCGCTAACAGTGGAGTATTCCCATAGAAATCAATAAAATCTTTTAATGGTTTCTTTAGAGTTGGTGCATCTCTAAGGTCTTCGTTGTGAAGCCCGTGATACTCGATAGTATGCTCTGGTATGGTAATCAGTGGGTTAACTAATGAGTGGAAAGTTGTGACTTTGCCATCAGGCTCAATCTTGCATGCAGCTATCTCAATCACTTTATCAAAAAGGGCCGATAGTCCGGTCATCTCGAGATCAAAAGAGCAAATACCTTTTGGGAAATGATTTAAGAGAATTTTCACTTCTTCTGGAGAAATAATAAGAGCTGTTTCAGAGCGATTTTGCATTGAAGGTTTATAGGTAATAGTACAGTCTAAGTCAAAGTAAAAACTGAGTAGGCGTTGCATCAATATTGACATAAGCTCCCGAAAATCTTATTAATTTGCTACTAATTTTTTTAAAGGAAATCTATATGTCTAAAAAGTTTGATCTTGTTGTTCTTGGAGCTGGACCCGGTGGTTATGTGGCGGCGATACGTGCTGCTCAACTTGGTAAGAAAGTGGCGATTGTTGAAAAAGAACATATGGGCGGAGTTTGTTTAAATAAAGGATGTATTCCTACAAAAGCTGTCTTGAAGTCAGCTCATTCAGTTCATGAAATAGCTGATATGAAGGATCTAGGAATAAATGTTGATCTTAAAGGCTTAGATGGATCTCAAGCAGTAAAACGTGCAACTAAGATTTCAGAGAAAGTTTCAAAAGGTATTGATTACCTAATGAAGAAAAATAAAATTGAAGTTTTTATGGGCAACGGAGAGTTCATTAACAAAACATCAATTAAAGTTGGAAAAGAAACACTAGAGTTTAAAAATGCCATGATAGCTACAGGTGCAAAGTATAGAACTTTTCCTGGTCTTGAGCACGACGGTAAGAGACTTATCGGTGCATGGGAAGCAGTTAAAATGGAGAAACTTCCAAAGTCTATTGGGATAATAGGTGCTGGTGCCATTGGAATGGAGTTTGCTTATTTTTGGAATGCATTTGGTGTAGACGTTCATATATTTGAATTACAAAAACACTTACTTCCCATTGAAGATGAAGATTCTTCTAAGGAAGTTGAAAGAGCTTATAAAAAATACGGTGTTAAATTTAATACAAGTGTTGAAAAAGTATCAGCTAAAAACAACGGTAAAGACGTAACGATTACTGCTGTTATTAAAGGTAAAGAAGAAAAATTCAAATTTGAAATGGGTTTAATTGCTGTTGGTATGACAGGAGAATTAGATGGTTTTGGTATGGATAAAATTGGAATAAAAGCTGAACGTGGTTTTATTAAAGTTAACGATATGATGCAGACAAATATTCCAAATATTTATGCTATTGGTGATGTATCCGGTGCACCACTTCTTGCCCATGCGGCATCTCATGAAGGTGTTGTGGCCGCTGAACATCTGGCCGGCTTAAAGCCACATGCAATAGATAAAATGAATATTCCTGGCTGTACTTATTGTCAACCTCAGGTGGCTTCAGTTGGATACACTGAAAGAGCGCTTAAAGAGAAAAAAATCAAATATACAGTTGGAAAGCTACCTTTTATGGCCAATGGAAAAGCAGTTGCCTCAAATGAGACAGTTGGCTTTGTGAAGACATTAATGGGCGAGCATGGAGAGATGCTTGGTGCACATATAGTAGGAACACAAGCAACTGAGCTAATCCATGAGTACACATTGTTTAAGCAGATGGAAGGTATTGATGAGGAAATTTTTGCCACTGTTCATCCGCATCCGACACTTGGAGAGTTCCTAGCTGAATCAGTTATGGCGGCAAAAAATAGAGCCCTCAACTTTTAAATGAATTTTTAGGTAAAATAGATAGATAAAATTATAAATAATAAAGGTAAGAAATTATGGCAAGAATAGAAATTGTTATGCCTCAAATGGGTGAGTCAATCACAACAGGTACAATTACTAAATGGACAAAAAATGTTGGAGATACAATTGAGATTGATGAAATCTTATTAGAAATCTCTACAGATAAAGTCGAATCTGAAATCCCAAGTCCTACAGAGGGAAAAATCGCAGAGCTTCTATACCCGGAAGGTGAAACAATTGATGTTGGCAAAGTTATTGCTTATATCGAAGATGATATGAGTGCTGATATTTCTGCCGATTCAGCTGCGCCGGCAGATAAGAAAGAAGAGGCAAAATCAAAGCCAGTAGCAGAAGCACCAAAAGAAACTGCACCCGCTGAAGAAGATACAAGTGGAGAGAGACGATTTTATACACCACTTGTTAAAAAATTAGCAAAAGATGCAGGTGTTGCTTTAAGTGAACTTAAATCAATCACAGGTTCTGGAGCAGGTGGAAGAGTTAATAGAGCAGACTTTGAGAAATATTTAAGTGGAGGAAGATCAAAAGCTTCCCCAAGTGGATCTTCTTCATCTGTTCAATTGTCTACAGTTCCAGCCTTTACAAGCTCTGAGAATGTTGAAATTGTACCAATGGATAATATGAGAAAAATGATTGCCAAGAACATGCAATCTTCAAAGCTTACTTCTCCTCATGTTAATTCAATCGTTGATATTGATATGACAAACCTAGTTAACATAAGAAACGAAATAAAAGGTCCATTTAAGGCTGAGGAAGGATTTAACTTAACTTATTCTCACTTTGTTATGTATGCACTTGTACAAGCTCTTAAAGAGTTTCCAACAGTTAATGCATCAATTGATGGTGATAATATTGTTTATAAAAAAGATATCAATTTAGGATGTGCCGTTGCTGTTCCTGGAAATGGACTAATTGTTCCTGTTATTAAAGGTGCTGATAATTTAAACCTAACAGGTATTGCAAGACAGCTTAACGAGCTAGCTCTTAAAGCCAGAAATAAAAAATTAACGATGGATGACTTAAGTAAAGGGACTTATACTTTTACAAATAATGGATCATTTGGAGTCTTGGCCGCTACACCAGTTATTCTTCAACCACAAGTTGGAATCTTCTGTGTTGGGGCGATTAAAAAATCTGTTGAAGTTATGCCTGATAACTCTTTGGCAATTAGAGATATTATGTATGCAACACATACTTACGATCATAGGTTAATTGATGGGGAAGTTGGATCAAAGTTCTTAATGCATGTTAAAAATACTCTTGAGACAATGGACCCAAGAGATTTATTATAAGATTTAAATAAATTAAAAATATGAATGAGGCACCCAAGTTAGGTGCCTTTTTTATTGAATTATTTGTAAAGAAAGAGTCACATTCTCACAAAGGCTCTTTTGTCAGTTTCTATCGAAATTAAATTATTTTTTAGCTTCTGTAATAGCTCTTGATAAGCAGGCGCTAATAGCGTCAGTTTTGTCTTAAGTATCTGAAAAGACATTATCTTTAGTAGGCAAATCTATCCATTATAGAGATACATAGTTAAATGGGAGACAATTACCTCAGTACGCTAGGAAGGCGTTTGGAGAATTTATGACAACAAGACTTGAAAGAAATAAACGAAGAAATCATTCAAAAAGAAACTCTGTTTCACTTGAAAGAGCTAGACTTGAAACACTTGTTTATAAAGATGAGCTAGAGAATGGTTTATTACTTGTTGATAAAATCCAAAAAGAGCGAGCACGTATGGTTAAGGAAGTAGAGCTGGAGCTTAGCTATCAAGGTGTACTAAAGGAAAAAATAACTTATCTAAAAGAGCAGGTAAATGAACTTAGACAAAGTCATACTGCAAACTCAAAAGTTCTAGATTCTATTAAAGCTCACCGCTCTAATATGCAGCAAGAGGTTGTTGAGCTTGAAAGTAATATTTTAACTAATAAAGCAGTCTCTACGGCGAAAAATGTCACAGATAATTATGCTAAGTTGATGGAAGCAGTCAACTCAGATCGAATGAATCATCCTAAGGAGAAGAGCATTCTATTATCGATACTAAGGGATCTCATTCAAACGACTCATGAAAATGAATTCGAAGGGTACTCTTGGAAAGCAAAGGTTGCACACTCTGGTTCATCTGTTGGTGCTCGAATTCGATTCTCCAATCTTGCAATACATGAATCAAATTTAAAGGGGATTTACCAGCCTGTGATTAAAGGTTTCGAGACAAAGTTCTCAACACAGGATATCTCAATTGATGCGCAAACAAAGAAAGAGAGTGGTGTCGTTTCTACATTAGATATTATTGTAAAGATATCGTACCAGGTCAGAGGACAGTTTGCAGAACTTCCATAGTTAGAAGTAAGAGATATCCCCAACTCCCTCCCGAATAATTTCAGGGCCTGTATCTTTTGATAAGTTAATTATTGAGGACTTCCCAACAAATTCAAATTCACCCGGGTCAATTATCATCGCGACAATATCCAATAATGCATCTTCCAACTGGTATGAGTAAATCATATCTGTGGAGTCTTCCGAGAGACCAAGCAAGGACTTTGGAAGATTTGTACTAACAACAGGTTGACCATGAATTTCGATGATTTTCGAGACTAGGTGGGATGGAACAAAACGTATTCCAACTTCTTTATCTACCTTTGATGCCTGTACAAATTTAGCAAGCTTCTTTGTAGCTTCAAAAATAAAAGTATAATGACCTGGAATTGATTTTTTTAAAAGTCTGAAAGCAGAATTATTGATAATAGCAACTTCGGCCGCCATAGATAAATCTGAGCATAGTATTGAGAAATGCTTTTGTTTGTCTTCTTTTTTAATTTTATATAGTTTCTCAATCGCACTCTTTTGAGATGAGCAGGCGGCGAGTATCCAATTTGTATCAGTTGGAAAGCAGATAAGCTTACCTTGGCCTAAGGCTTCAGACGCTTTTCGCAGAATTCGGTCATCTGGATTATGTTCTAGTACATATTCAATCATAATAGGATTTTAGGTGGATGCCTTGTGGCTGTAAAGAAGTTCTTTACTTGTTTTGAGTTCTATTTATGAAGTCATCCTGCATTTTTTCATACCCAATACCTGATGAATCAAAAAAATGAGTTTTCTCGTCCATATAAGTTTGTTTTACCCAGTGATTTTCATATGAGTGCGGGTATTTATAGTTTGATTTGTTAGGGTGATGATTTCTTAAATGTGTGGGAACCTCTAGGCTAGGATTATTTTTCACATACTCTAAGGCTTTATCTATCGCTAGGTAACTTGCATTGGATTTTGGGGCACGAGCAAGATAAGTTACCGCCTGGGCCAGGATAATTCTCGCTTCTGGCATACCTATGGTCTTAATGGCATAATGCGCGTCAGTTGTAATTGAAAGCGCTCTTGGGTCTGCATTTCCTATATCCTCACTGGCAAGAATGATAAGTCTTCTGGCAATAAATTCTATGTCTTCGCCACCATCAAGCATGACTGCAAGCCATAATATCGCCGCGTCTACATCTGATCCTCTAATACTCTTAATAAACGCAGAGATTACATCATAGTGTCTTTCATTATTTTTGTCATAGCTTCGATTATCAAAAAAGTAATTCTTAATAATTTCGTCAAAATTGAGTTCTACGAGGGAGTCTTTATTATTTTCAAGGGTTTCAATTTGGTTGAGTGCGAACCTTGCATCACCATTTGAGTGTTCAGCAATATAATCCACTAATTTACTATCAAGCTGAAAGTTTATATTTTTGAGAGTGTTAGTTAAAAGCAATCTAATATCGGTCACAGATAAGCTGTCGAGCCTCCATTTTTGTACTCTTGAGAGTATCGCTTTATTTAATGTTGTGTTTGGGTTTTCTGTAGTAGCTCCAAATAAAACAAAGTCACCTTTTTCTAGGTGAGGGAGAAGAGCGTCTTGCTGGCCTTTATTAAATCTATGTATTTCATCGATGAAGATTATCGACTTCTTCCCTTGAGATTCTTTAAGATTTATCGCCTCCGATATTATTTTTCTAAGATCATTCACTCCACCAAGAACAGCATTAAAGCTGAATAGTTGAAGTTTTGCATTGGATGCTAGGATATTTGCAAGGGTGGTCTTTCCACAACCCGGAGGTCCATGAAGTACTATATGTGGCAGCTTATTAAAGTCGAGCATACTTACTTTTTTTAGCACGGATTTTTGTCCAAAGAATTGGTCTAATTCTTTGGGGCGGACCTTGAATGCTAGAGGTGCGTCATCCTTAATATTTGAGCTGAAGAGTCCCATCTGATCTTGCATCATGTTGACATTTATACCTTATTATCATACTTTATCCAAACTCAATTTTGAGATATTTCCTCCTGCTTTGCGGGAGCCTTGAATGTTAGTAAGAAGGAGGTGAATTAGATGCAAAATATATACATTACAGTTGATGACCGAGGTGTTGAGAGATCCCTTAGAAAATTTAAAAGAATGTGTGACACATACGGAATTGTGAAATTGTATCGTTCTCGCCAGGAATATAAAAAACCTTCGATTATGGCCAAAGAAAAAAGAGAAGCCGCTGAGAAGAGAAGAAGAAAGACTTCAGTAAAGTCTAGAACGAGATCTAAAATTTAATTTTAAATATGAAGCCTCCTTTTTAGGGGGCTTTTTTTTTGCTATTTACTTCCGTATGGTAACTTTTAGAACATTGTTCCATCTTCTGTGGATGACTTTTAAGAGGGTTGCAGTTGGCTTTGAAATCTTATGATTTCTCTTAGTCAGAACAATATTAAGGATATTTAGCCTTACGTTTAATTCGTTAAGCTTTTTTAAGAAGATTTTTTGTCCGCCACCCTTTAAAATATGAAATATAGTCGTCGTGTAGAATTCATTCCAAAATGAGATAAACTCATCTCGAAACCTATTATCTGAAGAAACAAATATATAGTTAAAGAAAGAAGAAAATAGCTTCTTTGACTGTGTGGGAAAGTAAGAATAGCCTTTATAGCTTTTAACATTTTGAATCTGGGAATCTTTCAGAAATATAAAATTATCTAGGTCTAAATAAAATGCGTAAATTTCATTTTTAAGCTTATGGAAGTGATCATTTGAAATCATTATATCTTCAGTTGTAAAGTTCTCCTTATCTATCAAAGAGGGAGGAGTCTTGAGATGGGAGAGAATTTGATTCGTTAATTCTTTTGCTTCATTGAGTGATTTTTCACATCTCTCTATAGATTTTGCCGAACATTTTGTATCAGCAATTAAGAGCTGTGAGTGCAGTGATCTAAATTTCGAAAAGATTGGTTTAAGGTCATTTAACTCAGGATTAATCAACATGATTAAGGTGATGAAATCTTGACTGATACTTGTTAGCTGGGGAGTTACGTACCTACGATATTTAAAATCATTTAAGTTAATATCTTTAGGCCCATAGGCAAAGCATATAGTTGATAACAATAGAGAAAGTAGAATAAATTTCATAATTAAGTATAAATTGTATTCCTAGTAAAAGAAAGCTTACCTTTTCTATATTGCGGCGCATGTTTGATTATCTTCTTTAGAACTCTAAAATACTAAGTAAATTAAGAGGCATTTATAAGTGGCTATTCGTAAAAAATTAAAAGCGTCAACGGTACCTATTATATTGGTGACGGATGATCTTGCAGATAAGATGTTCAAAATCTTTGAAACGTATTATGAAAAAACGAATTATGAACACTTCATTAGAGATCTTAGAAGTAAAGATAAGGTGATTCTCTTAAAAGATACAGCTGGCGATATTAGAGGCTTCTCTACTATTGTAGAGTTTAACTTAATAATCAATGGCCGTGAACAGCATATTGTTTATTCAGGGGACACGATTATTGTTTCTGATTTCAGGGGGACCTCTGCTCTGACAATGGAGTTCTTAAAAAATATATTAAAGGCAAAAATAAAGAATCTTAACAAGCCCGTTTGGTGGTTACTTGTATCAAAAGGATACAAAACCTATTTACTACTCGCAAATAACTTTATTGAGTACTTCCCTAGGTACGACAAAGAAACGATAGTAGAAGTAAAAAGTATATTAAAGGACTCAACAGATATTCTTTTTCCAGGTTGTTACTGCGAGGATACAGGGATTGTTGGTACTGAAAATAATGAACATGAAATTTTAAAAAGTACTGTCGCCCCAATATCCGAAGAGCTAATTAAAAAATATCCTCGAATTAAATTTTTTAATGATATTAATCCAAATTGGGGACAGGGCGAGGAATTGGCGTGTATTGGTCGTGTTGACCTTATGCTTGGTATTGTCCATCCATTTAAGATTTTAAAGAAAGTATTTTTAAAGAAAAAATCAAATAAGAAAATTAAATGATATACAACGTACTTATTCATAGATGCCTAAAGGTAGCGAGTGCATTTCAGTATTTTCAATTTAAAAAGCTACTTATAAATCCAAGAAAGGCCCAGGAGATTGTACTTAATACTTACCTTGCTAGGTTAGAAGTTCAAAATTATTCTGAGTTTTGTAAAAGGTATCCGATTACTAGGTATCAAGATATTGAGAGGTCAATTCTACAGCAAATGGAACAGGGGGATCGCTCATTTATTGATGATGTTATTCGCTTTGAGCCTACCAGTGGATCTGTTGGTGCTATCAAGTGGATTCCTTATACGACACAGTTCTGTTCAGAACTGGATAAGGCCTCATCACCATGGCTTTATGATCTCTATCGTAAATATCCATTAATTGGAAATGGGAAACATTATTGGTCGCTTTCCTGGCTACCTAACGATCTTAGAGAGAAGGCTTCAAATAATGAGACAGAGATATTTCCCTGGTATAAAAAAATTGTCTTAAGTCATCTGATGGCGATTAACGATGAAGTCGTTAAAAAAGAAACTTCTCAGCAAGCAATGGAGGAGACTCTTTATTATTTATGTAAAGAAGACATTTCTCTTTTTTCTTTTTGGAGTCCAACTCTCATTTTAAGTTTACTCGAAAACTTATTTACGAATAAAGAAGTGATTATTAACAGGCTTCAGACTTCAAGCCCCGATAAAGCCGCTATCCTATCTAAGCATAAACATCTTACTAAAGACTTCACCAAAGAAATGTGGCCAAATCTCAATCTCATTAGTGCTTGGGGAACATCTACATCTAGACAATGGGCCGACGTAGTCACGACCTTATTTCCACACGCAAACTTTCAAGGAAAGGGTCTTTGGGCCACAGAGGGGGTCATCACAATTCCTTTTGAAGGTAAATATCCTCTCGCGATTAATTCTCACTTTTATGAGTTTCAATGTTTAAAAACCTCGCAAGTCCTTTGTTCATGGGAACTCAAAGTAGGTCAGATCGTTAAGCCTATCCTCACAACTGGGAGCGGTCTAACTCGATATATCTTGGATGATAAAATTAAAGTTGAGTCTTTTATGGGACAAACACCATGCTTTGAATTCTTAGGACGAGATAGAGTGTCCGATTTTGTAGGAGAGAAGCTTGATTTTGATTTATTAGAAAAACTGAGTTCAAAAATAGCCTCAAAATTAAAAGCTAAATTTGTCACGGTTTTGTTTCATAATTCAGGTATGAAGTACTATGAATTACTTTTAGAGTCTAAGAATACTATTGCAATTGATAGTAATGACTTTGAAGAAGACCTTATGAAGGTATACCACTATCGTCTGGCAAGGGAACTTGAGCAATTGGGTGAAGCAAAGATTAAAATGGTCTCTTCCGGCGTAGATTATTATTATGAGAAATGTCATAATGAGATTAAGGGTAATATTAAATTCGAAATTGTTATGCCCGTTTATGAGGACAAAAAGTGAGTAATTTAAGAGAAAGAGATGGGAAGCTAAGAGAGAATTGGTATATAGTCTGCCTCGAATCAGAATTGAAAGCTAAGCCAATTCAGCGAATGATTTACGATAAGAAAGTTGTCATTTTTAGAGGTAATAAAGGTATTGCTGTTCTTGATGATACTTGTCTGCACCGTAAAGCGACCTTATCAAAAGGGAGAGTTGAAAAAGGGCAGTTGATTTGTCCTTACCATTCTTGGACTTATAATACTGATGGTGAGGTTGCTCATGTACCAAGTGAAGGAGAGAACCAAAATATAGGGGCCCGCTGCCTAAAGTCTTACGCAGTACACTTAAAAGATGGTGCCGTTTGGATTTGGATGGGGGATGAGAAGGCATCTGATACTTCAAAAATATGGAATTTTCCTCACTATGCTGAACGAGGTTGGTCCCACTACTTTATGGTTACAGACTTTGACAATGAAGTGACAAATTTAGTCGAGAACTTTGTGGATGTTCCTCACACCGTTTCTGTTCATAAGGGATGGTTTAGAAATAAGTCCCTTCAAAAAGTTCCCTTTAATACAGCGACAAGTAATGGTGAGGTGTTAGTTACTTATGATTCACCTGATGACAATATCGGTGTTTTAATGAGACCGCTTTTAAACCCCAAAAACGAGAGTATGCTTCATACTGATAAGTTCATTTATCCTAATATAACCAGAGTCGACTATAGCTTTGGACAAAACTACAAATATGTTATTAATAGCGAGTGTACACCTGTTAGTACAATGCGCAGTAGAGTTTATACCTATATTGCCTACAAGATCCCGGTGATTGGTAGCTTTTTTAAGCCACTTATCCAATACTATACTCGTCAGGTAATTAATCAGGATGTATGGATAATGAAGGTTCAGTCTGAAAACCTAGATACTGTAAATGGGAACACCTTTCAATCAACCCCTGCTGATGAGCCTCATATACATATAGAGCGTTTAAGAAGACAGGGAGTTACAACTCCAGCTAAGGTTTATGAAGTCGAAATGAATTCTGATCACACGATGTGGATTTAAAGACTTATGTTTATTACCTACTGTTAATCTAACATGGCGTTTGCTACAATATCATTAGAGATTTCTAACGTAGGACGTAATGAGCGGAACCGTTTATAAGCAATATTTATCGGATAAAACAGACTTTCGCATGAAGTGGAAGAGTTATATTAACTCCGATAAATCTAAGCTGGGTCCCAACGATTTCAAGGATGAACTTACTCCTTTTAGCGGACAAGAAATTTATAGTTCTTTCTCTGATGAAAAAAAACTAAAACTTTTCTATGAGTATACAAAATTTATAGCAGAATCTATTATTGTTCTTGAGCAAGTGTTGATGTTTGCTTTTTGGCACTATAAAAAGAATCACGATTTCTCAGAACCTATTAATGACTCTATAGACAAGTTTTGTAACGAAGAGCTCTATCATTCTGAAGGGTACCGGTCTTTTTTAAAATCACAAGATGTTTTCTCATGGCCTGAAGAAAAGCTTTTCTTAAAAAATAAATGGGTCGTTCTTTGTATTACTTGGGTCATAAAGCATGCACCTTTAGGGATAACATTACCCGGGGCAAAACTTGAGGCTTTCTCAGTTTCTTATTATCGCTATTTAAAGAAGATCTATGGAGATGAGGAAAATTCGTGGGTGGAGCTAAACCGCTTACACCACGAAGATGAGATCTTTCATATTCCACTCGAGTTTGATATTTATAATTCAACTCTAGACCGTGCAGGGCACGTAAAGTCCATTGTCTCAACATTCGTATTCTTTATTTTTTTACAAGTCACCCTAATCAGCTCTTGTACTCAATATATTAAACGCTGCTTTCCAGAGAAAAACTCTATCCAAAAGTTTTTTCTTATTATAAAAATGGCAAAATGGGCCGTGAGAGAGATGCCGGCCTATAAAGATGGAATCAAGCTAACGCAATCATTTTTCAAGAAAAAGAATCCAAAATATAAATCAATATTTAAATTTTTAAGAATGTAATAGGAGAACTGAATGAAATTCATTAACTTAGCATTAGGTATGGCAACATTAGTATTTGTTAGCTCTGTAAATGCAAAAATTGACTCTAGTAATTATGAATGGATGTCAAAAAAAGAATTCAAGCAAGAAAAGAGGAGTGCAGTTAAAAGAGCTAAGCGTAATGTAGCCTCTACTAACGAAATTACTGATGATCTCATGAGTTCAGACATGAAGATGTTTAGAGCACTCGTTATTGGTGAGAGTAATGCAGATATACGTAATAAGTATATGGCCCACTTTAAGGATAAAGGGGTGAGTGCTTGTTCTGATTTTACTGGAATTAAGAATGCAGATGAAGTTGATGCTTGTATTGATTATTTAGATGAAAACTATGAAACATTTGCTAATGATCTAAAGTACTTTGCAGCACTCTTAGTGCCTCTAAGATCGTTTAAATCTTTTACTTACAAAATGTATCCTCTAGTTAAAAGGGAAAAGATCACTCATAGTGTCGTTGTGACAAGAGTCTTTGATTTTGCATCATTTATGAATGTAAATTTACCTACCACAGAGTGGAAGGCTGGGTTTTCTTATGTTTCGGAGCCACACCACGGCAAGATCAAGCGTTTTTCTAGATCAAAAGACCTACAACAATATTTAAAAGTATTTGTTTACGAAGATCTTCTAAAGGCCGCAAAAAGAATTGATGAGTTAGAGCTAAATACAAAAATTGTTTGGGATCATAAATTACTATACGGACTAGCAAGTTTTAGTGATGAGTTTAAGCGATACCGCTATATTGGGGAGGCCGAAAGACTTGCAACACTAGCTTCTCTTCATATGGGAATGTCTTGGATATCGAAATTTAATTCTTTTAATGTTGATGGATTAATGAAAGTAACGAAGGATATTTCAACTCTATATGGTGTCGACGCTTTGTTTTGGCAAAATGTAGACGGGGTAACAGCTCAGCAAGTTGCAAACGTGCTTAATAAGAAAAAATATAAGAAATTATATACTATATTGCCGGATGGTAGTTCTACTTTAGATGCAGCATTTAAGCACCAAAAAGAAGCAATCTTTTTAAGAATTGTAGCATGGGAAGAGTTAAAAAATAGATCGGCCGATGAGCTTGATATTGTGAATTCATTAATCTCTGGTGCTGTTGAAACAAGAACTAACAGGGGAGCTGAAAAGCTAGAAGAACTAGTTTTAGGTAAAACGGAAATTAGATCAGACATTACAGGGGAGACTATTGTTGTAGACTTACCCGCATTCTACGCTAACGCCCCTGATGATCTTAAGATAATGATGCCTAATGCTTTTGCTGATTCAAAAAGTAAAACTCATAACGAAAAGAAAATGCTGGAGAAAGTGATTAAGGCCAAAGATGGTAAGTCTTATAAAACAACCTATAGAAACTACTATTATGGTAGAGCAGTTGGCTGGAATTATTCAGCATTTAAATACTTGTTCCCAGAAATGAAAGAAGGTGATGACGTTGCTAAGTATACTCGAATATTAAATCAATCTACGGGTGGTCTTCCAGTTGCCAGCTTGATGAATATATCGATGTTTTACAATAGATAAATTTAGAACTAAATATCAAAGGTCCCTCTAATGATCTGAGTCCCACAATTGGGGCTCATTAATAAAATCTTCATTTGTAATATAGCGCGCCTTTCTTTTAGCAGTTCAGAATTCCATCCTTTATCCGAATGCCAATTCAAGTAAAAATAAGTTATTAAACTATTCACGTTACGGACTAGTTTGGTGTCTCGTCCTCTAATTCTTTTAAGGAAACATGTCGAGAGTCATTTAGACTTGTTGGTGTAAATGTAGATATTTTGTTATCTTTGGCATATATGAGTTGGTTAAGAAGTATTCGGATTTTCTTGGTATCTAATTCATCAGCATCTACAAAGAGTAGCTTATGAGAGTACGAGCCCGATATGGCTTCTGAAATAAGAGTAATGCTATTAATCTCTCTCCAAAAGCCTGTTGTTAGGATGGAGCTATCTTTTAGTTTGAAAGGAAGGTTTAAATTAAATGAGTTCTCGGTGAAGGACGTTATCAAACCTTTTATAGACATTTTTCCAGAGCTAGATGAGTCCCACTCATCATAAATAATGTGTTTTGATTCAATCTTTTTTCTAAAGATAGTTGTTAAATCATTAAAAATTTCTAATGAGAAGAGGTTCTTATATAAGATAATATTTCTATAGTCATAGGCTTTTTGATAAGCCTTAGAACTAGATTTAGCTTCAAATATAATGACATACTGGCTCTCAAGCGTAATCTTACTTAAAATTTCTCGAGAAAGGGGATTGTTGTCAATATATCTCTCATTAATGATAATAATTTGACTACTATTAACGTACTCCAGGTCTATGTGTGTGCAGCTTTTAAACTCCATGATACTTAGGTTTGAAATTTCATATAGATCTTTAGTTATTTCATTGTTATTGGAAAAAATGGCAGTCTTTATATAGGGAGTACTTCGTCCACCTAAGCTTTTTATCTGCTCAACAGCTTCATTAAAGTCTCCAGAGACAGTAATCATATTATCTGAGTATGTTATTTTTTGTTTCGAGCTAACTTCAAAGTTAAGAGTGTCGAAATTGATTGTAAAATCCTGTTCTTCAATTTCTTGAGAAAAACTAGGACGTTTGATAATGAGCTCTTCACTTGAAATGGCATCGATGTACACAGGGAACTGAACATCGGTCTTAATTGATATATCATTAATAGATAAAAGCTCTTCACTTCGATCTAAAATCTTTAACTCTGAATTTATTTGATATATTGCCGTCTCAAAGTTAAAACTTTTAATAACGGTGTAGGCATCAACACGATTAAGCTCCATTTTATGGGCTGAGAGCTCTGACTCGTTCTCAAAAAATAAGATGAACTTTGTTTCTTCTCTAGTCTTGAAGGTGTTTAATATAGACCTTATGTCCATATCCCAATCTATGAACTCTATATAAATAAGACTAATTTCAATTCGACCTTCGTGAGATGAAAGGTGAAAGTCTACGAGAAAATCGGTAATTGATGTATAGGTCAGAAGGGTGCAATCATTTTTTATATAGTCTCTTTTGATGCCACTTGGGAGTTGCAATAAGCTTCCAATATAAATAATATTTCTTTCGCCAACGTTCAACATAAATTTATTATATCACATATAAGACATTGGAATTAATGATCTATTAATATAAACTAAATATCTTTATCATTTCAGAAGCTTAAACGATGATATAATGATTCCAAGTTCAGTACTTAGAAGTTAATGAACTTAGGAGGAACGTATGTTAAATGGTTCAATAGTATTGCTCGTGGATGACGAGGAAGAGTTACTAGAAAACCTAACTTTCGATCTTAGGGAAGATGTTGAAGAGTTTGTCACCGCAGGTGATGGTAATGAAGCACTGGAGCTTTTTAAAAAACATCAACATGAAATCTCTTGTATTATCACTGACATTAAAATGCCACGGATGAATGGGTTACAATTCATCCAAGAGGTTCGTAAAATTAATACGAATGTGCCTGTGGTTTTTCTCACGGCCCATGGAGATGAAGAACAGATGCATGTTGCACTATCTCTTGATGCTCGAGACTTCATAAGTAAACCATACGACACCTTTGAGCTTAGAGAATCAATCATTTTAATTCATGAAGATATTGAAGAGGATATCCTTCAGATTGCGGAGGGGTTGTGAAAGGAGTTGTATTTAATGCACTAGAAGAATTTACTGATAGAAACTATGGTGAAGATCAGTTCCAAGATATTGTTGAAGAGTGTCACCTCGAGACAAAAGATCCATTTGTGGGACCTGGGACTTACCCAGATTCTGATTTAATGAAAATAGTGTCTCGCTTAATTGATATTAAGAAGGTGAAGCTAGATTGGGCCTTGAAAGAATTTGGTCATTTTCTTTTCCCTAAACTTATAAGTATTAATGAGTCTTATGCAAGTGAATCAAAAGGGATTATTGATTTTCTACAAAGAGTGGATTCAATTATACATATTGAGGTGAAAAAACTTTTTGAGGGAGCTATAACTCCAACATTTATCTATTCAGAAATCACTGAGACCTCAATTAATATAAAGTATATTTCGAATAGGCAATTATGCTTTTTGATGGAAGGACTTATTCTTGGAGCTAGCGAGTATCTTAATGAGCGAATAGATTATAAGCAGTTAGAATGTCATCATGAGCATGGGTGTGATTACTGTCTTTTTCAGATCAAAAAGGTGTGAGTTATGTCAGTTGAAAAGAAGATTGAAAGGCTTAATCAAAAAATTTCAATCTTAGAAAAAATGATTGAAGATAAGACGAGAGAAAACTTCAATAACCAAGAGAAGCTCAAAGAGCAGCAGGCACAGATTATGTTTAATGCAAAATTAGCCTCTATTGGAGAGATGGCAAGCTCTATTGCTCATGAGGTAAATAACCCTGTGGGTATTATTGAAGGTCAACTTAGAAGGCTAAGGCATCATATTGAAAACGGTAACCTTGAAAAGCAATTGAATCTCGTTGAGAAGATAGAGAATAATACTCAGCGAGTTATTAAAATTGTCAATGGACTTCGGCAGCTCTCAAAATCCACAGAGAGTGAAGAGTTAAAGGTAATATCTCTGAAAGATTTCTTCGATGAATTTAAGGAGTACAATCATATCAAGACAATTGATTCGAGTGTTGAAATCACCTTCCCTCATTTTGTGGATGATATACAGGTTTGGGGAAAAGATACATCCCTTGCTCAAATAGTAACAAATCTTATAAATAACTCTCTTGATGCAATTGGTGACGACCATGCTTCGTGGGTAAGGATAATCGTGGCCCAGGCTGGAGACTTTTGTCACTTGACCTTTATTGACTGCGGAAGGGGAATTGATAAGGCACACATATCAAAATTATTTGATCCCTTTTTTACAACAAAGTCACATGAGAAAGGGACTGGTGTTGGATTAAATATTTGTAAGAAACTAGCAAGAGAACTCGATGGCGATTTAAATTACCAGTTAACTAAGGGAAATACCTCTTTCGTTCTAAAGCTGAAACTCAATAAGATCAAGGGGGATTCAACTATTTAATTTAAAAGAACTTTAAAATAAATCGTAAAGATTTTTTCATCGCTCAAGTTGAGCCTTTCATTTACCTATCCTGTTTATATTCTAGAGATCATACCATATGTCTTTTTAATGCCTTCAGTACCCAAAGATCACCAATTAAAGAGCTAGCAAGACCTAACATGAGTATAATTCCAAAGTCTCTCGGTGGTTTAAAGTAATAAAAGAGAAAAAGTGAACAACATACAATCATGATAAAGCTTGTGATGATACTAGCAATAGATTTTCTTTTGAGACCAGAGTCTAAGTCTCTAACACTTAAAAGGTATTGAATTGCATTATCACCTGTAAGTCCAACTAATATAGACAGTGCAGCACATGTCACAAAATTTATACTAACACCAGAAATCGCAATAAAGGTAATAATAAAGGCCACTCCCCAAAATGAAGAGAGAAGAACTATCAAAATATTTCTTTGTTTCTGATAAAGGCAGAGAATAATAATAATAATCGCAACAAAAGATAAGCTGTAGGCTAGTGAAGTAAGCAGTGTCTTTGGGACAGAGTTGGCAAAGTCAGCGTAGGATACGAGTCTACCTGTTAGATAACACTCATCGTTGGGACAAAGCTTCTGACTTACATAATCTTTAAGTGATTCTATATCCGGTAATGAAGTTTTACGAAGGTAGATAATCGCTCTCGACTGATGATCAGATATTAATCTTTTGTAATTAGTACTTTGCTGTATAGAACTCAGTACAGTTCTTTGTGTGAGAACTGGAAGGTCATCTGTAAAGTAATCAGTAAGCTCGTACGGACTCTCAATCTTTTTTACAGTGGGAACTGAAGAGATTGTACTTAGAACCTTTTCGTTAAATATTCTATGTTCAGGCTCATTAAAAACTAGAGAGACATCTCCTTGAAACCCTCTCGTCTCCTCAAGATATTGCATCGCCTTGCTAAACTCTTGTTCTTTTGGGAAAAGAAACATGGGGTTATCTTTCAAGTTGATTTTAAAGAATGCAAACGGTGCACTAATGAAGAATATAAGTAATAAGTAGCTTACAGTCTTAGATATATTAAACTTCTCTATAGTAGATAATTTCTTTAAAATCGATGAATTTGTTTTGACCCATGATTTTCCCTTGTTTAAGTTTACAATCAAAGGAAGCAAGGTAAATAAGGCAAACCATTCAATAATTGCTGAAATACTGCACCATAGGCCAAGTCTTTGTATAATTTCTAAGTCAGAAGAGTATAAAGATATAAACCCTATGAAAGTTGTTAAGGAGGTGAAGAGAGAGGGAAGTGCCATCGCCTTAAAACTCTCTCGTGTTTTTCCGATATTTCTAATTTGAAAGTTTGATAAAAATATAAAATCTCCGAGACTACTAATCGTGAGGAGCAAGATGATCGTGTTATTAAGAATATCAATGGGAACGTCAAATAGTGACATCAATCCGTAAAGTGTGGTTATTGAGTAAATTAATGTTGTAAAAAAATAAAAACTTGAAATATATGTGCCTAGAAATAACCTGAACGCGATTATGATGATAAAAATAATTCCTATATTTAAGAGTCCGTTATGTCTTAGACCTATTTTCATCCAGAACTGATAGACAGCAGTACCTGTCCAGTAGGATTGAATATCATTAAATTGACTAAAATAAGAATCTCTAACTTGTGAAACGATTATGGGAACGGTCTTTGAGTCAAAGTTTTTATCCTCATCAGATGCAAGCTTAATATCAACTAAAAAATCATTGTTAGCGCTGTTAAACAGTAGGTCATTCCAAGGGGTTGGTTTTAATGGAGTGAGGGTATATTTGTTACTATCAGGTAGCTCACAATTAAACTCATATGTTTTTTTAAATAAGAGTGAACTCAGAGAGTTTGCTTTTTTTTCGTAGACAGTTCCTCGCAAGTGGAATGGTGAAAATGAAGATTTAATATAGTCCTGTTCTACACTCAATCTAGAAAGCCATTTTCGATATTCACAAAGAGAAACCTCATTAATTCCATTCTGATACTGGTTCAAAATTAGTATGTTCGGCCCCAGATGAAAGTCTTTCTTTAATTGAAAGTATCGCTTTGATTCAAACGTATTTGGATTGATTAAACGATCAACCGTAATACTGAGATCAAAACCTTTAAATTGTGACAGAATTACTATTGGAATCAAAACCACTGTGAAGAGTGAAATACGTGGATTCTTTAAAATCAAATCAATATATTTAGCGTATTTCATTAGACCAGTTCCATTTCAAAATATGGAGGCATATTGTTCAGAGAAACAGGGAATGCAATCTCATTATTATCACTTATAGAGTGTACCGTATACATTCCCATGGGAATCTTTTGATAGATAAAGCCTTTCATTTTTCTACACAGTGAATACTTAGTGAAATCAGCGAAAGCTAAGACATTAAAAAAGAATTTTTCTTGCTTGAATAAAAAATGACAAGAAAGTTTGAATACTTGTTCTTTTTCAGCTTCAGATAAAGTAGGACACCAAGTAAATTGACTCAGGTAGAGGATATTAAAAGGTTTTTCCTTTATGGGAAGAGAGCGCATATTTAAAAAGGGTATGAGTTTACTTAGGTAGTGTATAAAATTAAAAATACTTGGAATACAGCTTAAGACAACTTGTTTTGTGGAAACAGGGTCCCAAACATAATTTATAGATTTTATGACATTATTTGACTTAATAATGATAAAGTTTTCAACTGTAAAGTTATCTAGACTCTGTATCTTTCTTTCAATCTCAATTGATTGATTGTGACCAAATTGTAAGTTTTTATGTTTCGAATTTAAGAAATCTACAATCATTTCTTTTGTGCTTGATGATCCCCATTCAATAGCGAATTCTTCATTTGTACTGAGTTTCGGTAATTGAAAGGCACCGATGATATTATACATATTATAGGATGCCAGTTCCTTGAATTTAACATTTTTAATCTTTGTATTTATAAGATTAATTTTGGAGTAAATATTAGAGTGAATAAAAGCGGTGTAATAATATTTGCAGTGAAATGTATCAGACATTTTATGAGTATTCTGGAAGAATTCTGTTAGCATTCCTCTCCACTCTTTAATCAGTTTTCGATTCAGAGATATACGTAAGTCTCCTACATAGCCAATTGTTGTCTTCTCACCATTAATATAGCCTTCTCTGTAAGAGACAATGGCCACACCTTGAATCTTCTCATTATCGTCCTTTAGGAGAAAAACAATATAATCATTAGATCTCTCTTTGAGAAACGCGAAAAAATCATTGCCACGAAGGTATTGGAGGGAATCTTTGCCCTTTGAAAGTGGAGACCCATGGTAATACTCAAGTATTATTCGGTTATCTTCCTCAGATGCAACCTGTACATGTGGATATTTCTCTAAGAGGCTTTGTAAATTCATATAGAAGTATATTATAATGTTTGCAGGCCACTGCAAAGAACTTAGTCTTCTCATAAAGGTCAATTGGTAACATAGGCAATGAATACGACGACAATTAAACCTTCACTTTATGATAGGATTGATCCCAAATTAACTGTTACTTTATTGCTAATCTCTTACAATATTCTGGGAATAGTATACCTTGGATTCAACCGTACATTTGAACAAGTCTTCTTAACATGTGCTGCGGCGGTTTTAGTTCAGTTTTTACTTGAAGGATTATTTAATAAGAGGTGGGTGTTTAGTCAGAGTGCACTCATAACTGGCTTAGGTCTTGCTATTCTTGTGAACTATGGTCACAGCTATCTACTTCTACTGGTTCCTGTCTTTTTAGGAATAGGCTCTAAATTTCTTTTTACTTTTAACGGTAAACATATTTTTAATCCTGGTTTGATGGGGGTAGTTTTATCACTTCTGATCACCAATGAACTTATATCACCTGCGCCAGCGTATCAATGGAACCAGGGGGGCTTGATGGCCTTTATGATAGCTCTTCCTGCTTTATTTTTGGTTATGCCAAAAATTAATAGGCATTGGCTAGTTATTGCATGGCTGGGTACTTTTACTGCTCAGATCATTCTTAGATCAATACTGATTCAGCACTACTTACCATGGTCGACTTTATTCTTTGGGACGTTGACCTCTCCTTCATTCTTCTTATTTACTTTTTTTATGATTACAGACCCTGGAACGACTCCTGGTACAAAAAAAGAGCAGATCAAGGTCGGTGTTATCTTAGGTGTTTTAGATTTATTCTTTCACCTTGTATCCAGTTATCATACGTTTTTTTATGCCGCTTTGGTTTTAGGAAGTTACAAGCTATTTAAGGTACACACTCAGGAAATGATTAAAGAGAAATCTTTCTTTCCATATATTTCCCAATACTTCTTTAAGTCGGGACATTATCTAAAAACCTTGGTTCTTTTTGCAATCATGGGTAGCTCGGTTTGGATTTATAAAAATGTTTTACAAGATAATGTGGGCATCACAAAAGCAGGGTTTCGTTTTGAATCAGTAAGTTCATTGAAAACACAGTTTGACTTCGGTCGGGGGGATATTGATGCCAGTGCAGACCCTAGGGTCCAACACATGGCGAAGTGGTTATTGTCTATTACCGATGGAGTTGCTGTTGTAGACTTTGATAATGATGGGCTTCAGGATATCTTTTTTGCAAATCCTCATAAAGCAGCTAAAGATAGAAATGCCCTTTTCAGAAACTTAGGGGAATTTAAGTTTGAAAGAGTTAAGAGTGAAGAACTTAGTTTTTATGGAAGCAGTTATAAAGACTATGGTGCTGCTAATAACGCAATCTTTGTTGACTTTGATAATGATGGGGATAAAGACCTGTATCTTATGTATGCTTTTGGAGCAAAAGGGACAAGTCGATTATTTAAAAATTTACTGAGTGAAACGGGGACTCTTGTTTTTAAGAATATTACTGATGAGTCAGGCCTTAGACTCTATTCTAACTCAGCAACAGCAAACTTTTTTGATTATAATAAAGATGGAAAACTTGATCTCTTTCTAGGGAATACAATTGCTACTCACTTAAAAGGTTATGATAAACCGACAGAGCTAGACTATTTTGAACTTCCTGCACCAGAGTATGAAGGTGATCGAAGAATGCTTCATTTTATGCATGAGTCATGGCATATGGCGAACAACGGTGGAACGAATTATCTTTTTGAAAATTTAGGGGATACTTTTAAGCTTCTCGATTCTAAAGTCATGGGGTTTCCAGAGACACGGTGGTCTATGGCGATTGCAACAGCAGATTTTAATCAAGATGGCTGGACTGACCTTTATGTCGCAAATGACTTTGGACCTGATGATCTCTATTACAATAGAGAAGGAAAATCTTTTGAAAATATCAAGGGCGAATACTTTGGTGAAATCGGTAAGGATACCTATAAGGGGATGAATGCAACGATATTGGACTTTGATCGTAACGGATATATGGACGTTTACATATCTAATGTACATCATGCTCTTCAAGCAGAGGGATCACTATTGTGGAGCTTTCATAAAAACAAAGATAAGGATAGTGATCCTTACATTAAGGAAGTTGCAAGCTTTACAGGTGCACTTAATGAAAACCGTTTTGGTTGGGGAGCAGGCTCTGGAGACTTTAATAACGACGGGTGGATTGATCTTGCTCAGGCCAACGGAATGGTTGATGATATCTGGGATAAAGAATCTGATGACTGTCCAGACTATTGGTATGTTAATGAAAAGCTGGCCAGGTCACCACCAGAGATACACACCTTTATAGATAATTGGGGTGATATCCGAGGGAAGTGTATATATGGTAAAGAGAAGAATCGCTTATACCTAAATCGAGGAACATCTAAGAAGCCTCAATTTGTTGATATTGCCAATCAGATTGGTATGACTCAAGAGGCGAATTGGAGAGGGATGGCGATTGCTGACTTCAATAACGATGGAAAACTTGATTTAGTTGCAAGTTCTCTACGAAGAAATCCTTTAGTCTTTAAAAACCTTGGGGGAGATAGTGATAAGAATAACTGGATTGGATTCGATCTAGTATCCAATAGTCCTAAGTGTAATAAGGATGCTGTTGGTTCAAGAGTAGAGCTTACATTTTTGGATAGTAAGGGTGTGGAGCAACGGCAAACAACAGAGCGTGTGGTTGCTAATGGCTTCTCTGCCCAGTCGGATGGACGCATACACTTTGGTTTAGGTGAAAAAGGAACTCCCTTAAAACTTAAAATCACTTGGTGTGGCGGTGATGTACTTGTATATAAAGACTTAGAGGTAAATGCATACCAGAAGATGACCTATGAGTAATAAGAATTACTTTATGTTTCTTGGAAGTTATGACCATCCTTTGATTCCAACATGGACGCCCCATACATTTGCTTATTTCTTCTCGGATGAAGAACATTTTTGTATTAGTTGGCTTCCAGAGTCTGGCCCCGGAGATGTGAAAGTTTTAAGTAAGGCGGTGCCAGGTAAAAACTATACTATCTCGGAAACACTTAATTTCTTAAAAAGTAATAAGTTGAAGTTTATTAACGGTGGTACTTTTGAGATTACTCATGAACATTTCGCTAGTGCCCTTCTACAATTTAAGAAATTAAATAGTCATGATGTTAGCTATAAGGTTCTAGGTGTGAAGAGGAACACGGGACATGACAGCTATCATTGCGTTTATGCTATTAGCGATATTAAGGTTAAACCTCTTATGAATAATGGTGTAGCAACAACAAGTAAGAGCATGAGAAAAATAACTAAGCATTTTAAACAATATATTATTAAGGAAAATGTTAATCATTTACATATCGCTGAAATTTTAAAAAAACACGGGATAGAAAACTAATGGAAAGAGATGAGTATAAAATATTAAAAGAAAAATTTAAAGATCGTTTGAAAGCGAACAATTTTAAAGCTTTGCTTATATGCGCATCTGTTCTAGGTTCTTGGGTCTTCCTTATTTATCTCTCTCTAACTTTTGACGGTGCGATATGGTTTCTTTCACAGTTCTTACTTGCTATTGTGATCTTGCAGTCCTTTGTTTTAGTACATGATCTTGGTCATAATAACTACTTTTCCAGTAAACCCCTTAACGCATTCTTTGGACATTTAATGAGTTTGCCTATAATGCTTCCTTTCTACCCATGGCGCGCTATACACCAGGGGCACCATGTTTGGACTGGTTGGAAAGACAGGGATCCAACTCAAGATCAGACTAAACCTAAAGAACACTCCGAAGCCCGTAAGTGCATATTGAATTTTTGTTGGAAGTTTTGGGTGCCACTACTTACGTTAGCATTTTCTTTTGGAAACTTTTGGAATATAAAAAAAATAATCACGATGTTTCCAAAATCAAAATTAAAAAATATCTCTTCAATAATTTTTTTGATAATCTTTTATGTTTCGCTGATCTCGATTCTTGGAGTTGATTCCTTCTTTCGCTTTTGGGGGCTGTCATACTTCATTTTTCTTATGCTAAGCGATCCATTACTCATCTCTCAGCATTCTAGTATACCTCAGCAGTTATCACATGGTGAAGAGGTTAAAATGATACCCCTTCATGGACAAGACACCTTTACACGGGCGCTTATCTTTCCAAGTTTTATTAGAAAGTATATATTGATGGGGTTTAATCAGCATATTCTTCATCATCTCTTCCCAACTGTACCTGGTTATCACTTATGTGAGGCTGAGGTCATCTTCCCTAATTCTGAGAACTGGTATGATTGGCTTAAGAGAGCAAAGAAGACGAAAGGGTATGATTTAATCCTTTCGTCTGAGAATAATATCAAAAAGTAATTACTTCGTTAGTAGTAATCTAACTTTGTTATTTTCAATGTCAAAGTCAATGCCACCTGTAAGAGTCTCATCTGTGAACGTTATTTTCGTTGTGAGAGTTTCTTTTTGGATATGCTCTTTGAAGTCAGTAATAATTTGAGTCAGTTTTTCATCGGCTTTGGCCGTAATAGTGATTCTGTCATCAACATTAAAGTGTAAGTCTTTTCTCGATCTCTGGATTCTGTTGACAACTTCCCGCGCCAGGCCTTCATCAATTAATTTATCTGTGAGGTTAGTGTCCATATCAATTGTTATCCACCTATTTGAAAGAGCTTCTAGGCCTTCTAGTGGCTCTCTGTATACAAGAATATCGTCACCAGTTAGCTCGACTCCACCAAGCTCCATAGATCCTTTTGCCTCATATGATTTGAGGGTCTCAGAGTCTACTTTTTTAATCATGCCCATCATCTTGCCAAAGTCCTTACCAAGTCTTTTCCCAAGAACTCTAGAGTTCGGTTTTGCGTAGAGCTTAATAAATTTGTCCTCATCTGTAGAGTAGAGAACTTCTTTAATATTCAGTTCTGTTTTTATATAAATTTCTAACTTTGATATTCCGTCTAGCTGATCTTGGCTTTGATGAATGACCGTTAGACTTTGTAGTGGTGTTTTTACTTTAATATTTACTTGATTTCTTTTTTGTCGTCCCAGTAAAATAAGCTCTTGCATACGAACAACAGCATCTTCTAAACTTTCATCAATAAGTTCTGACTTGAAGTCAGGATAGTCACAAAGATGAACAGATTCAGGTGTATCTTCTCCAAAAGATTTAAGCTCTTGGAAGATATGTTCAGATAAGAATGGTGCAAATGGGGCCATAATCTTGGACATCTCTTTTAGGGCAGAGTAGAGAGCAGAGTATGCCTCACACTTGTCATCGTTAAGTCCGTCCGCCCAAAAGCGTCTTCTGTTGAGTCTTATGTACCAATTTGTTAGGTCTTCAATATAGGTAAATAATTGTGGGACGACATTATAGAGTCTATATCCTTCCATTTGCTCAGTTACATCTTTCGTGAGTGTTTGTAGCTTTGATATTAGCCATCGATCAAGAATATTATCTCCAAGCTTGAAATTGTCTTTTGCTGACCAATTATCAACTTTTGCGTATGTATGAAAAAACTTGAAAGAGTTGTACCACGGAAGTAGTGCCCTTCTTACCATGTCCTTAACGGCTTCATCAGTAAAGCGCAGCTCTTCACCTTTAACCAGACCAGAGTTAATAAGTGTTAGTCTAAGCGCATCAGCACCGAAGTCATGCATAATCTTATCTGGTTCAGTATAGTTTTTAAGACGCTTGCTCATCTTCTTACCGTCTCCGGCCATTACCATTCCATTAACGATAACATTTTTAAAAGCAGGTTTACCTGTGAGGGCGGTTGATAAAACTGTCAGTGTATAAAACCAGCCTCTTGTTTGATCAAGTCCTTCTGCAATAAATTCTGCAGGAAAACCTGCATCAAAAACTTCTTTGTTTTCAAATGGGTAGTGAAGTTGAGCAAAGGGCATTGAGCCCGATTCAAACCAGCAGTCAAATACATCATTTATTCTTTTATAAGTTCCAGCTTCACCATCAATCGTAAATTCAAGTGTGTCTACAACCTCTCGGTGAAGATCATCTACTTCGACACCTGTATATTTTTTTAACTCTTCAATTGAACCAATAGCAAGAAACTTTCCTGATTCCTCATTTTCCCAAATCGGTAAAGGAGTTCCCCAGAACCTAGATCTAGAAATTGCCCAATCTCTTGCGCCGTCTAGCCATTTTCCAAATCGTCCCTCTTTAATATGACCTGGAACCCAATTTATTTGAGAATTAGATTCTAGTAGTTGTTCTTTGATCTCTTCAACCTTCATGTACCATTGTGGCATTGCCATGTAGATGAGGGGAGTATCTGTCCTTGGACAAAATGGATAACTATGCACTAGTACGGATTGATGAAAGAGCTGACCATTATCTTTCAGGTGTTTAATGATCGGCTTGTCAGCGTCTTTAATATAGATTCCTGCAAAATCTGTTACTTCAGATGTAAATTCGGCTTTCGAGTTTATTGGTTGAACGAATGCTGAGATTTTATGAGCTTTCAAAACTCTATTGTCATCCTCACCAAAAGCTGGAGCTGAATGAACGATCCCAGTACCATCCGTTGTGGTAACATAGTCATCACTAACAACCTGGAAAGCACCATTGGCCGCTTCGTCTTTAAAATAAGGAAAGAGTGGCTCGTATTTTTTACCTACTAGGTCACTTCCTTTAACTTCTTTTATGATTTCAAAGTCATGACCTTTTTTATATGATTCAACTCTTTCTTTTGCTATATAGAATTTTATGTCCTTCGATTTCTCGTGAACGAGTTGGTAGTCAATATCAGAGTTAACAATGAGTGCTAAGTTAGATGGCAGAGTCCATGGTGTAGTCGTCCATGCGGATAAGTAAGCATCTTCATCTTGAATTTTAAACATAACTGTGACAGCAGGATCTTGAACATCTTGATAGTTTGAGGTAGCTTCAAAGTTTGATAAACCGGTCTCAAGCGCCACAGAGTAAGGAACAATTTTATTTCCTTTATAGATTAAGCCTTTGTCCCATGCTTGCTTAAATACCCACCATACAGATTCCATGTAATCTTTATCCATGGTTTTGTAGTCGTTCTTAAAATCAACCCATCTCCCCATTCGATTAATTGTTTTTTCCCATTGGCCTGTGAAAGTTAAGACAATGTCACGACACTCTTGACAGTATTTTTCAATCCCATATTTTTCGACAAAGTCACTTGCAGACATTTCAAATTTTTTATCAATTTGTTGTTCAATCGGAAGGCCATGACAATCCCATCCCCAGCGACGGGAAACATAGCGATCCTTCATGGTAAAGTACCTAGGAATAATATCCTTGATTGTTGAAGCAACTAAATGGCCATGGTGAGGCATGCCCGTAGCAAATGGTGGCCCGTCATAAAATATATAAGGTGCCTTATCTTTTGTTTTCTCTAGTGACTTCTCAAATATCTGATTTTCATTCCAAAATGAGAGAATGCTCTCTTCTGTTTTTACAAATGAAAATGATTCGTTAGCTTCATTGTCTTGTGACATTTGATATTGCTCCTAAGGTATGGGTAAAATTTGCCTGAATAACATAACAATTTATCATTTAATTGAATAGTAAACAATTAAAATTACTGGGACGATAAGGGTAATATGAAGACTCTAGCTTTTTTAATATCTCTCATAATTGTGCAAGGCGGCTACGCCTTGGATGCAATTGATGCTGATCTCATAGATGAATTCAATCTTGTCCCTACAAGTATCGCTAAATTTGATGAAGATTGGGATGTTAACTCGTCGAAATTAGATAAGGATGAGTTTAAATTTAAAGGGCAAGATAGAAATACGACCCAGTGGGACAGTATTGACCCAATTGCTTGGTTTGATTTGAATACTTGGATAAAGAACAGAGAGGTTAAGGATCGTAACGAAAGCTGGAAGCAAAAGTTTAGAGAAGTAAATCACTTTGAACGGATTGGGAAAGTGATAAAGTGCATCGGTGTTTGTGAGATGTATAGGGGGAGCCGATCAAACTCTATCGAATATAATTCAAATCTATTCGAAGGGGATGAAGTTTATACACTGGAGAATTCGGCGCTATGGGTAATGTTGATTGATGGGACTATCGTGCGCTTCTCAGCAAAGACATCTGTTAGCTTTATGGAAGTCAATATCTCAAAAAAGAAACTTTTCATTCTTAGTCGTCTCAATTTCGGCCATATTCATTATGAAACGAGAGAGAGTGGTGAGTATTTAGAGCGTAACTTACCCGAAACAGACCTTGCCTTTTTGCCTCTTATGGAAAAAAGAGCGAATCGTGAATTTTATATGATTAAAGAGTATCGAAGGTTAGATGAAGTTGAAAAACTAGAATATTCTATTGTTAAAAATCCAGGATTCATAAATCAATACAAGGAACTAAATAATTATATTACTGCAAATGATAGCTTGATAGGTGACAAGAAAAGTCATTTTTTTATCTATACACCAAATGCTACCTTTGAAGGAGAAATGGCCAATATGGATATTTCTTATACCTATTATGGAAAAAGCTTAGTTTACCTTTCAGAGAAGCAAGATGGTTTCAAAACAAGGCACGAAGAAAAAGTTGATATCAACGTAACACTTCGTGGATATAAAGAATTTAAAGTCGAAAAACTTGGCTTTAATACTTGGTATGAAGTAGACCCTAAAGGGCGTGAAATGATTTCTTCAAATGAAAATCTCAATGTTTTGGATGCGGCCAGAGGTTTTACCAAGAGAATTCCCTCTCTATATCTTTTGCGTGAGATATGGCTTAAAGAGAAGTTTGCTGAAGTTTTTAAAACAGATCTTTCTTTTAAAAAATATGCACAGTTGACCGGATATCGTATTTGGGATGAATTAAGTGAAAATGAAATGAATCTTCGTAACAAGTTTGTCCATGAGTATACAAGAAGAGTTGAGACGACAAACCTGGCGACTATGAGTAAACTATACAAAAAAACAGAGGAGTTCTCCTATCCTATAGATAGGATAAAAACTGTTATGGCAAAACACTATATGAGCTTAAGAACAAGATATAGTAAAAAAAGAAAATTAGTTCGAGAGATGACAGATACACAATATTCATTATGGGTTTTAAGATATGCAAAATAAAAAGTATAAAATAATTCTAGGAAGTGCTTCTCCCCGAAGGAGAGAGCTATTAGAATATACTGCTTTAAAGTTTGAAGTCGTAACAGCTGATATTGAAGAGGTAAGTCGTTATGAGCTACCTGAGGATATTGTTAAAGACCTTGCGATTCAAAAAGCAGCAGCTGTTTATAATAAGTTAGAGTCTGACGATATATTTGTTATTGGTGCAGATACCATCGTTGTAAAAGATAATACTCTATTAGGTAAGCCAAAAACTATGTCAGCAGCAAGGCAGATGCTCATGAGCTTAAGTCATAGTTCTCATGATGTCTTAACAGGTGTTTCATTTGTGGCAAAGGAGTTTTGTTACTCATTCGCTGTAACCACTAAAGTTTATTTTGATGAAATCGACTTAGATATTCTAGAAGACTATATTGATAGTAAAGACTCTCTAGATAAAGCAGGGGCCTATGGTATTCAAGGGCAAGCTATGTCGTTTGTAAGCCGAGTTGATGGTAGCTACTCCAACGTCGTAGGGTTACCAATTTCAGATGTTATAAAGCATTTAGAACTGTGTTTTAAAGAAAAAAAATGGAGAGATCTTTTTGAATAAATTATTTGTTTTTGTACTGCTACTACCAGTTATTTGTTTGGCTCAAGAAAACTCAAGCGAGTTTCTGGATACCGAAGTTACGGAAGATAGTATCATTTTGAAATTGGAGTCCCTTTTAGGAAAGGAAGAAGGGGATTTTATATCAAATATTGCTATTGTTAATGAATTAGTTGATAGATACATTGAGCAAAAGAAAGGTGTTTGTGCGGGAAGCTTGTCCTCAATTGATTTAAGTGGTGATGGAATTTTAATGCCAAAGAAATCAGAGCGGAGAGGAAAACAAAAACTTACAAGGAAAGAGAGAAGGCTTTGCCAATATTTACTTGTGAAATTTAGGATTAGATATACTAAGGTTGCTTTCAAACTGAGAAAGTCTTACCTAATAAGCCAGCAAGAAAAGCAATTAAATAATTTAGACATGTTAAAAAATAGAAGTATTCAAGAGTTAGAAAAACTATCTTTCAAGCTTAAATAAGAGGCGACTAAGAGTTTACTTTTTTTGAAGTAACCTTCATTGCAATATTTAATCTTTTTGGTTTTAAACTCTGAACTCTCACCATCGATTTTTGGGGTCTCAAGCTTCTAGAAGGTATGATTCTTCCCTGAGGAATACTCATCGTTTTCTGATCTTCATTTAGTGGTGTTTGTGCCGTTTGTGTTTCATTTTTTGTTGTTTTCATAGTTGCCTCAATAGTGAATAAAGTCTTCTCTTTATCAGGAGAATAGGCCAATTCAAGTTAAGGTGACAATGACTTCAATTAGCTAATATTACTCCCAAATTGCGAAAAAGTTCCAATAATCAACTCCTCGTATTTGGTTAATATCTAAGTCTTCGGTATCTCAAGGCTTTAACTTAAGAACTTCTGAATTTCGAGTATAGCATAGAGTCATCCCTTTTGCATCCAAACGGTAAAAAGGTAAGTTATCTTTGCCTAGTAAGGAAAATTTTGAACAATTATAATAAAATTATAACGTAATTTCATATGTTTACCATAGGAGTAACTCTGAGAGTTTTATTTTGGCCGGCCCTGTTTTCAATAATGTTTTCTTGTTCAATGGTGAATAAAGTCGCCGTTAAGTCTACTGCGGGGATTATTTATGAAGGTAGTGATGAGCTTTTAAAGGAAAATGACTACATTTTTTTTAAAGAATCCGCTCCGGCAAACCTTAAATTTATCGAGGGACTGTGGGCGAGTGATCGCTCCAATAAGAAGCTACTTACTTTATTAGTAAAGGGTTATGCCGCGTATACTTTTGCAGTGCTTGAGACAGAAGCCTATGAAGATATCTTAAATGATGAGCAAAGTGATAAAACTTTGAGAGTAATTCTAAATTATGAGAAAGCTATCAAGTATGGGTATTTATTTTTAAATGAAATTGGAATTAGTAAAACACAGTTTGATGATAAGGGCTTTCCTGCAATGCTTAATGAAGTTTTTGAATCACAGACATCCTCAGATGATTACATTGCATTATTTTACTTTGCTCAAGCACTAGGCTCATCTATGAATCTACAACGAACAAATGTTTCAAAGATGGGGAAGCTTACTCATATAAAAGTATTACTTGATTGGATATGTACAAAAAAACCTGACCTTGAAAATGGTATGTGCACTCTATTCTCTGCTGTTATTGAGGCGAGTACACCACTCATACTTGGCGGTAGTAAGGATAAGGCTATGAAACAGTTTGCTTTGGCACAAAAGAAGTGGCCAAATAATTTATTATCAAGATTAAGTTATATTCAATTTTACTTACTTCCGATGCTTGAGGAAGAGGAGTATCAAGTTGAGATGAAAAAGCTTAAAATTTTAATTGATAAATGGTATAATGTTCAGCTTGGTAACGATCCTAAAGATCAATTAAATTTTAGCGGAACAGATCAATTCAATCTATTCAATGCCTTGGCAATGAGAAGATATAATATTTTAAAGAAAATAGAAAAAGACTTATTTTAAAGGAAGCATAAATGAAAAAAATAGTAATCTTACTCATAGTTCTTTCTTGTCAGATGACATATGCGAAGACAAGTATCAAGCTTGCAACCTTAGTTCCTAAAGGAACAAGTTGGGCCAATACTTTAAAAGATATGACAAAGGAAATTAAAACAGCCACAGACGGAGAAGTACGACTTAAAATTTATTATGGTGGAACACAAGGTGACGAACCAGATGTTCTTCGTAAATTAAGAATTGGGCAACTTCATGGTGGTATCTTTACAGGAAAGACATTAAGCGAAATATATTCAGATATAAGAAACATTGAAATACCTTTTAATTTTTACCATGATGATCAAAAAGCTCTAAAGGCAATACAAAGCCAAGAGAGCTTTTTCAACAAAGGTATTGAATCCAAGAACTTTGTGAATTTAGGGATTTATGGAATCGGTAAGGTTTATGTTGTAAGTTCCAAGAAAGTTACAAGTATTGAAGAAATGAAGGGTGTAAAGATGTGGGCCTGGGAGGGTGATCAGCTCATTGCTGCATTGATGGAATCGTTGGGTTTAGTTTCTGTGCCTTTAGCGATTACAGATGTAACTTCTTCTTTATCTACTGGTATGATAGACGCTGCTTACGCACCACCATTAGGCATCGTTGCGCTACAGTGGCAAAATAAAATAAAGTATTTAATCGATTTCCCAACAGCATATTCTATTGGTGCCTTAGTAGTGACAAAGAAAATATGGTCTAAATTATCAAAAGAGCATCAAGATATTGTTATGAAAATTTCTAAAAAATATGTGGCAAAGGCGAATGAGCTTGCTGTGTCTGATAATGAAGCCTCACTTAAGGTTCTAAAAGAGAATGGTGTAGAATTTATTCAATTCTCAAAAGAGGATCTCGCCAATGCTGAGAGTATCAGAGCGAATGTCATTGAAAGACTAAGAGACAAAGTCATATCAAGTAAGGCGATTAAAAGGATAGAGGACTTAAGATGATCAAAAGATTTGATCAATTTCTAGAAGATTTATCGAAGTGGGGAGTCATTATCTGTGTCGCCTTTATGCTGATATTGACTCTCTCTAATATATTACTTCGATGGTTTGAAACCTCAGTGCTATGGATTGAACCTTTAGTTAGACATATTGTTTTTCTCGCAACTTTCCTGGGGGGAAGTCTGGCCACTGGTGAAAAACACCATATTAAAATTGATGTCTTGAGCCGTATTCTAGAGTCAACAAACAATGAAAATATTAATTATTATCTTGAGAAAGTTATTGGTATTGCAACATTAATCGCAGTTGTAACACTCACTTATGCGTCTTTCAATCTTGCCGAAATAGAGTTCGAGTTCGGAAAAGAATCATTCTTGAATATTCACTCAGGTTATTTATTAAGCATTATTCCCGCTGGGATGTCGCTAATTTCACTTCGAGTCCTTTTAAACTTGTTTATAAAGGATCAAAAATAGTGGAACTGGCCTTATATTTAACAATTCTTTTACTTGCAATCATGGGTACTCCAATCTACGCCATAATGATCTTGTTCTCTTCTGTGGCATTTTTTTTTGCAGATATAAATATTTCGGCAATTGCTGTTGAAGTTTATAAAATGGCGGCAGCACCCACACTTCTTACCATTCCACTTTTCACTTTTGCTGGGTACTTAATGGCAGAGTCAAAGTCTCCACAAAGGCTGTTGAGATTGGCTCAGGCATCTCTAGGATGGTTACCCGGTGGGGTTGCAATTGCCAGTTTGGTTCTTTGTGCCTTCTTTACTGCATTTACAGGTGCAAGCGGTGTCACAATTATAGCTCTTGGTGGGCTCTTGTATCCGATGCTAATGAAAGAGAATTATGATGAAGATTTCACCTTAGGTATTATCACAACATCTGGATCATTGGGTCTTCTGTTTCCTCCAAGCCTACCTATTATTCTCTATGGAATCGTTGCTAGAGTCGATATCGATCAGCTCTTCTTGGCCGGTATTATTCCTGGTATTTTATTAATTGTTGTTTTGTCTGGATACTCTATTTACAAGGGGAGTATGAAGACGCGAGGATCTTTTAATTTACAAGAGTTAACTCTTGCTATGAAAGAAGCAAGATATGAGATTCCGCTTCCATTTATAATTATAGGAGGTATCTACTCCGGAATTGTTACGCCAACAGAAGCCTCGGCCATATGCGCTTTTTATGTATTGTTTATAGAGTGTGTTCTTTATAGAGATATCGATTTCTTTAAAGATGTACCGGGTATTATTAAGAAATGTATGAGTCTTGTGGGAGCAATACTTCTTATTCTGTGCTGTGCTCTTGCTATGACTAATTACCTTGTCGACGAAGAGATACCTCTGAGACTACTTGAAATGATGAAAGAGCTTATTCATAATAAATATGTCTTTCTTCTATTTTTAAATATTTTTCTTCTAGCTGTCGGTTCGGTGATGGATATATTCAGCGCAATCATTGTCGTTGTACCACTAATCTTACCTATTGCTGAAGAGTTTGGTATACATCCAGTTCACTTGGCAATAATTTTTCTAACAAACTTAGAAATTGGATACATCACGCCACCAGTTGGAATTAATTTATTTATTAGTAGTTTCCGATTCAATAAATCGGTTTTACACCTATACAAAGTTGCTGTTCCCTATCTCATTTTGATGATTGGTGCACTTATTGCTATTACCTATATTCCTTGGTTAAGTCTGGTATGGATAAAATGATCAAAGTTTTATTATTTCTCCTCTTCACCACTTCTTCAGCTTATGGAGTTGATATAGAACAGAGGTTTCTAAGTGATCAAAGAGACCTAAAACGAGAGAACTTTTATCCTGAGTATCAGAGTGATCAATACTTTTATCACAGACTCAATCTGGAATTTTTTGAATTAAATAGTTTCTTCTCTAATGAATATCGAGAGGCCATTACTTGTCCAAAATCAGAATACAAAAAATATAAAGAGAAAATTCATTTTTCTTTTCGATTAATGGCACTAAATCATTTATATCAATCTCTCGCGAAGTACGAAGCGATTTCAAAAAATTTTGAGTTTAACAATCTGTGTCGTTTTAACTGGAAGGAAATCTTTAAAGAGTGTAAAAGTAAAACGACAGATATGACCTTCTTTAAGAGAAGTATGATTCACTTTGGAAAAGAAATATCATCCACTAGCTCCTCTGTTACAGATACATCTATTACAAGTAGAAAAAATTGGCTTTCAAAACTAAAGAGTAATCAGTCCTCAGATCTTGCGCAGGTACGCATAATTAATTCTAAAGTGAGTAAAGACCCCAAGAGACTGAGTAAGTCGTTGAATACAATCTGTAAGGATGACTTAGCTGAGTTCATGATGATATGTTCTGAACTGGATAGAAATTTTGGTTATTCATACTCCCCCTCACTCTTTAACTCTGTTATATACTCAGGATTACTAAACGATATTGAAGATAACTACCTTTATGGGTGTACTCGTCGTTATGTAGAAGAGAGTAGAGGTGAAGAAGCTAAAAAGTACTATTTGAATGATTTATTTAAATTTTCTTTTGAAAACCCTTCACCCGAGGAAAGTATCTATGAGTACGGTCTTCTAAAATCAATTAGTGATAAGGGGCTTGTGAGTATTTTCTCTGGGGCGACTCCAGAGACTGAAGACGAGGGGATAAAGCTTGTAGCTTCAAAGAGCAAGGAAAAGAAGCCTGAATTTGAAAAAATAACGCTTAAGAAAATTAAGGCAGAAAAAAAGAGAATCAAAAAAGTTAAAACGAATTTAAGAAAAGAAGTTAAGAAGAAAGATCTTAGTAGTACTTTTCTTTTGGCCTCAAAGTTTCGTAGGAAAAACTTACTTCAAGAAGTTAAGCTTGATATGTTTAAATTTAAAAATGATTATATTTTTGGTTCAAAACAGCGTCAAACTATTGCTAAGAGCATTTCTAAATTTACAGAGCCAAGTGCTTTAAAAGAGATGAAGTCTAAAGATAAGCTTGGTTCAATAAAAGCACCATTCCCACTTACTTTTATTAAATTTTTAATTGATGAAAATATGCACTATGCTCTTTTTAATATTACCAATGTTATTGGAGAGACATTTTATGTTGTTAATAATATAGATATTAAAGTTAAAAATATAGAGCATATTAAGCTTATCAATAATATTGAAAACAATAATAAGTGGGAACTGACGATTATTGAGAATTAGTAGTACCATCTTGCTGGGATAACATGAGACTGACTTTCTTTCGCTGCTGTTAGTCCTACCTCTGAGTCTTCAAAAATTAAAACTTCATTAGACTTTAATTCAAGGTCATCCATCGCTTTTAGGTAGGGTTGCGGCGAAGGCTTGTTATATTCTGTATCTTCTCTAGCGACAATGAATTGAAAGTACTCTCTCAGCCCTACATGCTCTAATAAAACTTCTGCAGTATCTCTTTCACTTGAAGTCACGACAGCTTGTTTTATTCCGTGCTTATGTGCCGATATAATAAGGTTTTTTAGATCGGTGTGTAAGAGATCTTCCGTTTTCCACTTTGTAATCTCTGAACGCATGGTTAAGTTCTTATGCTCAATAAACGATTTTTCATCATATTTAGTTAGCATTCCAAGCTGCTGAAGCTCTTTAAAAACTCGAGGATCGGTTTGGCCCATACACTTTTTTTCAAGCTCAGCAATATCTATAGATTCATCAAGATCTTCATCGTTTTGATTGATAATAGTCTTGTAGGCATTCGCGTGGACAACCTCAGTCATAAGTATGGTTCCGTCTAAGTCCCATAAAATCGCTCCAAGATCTGGAAATTGATCCACTAAATCACTAAAAGTAGGTGCAGGTTGAGATAATAGCATTTTTTACCTTCTGTAATCTATCTGACCTATTTGTTATTATATCATATATAGGCGCATTGGGAGAGCTTTTAGCATTTATGAGGATACAATGAAAGTCCAAAATACCAATAACAAAAATATTACAGAGCAACAGAGTCAACCTAAGAAGTTATCTAAAGCTGAACTTGAGGCAAAAGTTAAGTCTAAATTTGGCTTAGCTGCCAAGATCAAGCCCAAGAAAGCGGTTATTCCGGAAGTAAAACCTGAACTAAGTAATACTGCTAAGAAAGGCGTCACAAACTCTAGTCAAGGAGCCTTTGGCGATTTAGCTGCAAATGATCCTAGTGCCCCTGAAACTCAAGAGAAACTCAAGGGTCTACTTAAAACGGGAGCATTTAATTTTTCTGAGAGGGAGCGCCACGCTCTAGCTAAGATACTTAAATAAGCGTACTGATACTTTACGTCCCTAGTTTGTTAGGGTATCAATAGACCCTATTATTAAGGGGTTATCAATGATTAGAAAAGATATTCTATCTCAAATTTTATTTGAGGCTAAATCATATAAAACATTTGAAGGTATTGAAAAACTCGTTGATGTTGGAACAGACCTTTCTATGATTCCTATTCAGCCTTTATACATATCACTGATGGGAACTTCTACAGATCAAATAGCTCAAATTCTACCAAAACTATCCAGGGCACAAAGACAAAGTCTCCTAGATCTTGATTTGTGGAGAAAAGATGTTGTAGATGTTAATTCTTTTGAGCATTGGATTGAAGTATATTCAAAAGTTGAGGACCATGACCTTACTCAAGAGTTTGTAACCTCAGAAGATTTTTATTTGTATTTAAAGTCACGAGTTAATATTCATACCTTTGACACTGAGGAGCCTGAGTATCCAGATCACGACTATTATTTTTTAACAGATGATATGCTTTTACTGATCGAGTATTCTGAAGAATATACATATCCAAATGAATTAAAATATTTAGTGCGTATGATTTACTCTAAGTTTGGCGTTGAAGTCGCTTATACGACTTTATTCAAGTTAATTAATGATAATTTTTCAGAGCTTCAAGAGCAAAGATATCAAATAAAAAAAGATAGACTTAGAGACTTTGGTTTTGTTGACTATTATGAAGCCATTGAGAAACTTCACCCGTTTGCAAGCTTTAAGCAAATCGATAATTTTATTAATAAAAAAATTCAAGTCACTGCAAATATTGACCTCACAGCTCAGAATCAAAGTCTGCATAGCTCTGCCCTTGTCAGTTTTGATAGCGACATGGAGAATATTTTAAAAGAGCTTGCAAAGGTTAAGGATGAAGGTCGTTTAAATTATCTACATTTCACTTTTATTCGCATGGTAAATTCAACTATTACGATCAACGATGCCTTAAAGGGTGGCCGTATTGAGCTCACTCGAATTGGGAAGCATACTCGAAATACAATGGAGCTTGGACTTCAGTATGTGAAGATGAAGTCATTGGAGTCAGGTGATAAGAGTCTTTTTACTCGCTTCGACTTCTTTGATTTATATAAAGTGGGTCATACTCTCATTATGCTTCTCAAGAACAAAGTTAAGAAGTCACTTGTAAAAACACCCTTTGAGTCTGAAGATTTTGAATATTTTCTGGGAGCCTGGTGGAATTCATTTTTGGATAACTCTGAACTAGATATTCCAAAAGTTAAGGCCTATGGTGCAGCTTTACATGCCAGTGAGGTTAATAACCTCACTGTTTATGAGTACTGGAAAAAAGACGTCACTCTCTTTACAGAGAGCCTTCCTTTTATTAATTCATTCTTCACCATGTTCCAAAAACTAAAGGCAGATGGTAAGCTCCACGATGAGTTTTATTTAAACTATGAGGTCGAAAATATAGATTTCGAGTCCATTATTATTTCTAGCTATATAAACTTTTCACTTGGATACTTTAGTGGCACCGATGTTAATAAAATGGGAGTCTCTATTAGTGAGCTTAGAGAATTTTTCAAGGAATACTTTATTCGAAACGATTCTGACGGTGAGTATTTTCTCATACCATTCGATAATGTGAAGATGAAAAATTCACTTTCGGAATTTATTGAAAAATTTGGTTTCTCGAGCATTAATAACTTTGGAGAGTATTTCTATGGGATCCTGTCAGAGCACCTAAGCGGCTATGATTTTGATACTCTAGGGGATGAGGACTTTAAGCATATTGGTGGACCTATTCTGCTGAACTCGATACCGAATAATTAAAATGGTCTTGAAGGACCATATCCAGGTTTTGGTAGAATACGGAATTTTTATCCATTACTTTTTCAACTGCTTTTGTCTGTAAAGCAAAGTTTTTTTCTTCTTGCTCTGAGATTATTTTTACGTCTTGAGGAAACTTTCTTAAAATAAATGCCTTTTCTTCAAATAAACTTATTTGGCAACTCAGCCTCTCGGACTCTCTTTCAAGAAACGTTATAAGATCAAAGCCTCTAAATTTTTTTGATTCATAAATTCCTTGTTTCTTTACATCATCATGTTCAAGAAACTCTTTAAAGCCAATGAGTTCGTTGTCGCCTGATTTCTTTTTAGACATGCTCTCCTCCAGTATTATTAATAATATCTTCTAGAAAATTATTTTCTTTTTGAAGCTGATTAATAATTTTGTGTGTTCGAGCATACTCCTTAAGAACAGGATTATATTCTATGCTATTCATATTTTGTAGATTTTTTCTTTTTAAGTCGATCTTATTCATGATGACACTCTCTTTTGTTCCAAGAGGCCGCGATTTTACTTTGAAAAAAAAGGGCAAATCTTCTTTTGCTGATACAACTAATATTTTACCCTTATAGTCACTAGCATTACCGATGATATATGGTGCATATGGAAAGATACTAACTCTATGACCTGTAATATATTGATCGATATTTGAAATGGCTTCGGCTTGCTTATCACCAAGTGTTTCTACGATAAAAACGTATGGTCCTAGCTCAAATTTGATTTGATTTAACTGCGCATATATCATTCTTTGATTGCTTGAGTTGACTTGTATATATTTATAATGGGGTAATGACATAAATGCTCTTTCCTTTAACATTAATTATAGTTAAAATATTTGAAGAGGTAAAACATGTTATTAGACTTTCCGCGAATAGAAGTTCCGAACTCGATCGCTCAGGTATGTTCTTTTTCTTTAAAGAATAATAGGACTTCAACTTCAGAGATTATCAAAGTTATCGAGAAGGATGATTTCCTTAGTTTACATATAAAAAACTCATATAAAGATAAATTAAAAAAAGGTAATGTTAGTACCCTTATTTCGAGTATGGGCTTGGAAGGTATTCGTAATAGGTTAACAGAAACCTATATACATCATGCTAGGTATGGAAAATTTCAAATGCAGGACGAAATTGATGAAGTCCACGACATACTAGATCTTGAGAATCGTTTTAATTTTATGTTTTCAGAAGGAAATAGTCGGGTTTTTCTATTAGGGCTTTATCTCAAACTTTCTGACATTCATATGGAAGATAGTTTTGACTTTCTTGCTGGGGATTTTATGGTTATCCCTCCTGAAGTTGATGAAATTCTGATTCTTTCAAAATCACGAAGTCGCTATCCTGATTGGTTAATCCTAATAACTTGGACATTACTTTTGATACTTGGCAAAGAGAAGGCGGAGCAGACTCTTGTAAAAACGAAGGGAAAGCTTGATGATATATTTTCCGTTCTTTCAAAAGATGAAGGCGAAGCTATAGTTCGAGTATTGTTAAAATATGCTTATGGCATATCTGATCGAGATTTTTTATTAGTACCTAGGATATAAAATGAATAGTGTTTGGAATTTACTTGATGACTTAAAAAAGAAAAAAGGTGTAACTGAGATTATTATAAATAGTCCAGAGTATGTTTATATTGAAAGGGATGGTGAACTTATTCGCCTTAATGTCGAAATTAAAGATAAAGACCTTTTCGACTTTTCATTAGATGTGGCCACTAGAGCTCATAAAAAGTTTGATGCTGAACACCCAATTATAGATGATGTTATTGATGACGGAAGTCGCATAAATATGGTTCATCAAAGTTATACTGAAGGCTATCCGGCCATAACAATTCGAAAGTACCTACAAAATATCAATTCCCTTGATGAGCTTGATGGTAAGTTTCTAATTACTGACAGATGGATACAGTTCTTAAAGAGTCTTGTGGTTTCCAAGTCAAACATTATTGTCTCTGGAGGCACAAGTTCCGGTAAAACAACAATGTTAAACCTGTTGCTGCAAGAAATTCATCCAACTGAGAGAATTGTTACAATTGAAGATACGAGAGAGCTTAACTTTGAAGCTCCAAATCATGTAAGCCTTATATCAGCACCTAACTTTACACATCTTCAAAATCCACTTGATACAAGGATTCTCGTTAGAAATACTTTAAGAATGAGACCTGACCGAATTATTATTGGAGAGGTTAGAGGTGCAGAGGCTTTTGATCTCTTGCAAGCTATGAATACTGGACATGATGGAAGCATGTGCTCTGTTCACGCCAATTCACCAGCAGAAAGCTTAAAACGAATTGAGAACCTTTATTTACTATCTGGATATACTGTTCCTTTAAAGGCAGTACGAGAGCAAATGTCTACATCTATTGACTTCATTGTTCATCTTGGAAGAAACAGAGAAAATCAAAGATGTATCACACGAATCTCTGAAGTCTCAAATATGGAAGGTGATACGATCTTAACCCAAGAGATTGGTCGTTTAGGCGATCATGGACTTGAGTTTACTGGTCTTGTTCCTAAAAATGTTAACAAATTATTTGAAGCAGGCTTAGATCGAAACTTTTTTCAAGACTTAGAATAGTGTCACTCTGACACTGTAACTCCCCATCAGCAGTGCATTTCCGCGAATTATTTGTAAGTAAATAAATATTGATTCTGATTCAATAATAAGGGATCATTTTCCTCGAATAGCATTTAGCTATTTCTATTCAGATAAGGGAAATACATGTTCAAAATCCTTTTAATACCAACGACTTTATTAATTTCAACGCTATCATTTGCTGGTCAAGCGCAAATCAAAGTCATATATGGTGATGATAATAGGGAGGATGTAATGAATGTTATCACTCCACTTTATCTGAAACTTTCAGAGTCTACCGCAGCGATGATTTCTAAATATAAAATTGTCGAACTAAACTCTGAGGAGTATTCACTGGAATCGGATACGTTGAAAGATTCAGGTGTTTGCTCTCATGAGCGTTTTGCAGATCAACCTGTTGCTGCCAATTGCTCTGGTTTTCTTGTGGGCCCTAAGCTGTTAGTTACGGCCGGACATTGTGTGAAATCCGAATCAAGTTGTAAAAATAGCTCGTGGGTTTTTGATTATAAGGTTGAGTTTTCTTCACAATCAGAAGTCACAGTAAAAAAATCGAGTGTTTATAAATGTACAAAAATAATATCTCAAGAATTAAATACTGATTCAGAGAACGATTATGCAGTTATTGAACTTGACCGAGAGGTGACAGATAAGAAACCTCTTAAGCTTCGACGTGACGGCACACCTTCTAAAGGAGATAGCTTGGTAGTTATAGGTCATCCATCAGGGTTACCCACAAAGGTGACTGATAAGGGAACGGTGAGAGATGTGAATTCTGTTTTCATGGTAACTAATCTTGATACCTATGGTGGGAACTCTGGCTCGGCAGTATTCAATTCTAAGACAGGCTTAGTTGAGGGAATACTTGTTAGAGGAGAGCAGGACTACGTGTGGGATTCAAGTATGAATTGCCGAGTATCTAATATGATTGGAGTTGATGCCGGACGTGGAGAGGATGTAACCCTTATAAGTACAGTGCTTAGCTTTGTACCAAAAGTTGAAGAACCTAAGCCTAAGCCAGAATTACCTATTTGGTGGCAACAGTTTTTAGACTGGCTTGAGTCCAGAAGAAATAATCAGCTAGCTTCATCATTTTGATGAAATAATTCTAGGCCAGTTTTTTGCAATTAGCCCCACTAACCTGAAACTAACGCTGCATAAACTGGTCTAGATATTTAATTATATACATCTACACTGTCTAGAAAGTATACACAGCTTACATTTATTACAATTATAACCAACGCTATTACTCTGAGTGATACACTGTCTCAAATACTTAAAATAGAGGAGTCAGTTATGCTTAAAATCATAGGTTCAATCTTAATGCTATCTTCACTTTCAGCAGGAGCTGTAAGTCCAGATGTCTTATCTCAAGTTAGTACTGGTTTTATGGCAGATGAGATGCAAATAGAGGTAACGCTCCCAAATCAAAAAGGTACCCACTACTCGAGCGCTCATGATGTATCTATTGATGCAAACCGAGTAAACTTTGAAGTTTTGGGGAAAAACTACGACTTTGCTATGGAAGGATGCCATAAGGTGAAGAAAGATGGTGAGTCAGGAATTTTAGCAGTCAAAACCTGTGTGACCGAAGAAACAAGTAATACCGTTCTTGGTACAATTACAAATATTTTAGATACAGGTGAGACAGAACTTTTTGGTAATTATAAAATAAGAGTTTTAGGGAACGAAGTTCAAATAGAGAAGCAAGATAATAGTAAAAGTATGACAAGTGATATGAGTATTAAGTTAACTAAATAATTACTTATACCAACAAGGGTTCCTCTTGCAGTTACCCTCAAGACACTTACTTGCATTTTTAAAAATATCAATTCTAGATTGAAGACTTGGATATGAATTATAAAGCGTTTCGGGAACCTCTGGAGCGCTTTTTTCGTATGTTGGAAGATCTCTATCCGGGTAAAGATGCATAAGGATAGCTGCAAAGCCTCCCCAAAAATTTATCTGAAACTGAGTATCTGATAACTCTGAGGCCCAGGCCGAAAAATAAGGGTTTTACCAGTCCATGTAGAGATTTAAAAATCTTTCCTGGCTTACACCTTCGTTCACATAAACCTAGTAAACCTAGGTTATAATCTTTGTAAATACTTTATCGTCTATTTCACCAGTCGTGACTTGGTCAAATGGAATCATATACCGAATTGGGTCGGTCTCTTCTTTTAAGATATCTAAATTTTTAAATGCTGAGGCCAGTGCCCCAAGTGAGGGCAAATACAAAATAATAATTAATGCTATTTTCATTCAGCATTTCTAACGGAATTTCAAATATCTAGCAATACTTTGAATAAGACTGGGTAGTATTTTTAGCAAATGATTAGGCGCATATAATATTAAGACATCAGACAATTGTTCTATAAGATGACGACTTAACTTGAATATGTTATATTTTCATAGATTTCAAAGACTTAAATTAGATTTTCAAGGATAGGCAAGATGACTAAATCAACAATCATGTACACAAAAACAGATGAAGCTCCAGCTTTAGCAACTCATTCATTTTTACCCATCGTAAGAGCTTTTACTGGAAAAGCTGATATTGCGATCGAGCTTAGAGATATATCTCTAGCATGTAGAGTCCTATCTAATTTTTCAGACCTCCTTCCAGCTGATCAAAAGGTTCTAGATGCTCTTGCGGAGCTAGGCTCTCTAGCAAAAACGGCCGAAGCAAATATCATAAAGCTTCCAAATATTTCAGCTTCTGTTCCCCAATTACAGTCAGTGATTAAAGAATTACAAGTTGCAGGTTATAAGCTTCCAGACTTTCCTGAGTCACCTCAAACAGATGAAGATAAGAATGTTAAGCAAAGATACGCGAAAGTTTTAGGTTCTGCTGTAAATCCAGTTCTTAGAGAAGGTAACTCTGACCGACGAGTGGCTGCAGCTGTAAAGCAATTTGCTAAGGATAATCCTCATTCTATGGGAGCTTGGTCAAAAGACTCAAAAACGAATGTTGCTTCAATGGAAGCGAATGATTTTTATGGATCAGAAAAATCTTATACTGCTCCTGCAGATACAAAGGTAAATATTCAGTTTGTAAGTGATTCTGGAGAGATGAAATCTTTAAAGGAAGATTTTGCGATTGAACAGGGCGAGGTTATTGATTCTGCTGTTATGGGATTAAAAGCGCTACGTGATTATTTTGAAAAAGAAATTAGCTCTACTACAGATCCTGAAGTCATTCTATCCTTACATATGAAAGCAACTATGATGAAGGTTTCAGATCCTTATATTTTTGGTCAATGTGTTGAAGTATATTACAAAGATGTATTTACAAAGTATGCCAGTGAGTTTTCTGAACTTGGAGTTAATTCTTCAAATGGACTAGGAGATGTATACTCTAAAATTTCTGGGCACGCTAAAGAGAATGAAATAAAAGCTGCGATTGAAGAGGTTTATACGACGAGACCACCACTTGCCATGGTAGACTCTGATAAAGGTATTACAAACCTTCACGTTCCAAGTGATGTGATCATAGATGCCTCTATGCCAGCGATGATTAGAACTTCTGGAAAAATGTGGGATAAAGATGGTAAAACGTTTGATACCAAGGCACTTATTCCTGACAGGTCGTATGCTGGAATTTACCAAGCGACAATTGATTTTTGTAAGAAGCACGGTGCTTTTGATGTCACGACAATGGGGAATGTGGCCAATGTTGGACTGATGGCCAAAAAGGCTGAAGAGTATGGTTCACATGATAAGACATTTAAGTCTCCCGGTGCTGGTAAAATGCAAGTCGTTGATGGCGCAGGTGCTGTTCTTATGGAGCACTCCGTAGAAACTGGTGATATTTTTAGAATGTGTCAGACAAAAGATGAGCCAATTAAAGACTGGGTAAAGCTAGGAGTTAATAGAGCAAGAGCAACTGGTTCTGCTGCTATTTTTTGGCTAGACAGTAAAAGAGCACATGATGCAGAACTAATTAAAAAGGTTGAAGCTTATCTTCCTGCTCATGATACTAGTGGACTTGAAATTAAAGTTTTAGATGCTACTGCTGCATGTGAATATACTTTAGAGAGAGTAAAGGCCGGTAAGGATACTATTTCAGTTACTGGAAATGTTTTAAGAGACTATTTAACAGATCTATTTCCTATTTTAGAGCTTGGTACAAGTGCGAAAATGTTATCTATAGTTCCACTGCTAAAGGGTGGTGGGCTGTTTGAGACTGGTGCTGGTGGGTCGGCCCCAAAACATGTTCAACAATTTGAAACTGAGAATCATCTTCGTTGGGATTCTCTTGGAGAGTTTTTAGCGCTGGCAGTTTCACTTGAAGATATTGCTGAGAAAAAATCGAACACAAAAGCAGGTGTACTTGCGAAAGCATTAGATAACGCAAATACAATGTTTCTTAAAAACAATAAATCTCCTTCTCGAAAAGTAGGTGAACTAGATAACCGTGGCAGTCATTTCTATTTGGCGATGTATTGGGCACAAGCAATTGCGACTCAAAACGAGGATTCTGAGCTAAAAGAGATCTTTACTAAGCTTGCTTCAGAGCTTGAATCTAATGAGGCTAAGATTGTTGAAGAGTTGGTTACAGTTCAGGGAAAAAAGATTGATATGGGTGGTTACTATCATACGGATGATGCAAAGTTGGCCAAAGCAATGAGACCTAGTTCAACACTTAATTCCATTATTGATTCACTATAGTTTATGCAGTTTGGCCCTAAACCTTATATTTAGGGCCAGAATATCCAAAAAACCGACTTAATATTAGTTAAGAACTTGGCATTTTCCTTGCACTATCCCCCTATAGCAATAGGAAGGGAAGTTATGCTAAAAGAAATGAAGAAGATTTTTGATTTAAAAAAGATTCATTATGTTGTCCATAAGATGGGTATCGAGAAGATCAAAGTAAATTTATGGCAAGAGAAGCACGGTGATAGTCGTAGAATGAATACCTGTCCTATACTTAGAGTTGATATGGATCGCAGTGAAATCTTTTTCACTTCTGGAGATAGACCATTTGATTTTGAACCTAATGAAGACTTATATTGCTTTTGGGAGAGTGAGGTAATGGTCTTTAAGGCAGATATTTCATTCATCTCAGATTTTAAGATGGCAGTTAAGATACCAGTTCAAATTCTAACGAAAGAGAAAAGAAGTAAAGAGAGAATTGACTGCGGTGAGTTTGAAGCAAGAGTTCATTATGATCTTGGCGACACTTTTGATAAATCTTTTAAAAAATTATCTTTCAGTGCCCAGCTCTATGATTACTGCTCTAAAGGTCTAGGTTTAAATATTCAGACAAGAAATATAGCAAAGTTTATACCCGGAGATAAATTAACCTTAAGAGTTCCGCAATTAGGAAGTCAATTGGTGTCTGGTAAGGTTGTGCATATTGCTCAAATTGAAAGAGGTGAGTACAAAGTTGGAGTGAGCTTAGCCTAGTTGGCTTGTAAGGTGGTTAAGGACAATTGCCTGTGAAATAGAAACATTTAATGAATTTTTCCTTCCTGATAGATCAATCTTAATTATATGATCACTTATCTCTAATAGCTCAAGCGAGAGACCGAATTGTTCATGGCCAAAGAGAAGTGCTAATTTCTCATTATCAGGTTTATACTTTTCTAGTATCGTCGCATTGTGCGCAGTCTCGACTGCTATGATTTTATACCCATCATCTTTTAGCTTTTGAACACATACTTTAGCATCTTTAATATATTCGGATAAAGTTAATTCAGATGTTCCCATTGCTGTCTTTATGACCTGAGGGTGTTTACTATCTGGCGATAGCCCACAGAGGTATACCTTATCAACTCCAAAGCATTCAGCATTTCTAAACATAGAACCTATATTGTGAGCAGACCTTACTGAGTCAAGTACGCATACGATAGGAAAAGTTTTTGGGGTATTATCTGTATCTTTAGTTCGAACCAGGAAGTCATACTCTTTCTTTGATTGCCCAAGTAAGCGCTCCAGATTCATCAGATAGATTTGGAATTGATAATCAAGTTGTTTAACTTTGTAGAACTCTTTACTTAGCTTTTGAATAAATTCACTCTCAGATAATTTGAGATCATCATGGTACCTTGTTAGCTTTAGAAACTGAGTGCTTGATACTTCAAGTCGATTATATTCAATGTATGATGCTAGCTCAAACAAAATTCTGATTTGTTTTTCGGTATCGAAAGAAAGGAGTTTTTTATGTGAAAAGTCTTTATTCATTACTTATTCATAGCTAATTAGGAATCAACTGTCATTAAGACTTTTCATTAGGTTATGGGATTAGTTATATTATATATATAAGGGAATAAAATGATGGAAAGAAAAATATTAGAGTTAGAAATTGAACCAAGATTTTGTGAGTTAGATGGTCTCGGGCATGTGAATAATGCAGTTCCTTTAGAGTGGTGCGAACAAGCAAGAATTCCTTTATTTCGAATATTCACTCCAGATCTTGATCTAGCGAAGTGGAGACTTATTATTGTTAAAAATAATATTGATTACCTTAAACAAATTAACTTCGGCAAGAGCGTAAAGCTTCAAACCTCACTAAGTAAACTTGGTAATAGCTCTCTTACTATTGTGCATGAAATCTTTCAAGACGAAGTTAAGGTCTGTCATTGCCAGTGTATTATGATCCACTTTGACTATAAGACTAATAAGTCCAAACCTATTCCAAGTTATGAGAGAGGAGAGCTCGAGGTCTATTACCATTCGAGTGAGTAGGGAAATATTGCCTTAATTGGACTTAAATCCTCATGAAACCTAAAATATATCAATATACTAGATATACTTGGGAGGCGAATTCGTGGATTCATCATTGATTCAGAATTTATTCAATTTTATAACAAATAATATTTTTTTCATCATTTATGCTTTTGCAATAGTTGAAATTTATCTCGTGGTAAATGTCTTCTTAATGATGAGAAAGCATGAGTTAGTATTAGCAGATGTATCTGATAATCTTTTAAAGGGATTCTCTGACGCTCCTGATAGTGATTCCTCTCAAAGTATTCATGAAAGAATTGAGTCAGCTTTAGACTTTATAAGTACAAAGGTTACTTCAGACCCAGAACATAAAAAAGATTTTATGAAAAATGCTAAAAAGGTTAGTCAAAGACCTTTTTATAGTCGTCATTATAAAATAGAGATTTATGCCAGTGTTATGTCTACTTTAGTTCAGATATTTCCACTATTAGGAATTCTAGGAACAATCTTAGCTATTGCTCAAACGGCTTTTCAATCAGGTGGACAAATTGATGTCTCTTCTCTTTCAAATGCCTTTGTTCTTGCCATGGATACGACTATCTTGGGGATTTCACTCTCTATTATCTTTATGATTATCGAGAGTACCTTCCAACCAAAAATAGAAAGAGTTATAAATGAGAGTTCAGACTTTAAGAGAATAGTTTCAAGTATTCATTTATCTTAACTGAGAATTAAGGAATCGATGAGAGCAAGTACAGCTTATAAAAAACCAAGGAAAGCAGTTGTTCAACTAACATCGTTGTTAGATTTACTTTTCGTGATGATTTTTGTTTCAATGATTCAACAAAAACAAGTTGTAAAGAACGAAGAGGTTAAGAAGGGGAAACTGACAAAAGTAAAAGTTGAACCTAAAGTAAAACCTATCATTAAGAAAGAAACGACACCAAAGCCAGTTGTTACAAACTTTTCAATTAATGCGATTTTTATGTTTTATGCTTCTTCACAAAACCCTGGAATACCGAGTGGCTCTTACAAAATGCGAGGACAGTACGATGATAAGAGCGGAAGACTTTCTTTAGGTGGATTTTCTTGGGTTAACAGACCTAAAGATTACGATATGGTTCCATTGTCTGGGATCTATAATCCTAAGAGCGACACCTTTAGCGGAAAGGTGGAGTCACCGTTCTGTAAAACTTTTACCTTGCGTAGAGATATTAAAGGAACAAATTCTCCTGTTAGTGGAGTATGGAAAGGCTCCTATGACTGTGGCCAGGGCGCTACGGGATTAACGCTCACAGTCGACTAGTAATTTCAATAACTCATACCTGTTACTTACTGAGTGTGAGGCAACCCATCATTTCTGCTACTTATCCTTACCTATTAAGGTGAGTATATGCATTATATTTTAAGCCTACTATTACTGGTGGTTGTAGATTTATCTTTTGCAAGCTCAACCTCCGCATGTATTGAGGCAAGCAATTGCGCAAGATCTTTTAGGATTGACCAATCTTACCTTACTTATTATTCAAATTATAAATTAAATAATCTTCCTGAGAAAATCTCTGAGGCGATTATCGATGTTCATGGTGCCCTGAGAGATGGGATAATTATTTTAATAACCTTATAAAAGTCGCTACGAATGCTGGTGAGCTTGATACACACCTTATTATTGCTCCACACTTTAAGCGCTCTGACGATACTAAAGCTGAGGATGAGCTTTATTGGGGGAGGCGTTGGTATCAAAAATGGAAATATGGTTATTTATCTCAAGATACTGACGAAGTTAGTTCATTTGAAGTCCTGGATAGACTTATTTCAAAATTAAAAAAGAGTGGAATCGATGAAGTTATAATTACTGGCCATTCTGCAGGTGGGCAATTCACTCAGCGATATGCTGTTGGAACAAGAATTGATAGGAACATTTAGGTGACCTTTGCTCCATCAAATCCAACGTCATATATGTATTTACAATCTGAGCGATATAAGTTTATCAATGCAAATTTTGTGCAGCATGAAGACCCCAATTGTCCTGAATTTATTCATTATATTTACGGAGTAAAAGAGAGAGCGAAATACCTAGAGCAATTAACAGTAAAAGAGCTGAGAGAGAATTTTTCTAGTAAAAAAGTGATCTATTTAATGGCAGAGGCAGATAACGGTACAGATATGTTGGATCGCAGCTGTGAAGCCAAGCTTCAAGGTGTTGATCGCTTTGAAAGATCAATAAATTTTCATTACTACACAAAAAAACATCTACCTAGTAGCGAGCATACTTTTTTAAGTATCCCTAGTGTGGGGCATGAGAAGTATATAGTTCCGTAGTGGGAAGACGAGTTTTATTTGGTCGCGTTCAAAATTTATCCAAGAATATACTTTATAATAAAATTGGTGCCAGCACAAATAAGCTAACTTATTCCGAGTCTCACCTTCTACTTTTAGGGGGAGGGGGAAATGAACCCAATGGCTTCAAATCATTTCTTAAAGCAACAAATGGCGGAGATATTGTGGTGTTAACTGGTAAGCCTTATGTTAATCAGCGTTACACCCATGACCTTTGGAATATGTCTAAGGAGTTCGCCATACCTGTGGATTCTGTTGAGACAATAGCCTTACTAAGTAAGCAATCAGTTGATGAAGAGTTTGTTTTAAATAAAATAAAAAATGCCGAGGCAATATTCTTTTCAGGAGGTAACCAGTTTCATTATATCTCAAGAATTAAAAATTCAAAGTTACACGCTTTGCTTAAAAAAAGAGTTAATGAAGGGATCGTTCTCGGAGGTACAAGTGCTGGACTTGCGATTATGGGAGAGTTTATCTTCACTGCTAGAGAGGGTGGAGTAAGAAGTTCTACTGCCTTAAGAAATCCTAAGGCCAATTATATTTCTATTACAGATGGATTTCTTGGGATTACTTCGTTAGAGAAAGTTATCACTGATACACATTTTTCAGAAAGAGGTCGTGAAGGAAGACTGTTAGTTTTTATGTTTCGTGCTCAATCAGATTTTAATCAAGACAGAATGAGAGGAATAGGAATTGATGAACATTCTTCATTAACGATAAACTCAAATAGTCAGCTAATAGCTTCAGGCCTTGGAAGTGTTCAAATCTATGAGTCTGATAGAATGGTGAGGACAAATAATGGTGATACATTAAATTATTCTCCAATTAAACGACTAAAGCTTGAAAATGATAAAATTTATCCTGAATTAAACTTGATAGACTTCTCTAACTCTGATTTGATAAACATAGTTAACGGACAAATAGAATAGAGGCTTTATGAAGTTCATTGTAAATTTTTTCATTATTTTAATTTTTTCTTCTTGTGCAGCATGGAGATTAAATGATTCAGATAAAATTGTTACTTTTCCAAAAGAGATGCAGCTTAAAGAAAAAGTCGCGCTTGCAGTTGATTTTAAAGAGTATCAAGTCTTTTATAATGGCGAAATGAAGCAAGATGAAATCAATGATCAAAAAAAATTAGAAATTAAAGAACTGATTTTGAAAGCCTACGAAGAGTCCGACCTATTCAAGCTAGTACCAAAAGGTAAAGCGACTTATATTGCTGAAATCAACCTTACCCAAAAGGGGATTGGTAGCATGAATCAGGCCATCCTTACAGGTTTGACCTTATTTTTATATCCTTCTAAATCTACTGATGAATTCACTATTACAACAATATTTAAAAATCAAAAGAATGAAGTTCAAGCTGAGTTTACTAAGTCAGATACAGTCATTATGTGGAAACAACTCTTCCTTATCTTTGCGTTACCTTTCAAATACCCATACAAAGAACTCAAGAATGTTGTGATTGATCTGAATAGGGCAACTATTTTAGACGCCTATCACGAACCATTCTTACAGCCTGAATTATAGCTCACCTCCTTAAGCGGAAAATATTATTGAATTGCATTCTTTCTATAATTACCTAAACTATTAATAATATTAAAATTAATTAAAGAGGTTATTAATGAAGTGGTATCAAAAACTCCATTGGAAGATCATCATTGGTATGGTTCTAGGTTTAAGTTACGGTATTCTTGCCGCAACCATGGGGTGGCAACAGTTCACACTTGATTGGATATCTCCTTGGGGAGTTATCTTTATTAACCTTCTAAAACTAATAGCGGTTCCGTTAGTTTTAACCTCACTTATTGTTGGTGTTGCTTCACTGTCTGATATTAAAAAGCTCTCTCGTATGGGAGGGAAAACAATTGCTGTATATTTATTTACGACAGCGGTGGCAGTTTCAATTGGTTTGATTATGGTTAATCTTTTTCAGCCAGGAAAATCAATACCAAGTGAGCTTACAAACAAATTGAAAGCAAGTTACCAAGAAACTGTTGATGCCAAAGCAAGTAATGCTAAAAAAGCACAGGATAGAGGTCCTCTACAACCCATTATAGATATGGTTCCGGAGAATTTTATTGCAGCTTCAGCTAATAATAGAAATATGCTTCAAGTTGTTATCGTTGCAATCCTTTTTGGTATTGCTCTGATTCAATTAGATAATTCAAAATCAGATCAACTAGTAAACTTACTAGATATTGCAAATGAGGTAGTTCTTAGAGTCGTCGATATGACGATGTTTCTAGCTCCATATGGTGTCTTTTCTTTATTGGCCAATACCATCGTGTCCGTGGCGGGAGATGATGTCTCCCAAATTGTAGATCTCATATCTGCACTTGGATTTTACTGTTTTGTAGTTGTGTTTTCTTTACTTCTACATGCGGGGGTTACATTCCCAGTTATGATTAAATTTTTCACGCCAATGAAACTCTCAACATTCTTTAAAGGGATTGCTCCAGCACAGCTATTAGCATTTTCTACTAGTTCTTCTGGTGCAACTCTTCCAGTCACAATGGAGAGATGTGAAAAGAACTTAGGTGTTGAAGAAGAAGTATCATCATTCGTACTTCCTCTAGGTTCGACAATTAATATGGACGGAACAGCTTGTTACCAGGCCGTTGCCGCTTGTTTTATTGCTCAGGCCACAGGCATTGATCTCACATTCGGAGATCAGTTAACGATTATATTTACAGCAGTATTAGCTTCAGTTGGTACCGTTGCCATTCCTGGTGCTGGAATTATAATGCTCTTAATTGTTCTTGAAGCAATTGGGGTTCCAAGTGCTGGTATCGCCCTTATTCTTGGAGTCGATAGGATTCTAGATATGCTAAGAACTACTGTTAATGTAACTGGTGATGCAGCGGTTACAGTGCTAATTGCCCACCAAGAAGGGCAGCTTGGTGAGGCGCAACTAAGTGATGCAGATGAACCACAGTTTAGAATGAGTAGGGATGAATAGAACTTAAACGAATGATTTCAATACAATAGAAAGGGGGGAGTAATAATTCCTCCTTTCTTTAAGCTTTATCAATCTCTGTCCTTTAGCTAAACAAAATAAATAGGTTATAATAAGCTGATATATTCTTGGAGGATATTAGTTGAAGATTTTATTAAAATTATTAAAAAATCAAGTTGGTGCTGGAGTTGCAACTTCATTGGTGGCGTTTGCTGCACTTGGCGGTAGTGTCTACTATATGCTTGAAAATTCCGTTGAGAGAAATAAGCTGCTGATTGATACGAATCAAAGTAGTATTGCTGAAACACGATGCTTGACATTGAGAAAACACTTGCGAATACAGATCAATCCGATACTTAAATCACTAAACTTATTGTTGGCGCTTATATTGTTAGGTCTAATGAATCTCAACCAGTTCGCATTAGCGATTAGTTAGAAAGCGATGGAAGTATCTATCACTCAGAATTAAATAAGTAACTTGTATTAATTAGGTTCTAACATGAAAGGTTATTTGAAAAAGTTTATTTATAATCGTTTAGGTTTCTCAGCGCTAGAAACTGTTATTAGTGTTGCTGTTTTTGGGGGGATTGCTTTAATCGTAGCTCAAAATCTAAAAAATCAACAAGATGTGTTGAATTTGAACCGTAAAAGCTTAAGTATGGAGACGACTTTAAAGCAATTGAGTACTGCCTTTAGAAAAAAATCAGTTTGTGACAGAATTTTTGAAGGTACGACACAGTCTTCATTAGCTTCAAATACAAAGATATTTAAAGGTGAAAAAGGTAACCTACCTCCTATGCCTATCGACGCGAGAGTTGTGGGCTTAGAAATTGGTCGAGAGCTTTCAGGGCAGATGAAGTTAGGTGATATCAATATCGAAATGAGTGGCACTAGTGGACAGGTACCTATTATTGTAAAAGTAGACTTTATAAAAAAGCACCCTTCGAATGCTGATGAGTCAATCGTACTTGTTCGTGAGGTTACTGCTGATATCTTTATCAATGATAATGGAAGTATTGAGTGCAATCATTACGATGCATCAGAAATTGAAACTGAGAGTTTAGCTAGTATGTGTGAGATGGTCGGGGGATCTATGAATGGCTCCATCTGTGATATAAAAAATATTCAACCTGACCTAAGTGCTATAATACAAAGTAATCTATGTAAAATGATAGGAGGAGAGTTTAACGGATCTACTTGCAAATCGATAGCAATTACTGGAACATTTAACTCTACGAATTTAAGCCCTTCAAAAGTTTGCATTAGTGAAAAATCACAATGTCGTACAAAATTTAACCATTCAAAATGTAGTGGTAATCAATATTTAGTGTCGTTAAATGTATCTGGTACTTCTAGGTCCTGTCGTGGAGTCAGCTTTGAGTAAGGTGTATATGAAGATAATTCTTAAGATAATTCTTAAGAAAATTTTAATTGAGAAAGGGTTGTCTTTAGTAGAGATCATTGTAACGATTGGACTTATTGCAATCGTCTCTTTAGGTGGAATAAAGCTTGCACAGAAATCTCAGTCAGGCGCAAGTATTGGGCAGCAAAACATAGCTATTGATTCTTATATGCGTCTTTTAAAACAAAAATTAAGAGTTAAGGCAAGCTGTGATCTAATGGTAGGTAATGATCCGCGAACTATAGACTTAAGTAGTGTTAGTGCTAATCTTGAGAATAAAAAAATAAAAGTAAAGAACATTCGTACGATTATGCCTCCGAGGTCAAATCGGATTCAGGTTTTACCGGTCTCAATCTATGTAACATTTGATCGAAACTTACCTGATATGGCACAGACACCTGTTCGTAAAGTTTTCGCACATGCTCAGTTTAGTGCCGCCGGTGATTTTTCGGGTTGTGTTGACTTCGAAAATGAATCTATTAAGACTTCTAATAAAATTGCTTGTGAATCATTAGGCGGATCATTTGTTGATGGTATTCAGGACACTTTTAGCTGTGACTTTAAAGCAATGACTGGTAATGAAGTGTTTATACAAAATATAATAAAAGATATTTGTAAGGACGTTTTCAAGGGAAGCTTTGGCGGAGGAAAATGTAACTCTATTTCCGTTACGGGTAATGTTGAAATGCAAAATATCAACTCATCCGGAATCACCCTCCAGGGAAATAAAAGAAATAATTTTGATCAGGCCTGTAGAGGATCAAATACTTTTATCCGTGGAATCAATAATGCTGGTAATGTGTCTTGTATTGAGGTTGGTTTTTGCACTAAAGGTGTTGATTGTTAAGCCTTATACTGAGGGAGAATGTTAGTTGAAGACTTTATTAAAATTATTAAAAAATCAAGCTGGTGCTGGAGTTGCAACTTCATTGCTGGCGTTTGCTGCACTCGGCGTTGGTGTCTACTATGTGCTTGAAAATTCAGTCGAGAGAAATAAGCTGCTGATTGATATGAATCAAAATAGTATTGTGGAAAATACGATGCTTGATATTAAGACAATACTTGCGAACGCAGATCAATGTAAGCTTGCAATGGAAGGGCCGTTAGGAGCTTTTCAGAAAATCGGTAACTATACCCCGGATCTAAATAATGATATCGGACTTCAGGTCTTTGTAAAAGGTATTGAGCTTGCTAATTCTTTGAACGGAGGAAGAGAGCAAGAGTACAGAGTGAGATTTCTTAAGAAGAATGTTAACAAAGGAACTCAACAAGAAAAAACAGATACCTTCTTTATTCAGAAGTTTCAAAGTACCACAGAGACACTCTGTTCAAGTTTTGAGACGGCCGGAGTGGATAATTCTTTTAGTTCATTTTGTAGTGCCTTGGGAGGTCACTTTGATGATACCACAGGTAGGTGTGACACTAGTAATATTAACTCGGGATTTTTTTCTGGAACTTTGGGGCGACTTGCCTGTGCTGTTTTAGGAGCAGGTGGAACGACTCAATGTAATGGAGTAAATATTCCTTTAGGAACTTTGTCTACAAACTACTTTAAAAATAATTTATTAAGCTTAGGTTTAGGCGGAAATATATCAAATTTTGCAGGAAAAATATGTACAGGAACTCAAGTAGCATCTGGCTTCAATGCTTCAGGCGGAGTTGATTGTAAGGGAATTATTTGTCCTAAACCAGACTTCTCTAGTTATTCTCCAAATTTATCTGGTACAAAGATAATGTGTCAGTGTTCAAGAGACCGTGGCCCTGCGCTAAATTGTGGAGCTAAAGATGTTACTAGCTGTACAGCTTATCCAGTCGATGATGGTTGTGGAACGGGAAGAACTTGTACGATTAAAAGAGGAAAATACCCACCATGTCCAACTATTCCAGGTTGTGGAAATGAAGTGTTTACTAACTCTTGCGGAGAGAGGTGTGGTAGCCAACCAGCTTGTCCAAAACGATATGCCTATGCGTATAGACAAAACTTTTCAGGTGGGAGCCAGAAATGCTACGCAGTTTCTCCTGATTGTAGTACAAATAGACTTTCAAAAAATTCAGATAATGAAGAATGTTCTAGGAATTTTAGTAACATGTTCCAAATGAGAGCAGTCGGCGGTGTTGAGTATTTGGGGATCCAAACTGTCGAAGGAATGCAGGCCACTACAGGTTGTACTTCATTTCCTAATGCACGTCCTACAAACAATTTTTTCAGAATTGAAGTAAAGTAAGCTATTGATTAACTATTGAAAAAAGCTTTTCGCATCTGCTCTGTGAAAGCTTTAAACTTGAAGAGCAGCCATAAGCTTGATATGACCAAATATTATAGAAGAGTGTGTTGGTATCTAGATTTAGTGCACCATGATTTTCAATAGCACTTATAGACCTTGATGGTGTGATCTTTATTTTTGATTCATTGCCTAGGTTGAACATTGAATCACTTGATGCCCAATTAGAATTTCTTAGCGATATAGTGTGCTTTGAGTTATTAACTAATCTTATTAATTCATAACTATCTAATTGGTTATTTCTTTTTGAAAAATTGAGCCTTACCATATCAATTCCAACATTCCCCTGAATATTACGAAGATCAGCTAAGTCTATACTAATCGATATTTCATCACCTATACGAGTCACCTTCCTTGTTCTGCTATCAACTTGAGTATTACAAACACCTGAGATATCTATACGTGTGTCTTTGTTGGATTTACCATACTGGTTTCTATCAATTAACACCTTGCTAACATGAATATCGTTGTTGTTTAGATCTACTTTCATATCGTGGCAAATTAGTGACACTAGTGAGTTAATATTTTTATTGTTAAATTTAAATGTACTAGCAAACGACGTTTGCGAGATACCTACTAATATAAAAATAACTAAAAGAACTTTTTCCATAAACTAATTATGCCAGTATTTGCCTTCTTATTTGATTCTATTGTAAAGTCTTAGTATGGCCGTTCAAATATTAAACACTATTATAGGAAAAAAAATAGTCTGTATTCAGCTACTTATAGCTTTTTTCATGTCTGATAGTGCTTTTGCGCTTAGCTTTTCTTCAGTAAAGACTTCTCTTGCCAGGAGTGTTTATGGAACTAAGGGCCAGACCTTCTATTGTGATTGCTCTTATCAGGCCAAAAGTATTAAGTCTAAGAAGTGTAAGATCTTAACCAAAAAGCTTAAAAAAAGACAAAAACGTTTAGAGTGGGAGCATATCGTCCCGGCCCATGCTTTTGGATTTTCATTTGAAGAGTGGAGAGATCATAAGAAAGTATGTGGTAAAAAAAGTAAAAGCCCAAGAAAGTGTGCAAGAAAGAAGAATAAACTTTTTAAACAGATGGAAGGTAATATCTTTAACCTTGTTCCAAGTATTGGTGCTGTTAACGGACTAAGATCCAACTATAGTTTTGTAGATTCAGTCTCAAAGGAATTTGAGCTTTGTAAGGATGGACTTAGTGTAAACAAAAGAAAGGCAACTCCATCAGATCGAGTTAAGGGAGATATTGCACGTATTTATATTTATATGAATGAGCGGTATCCTGGTCGAGGTATAATTGGAAAGAAAAAAATGGCGATGTTTCAACAATGGAATATAAGTGATCCTATTGATGAAAATGAGTGTCAAGTTTATCTAAAGAAGAAAAAAGTACAACTCGAAGTTATTCCTATGATGGAAAAGGTATGTGTGGTTAAAAAATGAAATTTCTGTCAGCTATTATCATAATTATATCTATAGTTTCATGTTACCAGAAAAAAGATGTTCTGCTAGTTAAGCAGTGGCATTTATCCCCGGGAGTTGATACGAGTGATATTGAAAAATCTAAAGCTCTTGGGCCATATGAAAATCAAAAAGACATTTATTTATACTTAGAGAACCTTATTGAAAAAAAACAAATTAACTTAATTGTGAGTGAGGGATGTGAAGGGGAGATCGATCAAAACTTTAAAACAACCTTTCACAGTTGGAACTTAGATAACCTTAAAGCTCAGATCGACAATAAGAACTTTGCTAATATCATGGCACCAATACCCTTGAAGCTTAAAGCTAAATATCCTGAACTTAAGGTTATCTGTGGCGATAATGATAAATTAATTAAAGATAACTTACGAGCATTCTCTGATATTAAAGGGTTTTTAGGTTTCTATAATCGCTTAATAGAAGCAAAGTCTAAAAGCCAAGAGAAATACTATTTGTACTTAGATAAGTTACAAGAACTTTTTTCAGAGTTTGAAATTAAAGCACCCATAAAGTTTACTTTAAGAAAAGCAACTGAAGCTTTATCAGAGTTTGAGATGTTGATTTACAAGAGAAATGACTCTTTTATGAATGCAATATCAAGTGCGAAACAAGATAAGATTGCTGTTATTATCGGAGGTCTCCATGTTGATGACCTTAAATCAAAACTGAACAACTTTAAAGTCGAAGTCTATGAACCAAAAGGCTATAGAGATGATGAGCAGGCATTGCTTAGAACTTTTAAAGATAATTTAACTACAAAAATGAAGACACGTATTATTTATAACCAAGTGCCTGCAGGATTTAGTCTTTCTAAGTTTAGTATTAGAAACCCAATCTCTGTTGATAAACTCTTCCTTCCTGAAGAACTCAAAGATATTCAGGAAAAACTATCAGGCTCAGAATTTAAACTCCTCCTTGGAGATTTTGATAATGATGGCATTAGAGACTTTACTTTCGCTAGCTCTGGAGAAAAGTATATTATGACCGCAGAAGATACTGACTGGGATAACGACGGCATAGACAACCTTAATGATAGTTCATTAGGTGATATTCCAGGTTTAGCACTCATAACTCCAGTTCAGGTCACTAACAATTATTTAAGTCAAAAGAAAGCGAAGCTTGTAACTGAAGAAATTAAAAAGAATGAAGTAAATCTTTTATCAGTTGAAGACATTAAACATGAATTACTAGTACTCGAAATCTTTAATGTCTTAAATGATAAAAAATTAATTACAAATCACCGAATTAAAAATTTAAGGGCCCAGAGACAGTTATTTAGCTATGGCGCCAATGTCTTCTTTTCTTATATTGCACATACAAATACTCTTGAGTATTACCCACTTAAGCTTGCAAAGTATATTGATAATCAATATAAGAAACGCTTTAAAGATACAGAGTACAAAAGATATATTAACTCTTATGTTATTCCACTCATCATTCATTCTCTTACCCACGAGGTTGCCCATAGTTTAGATTTTGATATTGACTCCTATGCAAGGAAGTTTTCTTGGACATGGGATACTTTAAAATATAAAGGAAAGTATTTAAATCAATTTCGTCATTCGAAAAAAGTGATCAATCATATTGATATGAATAAGAAGTACCTTGGCTCAACAGATAAGCAGTGGAGAGCTGAGCATAGAAAATTTTTAAATTTCTCAAATCAATTTCACCGTGTTGTTGGCAAAAAAGAGCGTATGAAATTTCTTAATAAATCTGAGTTTTTTGTGCCATCTGCTGGTGCCAGGTTTGATCAACAAATTAGCTTCCTTTACCCAAAGAGTATCCCGTCACTATATGCTTTGAAGAATCAGGATGAGTGGTTTGCAGAGATCTACGCTTTATGTGTATTCTCTAAGGTATATCCAGATAGTGCGAAGAAGATCCGCTCTATTGAATTGGAGCACTTGTTGGGTATTAACCCTCATAGCTCACTTGCCCATTGCCCTACATTATTGCCAAAGTAGAAAATCCAACTATTCTTGCTTGTCTCTATGTTGTTGAAATTACTTGTGTTTTACTCTGAAGGCTTGTTAAGTTAGATAATACAGCATGAGTCTAATTATTAGCTCCTGTTTTCCGATAAAGACACTGGGCTTATTGAATAGGATGAGAAGTAATGAAAAAAAACTTATTATGTACATTATTAATTGTAGTCAGCTTATTCGCGTTTTCTAGTCAGAAGGCCAAGAAAGTTGCGATAGTAAAACTTGTTCGTGGTAATGCTGAATTGCTAGCACCGAACGGTGATAAAGGTAAGATTAAGAAAGACCAGTGGTTAACTGAAGGAACAATCATTACCACTTCAAATAAAAGTTTCGTAAGGCTGAAGTTTATTGATAAGTCCTCAATGAATATCGGACCTAAATCTTCACTCAAAATAGAAAAATTCAGCAAAGATGAAGCTGGTGTTATTAATGTCTTAACAGGAAAAATCAGATCACAAGTAACCAAAAGTTATTTGGATATGGACAAGAGTAAGTCCAAGTTATTTATTAAATCAAGAAATGCTGTCATGGGAGTTCGTGGTACGGACTTTATGTTTTCAGCAAATCAAGTTACAGGTGCAGCAACTGCAGTTTTATTTGAAGGGGCAATTGTCTTTAATAAGATTAAGAAGGGCGATAACCTTAGAGACCTTGAGGGCATTGTTCAAAGAGGTCGATTTATTAATCCTGGTGAAGTGTCAGTTGCTATGAGAAATAAGACTAGGCCAACGGTTCCTGCAAAACTAAATCAGAGGCAATTTTCTAAGTTAGAACGTAATCAAAATTTTGAAGTTTCTAATATGAAAAACTCTAAGAAATTTAGATCTAAAGTTCCTCCAGGGCTAAGTGGGGATATTGTATCTTCAGACACTGGAAATCTAAAAAATCAAATTAAAAAATTAACTAATATATCTGTAAATACCAAGTCTCAGAATGAGACAAGAGATGCTGGACAAGTAAAAGCAGACCTTGAAGACTCAAAAGGATTTATTAGAGGTGATGATGTAAAGCCCGCAGATGGAGTCATGGTCCATTTAGAAACTGGTACAATTATACCTCCAGGTATTGATTCACAGTTTGATCCAAATGCAGGTGAATGGGTTTCTACGACTATGGGAGGCTCTACTGGAAACGGAGAATATGTTCCACCTGAAGGCTTCAAGTTAACAGACGAGGGACAACTCTTAAAGATGAATGTAGAAACTGGAGTTGCAAATGAAGTTGTAATTCTAGATATCAAACCAGTAGATCAAATGCCATCTTTGGATAACGCTCCAACAGTTGAGTATATTACTCCATCAACAGATATTGAGATTGGGCCATCTCCAGCAGGGATGATGGATAATCCAGAAAAAATGCAAGATGAATTTAATAAATTAGAAAATTCAGATAACCCAGACAGTGTGAAAGTGATGGATGACGGAACTATAGTTAATCCAGATGGTACTATGGTTTCTCCAGACGGTACTGTAGTACTAAAAGATGGAACAAAGATATCAGCTGATGGAAGAGTCATTAAGCCAGATGGTCAAGTCATAACTGGTGAAGGAATTGTTGCTGGGAGTGAGAGAGATCTTGCTAGGCCACCAAGACCTTCTGACTGTTCAACATGTCAACAACCAGATAACTTCAACGGTGCATCTGTGTCAGGGCCACCACCACCAGGGAAAACACGAGTAAAGATCAATATCAATTAAAACTAATAAATATAAAAATCAATAAAGGCAGGTATATCCTGCCTTTGTTTTTGCCTCTTTATTCTATTTACATTTGCTTGTATAATTTCAATATATTGAGGTGTTATATATGCGAACTTTCCTTGTTCTCGTTACGTTATTTAGTGTTTGCACTGCGAGTGCTGCAACAAAAAAGAAACTAAGCTCTAAGAAGCTTATTCAAAATATATTTACGACATTTGAAGAAGGTAAATATGAAATTGTAATAGAAATCTTAGATGATTTAGAGTCAAGAATTAAGAAGAACTCTAAGCTAGGTAAACAAATTCAATCACTCGTTTATTATTGGAAAGGGATGAGCTATTCCCGCTTAAATGATTACGAGCTTGCTGAAGAGTTTTTAAAAAAAGCTGTTGATGCCAAATACGACAGTCAAGATCTTTATTATGAATACGGACAAGTTCTCTATGTTTCTGAGAAGTATAAAAGAGCTCGAATTGCCTTTAAAAAGTCAGTGAAAAAGAAATTTAAAATGGCCGTTTCTCTTTACTATATCGCTTCCATATCAAAAGAATTAAAAGACTATAAGAAAGCAGTTAGTTTTTATAATATGTTAGAGAAGCTCCCAAAAGAAAAAACTCAGGACGTTATTCAGGCGGCAAGACTTGAAATTGGTGATATCTATTTAATGCAAGTAGAGAAGAGAAGAGATCCTTTTAATTCCATTAAAAAATATGTTATTCCACAATACAGAAAAGCTCTTAAGGTAAATGAACAGAATAGACTGGCAGAAAAAATTCGTGAGAAGATCGAAAACCTAGAGCGAAAATATGAAATAACTCTTTTTAGAATGAGAAATGGAAAGCCTACTGCAAGACCACCTCAATACATTAAAGCGACTCTTCTTTATGGAGCTGATGATAATGTCACTTTAACATCCGAGGAAAATAAGAAGGATCTTGAAGCTAAAGAGTATGCTGCGAACTATTACACGGCTTCTTTCTTTTCTAGGTATTCATTCTACCCAAGTTCATCATTTTCAATGGCGCCTGAAGTAAGTGCTGCTTATACTAAGTATAATTCTGAAGAGATCGGTATCATGAGTAAGAACAATTACTTTTTAAAAGGAGCCATTAAAACAAATTTTGAACATATTTATAATGATGCACCCGCTACTTTTTACTTTGATCTAGATTACACTTATACCGCTGACGATGCGGACGAGGATGAAAATCTTGATTTTGCTAGCACAGCTTATGGATTGACCTTATCAGAAGAACTGCAAATATTTGAGAATAATCCCTCAACCTTTAGATTTAACTATACAACGACTGCCGCAGAGGTTGAAACACTTAGTACGGCAAGCTATGGATTATCCTATGAACAGATAGTACTTCTAAAGTTCTGTACTGTGTTTTGGTATAATAACTATAATATTACTCGCTTTGATGATGCCACAGCAAAAGCAAGTGATAGTAATACTGTTACGTCTAGAGTCGACTTAATATTTCCAACCTTGTGGGGTTTATTTAATCCGACTGTTTACGCAAGTATTGCTAATACAAATTATATTGAAGATACTGACAAGGGGATAACAGGTCTTACAACTTATGGTTTGAATATGAACCGACCTGTTGGGCGAAAGCTTTATTTGACTGCAGATCTTAGCTCTGCGACTCAAGTGGCCGATCAAGATGATGATAACTATGAGAAGATGTTAATGACATTTAGCTTGGATTATATCTACTAAAGATACTTCCTATTTAACTCAATGATTCCATCGTTAATAATTATTCTAGATTGCTCAATGAGCCTTGGGATATCATCTTTGGTGAGTCCAGCCGTAGGAATTGGCTCATGAACCTTCATATAGACTTCCATAAAACCAATTTTACCAAGTTGATTTTTCGCTTTGTACTGGGAAATCGAAATTGGCACGAGAGGAGTCTGAGTCTTAATCGCCGTAAGGTAGGCACCCTTTTTAAATGGAAGTAGCTCTTCATTTGTATTTCTAGTTCCTTCAGGAAAAACAAGAACACTAAGATCTTCTTCAACAATTCGCTTCTCAAGCAAGGCCATAGATTTTAAAGACTCTCTTCTATTACCTCTTTTGATAACCAAGTTTCCAAATAACATATAAATTTGACCAAAGTAGGGAACAAAAATAAGTTCATACTTTCCGAGGATAACTAATCTTTTACTGAAAAATCCAGCGACAACTCCAGCATCTAAGTTGTGTTGATGATTAGTAATCGCAACTGATGGGCGAGTCTGCTCAAGGATATCGTTGCCTTCTGAGTGAAGCCTAATACCACATAAAAAATACATGAAGAATCTTAGTACACACATGATAACTTTATTATTTTCGGGGTTAAACGGGCGAAAAATAGCAAAAGGTGTCGTTACAAAAAGAGACAAGAAGAGGGCTATGATATAGTTAAAAGTTCGGATCTGATACATTTTGGAATTCTAACTAAAAAAAAAGGCCCTGTCTTTAAACAGGGCCTTTATTATGAATTTATTATAGGATTATAAGTTTGAGTTAACGAAATCCCAATTTACTAGGGCCCAAAAAGCCTTGATATAGTCAGGTCTCGCATTTCTATAGTCTACATAGTAAGCATGCTCCCAAACATCAATTGTCATTAATGCTTTTCTTCCGTGCTTCATTGGTGTGTCAGCGTTAGAGGTATTAAAAATCTCAAGCTCACCATTATTTTCAACAAGCCAAGTCCATGCAGAACCAAAGTTTGTTGCTGCTGTATTTGTAAATTCCTCTTGAAATTTATCAAATGATCCCCATTTTGCATTGATTTTTTCAGCAATTGCTCCGGTAGCAGGGCCACCAGTTTTAGGTGCTAAACAATTCCAGTAAAATGTATGATTCCAAACTTGAGCAGCATTATTAAATACTCCGCCTTCTGACTTCATAACAATATCTTCAAGCGACATCTCAGCAAACTCAGTTCCTGGTATAGCAGCATTAAGCTTAGTTACATAAGCGTTATGGTGCTTCCCATAGTGGTAGCTAAGTGTCTCAGCTGAAATATGTGGTTCTAAAGCATCCTGTGCCCATGGTAACTCTGGTAGTTTGTGTTCCATCCTTATCCTCCGTGTTAATTTAAATTAACTTATTTGTATCATATTTTACGATTAATGCCTTAACCAGTTGCGTAAGGAAAACACTACCTTGCTGTTGATATAAGAAGAATCTAACAACTTGTGACGAGTTGACTTTAAGCTAGGATGAAATATGCTTTTAAAGGTCAAATAAAGGAACTTTATGAAGATAAGTATAGCATTGGTATTACTCGTATTAGTGAGCTGTTCACAAGTAAAAAAGAAAGCCTCTATAACAACTACAACCACTGACACTGAAGGGCCAGAGTGGATTTATGCAGCTTCTGAGGGCTGTCTTAAGACTGAAATTTGTGCATCTGGAGAGGGAGAATCTTTTACTTCAAGTGATGCTCATTCGAAAAAAGCACTGGCAGGAATATTTGAAACTAAAGTGACTTCGGAATTTCAATTTTCTAAAACAAGTTTTACTGGAGATGAGAAGAATCGCATGCAGGAATATGTTGCGGACGAAATAAAGCAACAAGTAAATTACTTATTAAAAGGTGCATATATTAAAAAGCGCTTTAAGAAACATGGGGTCATGTTCTCATTGGCCGCCATTAATAAAAACATTGCAGCTAAACTTATTACTCAAGAGCTAGATCAAGTCGATGATGAAATCAGTCAATTGTACTTACAACGGAGCCGAATCCTTATAAATAAATTAGTAACTTTGTTCAATAAAAGAGAGATGCTCAATGAAAAGATAATATTAATCAACGGAGTGGGTAGTCAACGTCGTATTGAGTTATCACAAATTAATGAACTTAAGTTTAAAATTGGTGGCGATAGAAAAATTATTTTTCGTGCCTCAAATGATACTCCTAGAGTTCTTAAAAAAAAGCTCGAGGAGAACTTTACTTCAATTGGATATAAACTCGTTACAAGTCATAACAACTGGCTGGTAGAAATTGATTATAAAATGAAAGAAGAATATCTTAAAGTGAGAGGCTTTAAAAAATTTACTTTTTCAATAAATCTAGAGGCCAAGAATTCTTTTGGTAAAAAAATTGGAAGTTATATTGTGGCTAAAGTCTCAAATGGAAGAAATGAGCAGGATGCCTTCTTTAAAGTCCGTCCACAAATTATAAAAGAAATAGAGGAAAATATAGATAAACTAAACCTTAGATAGATATCACTCCGTTCGACTGAGTATTTCTCTCGGGTAGTGGCCATGTTTTCCGACCGAGTATTATTCCTTTAAATCCTTAGGTGTTTAAGCCGAAATAGTCTTTGATGAGGCTATTAATTATACTCTTTATTCCTTTTTTAACTATGAACTTAGCAAGTGCTGAGTATTTATTTGTTGAAGGTAATTCAAATCCAAATAAAAATTGGCAAGAATTTAGCTCAAGTGAAAGACTAAATCTAAAAAACCTTTATCAAATTCTTATAAAATCTAAGACTGGCAAGTCTTTGCTAAAAAAGGCTAAGGCGAAAGCAGAAGAAAACAACGAAACACTATACGATATTGTTTCAGCAGGGGATGGTTCTTTAACTGATACCACATTAACCAGACGTTTCAGTCCTCATGACCCTGATCGAGTTATTTATGAATCACAATCCAAGGTTTTCCTAAATAAAGACCTAAGTCAATATGAGGCCTTATTAGATCTGGCCCATGAACTTACACATTACGTATATCGCAAAAATTTTAATCCTTACGTGAGGAATTTTTCATTATCTGAATTTATTAAGAATACTATTGAAGGGACCGGAGGTGAAGTTCAAGCCTTTATGATGGAGTGTCGTGTGCATAATGAACTCTTTCCCGGGAGAATTAAAGATCGTTTTAACTGCATGAAAATTTTAGATCAATCAACTGGACAACTTTCCTTTAAGAAAGCAGTGACACGCTTTTATCAAGTTGGGGCCTATTTTGATAGCTTTGATGATGTCCTAAATAAGCACGGAATCAAAACTGAATTCCCTGAGGTTTCAGGCCAGAAAGCAAGCTTTGTATCTAGTGCATATGGAATCCCATACCCAGTTGCAGCGTTTGAAGAGTACTTATCAGTCTTAAATAAAGTATGTGAAAATGATAAGAGGCGTTTAGGTTACCTAAAGAAAGAAACGGGAAGAACTCCTGCATCGGTATCAAAATTTGAATCAGACTTTAAATTCCGCTGTAAGGATGTATTCTAATTACTCTTCAATCATTCTCATTTCTGAAATAATATAAGATTTTGCTCGCATATCAAGAACAAACCAATAATCTCCAAAGTGATCTGAGTGCTTATTTTTAATATTTACAAAAAATCGTCCTTTTATTCTTTCGGCTTTTTTTACTTTTATATCAAAATCAAAGTTATCTTTAGTCGGACCATTAGACTTTTTTAGATTATTATTTTTCGTTAAAGATTTATAGAACTTTTCTGTTGTAAGTTTCTTCAGAGAAGAAAGATCCTGTGTTGATAGTGCTTTTAAGTAAGAGTTAATAGTTATCTTAATTTCTCCTTCATTAGACATGACATTTTGTGAACAAAGTAGGAGCGATATAATGAATAGCTTTATCATTTGTTCCCCTCCGCTTTTGTGTGTTTGACAGTAAATGAACAACCATAAATTGTTGCTCTATCCTTGATCTGATTAAGATACTTAATTAGGGATCCTGGGCAGTCAGTAATCTTAAAGTATGAATGAGGAACAATTGTTTTCAGATTTTTATGTTTCTTCTGAAGATCACATGCAAGTCTAGCTGTAGCATCAATTTGTTGATTACTAGGAGAATCATATGGTTCACTGTCTGGATTAATAGGTACAAATACACCATCAATAAGTTCAAATTTAAAGGGAGAGAAGTTACCTATAATTGCGATCCCAAGTGATATAAGGTTACCACTTATCCCTCCTGAGCTATCAAGTTGATCAAGTGCAGATCCTGTTTTCATGCCTACTTCTTCATTACCACATTGTATATTAAGCTTTTCATAGAAGTCTGTTTCATAGCTTGATAGAGGAGCAGAGTAGCCGCCAGCATGTGCTCCCTTGACTGTATCTTCCCGGCCTTGAAACACTTTCGGATTTCTCGGTGTTGCTCCATCAAAACTTGAACTAACCATATAATTATAACCTACCATCTTCCAGGGTTCACCAGAATTTGTCCTATTTTCAAGATGCATTTGATTTATCTCAGTTGGCGACATCTCTTCTTCGGTAGCCGTGTGATGGATAACAAGCATTCTTAACATTTCAGAGGGGCGAGTACAGTATGTTGACCGTGGATCTGTTGATTGTTCATAATCAATTCTGTTAATCGGAATAAGCTCTTTTGGAGTCTCTTCATTGAGTAATTTTGATTTAGTCAACATATCCTCAATAGACTTCAGCTGCAGATTAAGATCAGAGAAGTCCTCATCTCTTAAAACCGGACAAGCATATTGTCCCTGTGTAATGAGAAGATTGATCTCTTCCGATGTACATATATCTGAGAAATTATCTAGAACCTGTACAGCTCCCATATTTAAGTCTTCTACCAACTTTTTCTGAGCTGTATTGATTTGCGTCTTCAAATTTTGGAAATTAACTTGTCTTCCGTTGAGACTATTTGTTGAAGTTAAGTTGAGATTGTCCTGAAGGTTTGAAAGCCTTTCTTTTAACTCTGGACTTGAAACTTTCATTTGATTTATATTCAAAAGATTTTTTATTGTAAATTGATCCCAATCATCAAGATAATAACTCTTATCTAGTCCATTGAAGAGCTCAGGAGAGTTACTTTGTAATGTTTGCCACTTTGCAAAGACATCTGAAAAAGAATTTAATTCACTCGTTGTGCTACTTGAAGAAAAGCTACTTAGCCAAACTGTTAGATTAGGCGATATATACTTTTTGTATTCTGGCTCAATTCTTTTGAGTGCCTGAAATATTTCTGTCATATCACTATTCACACCAAATGATCTTCTAGAGTTATTATGAGCAGTCATGATACCAAGAAGGAGCTTATTAAAAGCTCTTTCATATGAAACTTCAAAATTCTTAATAGTTAAATCTCGGTACATCCAATCGAGTAAGGTCTGGCATTGGCTTTTGTTCACTCCAAAACTTGAGAGTGTAAAAAGGCATACGAATAGAAAAATACTAATTTTTTTCAAATGATAAACTCCTACCTAAGTATCGGAATATTTGTTGAGTTACTTGAGTGAAAAACACTGTTTTTGAGTGTACTAAATGACTGGATTTACTTAAAGCTATCCAGGTCTATTGATATATTCTCAAAGTACATCTTCTCTAGGTGCTCAATCTCGATGATGGCGTCTTTATGCCACTTATCGGATTTGTCCTGCCAAGAGTCGTATATAAGAGTTCCCTTAATAAAGACTTTGTCGCCTTTCTTTAACTGAGGTTTATACTTCTCAGCGAGATCACCCCACCTGCGGCATTTATGCCAATATGTTTTTGCTTTCTTATCCTTAGGGGCATTAGGTGACATTCTCTCGGGAACGCCAACTGAAATATTAAGAACAGCCTTTTGATTCTTTGTGTATTTAAGTTCTGGCTCAACACCAATATGGCCAATAATAACAATTTGAGAAAAACTCATAAATACTCCTAGGAAGAGGCAGAGCTATAATTTCTTAGCCCAAGCTTCCACAATATAAAGACAATAATATAAACAATACCTGAACCAATAGCGATGTCCGTAAAAATACTTAGCTGCTCTGTTTCAGTAAATAAGAATCTTGTGGGGTATGAAGCAATCATACTAAAAGGAAGAATAGTCAAAAAGAATCGCCTAAAAAAACCAGTGAAAATTCCGTCAGGTCTGTGAGTAATTTTTTCAGCGGCATAAAAAATATCAGCGAAACCACGATCTGAACCTGTCCAGAAAACGGGTAATAAGAAGATCATATAAATCATATAGTATAGAAATGCTCCGTGGAGGAGTAGTAAAATAAATGAGCTAATTTGCCATTTCGGTACGTCTAGAATAAATGGCTGTAGGAAGTAATAGAGAACACCTGTAGCAATAATAAGGTTTAAAAAAGAGTTAGCGGCAAGTTCTTTAAAGCCAATAAAGAAAAAAGAAGAAACAGGTTTTGTTAAGTAGTAATCTAGTTTTCCTTGATTTATGGAGATTGGAAACCACCACGAGTTATTTGCAAAGACAGTCATGTGAAATGCATCGGCAAAAATAAATGCAGCAACAAATAAATTCATTTGTTCGAGATCCCAGCCCGCAAGAAGAGTGGTATGCTTGTAAATAATATTAAAGAAGAAGAACTGTACAAGATAAAAAACAATATCCATGAATATTCTAAAGAAGAAATCTAGTCTAAACTGCATCGCTTTAGATAAAGAAAATTTTATAAAGTAGAAGTAAAGACGTAGATACCTTCTCATATACCTACTCCGCTGTAAGAGTAACTGCCTTTGTTCCAAACGAGTTTTGCAACAGCATAAAAAATACATATCCAAAAGATCATAATCCCAAAAGAGCTGAGAAGCTCTGTTGCAGGAAGTCCTTTAGTTAGAACTGCAACAGGAAAATGAATGAGGTAAGGAAAAGGAGTCATGTTTAATAAGCTCTGAACACCGATTGGAAAAAAGGTCAGAGGAATTAGCGCCCCACCTAAAAAAGATGTAGCAAACCTTAAAACAACACCAACACTCCACACGTTATCATACCAAAATGCAAGAGACTCAAAAATCACAGAAAGGTAAAAGTAAATGAGAGTTGAGCCAAGTAGTGCAAGTAAAAAAAAGATAATATTCAAAAGGTGAAACTGAAAAATATTCTCGTCATAGAAGAAAATTTGATAAACCCCAAGAATGACAAATAACTGAGTGGCAAAAAAGAATGAAGTGGCCAAGTAAGTTGAAAGTTTAAATTTAAAAAACTCTACCGGGTAGAGAAGGTATTTATTTAGACTACCTTCATAAATATCTCGGGAAATAAAACCTATGCCTAAGCCTTGCTGAATTCTAAAGACTAGAGGAGCAACAAGATAGTAAAAGATCATGGATTGCATTGTAAAACCATTCATCTCTGTTTTTCCCGTTGTTTTGAAAATTGAACTCCAAAGATAATAGGCAATGATTAAAGAAAAGAAGGTTTGACCAAAAAAATTAATCCAAAAATCAGATCTATAGGCCACTCGTCTTCTGAGCTCCATCATGAAAACCTGTTTGGTCCAGCTACTCAACTTTATCACCAGATTTCATCATTATTTTTTCGACAATATTACTTATTTCTTCTTCTTTAATATTGAGATCAATGATGTCAGCATTGTTCAGTAGATATCTCGCAGCATCCATGACTTTGGCCCTAGGTGAAGAAATACTAATTTCATTTTTTGCCAGTTCAATAGTCCCAAGCTCTGATGGAAATTGAGTGCTTAATTTTTGTAGGTCTTCTTCATTTTTAACATGGGCCTTGAGAAGTTTATTCTTGGCATATTGATTGTGAAGGTTACTTAGGTCGCCATCAAAAACTTTTTGGCCAGCTCTTAATATGGCAATTCTTGGACAGAGCTCTTCTATATCGTCCATATAATGACTAGTGAGAATCATCGTAGGGTTATATTCTTTGCGATACTCTTTAATGAATTTTCTTACAGTTTTCTGTGCCGAGATATCAAGGCCTATAGTTGGCTCATCGAGAAAAATAATTTTAGGCTTGTGAAGAAGAGCTGCAATAAGCTCAACCTTCATTCTCTCTCCTAGGCTTAGTTTTCTGACCTGTATATTGAGTTGTTCTTTAACATTTAAAATTTCTGAGAGGTGCTCAATAGATTCGTAAAAATCTTTATGATGTATTTGATATATTTCTTTTAATAGTAAAAAACCATCCATCGGGGGTAAGTCCCACCAAAGTTGTGCTTTTTGTCCCATAATGACAGACATTGATTTTCTATAGTCATTATGTCTGTCCCAAGGATTATGTCCCATGATGTTAACATTACCCGAACTTGAGTGAATGATGCCGGATAAAATTTTTATCAGCGTTGTTTTTCCAGCGCCGTTTGCACCGAGGAGTCCAATGATTTCACCTTCATCAAGATTTAAGTTTATATCTTCAAGAGCATTTTTAACAATATAGTTTCTTTTAAATAACGCCTTTGCGGAACCTGCTAATCCAGGTTCTTTCTTGTGAACTTTAAATGTTTTATTTAAACCTTCAACTTTAATCATCTTTTTTTAACAATATACCTTTAAGGTAATTTCCTTCATGAAAGCCCTTCTTAGTTGGACAGTCTTCTGATAAATAGAATTTTTTAGCCACTTTGAGCTTTAACTTCTTTTCTTCAATAATTTGTAAAATACGCTCCTCAAATTTCTTCATAGAGACTTTGTGAGTATTTAAAAAGACGAGTGTGCTACCGGCCGGAGTTAACAAATTATCGATAAGAGGTAAGTTCATTTTATAATCATTAAGTGAATTTGTTCTCTTGTTCTTGTCAGTAGAACTAGAAGGAGGGTCTGAGATAATGAAATCAAACTTCTTCTTCTCTTTTTTTAATTGCTTTAAAGCTGAGTCAGTATCAGTAACCATTGATTTATGATGGTCAGGATTAAAATCTTTGTTAAGTTTTATATTTTCTTCAAGCCAGTCAATGTACTTACTCGATAGGTCTACACTTACAACATCTTCAACGCCTAGCGAGAGCGCATATAATGAGAATGCCCCAGTGTAAGAATAGAGGTTGAGTACGGACTTTGAATTCGTGAGTTCCTCTTTTAGGCGAGATCGAACAGAAGACATATCAGTGTAAATACCGTGATCATAATGCTTTCCAAGTAGAACCTTATATTTCACACCAAACTCAGTAATTTCAACAGATCTAAAGCTACAGTTTGGATCCATAGAAAGGGCAGGGTCCTTCGTTAAAGACCTTGATTGTAACCAGCAATTCTCGATGTAGAAGTCGGGATCAACTTTATCATTAATAACTTTAATTAGTTGTTGAACAATATAGTCCTTATAAAAGTTCCAAAAGTTCATATAAAACTGAATCAGAACTTCACCGTTAAGCCATTGTACAAAGACACCAGGAATATGATCAGCTTCACCAAAAATAAGATAAAAATTATTTCTTTCTTTTAAGATTCCAGCGTCGAGACGCTTTTTCATGGCAGTTTGAATCCTATTACCTAGGTCATTCTTAAAGTTTTTGGTCTGTCTGTTGAAGTCACCTGATGTTGCCCATACTCTTGCTCTAACATCTTTATGTGTGGGATCATGAATGAGAAGGGCAAAGGGTTTTTTGCGATTAGACGCTATAATAAACCTTTCTTTAGGGTGAAACTTTTCTGAAAATTTATCCATTGTTACCCATGGATGGCCTTTTTGGATTTGCTTTATGGAGATGGGATGAATTTCGTAAGACTTTATTTGTGGTTGGTATCTTTCGCGCATAGTTTTAGTGACTTCTTGTTTTGAGCTCAGTCTCAGCTGAATCAAGTAATTGTAAAATGATATTTGTAAAATCAAATGGGTTGCTTAGAAATGACTTAAGGCTAAACTCATTAAGAATATTTTCTTCTTCCTGACTTAGGTCAATTGCGTTATATGGATCAAGCTCTAGACATAAAAAGTTTAGCTTCTTGATTTGGTTATTTAAGCTTTTTACAGAGAGCTTCGCGATTTCATTTTTGAAATTTTCAACCAGTTCATTACGCTCTGATAGATTCTGTATCTTGTTTAAATTACTATGCTTTTCCATTGCAAGAATCTTTCATATGACGCTGCTAGTTGTCAAGTGAATTTTAGATCCAGGGGAGCATATGAACACACTGTATATTATAATTTTCTTTCTTGTTTGGTGGCTAATTATAAGAAATTACATTGCTGATCTTAGCGCCCTTCTCAGTGAGTTTCATTTTAAGCGGGATCAGTTTGGGGAACTTATAAACTTCTTAAGTGGTGATATGCAGGGTGAAGCTCCGATTTATAAGTTCTATAGCTCTCTGATTGACCAGTTGATATCCGCACGAAATCGCTATGGAACCCCAGTATCAGATTTATTGAGAGAAATTAAAAAAAATATAATATTAGATCATAAAATAACACGTAAGATTAACTCCCAGCTGAATAGTTTGATCACTCAATATATCGCCCTTTGTATATTTACATGGGGATACCTCTGGCAAATACATCAAATGCTAGAGATCAAGTATGACCATAGTAACTTTACCTTCTTAGCTTTGTGGCAAGGAGTGGGTGTATTAACTGCGTTGGCCTTATATCACTTTCTAAAAACAAAGACCTTCAGACACTTTCAGGCATATTTCCATGCTTTATACATGTTCAAAAGCTTAATGAGCATCTCATGGCCGATAGCAAAAGTTATAAGTAAATCGGAAATTAATACTGTCCCGAATTCTGGCGCCTTCAAACATACTTATCTAAGAGTTCAAAAAATGACACACAAGCTTAAAACTGAAGGTCAGATTAAGCTGGAAGATATTGATCTCATCTCTCAAGAACTTCAAGACCTTTATGAAGTGAAGTTGGATGATTTTTATAGAGGCATGTTATCTCTTAAATTTATGATTCTTGCTATATTTGTCATTCCTGGATTTATGTTAAGTACATTCTCAATTATTGGAGGCTCGTTGCTTTAAATATGGACTGATCACACACGTTTTGCTTAAATAGCTAGAAATCAAAAAAGGATAGCTAAATGAGTAAGAATATAATTTTTTCTATGTCACGAGTTTCAAAAACATACCCTGGAAAGAAAACAGTTATTAAGAATGTTTCTCTTTCATTTTTTTATGGAGCTAAGATTGGTGTTCTTGGTTTAAACGGATCAGGTAAATCTACATTACTTAAAATCATTGCTGGTCTCGATACTGACTATAATGGAGATGTAAATCTTTCGAAGGGAATCTCTATAGGTTACTTAGAGCAAGAGCCTAAACTTGACCCAGAGAAAACTGTTCGTCAGATTGTTGAAGAGGGTTGTGCTGATATGGTTCAAATTCGTGATGCATATGATGCCATCAACGATAAGTTTGCTGACCCTGAGGCGGATATGGATGCTCTCTTGGTTGAGCAAGGAAAACTACAAGACAAAATGGATGCTTACAATATTTGGGACTTAGACTCTAAGCTTGACCTTGCAATGGAAGCTCTTCGTTGTCCGCCTTCAGATAAATTATGTGGACCGCTTTCAGGTGGTGAAAAAAGAAGAGTTGCACTATGTAGGCTTCTTTTACAAGAGCCTGATGTTCTTCTTTTAGATGAGCCTACCAATCACTTGGATGCTGAGACTGTTTATTGGTTAGAGCGCCATCTTCAAAACTATAAAGGTACAGTCATTGCTATTACCCATGATAGGTACTTTTTAGATAATGTTGCTGGGTGGATTTTAGAGCTAGACCGTGGACAAGGTATTCCTTGGGAAGGGAACTACACTTCTTGGCTAGATCAAAAAACAACACGTCTTGCTCAAGAAGAGAAGACAGAGTCAAAACGACAGAAAGCTTTAAAGAGAGAGCTTGATTTTATTAACTCCTCTCAGAAGGCGAGACAAGCTAAAGGTAAAGCAAGAATAAACAACTATAATAAGATGATCGACGATAAAAGTGGTGAACAAAGAAATGAAACAAATTCACTGTTCATTCCTAACGGGCCTAGGCTTGGTAATGTCGTTATCAATGCAGAACATGTAGCAAAAGGCTTTGATGACAAGCTACTTTATGAGGACCTTAACTTTCAACTACCTCCTGGTGGGATTGTAGGGATTATCGGTCCAAACGGTGCAGGTAAGACAACTCTTTTTAAGATGATTACTGGGGAAGAGAAGCCGAACAAGGGAGACTTTGTTGTCGGTGAAACTGTTAAGGTGGCATACGTTGATCAAAGTCGTGAAATGGATTCTGAAAAAACTATATTCCAAGAAATTGCTGACGGTCTAGATGTTCTGAAAGTTGACGGTAAAGAAGTCAATTCTCGGGCGTATATCTCAAAGTTTAATTTTTCTGGTGAAGACCAAAAGAAAAAAGTTACCGAACTTTCTGGAGGGGAGCGAAATAGAGTTCACCTTGCTAAAATGCTTAGAGAAGGCGGAAATGTTTTACTTCTAGATGAGCCAACAAACGATCTTGATGTAAATACTCTTAGAGCGCTAGAAGATGCCCTCGAAGACTATGCTGGCTGTGCTGTTATCATATCCCATGATAGATACTTTATAGATAGGCTTGCTACTCATATCCTTGCTTTTGAAGGTGATTCACAAGTAACTTGGTTTGAAGGAAACTTTTCTGATTATATGGAAGATAAGAAAAGACGACTTGGTGATACAGCTGAAATACCAAAAAGAATTAGTTACAAAAAACTTACACGATAATCTTAAGCCTCCCAAGTGGAGGCTTTTTTCAAACTAAATAACATGATCATAAAAAATCTGTTCACCCTCACAACCAAAGACTTCTATGACTTCGGTTATCTTTTTGTTTTCAAGGAACACGATATAATCAATATTGGCGGTAATAAGCTTCAAGATTAGGTTATAGTCTAGGTCATGCTTGGCATATAGCTTAAAGAGTAGAGCGATTCGGTGGATGCTATCCTTTGCACTATTGGCATGGATTGTCGATATGAAGCCGTTATGGCCTGTATTCATAGCAAGTAAGGCAGACTCAACCTCATCAGATCTTAGCTCTCCAAGAATGATTCGATCTGGCGATATTCTTAATGAGTAGCTCAGATAACTCTTCATACTTTTATTTTCATTTGTTGGATCGGTAATTAAAAATGTTGTGTTTTTATTTTTTGAAATTAGCTCCTTTGTATCCTCTATAATTGCAATATGCTCTTGATCAGAAATCATGTTGATTAAACTATTTGTGAATGTCGTTTTTCCGGATCCTGTTGACCCTGCAATAAGAAAATTTTTCTTGTTAGTAATCGCCTGAAAGAAAAAACTTTCATTCTTTGTGTAACCTGATATTGGGTAGATGGATTTATTTAACAATCGTATAAAAAGTTTTGATTTCCCTTCAGGAGAAGCACTGTGGTGAATAAGTGTAAACCTCACTGGAGAACTTCTATATATCCCTTGGAATGACGCGAAAGGATGGAGGTAGTTCCAATCTTTCTTATGTTCAAGTGCAAGAATATCGAAGGACGCTTCAAGGTCTTCTTGAGTAAGGTCTGAATCATTAGACGTTTTATAATGACCATATTTGTATTCAATATGTGTCGGAGAGTGAATTGATATCTCCTCTAGGTTATCTTCATGTTGGGGGAGGAATGTCAGTTGAGTTAATTGTTTATGCCAACTTTGCAAAATACGATGATATTGGTGAAAATCCTCATCGCTTGTCTGCATATTCATTTCATTAAGTTTTAATATTTTTCCTTTACCTAGATGTTCAAAAAAATCATTCTTAGTTTCTGTAATAGTATCTAACATTATTACTCCTTTAAGATTGTTGCGAAGACATGAATTTCTTTTTTAGAGAAATAAGTTGATTGTTCTTGAAACAGATGTTTAAAGAGTGGAATTCGACTTAGGCCTGGGATTGAGGCACTATCTTGATTGCTCATTTCCATTAATATGGTAAAGAGTTTTGCCTGACTTCCAAAATCAATATATATACTTGATTTTCCTTTCGGTCCAGAGTGTCCTTCTCCTCTGAGCTGAGTAAATTCCGCACTATGATTCAGTAAAAGCTTATTATGCTTTAATGTGAGGATACCAGAAAGTTTAAGCCCATAAAATTTCCATGTAGTTGTCGTATGCTCTCCATCTCTCGACTCAACAGGAACCTCACTGCCAAGTTGTAACTGAAATTTATTATCTAGTGTTGTTTGAATCTCAGGCTTTGCTAGAAGCTTCGCCTTCATATGACTATCTTTAAATAGAATATCACCAGTTTCAAGTTCTGCTCCGTCACTCTTGATGGCAGATGCTAGGTTGCTTTGAATGCGATTGATTCCCATTGAGCGGTTTGTTCCATTGATAGACTCTAGACTTACAATATGGAAGCGTACTTTTAAATTGCTGGGAGAGTCTTGAACTGAGTGGCCTTTAAAACTTACGCGATAGAGGTGTTCAAACTTTTTAACAATTGGATGTTTATCAGAGCCACCTTGATAATCACAGAAAATATTAGTCTTTATATACTCACATGAAACACTATCAAACCCTTGCTCATAAAATTCTTTATAGATAGTTCCAATTAGTTTTTGAATTATTGAGTGGGAGAGTTGAACATTTAATATCAATTTGGGGTTTTTGGTGGACTCTATCTGCTTTATGATCAAGTATTCTTTCTCACTATTAACCTCACCTGATACGTAGATGAGATCTCCTGAAATCTCTGTTTTCAAATTTGTATTCTTAAGAACTTGAATGATTTCCATTTTCTTTAGCTGCTCTCTTTTCGAAGTCACATATATATGGAATGTCAGCTTTTCTCCGTTTGTTTTCCATGCAACTAGGTCGCTATAACCCATACTCTTGGCACTTATGAGAATCTCGTTTGATGCTTGGCGGTATTTGTATTTAATAACCTCTTTGTTGCCAACCGAGAAATTCTTTAGTTTTCCAATAGTTAGCTGAGTCTGCTCCCCCTTACTTAGAATAATATCTTTAGAGGCAGTAGCACTGATAGCATCGCACGGAGTTAAAAGTATAAAGACTTTGACAAGTATGACTACAAAGGTTAAAAATATCTCCTTATATTTATAGTTAATTAAACAACTTAAGGATTTTGATATGGCTTCTAACACAACACAAACACGTATCCAAAGAAAACTAAAAAAGAAAAAAATGGGCGCTAAAAGAAAGCATGCTAATGAGAACCACGGATCAACTCCAAAGTTCGCAGTACACCCAGATAAGAAATAATTAGTTTTCATTTTTAACCTTTTTTTTAAATACTTTTAATGAATTCGTTATAGATTTTAAATTATGATTGGAGAGCTCTATGAGTTCTCCTTTTGTGTTTATACAAAGCTCTAAAAACCTTTTGTCACGACTTATACAACTCTCAACTTTTTTTAATATAATAAGCTCACTTGGTATCGAGTACTTCTGTTCAAATCTTTTTAATATATGAATAGCATTTGATTTATTTTTTTGAGTATACGTGATTTTGATCATTCCACTATGAGCGATAGTAGAAAAAATCATGAGCATGCTAAAAAGAAATTTCATGTCGTGGTCTCCTGGTACTCATCAAGTTCAACTTTGTATAGGGAAGAATTCTTATTTGGTTTTTGGTTATTAGCTTGTTTAGGTGATTCTCATGCACAGATATTAAATACTGTTCTTCCGTGTTGGTTGATGAATCAAAGCTATGACCAACTCTTGCGGAAAGGTCTTTGATGAGGACAACATGATCAATCATTTTTTGATTATACTTAGTATATAGAGAGACAACCTTGTCCTCTGCAAACTCTGTAAAGAGTTCTCCTCTTATAAGAACCTTTATGTACCCGGGTCTCTCAATTTCTTGTAGTGCCTGAGAGTTTCTATAGCTCTCACTATTTGGAAGGGCAATAAGGTAGGACAGAGTATTTGTGATTATGAGTAAGGCCAAGAATTTTATAGGTAAAAGTTTTTTATTTTTTTCCATACTGGATCTCCAATTTCATCCATTTTGTACGAAATTGGAGTAACTCTTGATACTCTCTTTGATCAATACTCTGATGTATTTTCACATATGAAATCAAGAGTGTGATTAGGACTGTGGTGGAGATAAGTATCTCTGCCATGGCTTGACCCTTTTCATTTTTGAAAATACTCTTCTTTCTTTCATGATGACTCGATTCTTGATTATGTATGAAGCGTTTCTTGTAACGATAGTCCATGACTTTCCTTTTTGAACAACTTGCTCCCACTTATTTCGTTTAAAGTTTAGTGCACTTAGTTGGTAGGGGGTGGTTAAAGCTGAGTAATTAAATTTACAGCCCTGACTGAGACGGATGCGCATAAAATTTAGATAGCTATATAGCTCTTTAGTTTGTAGCAGCTTTATCGCTTTGATAGCATTTTTAGTTGTGAGTTTCGCAGTAATACCAAGTTGTGGAATTAGATATGATGCATACTCAGAAATCTTGATGATTTTTAAGTATTTATTGCCTAGCTCTATAGATTTTATAAAGGTTTTAAGCTTTCCATTTATGGCCTTAGTGCAAAGTAGAAGTCTTTGTTTTTCTTTTAGCTCTTTAGACCTATCAATTCTTTTAGAAACAGAGTGCAGAGAAATAAGAACAAAAAGAGCTATTAGAACAAGTGAGAGGAGACTCGCCTGTCCTTTATCATTCATTTGAAACACTCCCTGGGAGTATTATTCTGATTTTATTGCGATGACTACATTTTGAGCTATATGTTTTTGGACCTTTTGCCAGTCTATTTAGCTGATTACTGATCTGTGCATAATAGTTTTTTTGCTGACACTCTTTAGTAATGCTCAACTTATTAACCTGAGTCCAGGTCATTACGATAAAGGATGAAGCAAAGATAAAATTTAGAATCGCCATTACTTTATAACGAGTTCATTTTTAATCTTGCGATCAATTTGGTTTAATCTTGTATCGAGGGATTTTCCAAACTTTTTAACTGCTCCTAGGCAAATAATTCCTATTAGTCCCGTTAGAATTATATACTCCATGACACCTTGTCCTTTTTGATTCTTTAGAGATCTTTTAACAATTTTCAATTTTAGCTCCTTGGTAATAATTAGATTTGCACAATTTGTATATGCATTGCCCTTATTAGAAGGGTTGTACATGGCTAAGCATTATTGATGCCAATGAGGCGGGTAGGATAAGGAGTTGAAATAATTTAAAAGGATTTTTCTTGATGAAAATAGTCGGTACATAATTTAAACTTTTTAACTATTTAAAAAGTAAAGGGATTGCACCAAATTCAGAGGAGTTATAAAATATATGTATGGAAGATAATAATAAATTATTTGTATTTGAAAAAAAAGAGATTCTCTTAATCTTTTTATTTGTAATCTTAATAGCCATCATCTCATTCACACTAGGTGTTAGGACTGGTAAATCCCTTTCTCTTAAGAGTGATCAGTTTTCAAGTAGTGATATTAATCAGATTGATTTAAAGTCTGTTGATGAAGAGTATGTTGATACTGTTGTTCCAAGTACTGGAAAAACAATTCTCAATGAGTCAGCAGCTAAAGTTGATGATCAGGGTGCAATGGAGTCTCGTTTAAAAGAAGAGATGGAAAAATTGGCCACTCAGGATATAGACTTAGAAGAATTGGTGCAGGATCAGTCAGGCGTTGATGTAAAAATCGAAAAAAAAGAGATTGATAAAAGTACCGAGTTACCAGATAGTCGATCCGTAAGTGAAGGAAGAGACTTTTCAGGAAAATATACAATCCAGTTATTTGCTCATCAAAGTCAAGAAGTCTCTCAGGATTTTGCTGATGGATTTTTAGTAAAGGGCTATGATGTCATTATTAACGAAGCCTCTATTCCTGGGAAGGGTAAGTGGTATCGTGTAAGTATTGGAGTCTTTAGCTCTCAAAATGAGGCAAAAGATTATCTCGATAAAGAGAAGAATCTGTTTCAAAGTCAAGATTACGTAATTAAACAATTTTAGAGGCGTCACAAGTTCGCTTCTTGATATCATCCTTCGAAAAAAATCCCTCGGTTTACTGAGGGATTTTTTTTATTTGTACTGCTCAGATACTCGAGTGTAGATTTGGTCTACATGTTTTAGATAAATATTTCGAATCGTTGTGTCATCAAGTGAAGCTAGAAAGGAAAGGTCTGTATTTGATGTAATATCAGACTTCTCTAGATTCGCCTTAAGGTCTTCAACTGTCTTAGAGTTAAATGTAGCTTCTTGAACTAGCTGGTATATATCCTCTCTAGTGTGTTCGTTCTCTTCGATAATTCGGTGAAGAACATAGCTTGAAAGATAAGTATAATCTTTAAGTACTTTCGCTTCTATGTGATCTTGGTTAATCACAAGGTTTTCAACGGTGCTGGTCAGTCTTCTAATGGCATAGAAGGTTAGACCGAGGTTATCAGGTAGCATAATTCTCTCTGCTGAAGAGTGGCTAATGTCGCGCTCATGCCAGAGAGTATTATTTTCATGTGCGATGAGTACGTGTGATCGAATAACTCTGGCAATACCAGTTAAATTTTCTCCCGAAATAGGGTTCTTTTTATGTGGCATTGTTGAAGAACCCTTCTGCCCCTTAGAGAAGCCCTCATGTAGTTCTCCAACGTCAGAGTGATGCAAGTGTCTTATCTCTGTTGCAAATCTCTCAATAGCGCTTGCAATCATACTTGTAAGCGATACGAGTTTTAGGATGCGGTCACGTGGAATAATTTGCGTTGAGGTTGCTTCAACTTTTAGACCTAGAGCTTCTATTGCTTCTTTTTCAATCTCGGGGGTCAGAACAGTGTAGTTCCCAACCGCTCCAGATAATTGTCCAGTTAACTCGTACTTGATAAAATCTTTAAGTTCTTGGTGGCGTCTTGCGAATTCTGAGTAGAAGCTAAGGAACTTTGTCCCAAAACTCATGGGTTCAGCGTTCATACCGTGTGATCTACCCATGCAGATAATATGCTTTGTATCTTCAGCTTGTTTCCAGGTCGCAGCTAAGAGCTTCTTTAATTGTTTTTCTATCAGCTCAAGACTCTTCTTCATTTGAAGAGTTGTGGCGGTATCTATGATGTCAGATGATGTACAGCCAAAATGAAAATACTTACCTATTTGAGAGGGAAGATTTTCTGTAATTGAGGTACAAAAAGCAATCACATCATGCTTTGTTATTTCTTCGATTTCTTTAATTCGAGTAGGATTAATTCTGGCTTTCTCTGAGATAGTTGCCGTAATACCTTCAGGTATTCTTCTTCCTTCTAAGGCTTTCGTTAATGCCAGTTCAACGTCAAGGTAGGTTTTAAACTTTTGAGTATCTGACCAGATGTCTGAAATCTCAGGGCTATTATATCGTTCAATCATTTATAACTCCTTAAAAGTAATAGCCAAGCTCAAAACCAAGAGCGGTCCATCCAAAAACTAATGTTCTATCAGGCAATTTTTCATCATCAACTCTTTCTCTTTCTACCATCGCCCAATTGTATGAGAGTTTCATTCCATAGGTCATTGATTTTGATGAGCGGTAAAGTAAAGAATAATCTGCATTATAGCCGAAGCCTGTGTACTTCTCTGAATCAGTAGAATCTACATGAAATACATAGTTTCCATACACCATTAATGTTTCAAATATCCGGCTTGAATCAAATGCTAGAGAGAGGGTTTTAAATCTATGTCCTAGTCCTAAGCCAATACTAGTAAGACTTTGAAGATTTTCTTCTCGAATCTCCGTGGCCACACTATTAGTATTGCCACTTGCAGAGACTCTTTCCTCCGCCACAGCATCGTACTTAGCTGTTGTTCTCTTGAGTTGAAGTCCATACCACATCTCTGTATACGACTCTTCAAATTTGTGTTTATAACTTGCTTCAAAACTAGATATTTTTGTAAAGTCTTCATAGTCGTATGAAAATTGATAACTAAATGAAACCATACCTTTGTCATTTAAGGTGTGAAAAGGATCGTCAATTACACCTGTGTCTAAATTTCTGTCCGCTATTATTGAATCTTTTGAAAGGTATATATCAGGGTAGGAGTTTAAGTCTCTTGTTGTGGGAGTGACACTATCAGAAGGCTTTAGTAAAATTCTGCGGTCACGATCAGCTTGATTTGCTTGTGCGATAGAAAGGGTTAAAGTGAATATTATAAAAACTATTCTTTTCATCTTTCCACCAAATTATCAAATTTTTCACCAGGAAAATCATCTTTTCCCATGAGCTTTGCAAGTGTCAATTTTTCTAATAAATGTTCGTACTTAGTATTCTCAAAGGCTACAGATGAATTTTTTAGTTCGTCTAGAACATTATCTATATTTATAAACCTTGTTTTACTCGCAATATAATTATCAATCGCCTTATCAAATACCCTACGTGCATTCTTGACTTGAGCTTGAACTGCAGTAAATTGTCGTTCTAGGAAATTGGCCCTTGAGTAAGTTAAGTGATTTGCGACTCTAACTTCTCGGTGTGACTCTCTTAAAGTTAGCTCGGCAATTCTTTTTTGATAATATGATGATTCGGTAACTTGTGAATTAAAGAGCCCACCGCTTCCGTATATTGTCCATGTCATATTAACTGTGGCCGCGAGTTCTATATTTTTACTTCCTGTGGCCGTCTGGTAAGTATCCTCGTATCCACTATTTGAAAATAGCCTTTGATAAGAGCCTAACTTTAGTGAAAATTTTGGTAGCGGAAGGTTATCCTTCAGAGTTCTCTCATATGTTCTTCTAGAGGACTGCACAGATGACCTTGCATCTAGAATATCTGGATTGTTGGCTAAGGCCATTTTTCGAGTGTCGTTTATATCTATGGCAATAGCATTAAACTTTAAAACATCAGTTGGGTTATAAACTGTTCCAGGAGAATCGCCTAAGAGATTCGCTAATGATTCCTGAACTCTATAGTAAGCAACATTTGATTCATGATAATTTTTGTGTGAATCCAAAAAAAGTGCTTTCACTTGCAAAAACTCTTGAGATGAGATCTTACCAAGGGATAATTTTTCTTTTGCTAGTCTATATATAAACGATGTGTGTGAAAGTTGTTTCTTACTTATGGCCACAATCTTTTTCAGTCTAGCAAGATTAAAATATTCAGCAATAATAGAGAGTCTTAGTTCTCGTTTTTCCTCTTTAAAGACTTCCTTTTGTCTGCGATAAGTTTCTTTTGAATTTAGATAGTCTAAATAGTCCTTCCCCCAGTTAAATAAAGTGTAGTCTTGAAATCCAAGTCCAATAAAGCCAGTTGGTGTTTTACCGGAAGAGGCATTCGTTACAGGATCCCTATAGAAATTCTCAGCGAAGTGGTCACTTGTTGTGGCCATTTGCAATTGTAACGTAGGGAAGTAGAACGATTGATAGGCATTCTTGTAGTTAATTTCATTTATTTGAAATTGAAACTTACGGACATTTTCTCCGTAATTCTTTCTAAGACCTTCTTCAATGGCTTCTTGTAGAGATATAAGTTTTGACTGATTTTGAGATATAGGAATACTACCAGCTTTGGTAGCAGTAATTTCTTTTTCTAATTGCTCTAAGTCCTGAGCGTAAAGAGAGTTCGTGATAAAAGTAGTGATGATCAGTAATACTATTCTCTTCATCATGTCCCTAAATAATTGTGTGCAAGAAATTCTAGCACCCAAGATTTAGGTCGAAAAGGAAAAACTGTAAATAATTTTAAAGAGTTATACCGGGACACCCACGTCGAACAATGGTTTCTTCCATTGCCTTTACTTTGATGGTGCTTAAGCGAAGATTGTTACTGATTTGAACCTTATTTAGATCGAGTCGAATTTTCGTTATTTTCTGAGTCGGCTTGAGCTTTTTTTGTAACTCACCGTTACGTAGCAGCAGCGAGTGTAAGCGTTGTTTGACCTGTATCTTTTCCTTTCGCTCTTTAAGCAGGTTTTTACATCTTCTTGAGACTATTGGATCTCTAATAATGTCTTTAATCTCTTGGGCTAAAGCAGGCAGAGATAAACTCAAAAGAATTATCATAATAAAGTATTTCATATACTTATTTTAACCCAATTCTCGGATTATCCAAACTGGGTATTTAGTGCAGTGGGCCATGGTGAAGTCTGTGGCCAGATGAACATTATGTCGTTATTATTATTTGTACCTTTATTAAGTGAAGTATTATGTCTAATGCACTGATTTTAGTTCCAGCAAGATATGGATCAAGTAGATTCCCTGGTAAACCTCTCGCTAAAATTAATGAAATACCTATGATTCAATATGTTGTCCAAAACTGTCAGACTTCAGGATTTGATTACGCAGTAGTAACGGATAATGATGAGATCGAAGCGTTTGTTAAGTCCATCTCTGGAAATGTTGTGAGAGTTGACGATGATGTTACTACGGGATCAGCTCGTATTGCTCTGGCATATGAGCGCTATTTTTCGAATAAAAATTATGACTATATTGTTAATGTTCAAGGTGATGAACCTCTCTTAAAAGGTGAGACAATCAAGGGGATTGTTTCAGAGCACGAAAAAACGAATTATGATATTTTTACTGGGGTAAAGAGAAGACTTAGTTCTGAAGAGGCCTTCAGTAATCCAAATGTTGTAAAGTGCATTTTTTCTGAAGTATCAAAACAATGTCTTTATTTTTCAAGAGCATCAGTTCCATTTAGAAGGGATGATGGGCCATTTGACTGGTACCAACACATTGGTATTTATTGTTACAAACCAGAAGCACTAAAGAAGTTTGTTGAGTTGCCAGAAGGTTATTTTGAAGATCTAGAGAAGCTGGAGCAGTTGCGTGCGCTAGAAAATAACCTCACTCTTGGGGCGATTGAACTTAAAATAAATTTAATCGGAGTGGATACTCCTGCGGACATACATAAAATTGAAGGAGCTCTTAGTGAATAAGCGCACAAAGAAGTATATTTTTATTACCGGTGGTGTTGCAAGCTCCCTAGGAAAAGGTCTTGCTGCTGCAAGTGTTGCAGCTTTAGTTGAAAGACGTGGATTAAAAATTAATATGCTAAAAATGGATCCCTATATTAATGTAGATCCTGGAACAATGAGCCCAACTCAGCATGGAGAAGTTTTTGTTACTGATGACGGTGCTGAGACAGATCTTGATCTAGGCCATTATGAAAGATTTACCAGTCTAACTCTTTCAAGAAAGAATAATTTTACGACTGGACAAGTTTATTTACAGGTTATTGAGAATGAAAGAGAGGGAAGATATTTAGGTAAGACAGTCCAGGTTGTTCCTCATATTACAAATGAAATCAAGAGAAGAATTGATCTTGCCGCCGAGGACTGTGACCTTTTACTCGGAGAAATTGGTGGTACAGTTGGTGATATTGAGTCTCAACCCTTCATGGAGAGTATTAGGCAATTTGCGCTTGATGTAGGACAGGAAAATGTCTTATTCGTTCATTTGGTTCTTATTCCATACCTTGAAGCAGCGGGAGAGTTAAAATCCAAACCGGCTCAGCACTCTGTAAAAGAATTAAGATCAATAGGACTATTTCCTAATATTATTATCTGTAGAGCAGATAGAGATATTGATCAAAGTATTCTAGATAAAATTTCACTATTTTGTAACGTACCTAAAGATAATGTTTTTAAATCCATAGACATGGATTCAATATATAAAGTTCCTCTTGAATTTCATAAACAAGGTCTAGATTCAAAGATTTGTGAACTTCTTGGAATCTGGGCGACAACCCCTGATATAGCAGAGCTGGAAAGAGTTGTTTATAATGTTCAACATCCTAAGTCTATTGTGAAAGTTGGCGTTGTTGGAAAGTATACTGAGTTAATTGAGTCTTACAAATCATTAGATGAGGCGCTAAGACATGGAGCTATTGATAATCAAGTAAAGCTTGATATGGAATATATTGATGCTGAAGAGATTGAGCGTGGAAACTTAACTCAACTTGAGAGCATTGACGCCATTCTTGTTCCTGGCGGTTTTGGTGAGCGGGGAACTGAGGGAAAGATTCTTGCCATTAAGTATGCCAGAGAAAACAATATACCATTCTTTGGAATTTGTTTAGGTATGCAGCTTGCGATGATTGAATATGCAAGACATAAAACAAGTATAAAAAAGGCGACTTCAATGGAGTTTTCTAAAACGGGTGATTTTGTTGTTCACTTTATGGAAGGACAGTCAGAGAATATTTCTAAAGGTGGGAGTATGCGCTTAGGTGCTTATGACTGTACTTTGAAGAGTGGCTCTCTTGCCTCAAAAGTTTATGGTAAAGATCTTATCTCTGAAAGACATCGCCACAGGTTAGAAGTCAATAATGAGTACGTCGCGACTCTTGAAGAAGCAGGTATGATTATATCTGGTAGAAATGAAAAGCTTAACTTAGTCGAGGTTGTTGAGCTTGACGAGCATCCTTTCTTTATTGCTTGTCAGTATCACCCTGAGTTTAAATCGAGACCTTTTCATCCACATCCTCTTTTTAGAGACTTTGTGGCAGCAGGAATTAAAAAACATGGAGAGTTAAATGGATAAAATTGATTTTTTTATTGGGCCTTGTGTCCTAGAAAGTGAAGCCCTTGCAATGCAGGTTGCAGAATCCCTAACAAAGGACTTAGAACCTTTTATGGATAAGATAACTTTAAACTTTAAAGGAAGCTTTGATAAAGCTAATAGAAGCTCTATTGATTCATATCGTGGACCAGGCATTGAAGAAGGTTTAAGAATTCTTGAAAAAATTAACAAAGAATTTAATTTACCTACGATTACGGACTTTCATTTACCTGAACAAGCAGACATTGTCGCAAGCGTGGTTGATACAATTCAGATACCTGCTTTCTTATGTCGCCAAACTGATATTATTGTTGCGGGGGCCGAAGCATGTAAAAAGCATAACTCTCGCTTGAAGGTTAAGAAGGGCCAGTTTCTTTCTCCTTCAGATACAAAGAATATCGTTGATAAGGCTTCAGGCATTATTGATAAATCACAAATTCTCTTAACTGAAAGAGGAACGAGTTTTGGCTATAATAATCTTGTTGTTGATATGGCAAGTTTTCAGATTATGAAATCTTTCGGTGTTAAAACTATTCACGATGCCACTCATTGTGTTCAAATGCCTGGAGGCCTTGGTGCTTCTACTGGTGGCAAGCGGGATCAGATCTTTACTCTAGCTAAAGCTGCTGCTGCTGCTGGTGCTGATGGTTTCTTCATGGAAGCTCATCCCAATCCTGAAAAAGCACTTTCAGACGCTACCAGCCAATTACCGCTTGGAAAAATTAAAGAGCTTGTAGAAATAATTTTAAAAATAAAAGAAGTATGTCATGAGTAGAGATATTTTAAATTTACCTGAAATTTCAAAACAGTATGCAGATAAATTATCAAAGATAAAAGTTTGCTTGTTCGATGTTGATGGAATCCTAACAGATGGAAAGATCTTTTGGAGTGGAGAAGAATGTGGTTTTAACCGCCAGTTCCATACTCACGATGGATACGGATTAAAAATATTAATGCGAGCAGGTTTAAAGGTTGGAATTATTACTGGTGGAGATTCTATTGGTGTAAAGAAAAGGTTTGAAGGCCTTGGGGTCAATTACTTGTATATGGGAAATGAAGACAAAAGAGCTTCATACGAAAAAGTATTAGAAGAGTCTGGTGTCTCTGAGGAAGAAGTTTTGTATATGGGAGACGAATTTTTTGATCTCCCCATCTTAAAACGTGTTGGTTTTTCAGCTTCTGTTCCAAATGCAAGCTTTGAGGTTAGAGAGGCAGTAGACTACGTAACTAGGCGAGAAAGTGGAAACGCATGTGCTAGAGAAGTTATTGACCTTTTAAGGCATGTTCAAGGAATTGTTCCAGAGATCGAATATTAATGATCTTTGGTAAAAAACTCTATCATTCAACTTCAATCACATCTGTGAAAATTATGGCGTTAATGATTATAGCTGTTCTATTTTTAAATTTATTTTTTCAAACACTTGGACAAGAACACTTTTTAATATTCCTTGAAAACTTAAACTTGTCTCTTAAAGATGCCAGTTTTATTCATGTATTCGACTATAACTGGAATTATCCTGAAGAGCTCATACTTTACTTAGTAACAATTCTTATTCCGGCGATCTACTATGGATTTATTAGGGGAGTTAGCTTTTATGAAAAAGGTATCGTTGTTAACAAGGGACTTCCCTTTTTTATTTCCAGAATTTCTTTTGAGGATATAGAGTCTTTTCAAATCATTCACCCTAAGCATCTTGTGAGTATCACTCTTAAAGAGTCTGAAGATGAGATGTTATTCACAGTTAGAGATATGAACAGGGTACTTGCAATCCTCGATCAAAATGGAATTAGTGGGAAACTTTCCAATAGAGAATTAGCTAGTCATCGTGCACCTATGAAACTGGTTGTCTTCTTTTTAATTGTAGCAATATGTATTGCTTTTATTCAATACTCTGCTGTGTTGAGAGAAATCTTTAGATAAAAATCGTTGCAGCCTTTTCAAGCCTATTTAGTATGCCTTTAAAATCTTCTTTCTGAAGTTGCTCGGGAGTTACTGTAATAAGTATAGAAGAGTATTCTTTTAGGTCGAACTCTCTAAACTTACTATATAATTCTCTCGCCGCTTGATGGGCCAACGCTGGTAACGGCCAATGAATGTGATTTGTGAGAAGATGCTCAGGTATTTGATCAAAAGTAGATTCAGCTATTTGAACAATCACAGGTAGCTTAGGCATATAATGATGTTTTAGATGTCCAGGAGCAACAGGACTCTCAACATATTCGATGGTCACTTTATGATCATTAAGAATTTCTAATAAATGCTCTTTTGTTATCATACCTGGTCTGTAAATTTTTATTTCGGAATCAAATATTCCTAGAACAGTTGATTCAATTCCTATTTCGCAAGGGCCACCATCGAGGACAGTTATTTCTGGAAACTCTATCTCAACATGCTCACTACTTGTAGGCGAGGTTTTCTTAAATTTATTTGCCGAAGGTGCAGCAACCGGGTGTCCAAGCTTCTCAATTAGTTCTAACGCCATAGGGTGGTTCGGCATTCTTAAGCCTACAGTATCAAGTCCAGATGTAATTTTTGAACTTATAAGATCATTCTTAGGAACAATTAATGTGACAGCGCCAGGCCATAACTCCTTTGCCAGAACTTCACAGAGGTTGTTCCAGTTACTTGTATACTCTTTAGCTTGATTGATAGAACTGACATGAACAATAAGAGGATCAAAGAAAGGCCTTTCTTTGGTAGAGAAAATACGATCAATTCCAGTTTGGGATTCTATTGAGGCCGCAAGACCATAGACAGTTTCGGTAGGTATACCTACCACACCACCACTCAGTAATATTTCACATGCTTTTTTTATATCATTCATAAATTATTCTTGTCTGTACTGATCTATTACACCAAGTCCTTCAAATTTACCAGAACTATAGAAGGTTTGATAGGACTTTCCCTTCCGAGTCGTGGCCTTGAAACTTCCGTGTGTGAAAATATTATCTCCAAAGAGATCCTTTAAATCAGAGAGCTTACTTGTTTTTTGGATATAGGCCCCAATAAATGATTTTAACTTTTTTAAGTTAATTTGTTTTGTTGTTGTATATGTTGTTTTAAATTCTATATACCTTTTAGCAATACGCTTATAACACCTTGTGCGAGGTGTATCTGCTGGTGTTTTTCCTTTGAGAATATCTTTTTTCTCTCTATACGTGAGATCGCAAAGTGAAATGATATTATTCTCAATTTTCTGTTCATCTTTTTGAAGAAATTTAAGTATAGAGACTTCTCCTAACTCTATCTCGGTTGTCCCTCTTAGTGGTCCTCTTAATTCTTTACGTTTAATTTTATCCTTAATTTCTGATTTTAAAATTGAGAGATCGTTTGCATAGCGTTTTGCGGCTTTGAGCCGTGAATAGTGATACCAACGATGGGTTTTATTAATTGAATAAGCATAAATAATTTTCAAAGAAAACTTTTTCTCTGTATCGACTACCATGGGATCAAAGTTTTTCATATGTTCATACTCAATTTGTAATTCTTTTTTAAGCTCGGATATATTTGAAATAGAAGTATCAAAATCAAAAATTCTTCTAACAAAAATATTAAACAATCGACTTATAAAGTTTTGAATATAACTAACTGATCGTGAATATGACTTAAAGAATACTTTCTCAACATTACCTTTTATAATCTTGATTTGCTCCATTGCTCTCTTCTTCATACTTCCAAGTAATAGAAAGGAGAACTTTGAATTATAGTCTTCTTTCTCTCTTTGCTCTTTACTTACGAGATAGGGAACTAATTGATCAATTTTAGTTTTACCTTTAAGGACCTCTGTAAGTTCTGTCATTTGTAATTTGTTATTTTGAATCCCTTTCCACTCGTTCTTTGCAAAAGCAAGGTAATTTGCATCTGTCTTTTTGTATTCATATTGAAACTCGAGGCTTAAGAGGGTGAGATTTAGGATATTAAAAAAATCATATTCTAAACTAAGTTTTCCAGCACTGCTCTTAAGCTTTTCTTTCAAGACATTAATCTTTAGATATGATTGATCTTGAGTGAAGTCATCTTTACCTACTTTATGTACTTGAATCACCGTGTGACTTGTTGTGGATAGTGAAACTCCAGCACCTAGTACTCCACCATTCGTTGGGATTTTTAATCCTGCTCCAGTTGAAAAATGAAAAGTATCTTCTTTTTTAAGCACCTCATAGGGAGATATTTTATCAAAATTCTTTGGGCTAAATTTAGAGAATGAAAGAAATAGTTTACTATAGTCAGCAGTGAGTCCATCTAAGTACGTATTGGCAAAATGATAGTAGTGATAGGTTCTGTTAAAGCTAAGCCCGACAAAAGCTTGCAACTGCTTTTCTGTTATATCTATAATGTCTTTTTGTTTTAAGTTAGATAGAAAGGTTAGTGCATCAATTTGTATCGTAAAGTTATCATGTACGATCCACTTATCACTTGTAAGCTCAGGAGCTAACTCTCTATTTGCAGATATATTGTAATTGAGCATAGGCTTATGCCAGGTAAAACCTGAAAAATTTAATACCCCACCACCAAGGTCATAATTCTCTAAAAGGTCCTTTGTCTCATTTTCTCCTAAAGCATTATATTTGTTTCCAAGTAAGCTTTGAAGTTCTGATATGATGGGAATGATAGGGATATCAGGGGTTGCTCGACTAGATACACGCTGATTGTTTGAGCTTTTAAGCAATACTTCCGGTGACTTTTTAAGCTTAAAATGTGTAAATTCAACCGCTTGGACAGATAGTGTCCATGCAGCTAGTACAGTTATTAATTGTAATTTTGAAAACAATGTCATTTCATCCTTGATTTTGCATCGCAAAAGTCTTATAAAACCCCATCGGAGCTAGGCATTTGAACTTAAGGCAATAATTGCCTATTTGTTTAGCGAGGGAGATTTAGTGGATTTTACAAAGTTGAAGTCGTTGTTAGATGATCAAGTCAGCTGGCCTGACTATTATGATTTTAAATTTGTCACAAAGACTGATCATAAACATAGAGTAATAGACCTTTTATCAGAACACAAAATATCTGAAAAACTCTCAAAAAATGGAAAGTATACTAGTATTACTAGTAGGAAAATTCTAAATTCTTCCGATGAAGTAGTTGAAGTATATATGGAAGTTAGTCAAATTGAGGGTGTCATCACTCTCTAAAAAAAGGCGAGAGTGTGAAATATCAAACAGCAGTAGTTTTTGGTGGTGGGGCCTTCGGGACAAGTATTGCCTCAGTACTTTCTGAAAATTTTAAACAAGTCATTATTAAAGTAAGATCACAAGACGTTTATGACTCTATAAACCTTGGAGAGAATTCAGTTTATTTACCAGGTCAACAACTCAACTCTAATATTAAGTCTGCCCTTACCTGGGAAGAGCTAGATGAGATCAGTAAAGATTCAAAAATTGAATTCATAGTCAATGGATTACCTACAAGTGCTATTAATTCATTCTTCAGTGAAAATTGTAAAAGAGTTGAGACTTATCTTAAGCAAGGAGTTCCTTTGATGACTATATCAAAAGGAATTGATCCCGAAACATTAGAGATGAGTGATGATCTCTTCCAAGAACATTTTCCTCATTACCTCGATCAAATAACTTATTTGTCGGGTCCATCATTTGCTAAAGAAATTGTTGATAAGCAAATCACTGTTGTGGCCCTTGCTGGAAAAATGCCTGATACACTCCTTGATACATGTCAAAAACTAAACACGGAGTATTTTAAGGCGATTCCTACCTATGATATCAAGGGCGTGCTTCTTGGTGGTGCGTTGAAGAATATTCTCGCTATCGCTGGAGGTATTCTGGAAGGTTTAGGTTATAACCATAATACACGAGCAGCTATGATCACTCGTGGTATTAATGAGATGCTACGTTTTGGTAAAGTGTATAATGCAAGGCCAGAAACTTTTTATTCATTTGCAGGAATGGGGGATCTGATTCTTACAACGACTTCTTCATTATCTAGAAATAAAACATTTGGAGTTGAGATTGCTAAATCAGGTAAAACACCTGAAGAGATTATTAATTCTCAACGATCTGTTGTTGAGGGCTATAAGACCACTAAGGCAGCTTATAACCTCGCTAAGAAATATAAAATTAGAGCACCTCTTTTTGAAGGTATGTACGAGGTACTATATAACGACGTTGAACCTCAAAAAATATTAAAAACCCTCATGAAGTTACCTATTTCAAATATTGAGTAAACTCACTTAAAGTTTTTCTTTAATCTTAGAAATTGAAATGGTTTCTCCCAAAGAGATAATATTCCCATCACTTTTCTTGATAAAATAGGCCGGAACACCAACAATGCCATAACTTTTTAGAAAGTTAGTTATGTCTTCATCTCTTTTAGTCCAGTCGCCCTCAAGTAGTTGAATGTTTTTATCTTTTACTAACTCAGCAAAGTCACTGGTATCAAGTACTAATTTCTTGTTTACTTTACAAGTCAGACACCAAGACGCCGTAAAATTAACAAAGGTGAGCTTACCATCAGATGCGTTCATTTTAGATGGTGTCCATTTATTCCATGTAAGACCTTGTCTATTTTCTTTCCCTGAAGTCTTTGATTCAGTTTGAACTTCAAATGCGCCCATTCTACAACTCTGAACTAGTAGAAGTATTGGAAGTAGAAAGACAGCGATTGAAGGAACTAATTTATTGGAGAAATTTTTTCTAAAATAGAAAGCAAAGAAAATCAGTGCAAGAACGGTATTAATATAAATGCCAGTCATACTCATATCTGTAAGGGCAGAAAATACATCATAAAGCCATATCGCCGTAAGGAGTAAACTCAGCCCTAGAAGCTTTTTAAGCTTATCCATCCAAAGACCAGGCTTAGGAAGAAAGTTTATTAGTTTTGGAAAGAACCCAGTTAAGATAAATGGAAATGAAAGACCTAGTCCAACAGAGATGAATATAATGAAGATATTTATACTACTAGTGGTAAAGGCAAACCCAAGTGCGGCGCCGAGAAATGGAGCTGAACATGGAGTCGATAAGATTGTGGCCAAAATACCGTTAACTATATCGCCCGAGAGACCTTTTTTCATTTCAACATTGCCCAGTTTCTTACCACCAGGAGTTACAAACTCGTATAACCCAAACATATTCATGCTCATAATAAGAATCACAACTAACATGATAAAGACAAAAGTAGGAGATTGAAGTTGGAAGCCCCAGCCAATATTTTGACCTGATGCTTTTAATCCAAAGACCACAAAGGCAAGAGCTAGAAAGGATATGAGAACACCGAATGTATAGGCGAGATTGTGCTTTAGTATCTGCTTTTTCGACTCATCACTATGAACAATTAAACCAAAAAGCTTTAAAGATATGACAGGGAGTACACAAGGCATAAGATTTAAAATTAAGCCGCCTAAAAAAGCAAAGAGAATATAAAGGAAAATAGACTTTTCAGACTCAGTAGGCTTATCTGCTTTTTTATCTCCAAGTCTTTCTAGTGTAGAGAATAATTTATCTAGAGATTCGTTACCCGTGAGGGAAAACTCTTTAAAATTAATCGAAAGAATCTTTGCATTATTATTCTTTGGATAGTTAAAAAGAAACTTCGTCTCCATACCACTTGGAAAAATTCCATCGGAAGGTAGGGGAAGCGCTGGTTCCTCATAAACCCCATCCCAGTCTATATAAGCTCGACCGTATAAGATATTATTGACTCTATCTAAGTAAACTTCCTCGTGCTTAAAATCAAATAGCTCAACAGGGTAGGGTGTGAGAATGTTTTTTTGCAGACTAACTTTGGTGAAGTCTACATTTTCAATCATATAATGAAGAGCTAGCTTCTCATCACCAGCTTTTGTTAGATAAATATCGATTTTATCCGAAGTCGAGTTTTCGGGAAGCTTTTTGAAATCTTGTGTGAGCTGTGCATTTGATAATTGGGGATTTGTTTTTCCTACTTTGTTCAGAATAGAAATATCGAGGTTTTTTTCTCCAGGTATGCAGATATCCTTACAGACTAACCATTTTCCCTCAACCTTTACAGGCGAATTGGATAGGTTTTCCGGTAGCTCATAAAATAATGCATATTTGTTTGAGTAACCATAGGCCCACATATTCCCTTGCTCAATATATCTCTTTGGAGCTGGCCATGGATAATCTTTGAGTGTGATTTCTTTATTTCCCTGATAGAAAGTCACATCTATTTCTTGACCAGCATCTCCTGGGTTTTTCCAGTAAGTGTGCCAGCCCTTAGTATTATTAAAACTAACAGCAAGTATTGATTTTCCTTCAATATTGAGGGCAGTTAATCCCATCTCCACGTATTGTTTATTCTGCGCATGGCTTTTGAAAGAGGAGCCTGATAACGCTATAACAAAACATAAAAAACCTAAAAATTTGATAACTCTCACTTTTAACTCCTGATTATTCACACTATACTATGAGCATGAATGATTTATCTAAATATCAGTATCCAAATAAAATTATATGCTTAACGGAAGAGTCCGTCGAGACTCTCTTTCTCGTTGGAAGAGGAGATCTCATCAAAGGTGTCTCGGCATTTGTTAAACGGCCTAACGAGGCGCAGAAACTTCCTAAGGTCTCCTTTTTTACCACTTCTAATTACGATAAAATTTTATCTCATAATCCAGACTTAATTATCGGGCACTCAGATATCCAAAAAGATATTGCCAGAGACTTAATTGAGCTTGGTCAGAATGTCTTTATCAGTAATCATCGCTCCATAGACGATATTCTTGGGTATATTTTAATGCTCTCAAGAATGGTCGGTGCCGAAGCTGCTGGTATTGATCTTATCACGAGTCTCGAGGAGAAAATCACTGAGGCGAAAGAGTTTACAAAAACTTTACATAAAAGACCAAGAATTTACTTCGAGGAGTGGGACGACCCTATGATTTCTGCGATACAATGGGTTAGTGAATTGATTGATCTGTGTGGAGGTGTCGATATTTTAAAATCAAAGTCTCAAGGGATTTTGGCCAAAGATAGATTCACATCTCACGAAGAAGTTATTGCGCTTAATCCAGATATTATATTTGGATGTCACTGTGGTAAAAAAGTTAAAGTTGAGAAAATTTTAAATAGGGAAGGCTATCAAGAAGTGAATGCGATTAAGAATAAAAAAGTTTTCGAGCTTGCACCTGAAATATTTTTACAGCCAGGTCCAGCTCTTCTAATCGATGGAATTGATATTCTTATGAACTATATTAAGGAATTTAATAACGAGGAGGAAAAAATATGAAAATTATTTTAATGTTAGTACTTTCACTAACTGGCCTTAGTGCTTTTTCACAGGGGCGATCTCATAATGAAATTCTGGAAGACTTTCTTAAACAAAGAAAGCAGATGATGGAAAAAATGATGAAAGCTTTTGATGATGATAGCTTCTTTAATAATGATGATTTTAGTTCAATGAATGGCTTTAAGATTAGTGGTTCAAATATAGAGATTACTGAAAGGCAGCTTTCTGATGGAAATATCGAAATCATGATTACGCCTAAGAAAGATAATATTAATATGGATATTCAAACTCAAAACAATAGAATAACGATTAAAACTGAAACGAGGGTTGAAAAATCTACAGACCAAGGTGGTAATGTCTTCAAATCGCAATCTATGAGCTCTAGCTCGCGATCTATTGCTATACCTGAAGGATATCAAGCAAAATCTCCCGTAGGATCTGGTAAAAGTATTAAAATAACCCTTGTTCCTAACGAGAAAATTAAGAAGATCGTTTTACCCAGTAACGGTGGAAAAATTCCATTGAAAAAGAGAAGAGGTGAAGAGACTATCTAGTCTCTATCATCTTTGCCAATCAGGGATTTTTTCGACTTCATCGCGCATCTTAATATAAGCAATAAGGCGATTATAGAGAATAATTTCTTCGTCTGTTTCCATTTCGAGACTATTAAAGAAGCAACCTTTTATATTCTCTTCGTGACTACAGTCTTTAAACTGACATTGATTAAAATAGGGAATGAGGTCTGGGAAGAGCTGAGGCAGTTCGGCCGGTGTTATATCGTTAACGGCCATTGATCTAATTCCTGGAGAGTCGATCATATAACATTCGCCAAGATCAATCATTTCCGCCCAAGTCGTTGTGTGAGCACCCTTTTGAATGCCTTTTGCTAACTTATTACTGAGAAGTTCGATGGTACCGCTACTCAATGTGGAGATTATACGACTCTTCCCAACTCCTGACTGGCCTAAGCAAATGGTTGTTTTACCTTTTAAAAGAGTTTTCAGTTTATCGAGCTCTTGGAAGTATTCACTTTCAGGTTCATTGGATATTTCAAAGTAGTTTACCCCTAACATATCGAACTTCTTCTTTTCCATGGAAATATCAAATTGATCTTCAAATTGATCCATTTTGTTGAAAAGTACGATCGCCGGGATATCCCATTGAACGGATCTGGTGATATAACGGTCTATTAAGAAGGGTTTATAATCTGGCTTTGATACAGAGGCCACAATAAGGATACAGTCTATATTACTGGCAATAGTCTTCTTTTTGTTTACTCTGACTATACGCCTAAATATCTCATTTTCGCGCTCAATCAGCTCAAAAATCTCATAGCGATCATCACTTTCCATTGCGCGTATTTTGACGTTATCGCCCACCACCAAGTGATCTTTCTTCAGGATCTCCCGTAGACATACAGCTTTAACCTCCTCCTTGGTATCAAGGATTAGGCAATCAAATTCACGTCTATTTGATCTCAGAATCTTAGCTATTACTTCATTCATATAACTATTTCATACCATAAATAATTGATAATATAAGTAATTGATTGTTGACAATTATAGGCTTATGCATTATTTTCAATAACACTTAAAGTCCAGACTACGGTTCCATAGCTCAGCTGGATAGAGCAACCGCCTTCTAAGCGGTAGGTCGGAGGTTCGAATCCTCCTGGAACCGCCATTTACTAAACTAATTTACACTCATTTAATATTTTCCATTCGTAGGTCAATCTCAACATCTTTGTGAGTTTTTAGTATTTTAAATATGGATTGAAGGTCATCAATTTTTTTTCCAGTAATACGAATCTTCTCATCAAGGTATTGGGATGAAATTTTAAGTCCAGATCCCTTAATCAGTTTATTTATAATGCCACCTTTCTCTTTATCTATACCAGAGTTAAGGATAATTATTTGCTTATACTTTTGATTCCCAGAAGGTTTTACTTCTTGAGCGTCAATACACTTTAAACCCAGACCTCTTTTACCCATATTATCATAGAGAATCCCAAGAGCTGCTTGTACCTGGTACTCAGTATCGCCCTTTATCTCAAGTTTATCTGAGCCATTAAAGTCAAGCTCACAGTTTGAACCTTTGAAGTCATAGCGACCATTAATTTGTTTCTGGGCCATTTGGACCGTATTTTTCATTTCACCGATATCTAGTGAAGAGACAAGATCAAAAGAAGGCATTGTTACTCCAAGTGTTATTTATTAATTATTATGTCAAATATTAGCTTAGTTATTGAACTTTTTCCAATGAATCTAGTATAAGCCTATACATTTAGCGAACAAGTTAAAATCTAGCAATATGTGATTGGACGTAGATTCAAATTTCGTTTAAATTTAGCTATGAAAGAAATCAAAAAAATCTCTAGTGGAATCCTATCAAGGCAGTACAAGATTCTTAAGATTGGTGTTCGATCAGGGAGAAAGCTTTTAAAGTCTAAACCTGGCAGTGTTAAAGAAGCCATCTCTGATGTACTCGAATCTGAAGTCCATAGAATCGTTAATGAATTGGGTGTTATGAAAGGGTCTTTAATGAAGGTCGGTCAATTTCTGGCACTATACTCTGACTCTATTATATCTCCGGAGCTACAAAAGGTTCTAAGCCAACTTGAAAATAAAAGTATGTATTTGCGCTGGGATGAAATAAAGAAAAATATCCCTGAGGAATTCTTTGATAAGTTGATCATTGAAGAAAAACCTATTGCTGCAGCATCTCTTGGACAAGTTCATAGGGCCACGTTTGATGGAGTTGATATTGTTTTAAAGATTCAATACAAAGGAGTTAAGAAGGCGATTAATTCAGATATTAGAATTTTAAAATATATCTTAAAACTGACTGATTTTGTGCCTAAAGACATAGATTTAAAACCGTTTTTTGAAGAAGTTAAAGAGATGCTGAAACAAGAAACGGATTATATTCAAGAAGCAAAAAATACTAAAAAGTTTAAAGAACTGATTAAAGATTCAAAGGACTTTTATGTTCCTGAAGTTTATGAAGATTTTTCTAACTCTACCATTATTACAAGTGAATATATTTCTGGAGTGAGTTTAAGAGAAGTTGATCATCTCGATATCTCTCAAGAAGATCGAAATAGACTTGGAATGGCCCTATTTAATCTTTTCTTTACTGAGATTTATGAATGGGGTCTGATGCAGACAGATCCAAATGCTGCGAACTATTTATTGATGCAAGATGAGGGGCGTTGGAAAGTCTGCTTGATTGATTTTGGTGCTACGAAAGAGATCTCTCCTTATCTTCAAGGCATGTATAAAAAACTTATCGGATGTATTGTAAGCCATGACTTTGATGGTTTTGTTGATACTATGTTTGAATATAAATATCTTTCTGAAGATAAACGAGACAGTTATGACATTGATCTTTTAAAGAACTATGTCGCAATAGTAAGTGATCCTTTTAGAGATGAAGAGTATGATTGGGAAAAATCTGAAATCCCTGGTCGAGTTCTAAGTATGGCACCAAAAGTAATGAAAGAGATATCAATAAGTAGCCCTCCAAAAGAAATCGTATTCATAGATAGAAAAATTGGTGGAGTCTTCTTTTTGTTGAAGATATTAAAAGCAAAATTTAATCCTAACGATGTTGTCGATCTATGGTTTAAAGAGGGTTTAGGAGTTCATAATGAAACTAACGAGTAGCGAAGTGAAATCTTTATTACATCACAGAGAGCCTTATTTGCTTATTGATGATGTAGCTGAAGTTATTGATAATAAAATCATTGTTATTAAGAATCACAAAGGAGATGAATTCTATGTCAAAGGTCACTTTCCTAGAGCTTCTGTTGTACCAGGTGCAATGTTACAAGAAATGTCATCCCAAGCAGCAGGTATTATGATTACAAAGTTTCATTCACCGGTAGAAAATTATAATAGTGACGATACCAAAGGCTGGGCGTTAGGAGTTCTTAATAAGGTTGAAAATGCTAAGTATTTAGGAGTTGTTAAGCCGGACAAAGAAATACAGATAGAGGTAACTTTAAAAGAGTCCCTTGGCACTTTATTTAAATTTAGATCTATCATTACTCAAGACAATAGCATTAAGGCCAAAATTAATTTTAACTTAGTTAATATATCAGATGAACACTTATTTTAGGGAGAGAAATATGCGTTTTTTATTTTTAATAGTATTTATTTTTAGTACTCAAGCGTTTGCAAATAAAATTACATGGCTAGGTCAAGCAACGACATTAATTGAAACTTCGGAAGGAAAAAAAATTCTTATTGATCCTTTTATTTTTAATAACCCTAAGACGCCTAAGAAGTTTAAGCAAGAAAGCTTTTATGAAAACATTGACCTGATACTCATTACTCATGGGCACTGGGATCACCTAGGTTCGTATTCCAAGATTATGAAACTATCACCAAAGTCTATGATCAGTATGAATGCAGATATGGCGAACATTCTTATGACTAAGGGGGAGTTAGATAAAAAGAGATATATTCCTCTTAACAAATCGGGAAAGTTCAATCCCTTCAAAAAGGATAATGTTGAAGTCAATATGGTGAGAGCGGAGCATAGTTCATCACTAAAAATCGGAGATGATATTCATTATGGTGGAGAACCCGTAGGGTATGTTGTGAGATTTTCTAATGGTAAAACCTTATACCATGCTGGAGATACAGGTGTCTTTGGTGATATGAAAATGATAGACGAATACTATAAAATTGATCTGGCCTTATTACCGATTGGTGGTAGTTATACCATGGGTCCAAAAGAAGCAGCTTACGCCATTAATGAGTACCTTAAGCCTAAGCAAATACTCCCTATTCATTATGGAACTTTTCCAGCTTTAAAAGGAACTCCAGCACAACTTAAGAAGCATTTAAAGAAAAAGAAGAGGATGTTGAATGTTGCTCCTGGTGAGTCAGTTACGCTTTAACATTCTTCTATAGCTTATGAAGCTTGCAAGAGTACCAAGCAATAGAAAAGTTCCTGTTAGTAAAAAAACATAACTATACCCTGGGGTACCGGGGTATTTATCAATAAGATGTCCTGTTGCTGCACCAAAAAACATATCAGGAAGGAAGCCAACGACAGACACAACTCCAACAGTTGTTCCGACAATATTATCTGGAATACCGAGTCCTCCAAAAACTGAAAAGTAGATTGCTCTTAGAGCGTAAGTAAATGCAGAAGTAATGATCAGAATACTTAATATTACAGCAACAGATGTAAACATATTTAGTGCAATTAGTAATTGAGATATTGCGCCTAAGAATAGAAGTGCCGTCAGGGTTAAGAGTCTTCCTCCTGTCATCTTGTAAGCGATTTTATCTGCAACAATTCCAGCAAGCAAGGCCGCAATAGGGCGTACCCAGAAAATCAGTGTTGTAAATTTTGATGATTCCATTAGTGAGAAATTATGAACGTCTACAAGATAAACTGAAAAATTATCAATGTTTTTATAGCCACAATATGCAGTGAGAACGATAACCCCTAAGAGCCACACATCAAAGTTCATAAAAACCTTTCTAGCCTTCTCCAAATTCCAGTCGTGCTTCTTCGCTTCCTTTGTTTCAACACCCTTAAGGGCATACCACACACAAATAGCAGTAATGATTATGAAACCACTAGTGATACTAAATATTAAATTAATAGCGTCTATTTTATTAGAACTCAGCTCTACATCTGTGAAGCTCATAGCAACAACTGTTGTTAAGACGGAGCCAACTATTGCTGCGGTAAGACCTCTACCTGAATCTAATATACCCATGGCGGTTGCTCTTTTGTCAGCGCCTCCAACTTCGTGTGTTACTTTTATTAGGGCCCCCCACATTAATAAAATGGTACTAACTCCAAAAAATCCATATGTATAAATAAGCGTTTGTTTTGTGGGGATGAAAATCAGTACAATACTACCAAGTAAAGTGATGAGAAGTGATGCAACAATAAGTTTTCTTGGAGAATATTTATCAGCAAATGGTCCACCAATAAGATAAGAAATCATAGATGTTATCCCGTATGCGCCAAATGCAAGTCCCATATCCGTATTTGTTATATTCCAAGCTTCGAGCATTATTGGCCTGAATATTCTGGGTATTAAGAAGGGCAGCATGAAAATAGCTTCCCCTGCAATAATGATAAAGATCATTGAAATGAACTTCTTATTCATAGTAATTCCTAAGTTTGAGTTAATAGCATTATAGCTACTTAGATATTTATATCAATTGATAAGGGTAAAATATTCCATCTCCAAGTAATTACTTAGACAAATTTAGTTCGTTTTAAAAATTCTCCGACATAGCTCTTGTTACCAATCTTTACAAGAGAGTCCTGCATGTTTAATCTCATTGTGATATTGATGTCGTTATTGATTTCAATACATTCATTTGCCTGTGTTAACGGGAAAGGTATTTTACCCGAGAATGATTTATATCTTGGAGTAGACTATAAACCTATTAATGGTGGAGTTACTGAAGTTCAGTTTAATAGCGTTCTAGATCGCGTCGAAAATATTTATGGCGGTATTATAAGAAGCTACGGTGGACAATTAAAAATGAATAGGCTTTGGTCTGATGGAACAGTTAACGCCAGTGCTAATCGTCAAGGCTCCACATATGTTGTAAATATGTACGGTGGTCTAGCGAGACACCAGGCAATAACCGAAGATGCATTTGCCCTTGTTGCATGCCATGAAGTTGGCCATCATATCGGAGGCGTTCCTCGCTATACTCAAAGAGGTGGTGAGTGGGCCAGTGTTGAGGGACAGTCAGATTATTTCGCTACATCTAAATGTTTGAGAAAACTATTTGCAAGTGATAATAATGTTCAAATTGTAAGCTCAATGAATGTTGATCCACTTGTTGAGTCTAAGTGTAATAGTCAATTCTCTGATGCTAATGATCAAGCGATTTGTAAAAGAATTTCTCTTGCAGGCTTATCTTCGGCTTCATTATTTGCTGATATGAGTAATCAGAAAAAACCAGCTTTTAATACTCCTGATAACAGTAAAGTTTCTTCAACATATGAATCACATCCTCAGTATCAGTGTCGTCTAGATACATACTTTGAAGGTGCAATCTGTGAAGTTCAAGATACGGTAGAGATCGGTCAAAATGATCCTAACGTTGGAACTTGTAACAGGAAAGCACAGCAAACTGAAGGTGTTAGACCCTTATGTTGGTTTAAGCCAGGATCAGGTGGTGGGACAACGAACCCTCCAATAGGAGATGTTGCAACAACACCAACTGTAAATGGGCAAACTGTCATTACAGTGAGAAATCCTTCGCAGCAAATCCCTATTGCAATTGATGTGAGAATGCACTCTGGTGTTTATGGTTTTGCTATTGAATTTAGTAAACCTAATCAAATTTTTGCCAATCCAAACTCATCTGAACCAGATAGAATGAATGGCTTAAAGGTTGAAGTTTACCAAGGGACAAATGGAACTTATCGTTTAGTTCCGATGCGAACTCTTCCAGGTTTTGGTGCTTATCAAGTTAGAGTCATTGCTCTTGATAGGAATAAGAAACCAGTATCAAAGAATTCAGACTCATTAGAAATATTTTTAGAACAGTAGAGGACTATAATGGCAAAATGTAAGTATTGTGGAAAAAATGTAACATGGGTAAAAGAGGGACGTAAAAATGTACCTGTTGAAGATGACGGTGGTGTTCATAATTGTGAAAACTTCGCAAACTCAAGAAACTCAATAAGAACAATCAAGCCAGATGAGCTTGACCCGGACATTATTAAGCAATACGAAGAAAACATGGAAAAAGCCAGGAAAAAGTAGTTATTTCATGGCTTTAGCTGGCTTAAGTGATCCGTTACTTTGACCGATAAGTATAGTAACAGTTAATAAAAAAAGAGGTGTATTATGGGATTTCCAAAACAAGAAGATAAGAAATTTGTTTTTAACAAGGGAAGCTATAAAAGCCAATGTGCCTATATGCTAATGCTTATTCGTCAAAAAGATCCTAAAGCCTGGATTGGATTTAAGCAAAAGTTCAGTGATGTAACAGATGAAAATTCTTATGACTTTTTTCAAGTACTCGTGAGTTTTTATAAAGGCGAAGAGAAGCAACAATCAAGGCCTTCAAAGTCAAATGTTATCCCGATGAAAGCGAAAGAGAAAAAAGAAGATAAAGTAAAAAAACCTGTTAAGAAGAAAGCTCCTGCAGCTAAAAAGAAAGCGAAGAAAAAATTCGCTAAGAAGAAAGCCCCAGCAGCAAAAAAGAAAGTAACTAAAAAGGTTACTAAAAATGTTTCAAAAGCAAAAGTTACAAAGAAAAAAGCTGTTCGTAAAAAAGCAGCTTAGTTAGTAAGGGCCGACTGGACAAGTTGGCTTGCCTTTTTCCCATCAAATTGACCTTTTATCTTAGGTGATAACACTTTCATTACCGCACCCATATTTGGCGAGTCTAGCTCTGATTTAATATCTGAAATCATTTTAATAACTTCTTCTTCAGAGAGTTGCTTCGGTAGAAATTCTTCCAACACTTTTAATTCAGCTTCAATTTCTAGTATCTGATCAGAACCTTCTGGATACATCGCGATAGAGTCTCGTGTTTTTTTTGCATAAGAAATGACGATATCATCTTCAGCAATAGGTTTCTTAGCGGTTTCATTTTCAATTAATAACTTCTTTATGAACCGAAGTACATTTAATCTGGTTTTAGCCTTGGCCTTCATAGCGGCTATTATTTCTTTACTAATGGTATCTTTTAAAGTGCTGATAGGTGTATCTCCGTTTAATTTAGTAAGACATACTATATAACAGTAGAATCATATTAACAAATATGTGTAGTTATGATTAAATGATAAAAATATAAAGTACCTAGGTGGTCTGAATGAACATGGTTTTTAAAATATTAGCTTTCTCAATAGTTTTAAGCTGCTCTTCTCACGGGCACAAGAATATGAATGAGAAATTCTTAAAGAAGGATCTCGATGTTAATAGTTGGATTACTCGTTTTGAAAGTAGTAAGCGAGAAGTCTTTAAATATCGTAAAGAAATTGTAAGAAAAATGAAACTTCAGAAGGGAATGGTTGTTGCTGATATTGGTGCCGGAACAGGGGCATTTTTAGAGGAGGTATCACGTGCTGTTACAGACGATAATATTGTCTCTTCTAGAGGTAAGGTATACGGAGTTGATATATCTTCAAAGTTTGTAAGCTTCATGAACGAAAGAGTACAAAAAGAAAAAATTAAAAATACAGAAATCATCTTGGGGGAATTTGATCGAACAACCCTTCCGATGGAATCTGTTGATGTTATTTTCATGATTGATACATATCATCACTTTGAGAATCCAGAAAAAATGCTTGCAGATATTCGGGCAACCTTAAGACCCGGTGGTTTTATGTATATAATTGATTTCGATAAAGATTCACCTCAATTAAGTAGCTTTTTAAAGAAACATATTATTAATTCGAAAGAAAGTTATATAAACCAAATTAAAGAAAATGGTTTTGAATTTATTGGTTCTGAAAACGTTCCACTTGATCAAAACTTTATGATAAGTTTTAGGGTTACTAAATAATGATTAGTATTGAGAAGGCAGAGGACAGAAAGTACATCGACATTATTGTGAATCTTCAAAAGCAAATGGCATTTGAAACTGAGGAATTAAAATTAGATGAAATTGTGCTTAGAGCAGGTGTTACCGAAGTTTTTGATAATCAAAGTCGTGGAAAATATTTAGTCGTCTTAAGAGAAGGTGAAGTTGTCGGAATGCTTTTTTATTTATCTGAGTGGAGTGATTGGAGAAATGCAGAGGTCTTATGGATCCACTCAGTTTTTGTAATTTTAGAATACCGCGGACAAGGCTTCTATAAGGCCATGTATGAGCACATGAAGCAAATGGTTACTTCTTCTGCTAAGTATGCAGGACTTCGCTTATATGTAGATAAGAATAATTTAAATGCTCAAAAAGTTTATGAAAAATTAGGTATGTCTAAAGAACATTACGAACTTTATGAGTGGCTAAAATAATCTATTCAATTTTCTATTTTATGATAATATTTATACATGAAGATAGAATTTAGAGAATCAGATTTTAAGGAGTTCCACTATTCATACATTTTTACGAATGAGACAAGTGGGACCGAATTTATAGATTATCAAAATATAATTCCCCAAGATATTACTTCGACTGGAATAACCCTTAAAGTCTTAACGAACTCCTGTAACACAGGACATAATTTGATGATTATGTTATTTAGTGGACATAACCCTATACTTCCAAAGCGTATACCTAAAGATGGCAGACGTAAGGGAATATGTTTTTCTGCAATCGCGAAAGTTCTTAGTAAAACTCCTCAGGAATCGAACGGCGAATTTTCGTTTGTCGAGCTTAGATTTACTCAGTTTGATAAGTATGGTTGGGAAGATATTGTCGAGGAATATAAAGATGCGCAGGAAGCTGTTTCTAAACTTATGAAGAAGATTAAAGTAAATGAAGAATAAAAATGAAGAAATTATAAGAGAGTATCTGAGAGGCAAGACAGTGTTACTTGCTACAGATAGTTCTACTGATAAGGTTGCGTGGAAAAAAATCCTGCATGATATGGGTCTTGAAATGCCCCATTTTTCTGATGCTAACTCCCTTGCCGATGCTCTTGCCATTATTCAAGAAAAAACGATTAATATTGTATTTACGTCTCATATTATTGGTGGTGAGAATATGATGAGCTTATTAGATAAACATATAGAGAAGCACACAGATCGTAACACTTTCTCATGTCTCATGGTTACGGAGAAGAGCTCACTTGCGATTGCCGCTTATGCAGCTGAACATGATGTGGATTCACTTATTGTTAAACCGTATAATCAAGCAGATCTTATAAAAAGTATCAGTAACATGATACTGGAAGCTGTAAATAGATCAAAAGAACTTGTTTTGTATCACCAGACGATCTCAAGTTTAAGGCTTGGAGAATTGGATAATGCTTCAAAGCAAATTGATGAATATCTTGCGCTTAAGCCTGAGAGCGGAAATACTTTTTTCCTAAATGGCTTACTTCATTTTAAGCAAGATAATTTTGAGGATGCAATAAATATTTGGGAGAGTGGACTAGAGCATAGTCCTGATCATCATCAGATACTTTGTCACCTTTTCGATACCCTTATAATGGAAAAAGAGTTTACTAGAGCGTACCCATGCGCAGTAACTCTAAGTGATAAGTTTCCAATAAATCCAGAACGAATCCCAGATTTTATCCGCGTCTCACTTGCAATGGGGGCTTATCACGACTTGATTAATTTCTGTGAAATGATCTTAGAACTCGAGGAAGATTTAAGCTCCATTGATAAGCCTATTGCGGCCGCTTTGGCAGTAAGTGCAAAAAGCCTTGTTGATGAAGATAGTGATATAAAGCTTATTAAGGAAACGACTTTGCGAGCAATGGACCTAACTGATTCTAGTAGTGAAATCTTTGCTACATGTATTGAAAGCCTTTATCGAGTGGAATGTTTCAAAGAGGTTACAGAGGCGATTAATAAAATTCCTAATGATGAATTGAGCCCAAGATTAGTTGATATTGAATTGTTGATAGAGGAAAGAGTGGGGTCTGTGGATCTTGTCTATGCCAAGGCCCAGGGCTTGGTAAAACTTAAAAAGACGTCAGAACATGTCTACTTTGTTCTCATTAGAACTGGCTTAAAATTAGGAAAGTCGAATCAGCACTTAGAAGATATTATATATGAAGCGGCCAAGAGCTTTCCTCATATAAAACAAGAACTTCTTAGTTTAATGGATCTTTAGAATCACTTTAGTCGGTTAATTTATTTTCGTGACGTTTTAAAAATATTAGTTCACTATCTATCTATAAACAAAAAAGGTGGAGTTATGAATAATTCTTATAATCAAATTGCTCATCAGTTTTTAAATAAAGATAAGAGCAGCCAGTTTAATTTTTTTATGCAAGAGATTGATTTAGAGGATAGTAAGTACTTAACCAAAGAGTTTATTTCAGCTTTTCGTTCATTGGCTGAATCTCACCCTGCCATTTTTATACTTTTTGGTGATGCAAATTTTAAAAAACTAGTTTTCTTCTATGTACAGTATTTTTTACTTTCTGAGGAGAATGCAGCTAAGTATGGTAAACAGTTTGGCGGCTTTATTCAGGCCCTTCCAACACTTGCTAATATGAATTATTTAAAATGGATTGCCAAGCTAGATTGGTTTTGGACTCATCAAGATCAGCAATATATCCTGCTACCTAAGGGGACTCTTGAGTCTTGGGGAAGTGTCTATAAGGATTCAGAAGAAATTAATATTTTAATTGATGAGAACTTTATAGAAAAATTAACAATCCAAAGATCTGGAAACGAAGTTTCAATTGTTAAAATTTAATTTTAAAGTGTAGTAAGTTATGGGTGTTTATTCTGAGGTTGATCTCACTGAAATTAATGAAATCTTAAGCCACTATGAATTAGGGTATGCTGTAGACTATCAAGCTACTATTGCTGGTATATCTAACTCTAACTACAGATTGAATCTTAATACTGGTCAGTCGATACTACTTAAGGTTTCAAATGATAAAACAGTTGAACAATTAGTAAATGAACAAAATATCTTATTAAAATTAAAAAAATATAACTATCCTTTCTCATTAAATCCGTTTGAGACTATTCAGGGAAAGCCAATCTATCAGCACAATGGCTTGCACGGAGTGGTATTTCCTTTTATTGATGGGCTTCCACCGGTCATTGATAGTACGACAATTAAGCAAATTGGCATGGCATTAGGTAAGCTTCACTCGCTTGAGATACATAAAGAAGACTTGGATACCATTAGGCCTCATGATTTAGTTGGTTACGGCGGTATGAATGTTTATGACTATGCCTATTCAAAAGATGCAGCTCCAATGTTTAAAGAGTATTTTGAAAAATTGATTCCTGAAAACTTAAAAGACATACCCTATGAACTTTTTCCTGCTGGAATTATTCATGGTGATCTATACTTTGATAACTCTCTTTTTAATAATGGTGATTTAGTCACACTTATTGATTTTGAACAGGCCGGAAGGGGACGTTTTATACTTGATCTCGGAATTGCTATTAGTGGAAGCTGTCTAAATTCAGATAGATCTAATATAGATCAAAATTTAATGAAAGCCTTTTTAGCCGGATATGAAAATGAAAGAGCGATGAAAGTGATTGAGAAGGATTACCTTGATCTTGCAATTAAGATTGGATTTTTTTCTATATCACTTTGGAGAATTAAAAGGTTCTATGATGGAAGTCTTGATGAATCAAAGAGAGATAACTACATAGAGCTTTTAAAACGGGCCGAATCTTTCTCCGCTATCTGTATGGATACTTGATTCTGGTCGTCGGTTGATAGCGTTGGATAAGTAATGTTGTATGATTATATTGTGCCGCGAATTGAGAAAATCACTTATAGGTGGTTTTATTAAACATAAATAAACTAACGAACAAAGGACAGTTGATGGGATCATTATCAAGTGAAAATAGAGAACTAGGTTTTTCTAAAGGACAAATGAATAAATTTAGAAAGCAAGGAAGAATTCCTGCTGTTGTATTTGGTAAAAATAGAGATCAGTCATGGCCTATTTTTGTTAACTGGGTAGCTTTTCAGAAATGTCTAAGCTCAGAAGGAAAAGTTTTTCAATTAGAAGTTAATGGCAAAGTAGAACTTGTAAATGCTAAGGTCGTTGATCTAACTCCAATGGGAAAACCAGAGCATATTTCTTTTCACCAATTGGTTAGAGGTGAAGCATCTGTATTTAAGGTGCCGGTTAACCTTGTCGGTGAATCTGTAGGTGAGAAGGCTGGTGGTGTTATTCAAGCTGTTGAATCACAGATTTCTGTAAAAGGGATGCCAAAAAATATTCCAGAGAATATCGAGTTAGATATTAGCTCTCTTGAAATTGGGCAAAACTTAACCGCAGGCGATTTAAAGCTTCCTACTGGTCTTGAGCTTGCTCAAGAGACGGATCTTAATCTAGTTGTATGTCAAGCACCTAAGCAAGAAGAGGCTGAAGAAGAAGTCGCTCTCGCTCCTGAAGGTGAAGCTCTAGAAGCACCGGTTGCTGAGGCCCCTGCTGAAGCTCCAGCTGAAGAGAAAAAATAATATATTAATTATTAGAAATTAAAGAAGCCGCTCTGTATTGAGCGGCTTTTTTATATTTAAACTACAGAATTTCTCAGGTAAAATGTATTATGCCTGCAATAATTTTCATTCCCATTATCACTGCCACTATAATCTCTATTTTCATTGTCCTTCTGTATGTGAGGTATAGGAAAAAAAACAAGTTTTTACTGCAGGATCAAACAGGCCTTATTCCCGCAAATGCTAGTTATGAATTTCTAGACGCTAAAGAAGATAAGAGCGTTTTTAAAAGTTATAATACTCCTTTGACAGAAACATTACAGCGTCACGATGTAAGTAGTATCTATCTAATCCACGGAACATTTGTGGGTAATGATCCTTTTCAAATAATTGATTTATTGGGGGAAGCATTTCCAAAACTTGGCACTAAGCTCATTTCAACAATTAAAGAAAGGACAAAGCAGACTCAAAATATCTTTGCAAAGGATTTAGGCAACTTTACTGACGAACACGTTGACTATATTAGAACTATGACTGGAAACAGATTTAATGTTCACAATATCACATGGTCTTCTGGTAATAATCATCTCGCCAGGGTGAAGGGAGCGATAGATCTTATCCAAAAGCTCTCAACAGAAAGTCCAAATAGTAGGGTTCTGCTGATAGGTCATAGTCACGCAGGACAACTTTTTGCACTCATTACACAATTGATGAATAACCCAGCTTTAGAAAAAAAACTAAAGACCATAACAAAAAAGATCATTCCTGACAGTGACTGGAAAGATATCAATAAGCAAATAAAAAAAATGAGAACTCTTAAATTCGATATTGTCACAATGGGGACACCACAGAGATATGAATGGAGACTCAGTGATAATATTAAGCTTCTGCACTTCATTAATCATAGAGGAACGAGTGTATTTGGAGGTGATGTAAAAGGCGCATTAAATACACTCGATGGAGACTATATCCAACAGTGGGGAATTGTTGGATCGGATATCGTTTCGCCGCTTAAGGAAGAAAAGCTTATTAATATTGAACTAGATTCAATCTTTGGAGCAGGTAGTAATTTGGAGGAACTAAGGAAGAATATTGTTTTTCGTAAGAGATTGCATTCTGAGGGACATCATATTCTTGTGAACTACCGAGATAATGCAAAATACCCAAACTTTCTTTTAACAATATTTGGGCATGGCAGTTATACTAAATTTGGATATTTAGGTTTTCACTTTGAAGAAATCTGTAAAAGGCTTTATAAATGAAGAAGGTAGGATTAATTGACTCAGGGATTGGCGGATTAACTCTTTTAAAGGAACTGATGGACTATAAGGTTCACGCGGAGTATCTCTATATCTCCGATTCTCAAAATGTTCCTTACGGTGAAAAATCACAAACATTTATGCTTAATCAAGTAAGAGATATGTCTTTAAAGTTAATTGCCAAGAAAGTTGAAGTGATTATTCTCGCATGTAATACCCTTACGGCCGAGACTATTGATACTTTAAGACTAGAGCTTACAGTCCCTATTGTAGGGCTAGAGCCATATATTAATTATTTAAATCAAGACTTTGCTATTGATTCCAAAATGGCACTGATATTGACGGAAGCAACTTTCAAGTCTACTCGTTTTCAGACTCTACTCATTGAAAAAGACCCTGAACATAAAATTGATATTTACCCTTTAAAGAAACTTGCCATGATTCTGGAATCCTTAACAATTCAGGACTTCGAAACCATAAGAGTCGAAGTAGAACGTGAACTCATGCAGGTTGAGGGGCGAGGCTATACCCATCTTATCTTAGGCTGTACCCACTATCCAATCATCAAAAATTTTTTAGAGAGTTATTTGGGGCTTATTGTTGTTGATTCAGCTGCAGCTGTTAGAAATCATGTAATGAATAGCGTAGGGCTAAATACCACTGATGAGTATCATGATACTTTCTTATATAATTCTGATAACTCAGATACTTGGTTAAGCTCAAAGCTATCAGAGCTTAAATTTTTAAGAGATATTGTTTAAGTTTGTAATAATACTCTTTAGGTTGTCGATCATAGCTTGATCAAGTGGTTGAATCTCTCTTTCATTCTCTCTTAGCGCCCTAGACATAATGCCACCAAACATAAAGAAGACAACATCAACCATGAGAGTTGCTTCTTTTGCAGTGTCCGAGGCTGGATTTCTTGTTTCAACTTTAAAACAATTACTAAGTTCTTTGATCGTTTCCTCACTGTATGATCTTTTCATTATTTTTTGAATCGCCGTGTTTGCATTAACTCTAACTGTTTGGCTTGAATGGTTTAAAAGGTCTAGTAAAAGAAGTATGTCTTCTTTAGATCCGTGTCTTGCGAAGTACTTTGTGATCCCTGTTTTTTTCTCAAGACTCTGATCTAGAATAAGTTCTCTTATATAATCTAGATGTTGAGGTGATCTAGAGAGAGCAAATCCTGAGACAATATATTCTTTTGTTTTAATTGTCGTCGCATCTGCTTTATATAATTCTTTTAATCCATTAGAAACTTTTTTGTTATCTTCTACAAAGTTACCTAACTTCATTATCGCCATATGCTGAGATCTATATGAAGGAGATTTTGCAAGTGTAAATAAAAAATCGATCATTTTGTCTGAAGGATCATCAGTTATATCCGAGTTGATCGTTGGAGAGATCCATCTTTTTGGAGCTTTCTTTAGTAATTCTATGACAAGCTCATCATTTCTTGTTTGAACATGAATGATTTCAGTCAGACTGCTAAATGTTTCTCTATCTTGAGTTTTTTTAGCTTCGACTATTAGCCTATTTAGTAGGGTGTTATCAGAGGCTTGCTTTAATTCTTTTGACAGTTGCTTTTCAGCATCAATCCTTTCTCCAGTATCTCTACTCGATAGATTTTTAATGGTTTGATTGGTATCAATTGCAAAAGCTGTGATTAGATTTAAACTTAATGTCATTAAAATGATAAACTTCATCTCTCTCTCCATTTATACGCATTTATTTTTTTAGTATGTCCACTCTCTTAATTGCCCTTGCTCCCCTTGATGTGATCCTATTCCAAGGTGCATTTTTCCATTTCCTTTGCCATCACCATGACCAAGTCCAATAGAAAAACCTAGGTCGGATGATTCTAGCGGGTAACGAATATCAAAAATATCGTTTTCCCAAATATTATTTTGAGCATAGCTTTTATAGTATTCAAAAGAATCATGGCCAGCAAAGACAACATCAAATGCAGCAGCATGAATATGATCACTTTTCGTGTTACCAGTAAGTTTCTTTTGGTAACAGGCACTACGCCACCAACTTGTAATATATCGGAACTCTTGAAAGCTTCCGAGTAAAAAACCTAACTGATTTTGCTTGTTTAAATCTTTCGTCATTTGTTCAAATATTAAAGATAAAACAATTGCCTTCGGCCATAGATTTTGAGGCGGAACAAGTGCTTTTAAATCTTCAGGGTCATGACAGGCTAAAAACTTTGCTGTATTACTTCTTCCTGGAACTAAAAAGTTATAGGTCTTATCAACAATATTTTTATGAGTAATTCCTGAAAGTGTCAGGTACCTTACAAAATCGTACTTAGAGCGATCAAATTTAGTTGGGTCAATAAAGTTTCCGCCTAGTTTATATATAAGGGTACCATTTGTGTAACAGTATTCAGTGTCCTTTAGACCTTCATGGCAGGGTGCAAAGAGCTTTTTGTTGATATCATTTACAATATCTTTTGACCCATTAACCCTAGAGTCTTTAAGCTTTGATTCTATAGCAATAAGCTCTAGACGAGTCGTAAGAACTTCATCTTTTATTTGAGCTATTTCATCACGAAAACTTTCAAGTGTTATATCTTCGTAAACAGCGACTACCGGTTTGCTCTTACTTTCTTTAAGTTGCTCTAGGTCAGATTCGAATTGAATTCTTTTGGCAGTAACCATCTCTAGGGATCTAAGCATTGATTCCTGTGTTACTTTTATTCTTGATACTTCATTCTGTATGAGTGCTTGAATATCTGTCGTTATCTCATTATTACTATCTGCTAACATTTTAGTGAATTTTTCATTCCAGGCAGCAATGGCAGCATCAACGTATTTTTTATATTTATCTTTATTTTTTTGGTAAAGAGCGAGGTGAGACTCGAACTTTACTCTCAATTTTTTTGCAGATTCAACGGTCTGAGCCTGCTCTAATTGAATTTGTAGCATATCTGATTTAAGAGCAAAGTTATCATTTAGATTCTTAACAACTAATTGTAAACTTGATACTTTGACATAATTAGTTAGTTCTTCATCTATATAGGCTTTGTATTTATTGAAGTTATCATCAAGCTCTATATAATGATCATCTAGCTTAGAATCTAGCTGAGACATAAGTTGTTCTAGCTCAGATCTTAGTTGAGCTAATTCTTGCTTGGTTGCATATTGAGCTTGCTCTGTTGGAGCAACGCTAGTATCGGCTTCAACTTCTTTTATCTTCTCGCTTTTTTGCTTAACTTCAATTTCGAGTGTTTTTATTGCTAACTTTTTGTCTTGCGGAGCTTTACTGTCTGAGTCTTGCTCTTTCTTAACTCCACAAGCGATAGCAATAGTTAGTACAAATAAATACATTAAAGACATTTTCATAGTTATCTCACATTTGAATAGTTTCTCTCCCTTATATATGAGCAAAATAGATACCACTCTTTTGACCTGATTACGGTATGTTATGTAGTTCTAGCTATTCAATTTATAGATAACATGTTAAAAAGTTGAACATAATCAAATATTTAAGGATGAATTATGAATATTTTACTGCTCGAGAATATACACTCTACTGCGAAAGAAAAACTCGAAGAACAGGGATTTAAGGTTGATCTATTAACCTATTCACCAGCACCTGAAGAGCTCAGTAGTTTACTCGCTAAGTATCAGGCGGTGGGGATACGATCTAAAACAAAACTGACTAAAGATATTCTAGATAAAAATAAACACCTCCTAGCTGTCGGGTGCTTTTGTATTGGAACAAACCAGGTTGATTTAGAGGCAGCTAAGGTTAATGGTACAGCAGTATTTAATGCTCCTCACTCAAATACTAGAAGTGTCGCAGAGTTAGTTATCGCTGAGATGGTTGCACTATCTAGACAACTAGGAGACAGAAACTCTATGGCCCACGAAGGAAAGTGGTTAAAATCTGCAGTAGGAGCGAATGAAATACGAGGCAAGAATCTTGGTATTATTGGTTATGGACATATTGGAAGTCAGGTAAGTGTTCTTGCAGAGTCTTTTGGTTTAAATGTCTTATTCTATGATGTGACAAAGAAACTATCTCTTGGTAATGCAAAATCTGTAAGTACTCTAAAGGAACTCCTGAGTATTTCTGACTTTGTTACTTTGCATGTCCCTGAAACACCTGAAACAAAAGATATGATTACAAGTGAAGAACTGAGCCAAATGAAGAAGGGAAGCTATCTTATAAATGCTAGTCGTGGCAGTGTTGTCGTCATCGCTGACCTCGTCGCTGCTCTTAAGTCTGAGCATATTAAAGGTTGTGCTGTTGATGTTTTTCCGAAGGAGCCAGCCTCTAATGAAGAGATGTTTACTTCACCATTACAGGGATTAAAGAATGTGATTCTTACTCCACATATAGGTGGAAGTACTGAAGAGGCTCAAGTGGCCATTGCGGAAGAGGTCTCTGATAGTTTAGATAAGTTTTTAAAAGTAGGTTCGTCAGCAGGTGCCGTGAATTTTCCTATTGTAGATATAGGTAAGCACGGTTCAGCGAAAAGAATTGTGAATGTACATGAAAATAAACCTGGAGTTCTGGGTGAAATAAATTCTATTATTTCTGCTGCAGGTGCAAATATCGATGCACAGTTTTTGGCCACTGATGATAAAATTGGTTACCTCGTGATTGACGTACATGCTGATCATGTTGATGGGTTATCCCAAAGCATCGTAAAACTTGACTCTAACATTATTACACGTGTTGTTTAAGTGACACTCCTAGAATCCACTAAGAAATTAGTTTTATTTTCAATTCCTATCATGATCGGCCAACTCGGCCAAATGCTTGTATCTGCCGGAGATGTTTTTGTGGCAACCAGATATTCAACTGAGTCCGTTGCAAGTATTGGTGTTGCTTCTGGAGTTATAAATCCAATCTTTCTCTTCGGTATTGGACTCATGATGGGTGTTAGCCCTTCATTGGCCATGAGCCGAGGTGAGGGGACAGATGATAAAGAAACACTTTTTTCTATCATAATCTATGCACTTCTTGTTGGAGGTTCACTAACGATACTTACCCTGATCGCAAACGAGTTTGTCCCATACTTTGGTTTTGATCCATCCCTTGTTCCTTCTATTCAGCAGTATATATCTATTGTCTCATGGTCATTTCCTTTTGCTCTCTTATTTCAAGGCATAAAAGAGTTCCTACAGGCTTACGATGAAGTCTTTATGCCAAATATGTTAGCGCTCGGAAGTGTTGTCTTGAATTTAATTATAAACTTCATTCTTGTTTTTGGTTTTGCTGGCTTTGGTGGAATTGGAGAAGTCGGACTTGCCTATGCTAGTTTGGCCATAAGAATCATCTTAGCAGGGACGATTTTACTCTTAGTTTGGAGTAAGCTTTCTAATTTAAATTTTGATAAGTTATTAGTACTCAATATTTTTAAATTTAGTCTTCCAATTGCTTTTATGTTCTTTCTTGAAGTCCTAGCTTTCTGTACTGTCACAATTTTATCTGGTGTCCTAGGAGTCACTGAGGCCGCTACGAATAATATCATCATGACTTTGGCATCTATTGCTTTCATGATCCCTCTTTCTATATCAAGTGCAGTCTCTGTAAAAGTGGGGAATGCTTATGGAAGAAAAAGCCTTCATGACGTTAGACGATACACTCAATCATCTCTAATTATTGTTTTGAGCTTTGTAGGCTGTTCTGCAAGTTTCTTTTTCTTTTTTCCAGAGCAGGTAATGGGATTACTCTCAAAAGACTTTGATGTGATCCAACTAGGAATTAAGCTTCTTTTAATTGTAGCGATCTTTCAACTTTTTGATGGGTTTCAGGTCCTTTTAACAGGCGTTCTTAGAGGCTTGAATAGTACTCACATTTCATCCGCCCTTGTTTTTATGGGGTATTGGTTAATAGGGATTCCAATTGGTATTTATCTCGCATTTTATACTGATATCGGGGCAGAAGGTTTGTGGATTGGACTAGCACTGTCTTTATCAATAGTTGCCACTTTAATGGCCATTTTTACGATGTATAGATTTAGAAAACTAAGCTTTAACCCTGAAGGGGACTATGAGAATAACTAAATTAATCTTTCTAATTTGTGCTGTTGCACTTGTTCTTTTTTTTGCTAAAGCCTTTGATAAGACAATTCAAAACTCTAACAGTCGATTGATGGAGCTTTCAGAGTCAAATAAGCAGAACTCACTTATCTCTGTTTCTCGAACAGAAGCCGATATGGACGCTAAATTCCCTGATAGAAGAGTTCATAGATACTCAGCGGTACTAAAAGAATGTACGGTAAGTTGGGATGTTATTGTTCATATTGACCTAGGCTTCAAGAACTACCACTTAGATCTAACTAATATGACAGAGACATGTTTTGCAATGGATAACTCTGCACTCTTAGAAGTTCATAATAAAGTTATTACTAAAATTCTTCGTGATTGGAATCAAAAGCGATTCTTTCAATGGAATACCGCTGACTTAAGGTTTATTGTAGCAGATACAGCACTGAAGGATTTACTTGGAGCTATAAAGTCTGGAGAGGTTACTTCTACAGCTATAAACAAAGCTCTTAAAGAAAGTAAGATTTTTAGTACTATACTTAAAAATAAATTTAATTTAGTTGATATTAAGAGCTTTGAAATAAAAGAGATGAGCTTACTTTCAGTAGAGATTAGTCTTGAAGCTTTATAGCGTTCTTATGAATGACCTTCAGGCGATCAATCTCGGATATGAGTTTCTTTGAATATTCACTAATATCTTTATTGATGACTATCTTACTAAGATTGCTTTGAAAGCTTAAGGAGTACTGCTCAAAAGCAGTTAAGGAATCTAGTGAGCTTTTATTGTCAGATAGGGAATACGAACTTTGTAAACTCTTAAGCTTTTCCACTAGTTCAATATTTAAGCTCTCTTTACTGTCACGAATAAGTTTTTCACTTAAAATATGTGCCAATTGTTCAATGGTATCTAGTCTCAGTAAGATTGACATATATATAGTATACTCGGAACTCAATTTTTTTAAAGTGCCATCTTAGCTTATAAAATTCAAGTAACTTAGCTCCCTTACAATAAGATTTATGTACTGATATATCCGATTGTCTTGTTTTTGGTCATGTACTTTTTACATGAAAAATCCGAATAGAATTACGCTTCGCGTTGATCGTGATATTCTTTGGCTACTAAAAAAAGGGTTATAAAAATGGAAATGTTAGACATCTCAAGCTTATTGACTACGGTTAAAAATCCAACAGTGATTTCGATTACTTATTCAATTTGCTTATCATTCATTCTATCTACATTGGTAGCAATGACTTATCAAAGAACCTTTCAAGGTTTGAGTTACTCAAGAAACTATATCCAAGCCTTAATATTAGCCTCAATCGTTGCAACAATTGCAATGCAAGCAATCGGTGATAACCTGGCCCGTGGTCTTGGGATGATGGGTGCTTTAGCGATTGTCAGGTTTAGATCTTCACTGAAAGATCCCAAAGATATGATCTTTATATTTATGGCATTAGCAATAGGAATTTCATGTGGAGTTTACTCTTTCTCAATCGCGACAATCGGAACTTTGGGTTTTAGTACATTTGCCTTTATCATTCATAGATTACCTTTCTCTAAGGAAAGTCATTTTGATGGTTTACTGAAATTTAACTTAGAGAATAGTTCAACAGATAAAGCCTCCCTAGAGAAAATATTGGATAAAAACTGCCAGAACTTTGCACTGATAACCTTACGTGAAGTTGGACAGGGTGCACGTCTAGATTACGCATACCAAGTAAAACTAAGAGCAAAGAATACATATACTGAGTTCGTTGAGGAGTTACAAGGTTTAGAAACAATTAAAGGTGTTAACTTGTTATTACAAGAAAGCACAGTAGAGATATAGGGTTGAATATGAATTTAGAAATGACATTAAGAAAAGTACAAAGATCTCTTAGAGAAAACTTATTATTCTCATCTGTATGGATCCTGGCCTTAATTACAGTTTTATTTGTTAATATAACTGCTAAGCGAAGCTATAACTTTGTAGGGATGACAGACTCTAAGGAAGATGTATTAAACACTAACTATCCAGTTGTTATTAAGCATGTAAATGTGATCTCTGGGCAAAGCGTAGAGAAGGGTCAGTTGTTAGCAGAGCTGGAAAGACCAGAACTCGCGAAACAGATCAATCAAGTTTCTGGAGAGTTAGAAGAGTTAGTTCACCAATACGAACTTAATGAATCTTTGACTAAGAATTTAAAAAGTATCAAAAGAAAGCGTGCAAAAGGCGAAAATAGCCTCACGATTAAGATTAAAAGCTTAAAGCGTGACCTTGCACTTCTTAAGAATGAGCAAGATGAATTATTAGTCTTTGCAACTTTTGATGGTCATATTGGATCAGTTAACTTTAAGGTCGGTGAGAATGTATCTCCATTTTCTCCAATCATGACAATGCATAAAAAGACACCAACATTTGTAAGAGGATTTATTCACGAATCCATTTCACACGAAGTAACAGTTAATTCAGTTGTTCGTATTACAAATTTGAATAGTAATAACACACTTGAGACAGTGATCTCGAGTGTCGGAACAAGAATTGTTGAATTCCCAGTTCGTTTTCAAAAAGCTGGAGCTGAGGTTGTTTGGGGAAGAGAAGTTGTAATCAAGCTTCCTGAGAATAATGATTTTCTTTTAGGAGAAAAGGTTTTTATGGAAGTTGTATCTTTCGCCACAAGATCTACTCGTGAAATTGCAAATACTATTATAGACGATATTAAAGTCGGACTTAGAAGCATCTCATTGCCTAAAGAGTTATTAGGAAAAGTCGTTTTAGAGCCTTCTGGAGTTGTTTACTCTAGAAGTCATGGTAAATACCTTGTCATTAGTGATGATAATAATGCCGACAGACCTCTTGTGTATATGATGGACAGTGATGGAAATATTTCTTCTGAAGTATTATCTGTTGAAGGTCTAGATAAGATCAAGGACATGGAGGCAATGACTCAGGACGAAGATGGAAATATCTATATTGCATCATCACAATCTAAAAGTCGAAGTGGAAATATTGCTAAATCTAGAAGACTACTAATTAAAGTACGAAAAGAAAAAAATAAATTAGTACTAGAAAGCAAAATTAAGCTGATCTCAAAACTAGATGCAATCGCAAAAAAGCATCCGAACCTTGAATGGGTTAAATTATTATCAAAAAATAGAAAATCTAAAGGTAAAAAATTTAGAATTGAAATGGACCTAGAGGGAATGGCAATAAAAGATAATGTTTTATATCTAGGACTTAGAAATAAAGTTGCGAGCAAGTCAGAAGTAGCAATCTTATCGATTACTGACATCCAGAAAACATTTGTTTCTGGTGATATAAAAGTTGAGCAAGTGGAACTGTGGTCAACAATAGAAACACCAATTAATTTCTCTGATGATAGATCTGAAGGGATCAGTGGTATTCAGATTATCAATAATGAAATGATTATTGTAACCGCAAGTAACAAAGTTAAGAACAAAGGTCGTCTTCTTAAAGTTAGCATGGAAACTAGAAAGGTTACGGATCTTTTAGCAGAGTTTGATGGCAATAGACCTGAGGGAATTGCTTTTAATGTAGATAAGCAAGTATACGTTATAACATTTGATGATAACACTGGTGAGAAATCATCAATGGTGGAGCTTAAACTATAATGGAAAAGATCTTTATCTCAATCATTCTATTCACTTTCTCTATAAACTCTTTTGCTTTGAGTATTGATAAGGTTCTAAGTAGTTACCAGTTAGATGATTCTAGCGAAGAGTTAGGTACAAATTATAGTATATTTAAAGAGGTTTCATTTAGGTATGGACAAGAAAGTAAGACACAAGAGAGTTCAAAAGTAAGAAAAGATCTGACTGGCTCAGATGCTAGGGAATTTTCTGATAAAGATGGTGAGGAAACAGCAATGGATCTTTCATTGCGTTTTTCTCTTAATGCTTTTGATAATTATAAAAATAAGTGGGAGTTGGCAAAAGTTCAAAATCAAAGACTTAATAAAGTAAAGTTAGAGCAACAGAGCCTTGAATTATCTGTTATTTATAAAACATATATTAACCTACACTTTGGGTTACAAGAAAGAGATAAATTGAAGAACCTCTTAGAGACTCATGAAGATGCAGCAAAAGTTAGCAAGGTTCTCTTAAAGAAAGGTAAGCTCTTTATAACAGATGTTATTACAGCGGAAAAAAAGATAACTGAAACATTAAGTCTGTTGAGAGTTAAAGAAGAAGAGGTTGAGTTGACTAAAAAAATGCTTTCAAAGTTAACTGGATTGCCTATTAACGAAAAATCAATGTCTACTAAGAATAAATTTATTAATGTTAATAAAATTGTAAGATTAATTAAGAAATCACCAAAACTATCATTTTCTAATCTAGAAGTGAAAAAAGCTCAACTAGACTATGAAATAGAGAAAGCAGAAGCTAGTCAGATTGTAGATTTTATTGAGTTTTCTAGATCAACAAGTTTTGGAACAGATGAGACTTTGAATAAAACAGAAGACGAAAGAGATAACTCTGATTTCGATAAGGCAAGTTTGGGCTTCAAAATAGGCTTTAAAATACCATTTTTCACTGATAAATCTAGAATGCACGAGAAAAGAATAAATAAAATGCGTAAAGAGCATGAGGCAAAGATGGCCAATCAAGCAAGTACTGAAGAGTTAGGAGAGATACAATCAGATATAATTGGACAGGTCCAAGAACTTAAAAGTTTACTTGGTTCATCTTATTTGAAGATGACGAAGAAGTATTTACGTATATATAAAAATTCTAAGGGTGTTTCACCATTTAGATTATTGCAGCTAAGAAGTGTACTTACTGAAACCGAAATTAAACAAGCTCAATTAGAAAAAGAAATTTATAGTATGTATATAAGCTTTCTTGAAACAAGAGGAAGTCTTGTTCGGAACCAGAAGACAAACGTTCTATCACCAAAATTCAGAGGAGAAGTTTAATGAGTGCTTTTAACTCCCCATTATTATTCGAGAGATATGAATTGAAATTTTTAGTTCCTTTTGACATGGTCGAAGATATTTCAAATTTTGTAGAAATTTTTTGTGAGCTTGACCCATTTTCTGCCAGAGAGCCAGATAACTTTTATAAAGTTAATAATATATACTTGGATTCACCAAATTACTTATTCTTAGAGAGAAGACTAGCGGGTATTGATCACCGTTTTAACATGAGAATTAGAAGTTATGGAGATGATCCTATCTTCCCTTATTTTTGTGAAGTTAAACATAAGACCGCAGGAGTTGTAAAAAAGAAAAGGGCCAAGATATATGAAGACAACTGGGCCGAAACATTTCAAAATAAGCATATTATGAGTGATAACGGGAAAGTTTGGTCTGACCAAGAGGATTATAAGGATCACTTTCTACGTTTGGCCTATGTACATAATATTGAACCAAAAATCTTTACTCAATATAGACGTAAAGCCTATGCTTCTGTGATTGATGATTACGCACGAGTTACATTTGACAGAGATCTTAGGTACCAAAGACGTGATACTTATGACATGAGTCCTGTTGAGTCTAAGTTATCTCATTATGATAATCCTACAAAATTTTATGAAGAGAATGATGTCATTCTTGAATTGAAGTGTACTACTAATGTACCTAAGTGGTTCATTGATATGATTAGCTATTTTAATTTAAGTCGAACGAGCTTCTCTAAGTATGTCACAGGAATTCAAGAGGTGATTGAAGATAATAGACCATATATTCCTGATAGAGTTCTTTGTAATTCTGCACAGTTAGATTCCGCATATATGTAGTTGGTACACTACTTGCTTCTATAATACCTAGTTAGTTAAATTTGTTAATTAAAACGAAGGCTTAGGTTATCTATTAACTTAGATAATTGTCTAAAATGTAGACAGTTCACCTGTGGCCTAACACTGAGGGTTTATATGAGAGCGACTATTATCTTGTTATTCATTTTTCTTGTAAAGAACACATTCGCTGTTGAATTTCATTCTGAAAGTATAAATAAGCAAATTGAAAATACATTTCTTGCGGAAGACTTTACTCTTGATAGAAAAAAAGTGAAACAATTTAAAGCTGAAATAAAAAAACGTAGAAATGAATTAACAAACTCTATCGTAACAAGTGAAGTCTTATTAGATGATAAATCCGAGAAAAAAGCTAAGAAGAAAGCGAAAAAAGAAACTGAGATTTTTACTTATAATCTCATTCTTGATTATATTAGAGAGTTGAAGAGGCTTGATAGTGAAAGTGAAGTCAGGCTTATAGCACAAAAAATAATTGACCTAGATTTTGCTGTAAAAGTTTCTGGTAGAGAGAATATCGTCTCAAAAAGTGCTAAGACTGTCTTAGAAGTCATAAGGGAGCGAAGTGTACTTAAGCAAACTGGTCCCGAGGGTGAGGCGAGTAATCTAATCGATCCTCATACTGGTGATTATTTTTCTCAGACGGGACTTAAAGAGCTTCAAACTTCAGACTTTGATATCTCAACTTTAGAGCCACATGCACAAAGTTCTTTCTGGACTAATCCTGGTGATATCTCAAAAATTGATATTGAATCAAACTATATGGGGCAGAATAAACTCTACGGTGATATGGATATCAAATTTCCAAACCACTTTGGTGTATTTAAAAAAGTTAGAAAGACACAATCAAAGCCTAAGATTGATATTCTTGCAGATATAGACGGTAAAGAAGTAAAGTTTAAAATAAAAATCGGTTCAGAAATGCACTCTGAGGCGACTGCGGGGGCCTTACTTTCTGCTCTTGGATTTCACACTGACATTACTAAGTATCAAAAAGATTTTAAAATGCTTCTTCCTGATGGGTTGACTCTTAGAGAACTCAAAAGAGAGTGGTATTCCTATTTCTCTGGTTGGGACTTTGATAAGTATATTTCTGAACATGGAATTGGACTTGATGGAAACGAGTATGTTGTTTTTAGAGAGGTCCTAATTGAAACCAAACCTAAGGATATTGTAAGAGTTGGTCCTTGGGCTTACGGATCAAATGGGCATAGAGCTCTGAGAGAAGTTCGAGGTCTATTCTTGTTTAATGTGTGGGTTGCTAATAATGATTTAAAAGAATTTGGTAATAATAAACTAGCTTTAAAAGAAGCTGATGACGGATTTGAAGTCTTTAAATATCAACATGACCTGGGCTTTGCATTTGGGCGAATTTCCCGTGAGAAACCATCAGAGTATGCTTGGGATATTGTTAAATCCACAAGTAATAAAAAAGTGAAGCTTAATTTTTGGAGCTTTCAGCCTAATTCAGGATTTGAGCATGTCACATATTCTGATTCACGTTGGATGATCAGGAAAATGGCTGAACTTACCAGAGATCAAATTGAGAAAGCTGTTGAGCTTGGGGGCTGGCCTAAAGAGGTAGGAATGCTTTTGGTTGAAAAAATGATTAGCAGAAGAAACCAGCTTGTTAGTGCCTTCGGTTTAGAAGAAGAAGTTGGCCTACTTGAGTTTGATCGACATATAACAACAGATAATAAAATTTTAGTGGATGGTAATCTTATTCAAACTGAATTTGAAGGATATACTCAGGACTATGGGAATGAGATTAGCTCTCTTCTTGAAAATGTGAAAGAGAGCGTGTTGCAATACGCTGCCAAAGCAGTGATTCTTGGTACATCAAATTTTGACTCAATTATTATTGAACCTAAAGATATTGGTTTTGATTCATCGATTATTACTGAGTTAGAGCTTTCAATTGATAGAGATATTACAAAGAATTTAGAACAAACTGGTCGAGATGATAACTTCTTAGTTGAAGATGTATTAAGAGTTAGGATTGCTCTTGGTGTAGGGGCAATCCTTAGAGGTAAGGTTAATTATATTAAAGAATATCGTCTTGTATATCCAGTTAAAACAAAGTTGGAGGGAGTTGTAAATAATGGTTTCATTGTTAATGCTCTTCTCCCACTCCATGTGAGAAAGGCCAAGATGCCTGATAGTTATGTGTTAATTCTGAAGGATTCATTCGAAGGAACTGCGGAGTTATTAGTTGAAGATTTATCTATGCCAGTTGCTTTTGGAATTGAAAGTGGTCAAGGTTTTCTAAGTCAAACCGTTATAAGTCGTAAGGCGAATTCATACACTGTATATAAGGATGTTTCACCATATAAGGTTTTATATAAAACACTTTATGCTTCATTGAAAATTCTAAGAATCCCTGTTTGGTGGGCGACTGATATGTCAGGTGTCCTAGGTAGACAAATTTATAAAGTGAACCTAGATGAAGGGAGTCGTGAAAGTAAATTGAAAGCTCTAGATCAAGTCTTAATTTATTCTGATCTTTATGCTCTGGATGGACTTGCTGTGAAAACAAACTTAACTGATAGTTATGTCTTAGAAAGGTCTCAGTTAAATTTTTTAAATTTATTTAAACGAGATTATAACCGTAGAGTAGATAAAATTAATGAAGTCATTTATGAGAAAAATGGTGATTTAGATGAAGAATTAGATACATTACAGGCCGTGGTCGATAAGAAGAACGAATGGAGTTTTCTTGGGGACGGAGAAGAGAAGAGGCGCCGCTACCGCTTAAATGGATCTAAACAAGCCGACGGCACTATCAAGAATCCATACCTTGATGTGAGATTTGAGATAAATGATTTCCATACAAAGACAGTTGAGTTATCAGAAGGGTATATACCCTTTATTAATAAGGCCGCACTTGATAAAGACTTTATCGAGTTTTCTCCAGAGCTACATACCCGAAATGACTTGTGGGGACATATAACTGTAAACGTCCACATGATGTATAATAAGGACGCTTTGGATAAAATATTAGTAACACCTATTAGTGTCTTTAATGAATTAATGGCTAAAAGATCAGATCTGTCTGCTGAGCTTTGGGGCACAAAAAATAATTATAAGAACTATACAGGTCGAGTTAAAGAGATATTACGTCGGTATCAACAATTCATAAAACATTTAACGCTAGCTCAGCAAGCGGTGAGTGAGAGTGACATGTATATTCATTTAATAGATGCTATTGACCATTCAATATGGCGAGACACCCACAGTTTTGACACGGTTTTACTGCAAACTATAAATAATCTTGTTGGTGTCGATAATTACTATGTAAAAGGAATTGTTTCTATGCCAGAGAATAAAGAAATGAGACTTCCTGCAAAGGCTCCACTCGTAAATCTACGTAATAAAGATCTAAAAAAGAAACTAGAATTTAAAGAATTTGATTTTGATAATGCTGAAGAAATTTGGGAAGTCTTTCACTAAGAAAGGTCTTACCTTACTTTATTAGGTATTCGAGTTTTAGGAAAAATGACTTCATGAGGTTTTATGACGACATTTTCGCCGATCTCAACATCCCCCATGATTGTTGCTTTTAAGCCTATAGTTGCTCCTTTCTTTATTTTTACAGGGGCAAAGACCATAAAGCCTGATTGTGCGTAGTGAGCAATAATAGTCACTGAGCCACCAATTGTTACATTGTCTTCAATTTCTATTAAGCAGGGATCAGAGATATTAGATGTATTCACAATACAATTCTTCCCAATTTTCATACCCATTGCTTTGTAGAAAAAAATATTTATCGGTGTTGGTGTAACAAAATCTAGAAATGTGAACCTCACCAGCTGAACAAGAGCGTTGTGATAGTACCAAGGTATAACTTGCATCGAGTACCAGTTCCCACGCCAGGGTCTCACTTTAAATGGCATCAACTTATTTAAAATAGGAACGATCAATATTAATGTGAGACCGTAAGTAATATATGAGAAACCTAACGTCATTCCCATAAGTAGTGCATTAAGTAGAAAATTCATATCATTTGTAGCTGAGTAGGCCAAAGAGGTAAATATATAACCAGGAGTCATGGCGATTCCAAAGCCTAAGATATAGGCAAACGCTATGGGGATCATTGCGAAGACAAAAGCTAGTCCTTTGAATTTTCTAAGAGATGACTCAAACATGCCAGCAAGCCCAGATAGATCAGATTCGGTACTATGAATATCGATCTTATTTATTCCAGGCTTATTGTCTTTATCACTCACTAATGATCCTTACTATAATAGGTCTTTAAGCTCTTTTGCTGAAAGTTGTGGGTGATAAGGATTATTCTTTTTAGCATGTGAGTGCTTGTGATTTTTTTCAGACTTTGATCCTAAAATGTATTTTTTAAAATCTGCTGTGAAATCCATCCCAGAATACATCTCTAATTCTTTTTTGAATATTTGAGTTGAGATATTTTGCTGAGAATAGGTGTTATGCATATGTGCAAGAAACTTAATTAATCCACCTTGCTTAGATAGTTTATGATTTAGATAGGCCATAAAATTTGCACCTTCAGTGTAAGCTTTTCTATCCGTAAACCTTTTATAGTTTGATTGGCCACTCATTCTAGTTGTTGAGAAATTTGGAAGCTTAGCGCTTTTGTATCCATCGTCTCTCCAACTTGCAATTGCTTCATCCATCCAACCAGAATTTCCATCAATTGGCATTACACCTCTTGCAAAGTAACTATGACAAATTTCATGTTGTAATGCCCATAGTGATGTGATGGTAGCTCCAGAGTGCTCCATTCCACCGCGTCCAGCAACGTATATTGTCAGAGATGGGTGTGGCCATGCTCCAATTTTAGCTTCTAATTCCGCTAAAACTTCTTTCGTGCTTTTTACAGCATCCTTTAATTCATATGCATATTTTGCATAGATTATAACAGGAACCACTTTTCCGCTGTTTGATTGAAAGTTAAATGTTGATCTAGGGAAACGATCTTTCTTTGTCATATGAAAGAAATACGATGAAGTTGTAAAGTACTCTGGGTAAACGATAGTAAAGTCGTTAAGAGCATTTTTTGTTATGATACCGTTAGCAAAAACCTCATGTAGTTCTGCTTTTTTAGTTCCAATAACTTTTACATTTAAAGTCATCTGATATTGATCAAACTCTAGATTCGCTGGAATATATCGCTCTAGGTATTTTCTATCAGTTAGGTCACTCATCCAAAATGCTGAGCTTACATAACTACCTTTGAAGTCTACATTTTCATCAAATTCATTTCTTACCATTAGTTTGTGTGATCCAGCTTCAATTTCGGCCGATACCATTCTGTATTCAGTTATTTTTGATGGATCAGCAATTTTAGTGATCTTTACATGTTTACCATTTAGAGTTGCTGTTTTGATTGAAGGAACTACATCAAAAAGAGGTGAACCTTTTTCACTTGCTGTGAATTCAATATGTGTTTCTGCTAATACTTTTTTGTTATCTAAATTGTAAGTAATAGTCGTTTCAACTCTAGTAAAGTCAACAAAGATTGCTTTATTAGCGCCAGAATTGAAGCTTACAGGTGCTTTGCTGATGTTAGCAAATGCTTGGGTACTTACCATTAATACTACTAGAATCCATTTCACGACTATCTCCTTATCTCTATATAAACATGATGGAGTATCCTATTAATTTAGTTGTGTATCGTAAAGCGCTGCGCAGTATTATTTTCTAAGTAGTTGGAACTATGATAATTTATATGTTGCTTTGCTTCTTAATATTAAATCTTTGATATGAATTTATAACGCACTGTTGGTACACAAAAGGTATCTGCCCTCTTAAGATAATGACCGAGTAAATTAGGAGAGAATATGACACAGAAAGTTTATCGTGAACTAACATTCGCGGCCGTATCCTTGGGCGTCTTACAAGGTGTTGTTCTAAATTTAGCGTTTGTCTACGCTGCTTTAAAACTTGGTTTTTCAATTGGTGGATCTACTGTTGCTGCAATCATGGGCTATGCACTTTTAAAAGGTGTATTAAAAGTAGGTACTTCAGTTGAAAATAATATTAACCAAACAATTGCTTCTGGAATTAATACCGCTGGAACAGGGATTGTTTTTACTTTGCCAGCACTATTTATGCTGAATGCAATGTGGGAGCAAAACGGAGAAGCCACGATTGGTTTTACACCATGGCCTTTTATGATCGCGGGGATTGCGGGTTCAATAATTGGTGTTGTCCTTATAATACCCCTTAGAAAACAAATGATTGATCTGGATCGTTTACGATTTCCTTCAGGTGTAGCAGTAACTACTATTATTCGCTCTGGCTCAACAGGAATTGGGAAGGCAAAAATTTTAGCAATGGGATTTATAATCTCTGCACTATGGAAAATAGCAGTTACATATATTCATATTCCCGGAATTATCGAGCATGAAGAGTTGAACCTAACTTTTAATGGTCTACTTCCAATCCCTGGATACCTTTCTCCGTTCTTGTACTTATCACTTATGAATATTGCTGCAGGTTTACTTGCAGGACGTGGAGGATTGAGTTTCTTTGCCGGCGGGGTTCTCGCTTGGTGGGTTGTTTCTCCAATTGCAGTAAGCCTTGGCTGGGTTCCTATGACGGATGCGGGAGTTTTTGACTCTGGCTTCATTTATGGAAAAATGTTGAGGCCACTTGGTATTGGTGCTCTTATGGGGGGAGCTCTCATGGGAGTTGTTATGACATTCCCTGCTATTAAGTCCGCCATTGTCTCCTTAATGAATGCATCTAAACTTGCAAAAACTGAAGGGGGACAGAAGTCTGATGAGATGCCATTTGGAGTCTTAATCATTGGTTTAACTTCCTCAGTAGTACTCTTTTTTACAGCGGCATATATGATTGAAGGCGTGACTCTGACTCAAGCACTTATTACTGCCGTTGTCGGTCCACTGTGGATGGGTCTAGCAGCACTTATCGTTGCTCAAGCAACTGGTATGACAGATATTAGTCCGATGTCAGGAATGGCACTTATTTCTGTAACTTTAATGATGTTTATTTTAGATAAAAATATTGCTGCGGCAATGGTTGTTGCTGTGGCAGTTTGTGTGGCCATTGGGCAAGCTGCAGATATGATGCAAGATCTTAAAACTGGTTTTATGATCGGTGGACGACCTGTTAAGCAACAGGCAGTTCAGTTTGCAGTGACATGGATTGGGGCAATTATCTCAATTGGTGCTATCTATGTACTTTGGCAAGCAGGCCCTAATGGACAAGGTGGTTTTGGTGAGGGGACGGCCCTTCCTGCCCCGCAAGCAGGTGTTCTTATGGGGATTATTACAGGTCTAAAGACTGGTGTTATTCCCATGGATAAGTATTTACTTGGTGGGGGAATTGGAGCACTTCTTGCGACAGCTCCTATGAGTGGCCTTGGAGTTATGGTAGGACTTGCTATGTATCTTCCTTTTTCAATAACCCTTGGTTATGGAATTGGATGTTTAACGCAAATGTTTATTCAAAAGAAAAAAGGGTTACACTTTGCAGAACATAAATTAGTACCGTTTGCAGCTGGTTTAATTATTGGTGAAGCAATTACGGGAATAGGACAAGCCTTTGTTGGCATCCTACAACAGATGTAGGGGAGAAAATATGTTAGATCAAACGACAAAAAATAAACGAACAATCGGAATGAGCCTTTTCTTTATTGGTAGTATTATCGCTATTTCTGCTGCGGCAAAAATGCCGAATGAAGGTGATACTTATCCCACAACAGTTGCAGTATTTGTCATTGCACTCATCTGTGGGATTGTTGGCAACGTACTATGGCATGGAACAGAAAAAACAAAAGTATTGGCAGAGCTTGAAGAGCATAAAAATGATGCGAACTCAAATCCAGTTATGCTTTTACAAAATACGATCCCAGCGATTGAAAAGTTAACTGAAAAAGCTAAGACTTTGAAGGGCATGGAATTATGTGATGAAGTTGATAATGTTCTGGATACATGTGTTCATCCATTCACAGAGAGACGTAAGACATTTCAAGATATTTTAGGTCAGGCAAATGGTGCTGAAGTACTTTTAGTTGTCGCCTATGCTGAGAGAATGCTAAACAGAGTATGGTCTGCCTCATCTGATGGTTATCATGATGAAGCAGTTAGTTGTCTTGCAGACTCTTTAGTGAACTATAAGATTGCCTTAGAAAAAACAAATAAATATAATGTTTAATTAGAGAAGAGGTTGATGAATACTTCGTTTTCAGTTGTACCATCGGCCTCTTTTTTTATAAAACGATAACCATAAGTTAATGGGATTTTTCTAAAAGTGTTGGAGTTAAAACTTAACTCAAAACCATAACTATTTAAAGTTCTTCTTTGCTCGTTAAATTCCACGTCAGTGTGATCATAAAAAACAGTTCCATGAATTCTATTGAAATAAATATAGTCTTTTATTCCCCATCTTGGGTAGGCAAGAGGGAGTGTATATTCAAGTGTATATTTATTGAACTCAGGAGTGAATTCATAAACGTACCCTCTTGAGAACGTATAGTTCTGAAGGAGAAGGTTGGAGTTTTGAAAGTTGTATAAAGCTTCATCCTTTGGTCTCACTTGGCGACTAGTTTTGATCGCCATAGAGTGATCCTGAGTTGGCATCTCAAAGCTAAGATCAAACTGTGTTTGAGAAAAGTAATTAGTTCTGTCGTTTTTCTCAGTCTCCAAGTCTACATACAAACTAGAAAAACTATAACTAAATGAAGGAAGTAATTGTTTGCGAGTCATTCTTTTTGCATAGCTTGATGAAATAGAAATGTCCTTAGTTGTTAACTTATTGTCACTCAATGCACTACTCGAATTCGAGCCAGTATCATCTGTGATCTCAATCATACTTGTTCCTAGTGTCAGTGCATTTACTCCTGTATATAAACTTTTTTGTAGAAAGTAGGGAAGTGTTACACTTGCACCGTAAATATTTTCTGACCAATCAAAATTATTTCTCTCTCCTGCAATTTTATAAGAATCCTTTCTTTTTTGGTGAGCACCATAAACAGAAAAAATGGGGTAGTACTTAGCATAATTAAATCTGACGCTTGCTAAAGGAGTCTTATCTTCAGAACTCACCCCCGCAAGTAGTGTTGAGTTCATCGTACCAATTTTATTTTGTGTCCTGACTTCTAAACTTGTTCCCCTGGTGAGAAGGAAGTCCCAAGCGTATGGAGTAAAGATGCCGGATGTTTCATTATAGTCCTTCTCATTATGCTTTTGAGTATTTGGGGACTTAAATAAGAAACTCTCATTTTTTGTGTAATTATCTGAGGGAGTCTTACCAATATAAGCTAAACCCTTAAAGTAATCTGGGTTTATCAGTTCATCACAATTACCTAGAGATTTTTTTACAGCAGAGCCATTGTAATTAGACTCAATATAGTAAAGATTACCCTCCGTTGGATGAGGAGCACTTGTGATTAAATTTGTATTCGTACATCGTAGGATATCTTGGTTGGATAAATCTATTTTGAATATGTTTACGGCACCTTTATCATCAGCTTCAAAATATAAGGAATCATCGTATGCCTGGAGGTAGAAGATATTATTTCGTGTGGTTGGAATAAGTGTCTTAAAAGTTTTATCTATAATATTGTAATGAATCACTTGCTTGTAACCATTCATATCTAAGATAATGATAAAGACTTCACTATCGTTCTTCCAGACGGCTTCAGCAAATTGATGATTCTCTTTAATCTTAGGTAGAACTTCTAGTAGCTCCCCATTAAGGTCAAATATATGAAGCTCAGTATCTTCTTTGTCGTTATAGACGGTAGTGATTATCTTTGATCCGTCAGGTGAGAAGCTAGGGTGAAAAATTCTTTTGTTAACAGTCAGCCTAGTATTCGTATTTGTTTTTGTGTCATAGATATAGAGATCAGAGTAATTTTTAAAGGAATACCTCTTATCAATAATATTTTGAACATAAATCAATTTACCGCTTTTAAAGTCTGGCTTTGAAAGTGTAGGTGATATATTTAGCTCAGTTAATTCTTTCTTGTTTTTAAATAGTCTCCAATGATTGTTAAAGTCCCATTTTAGTGTGTACTCATCTCCTTGTTCAACCTTAATCATAGCAACTTTTTCAAACTCTTTTTGTTCTTCAACCTGAGTCTCTTCCGTAGTCCACTCTTCTTTTAGCTCTTGCATCGAATCTTTATAGAAACTCTCAAAGCTTTGTTTTGTGACTTGTTCAAATGCATTATAGAAGGCCCATACGTTCCAAGGTCTATTTGCAGCTAGTACAGTAATTTTTTTCCAAACCTTAGGGCCGAATTTTTTATATGCCCTAGCTGTTAGATAATAACCATAGACATAAAGATTCGGTAGGCTTTGATTGTAATCACCAATTAAGAGATCATCGTATTTTGGAATTTGATCATTTATTAATAAAGACTTTAATCTTGCCGAAAAGCGGGGAGAGCGACCTCTGCCTGCATCTGAGTAAGCTGTTTCTGCCCATACTGCATCTCCTTCAAAATACCAATTTGGCATAACCACATTAATGAGAAAACCTAGAACTTGTTCTCCAAAAAGTGCATAGCCCCAGCGTGTATAGCCTTGATTTAGATGATCTAGTTGGACGACATGTCGGTATTCGTGAACAGCAAGACTTTGATACCAGTTTAGTCCTCCAACCAGTGGGGTTATACTGTGACTGGCGTACCATTCACTTCTGCGAGGTGCCAATGTCACAAAACCGTTTGGCTCTGCCATTTCTGATCTTAAGACAATGGAGATTTTTTTTGGACTGATACCATATGATTTATTAACGATTGGTCTGAAGTAATTCAGTTGGCTTAAAATATAGTCTGCTTTATCTTTGAGCTTGCTAGGGTAAACAATTTCAAAGTATTCATTTTCAATTTTTTTCCACTCTATACTTGAGCTACCTTGCATGATTGATACTTGTGCTATGGCCTGTAAAGAGAGAAGAAGTGTTGATATATAAAATAGTGATTTAGTCATATGATTCCTTTTAATAATATTATGCATATCTGAGGGGACAGGCAACAAATCAATACTTGAGAGTTACCGTTTTTATTCAGCTAACAAATGCTTACATTGAGCTTTGTTCTATTGCAGAAAATTCAGAATTTGTTTCAATAGATATAGAAGAATTTTTCTAGAAATCAGGAGGATATATGAAAAATTTAGTGGTCGCTATGGCGTTACTAAGTACATCTACGTTTGCATCAGAGTACATCGTAAAACTTAAAAATCAAAATTCATTAAAAGAAATGAAGACAACTTTAAATGCTAAGTCGCTGGATCTTTCATTTGGAAATTTTGCCTTAATTAAAACAGAAAATAAATCAGATCTGATTTCATTAAGAGAAAATCCTCAAGTAGAGTATATTGAACCTAACTATACATACAAGGTTATTAATACTTCTCCTAAAGATAAAGAGTTCAAGAAACAATGGGGACTTGAGAATGATGGTAAAAACTCTGGGGGAATATTTTCTCGAGGTGTTGTTGGTGTTGATATTTCTGCTATCCAAGCTTGGAAAACAACTAAAGGTCACAAAGATGTAAAAATTGCAATCATTGATACTGGTGTTGATTACAATCATGAAGATCTTAAAAATAATATTATGGTTAATATGAGTGAAAAAAATGGAATCGCTGGTGTTGATGATGATGGGAATGGTTATATTGATGATGTTTATGGATATGACTTTGCTAATGATGATGCTGATCCAATGGATGGACACGGACACGGTACTCATTGTGCGGGTGTTATAGGTGCTGAACATAATGGGATTGGAATTGTTGGAGTTATGGCAAATGTTCAGATCCTTCCAATTAAATTCTTAACAGATCAAGGTTCAGGAACTTTAGAAGGAGCATTGAGAGCTATCGATTATGCAACTCAAATGGGTGTTCATGTTATGAGTAACTCATGGGGTGGAGGTGGAAGATCTGAAGCACTTTTTGAAGCTATTCAAAGAGCGAAAGATGCCGGTATCTCATTTATTGCTGCTGCAGGAAATGAATCAAATAATAACGATACAAAAGCGACTTACCCTGCTAATTACAAACTTGATAATGTAATCTCTGTTGGTGCAATGGACGGAAAAGGGAAGAAAGCAAGCTTCTCTAACTATGGTAAGACAACAGTTCATGTTTTTGCTCCAGGTGTGAAAATCTTTTCAACGGTATCAAATAACAAATATAAAAAGATGAGTGGAACAAGTATGGCCTGTCCACATGTTGCAGGTGTTGCAGGACTTTTAATTGCTAGTGAGCCAAACCTTACTTACCTTGAAGTAAAGGCAAAGCTTATGAGTACAGCGATTCCATCAAAAGAATTAAGCCAATATACAGTATCTGGTTATGTAGATGCTGCTAATGCCTTAACTAAGTAGCTGAATTTTCAAAGGGAGAAGGTACTCTTCTCCCTATATTATTTTCAATTTATCCATTTTTCCTCGCCATTTAACTTCAATAATTGTAAGTTTTTTCTTCAAAACTAGGGGAAGATATGAAACTTTTATTATTAGCATTATCGCTTTTTTCTATGTCAGCTATGGCAATAGAGTTACCAACAACATCAAATTTTATCTTTAAAAAAATAAACAAAAACACTGAAGATAATGTGTCTCAATATGACTTTGAAGGAATTGTTAAGCTTTCAAATTGTTCTGGTGCCATTATTCGCTTCGAAGGTCAGCCAGATACAGCGAAGGCCTATGTTCTAACTAACGGGCATTGTATTCAGAAGCCAGGTGGTTATTTAAACCCAGGTGAAGTTTGGACTAATGTAGACCTTAAAAGATCTATGAAAGTCTTTAATAAAGACATGAAATTATTTCCAATCAAGTCAACTAAAATTGTCTACGCTACTATGACAAACACAGATGCAGCAATCTATGAATTAAAAGAAACTTATGCAGATATTAATGCAATGGGGATTGAATCTTTTACTCTTGATTCTAATCGTCCTGTTGTTGGAGTTCCAATGGATATAGTTTCTGGATATTGGGACCGTGGTTATAGATGTGAAGTTGATGGATTTGTTCATCAGCTACTTGAAGGTGACTGGACATTTACAGACTCAATTCGTTACTCAGATAAAGGTTGTGACACTATTGGTGGAACTTCAGGATCTCCAATCATTCAAACTGGAACAAGATATGTTATTGGTGTGAACAATACAGGAAATAAAGAGGGCGGTAGATGTACTCTTAATAATCCATGTGAGAACGATGTAAACGGCGATATTACTGTTTTAAAGAGATCATATGGACAGCAAACATATAACTTCTATTCATGTTTAACTGTAGATTTCAAAATTGATACAACACTTACTAGTTGTACTTTACCGAAGTAACCTTAAAGCGAACTCTTCTTAAGTCTTATTAAAAAGGGGAAGTTATCTCTCCAAGGAGATTTCTTTCTCTTTTGAAAGTAGTTCGCACCAGCTTCAAATAGTGTCCACACCCCTGTAGTTGTTGCATGAAGGTTTTCAGCACCAGCAGGACCCTTAAATACGATCTCTGTCTTTAGGTACTTATACTTATAATAGTAAGGCTTGTGATAATTATAAGTGATTTTGTAAATATATGAAGGCTTGTCTCCATAAGATGTTGCCAGTAGCACTTGATATTGCTGTTTTGAAGCCTTCTTAAGAGTAACTCCTTGGACATTTTGTATTCTTGCTGGAACGTAGAATCGATACTTAGGTTTTGTTGATACCTTTCCTGCAGAAATATAGTAACCAAAAATATGCATTGCAGTATTATTTTTTTTGAATTCACCAGTCCATAACACATTCTTTCCAGTATGATCTTTAGCAATATTTAAAAAGCTTACAGCACTTGTAAACTTACTACTTCCAAAAAATAATTTTTTTCTGTGACTATAGTAGGCACGGTACTGGTTTGATTTTATTCTTTTTGCAGTATTCTTGTTAAAGAAGTAGATGTATTTACCATGAGTGACAATGATATATTTACCACTTATTGCAAGGCCTCCAACATGTCCCATGTATGGAGTCTTCTTTGATTTATATAGGAAATATGTTCTCTCAAGTTTATTTGTATTCACTGAGTAACGACTTACGATACTTGGTTTTGATTTAATGCCTCTAGCATCTTTATGATACATACTCTTATAGGCACTACCAGTTTTCGTTATATAGACGCCTTGTGGGATATAGTTAGATTTCATATAAGGTAGTCGACGTAAAGATGTTGCTTTATGTAATCCAAGCGAAGTGTTGTAATGATTAAAGGTTTCAATCTCTGAAGCACTCTTAGGGCCATCAATAAGTTTAATAGCATAGGCATGCGATGTAAGTATTAATAGTATTAAAGTTATCGCTTTCATAATAGTCTCCAGTACTTTAATAGGTGCATTATTAGTGCCAAGGACTACACGTAAAAACGATATGTTAGCGTCATTTAAGCTGTGTGTTTCTTGGCCACTGTCCTGCAATTATACAGGATTAGCGCTGAAACTTAAAAACAAGCATTTGATTATTGGCAGGAAGGTCTATTCTTTCTGCCAGTTCAAGCCCACTTTCATTCAGTCTATCTTCAAGCTCTTCAAAATCTCTAATACCACTTAGTGGATTTCTACTCTTAAGAGAGAGGTCAAAGTTAGCATTACTCTCACTAGTAAACTCACCACCAAACTTAAATGGGCCATAAAGAAATAGCAGACCATTATCCTGCATGAGTTCTGCAACTTCATTACAAAAAGCATAAGCTTGCTCTTCAGACATAATGTGTAGAGTATTTGCGGTAAAAATATAATCAAAGGTCTCAATTAGCTGTTTATGTAGAGGAGCGGCACCTGCTTTTAAAGGAATTTTGGACTTAATATTTTCTGTTGGATATTGTCTTAAATACATCTCAAGGTATTCATGGTTTTCCGGAAGGTCTGAGGCGTACCAGGTCACAGGAAGCTTTGGCGCCATATGAATGGCATGCTGACCCGTTCCATGTCCCATCTCAAGAAGTTTTCCAGGTACATTTATATAACGTTTCAGTTCATTAAGTATGACATTTTTATTATTTTCACAGGCTTGGCTGAAAGGCAGTTCCATTTTGATATCCTTTTAGCTAGTATATAAGCATATTGAAACGAATTTGAACAATAGGTTATTGATGAAAGATTTTGCGGCACAAATACTTAAAAATTTAGAAACAAATGGATTTCCTTCCAAAAAAGTAAGTCTTCCTACAGAGAAGATGTACGAGGTTGCAGATAAGAAAGGTCATAGCTTAAATACTGTTCTTGATTATATGCGAGATGAGATGAATGTTGAATCCGCTATTGAAACAGAGAAAATTGTATTTTCACCTTTAGCTAAAGAGACAGAAGTCAATGACTTCGGTTTTGATGGCGTGACTCCTGATATGATGGCCAAGGCTCAAGAGATGATGGCAAAAATGGATCCAAATCAGTTAAAAGAGATGAAGGATAAGGTCATGAATATGTCCGACGATGAACGTGCCAAAATGATGAGTGAAGCAAAAAAAATGGGTATGATGTAATTTAGGAGTATTAAATGGCCACTGGTGGAACTAAAGTTGTTGTGCAAGCAATATCTGGTAATTTTTTTATTACTATTATTAAATTTATAGGGTGGTTTGTTTCACATTCACCTTCACTATTAGCTGAAGCTATTCATTCAGCTGCAGATACGAGTAATCAAATTCTTCTTTTAATTGGAATGAAACAAAGTCAGAAGCAGGCTTCGCGAGACTACCCAAGAGGTCATGGTTCTTCTAGTTATATGTGGAATCTTATCTCTGCTGTTGGAGTCTTTTTTATTGGTTTTGGAGTGACTTTTTATCATGGAATTCATTCTCTACTTAGTGGTCACTACGAATCTGGCACGATTAGTTGGATTCCTATTACGGTATTAGTTGTCGCTTTTATCATTGAGTTTTATGTTCTTATTGGCGCATATAAAGAAGTTAAGTCGCAAAAAAAAGATTTATCATATCTTGAATTCTTTCATGAAAGTGACGACCCAACTGTATTGGCCGTTTTATTAGAAGATGGTGTGGCGGTACTAGGTGTACTTCTTGCTCTTACGGGAATTATTTTGGGACAAGTTTTCCAAACAGCACTTTTTGATATTGGCGCCTCTATTGCGATCTCTTTACTATTAGGATTTATGGCAATCGCTTTGGCCTTTATAAACGGCAAGCTGCTTATAGGGAGGAGTCTCTCCCTTGAGAAAGAAGACCAGATAAAGTCCTTTGTATCTAATCTTCCAGAAGTTGAATCAATTGAAAAATTTCAAACCATTGTGCTAGGAGCATCTAGGGTTCGCCTATCTTTAGAGATTGAACTTTGTGGAGAAAGTATTATCGATAAAAATGCACTGAACGCTGACGCAAAGAAGCTCGCTTCCGGAGACGAACCGATTAAGGTACTTACTAAGACGAGTACACGAATGGTAAGAGCAACCGGCAAGACAATCAATGAAATAGAAGCATTAATTTATAATGAGTTTCCAGAAGTTAAAATGATCGATTTTGAAATTAACTAATTACATTCACGCATAAGACGATTGCCATTTAAAAATGTCGTTATGTATTCGATATTCTCATCGTCTAAAATCGGAAGTATGCGATCCATATACTTATTCTTGCGAGAACCATTCATAAACTCAGTTAGAGTAAAGTCGAGATAAGCTTTCTTTTGTCCATAAAGTCTTGGGGCAGCATGATGAAAGCTTCCATGGCAATGCATACAGTTATTATTTTTTACCAGTTCACGACCAGCTTTAAATTTCTCTAGAAATCCTTCTGCTTTAGGATCAATAGTCATTTTGACCACACAAGGATCAATTCCAGCAACATACGCTGCAACTTCTCGTATATCTTTCTGTGACAATCTCTTAGCAACATTATTCATCGTTCCCATATTGCTGTCTTGTCTGTCACCAGCTTTATAAGAGTTTAGCTGGTTAATGATATAGCCAGGCTCTTGTCCAAATAAAACAGGAACTTTTGGAAAAATCTCATTTTGACTATGACAGCTCATACATTTATTTTTGAAGATCTTCTCACCTTTGGAGGCGCTAAAGGAGCTTATGGAAGATAATACTAGGCATAAAGTAATGGCGAGACTTTTCAAGTGGGCTCCGAAGGTTAACTGTAATCATTAAATTGACTAAAATTCTACGAATTTGTATCGAATATGTGAAGTAGTTAGTCTCAATTGTTTGTTGAAACTTTCGTTTTTATTCAAATATTGTTAGTATCTTTAAATGAGAAATTTTGCACTTTGTTATATAAACGGTAGGCCACATGAGATTACAGGCGATCAGGCTTTTATGACCGTCGCTGAGTACCTTCGTTATGAAAAAGGTCTTACTGGGACTAAGGTTGTTTGTTCTGAAGGGGACTGTGGTGCCTGTACCATTTTAGTCTCACGTTTTAGTTCAGGAGCGATGGGCGAGTACAAATCAATTAATTCTTGTATCAGCTTTATGTACCTTCTTGATCGCTGCCATATTGTGACGGTAGAGGGACTTAAGCAAGAAAATCATATCCATGAAGCTCAGCAGAAGATGCTTGACTCCCATGGGGCTCAGTGTGGCTTTTGTACTCCTGGCTTTATCTGTGCGATGGCAGGTATGGCAGAAGATCTCAAAATATCTGGTAAGCCAATAACGGAACAAAAGGTTAAGAATTACCTTACGGGAAACCTTTGTAGGTGTACTGGCTATAGTCCAATTATTGAAGCAGGTAAAAGTATTGACCTCACAAAAGTAAAGATCTTAGGAAATGTTTTTAATGACAAGAATATTGCACAAACATTTACAGATTTAAAGGATACATCGTTACTTATAGAGTCGAAGGGGAGAGAAGCTTTTCTTCCAGGGACACTTAACGAAGTTGTAGAGTATAAAACTAAAAACAAGAAATGTAGTGTTACTTCTGGCGCAACTGATTTAGGAGTTCAACTTAATAAAGGACACTCTGTTCAAGGAAAAATTCTAAGCCTTAATAATTTAACAGAGGCTTATGAAATACTTGATACGGAAAAAGCTCTTGAAATTGGTGCTAAGGCCAGCTTAACTGATATTGAAAAGAAGTGTGAAAAATCGTTTCCAGAATTTAGTCAGATGTTACATCTTTTTGCATCTCCACAAATTAAGAATAAAGGGACACTTGTTGGTAATATTGTGAATGCTTCACCAATAGCTGATACCATTCCATTTTTGATGGTTGCAGGGGCCGAGCTTGATATCGTAAGTGATTCAGGGAAGAGAACTGTAGATATTAATGACTTTTACCAACCTGGGTATAAGAAACTTGATTTGAAAGATGATGAACTTGTTTCTAAGGTTTCAATTCCAAAGACATCGGGGCAATTTAAACTTTATAAAGTATCCGTTCGAAAAGATCTTGATATTTCTACGGTAACTTTCGCAGCGAAATACGAAATTGAAAATAATAAATTTAAAAGTATTGATATTGCTTTTGGTGGAGTTGGTCCAAAGGTACTTAAAGTATCAGGTGTATCAAATACCGCCTTAGGACAAACTTTGTCAGCTGATTTATTTTCAAAACTAGCGGATGATGTCATCAGTGAAGTCACACCAATGTCAGATCATAGAGGCTCTAAGGAATTTCGTTTTAAATTGTGTCAAAATCTTTTGTTAAAATTTGGTAAAGAAATTATGAATAAGGCGCTAGTATGATCGGTAAAAATATACCTCATGATTCTGGACTTGCTCATGTAACAGGAGAGTCAGTATTTATTGATGATAGGCCTATGTTGTCTAACGAAGTTCATGTGGGCATGATTACTAGTCCAGTCGCTAAGGGCAAGTTATTAGGTGTTTCTTTTGATAAGGCTTCTTCGCATGAAGATTTTCTTGGCTTTTGGACAGCTAAGGATCTTGCCAATAAAAACTGGGGAACAATTGTTCATGATCAGCCTATACTTGTTGAGAGTCAAATCTCTTACATGGATGAAGTTATTGCTTTATTTGCCTGTAAAGATAGAAGTAGCTTATTAGAAATTAAACAACTTGTTGAAATTGATATTGAGGAAGAAACACCTATATTCTCAATTAGTGAAGCTAAAGCAAAAGAGAGCATTATCTATAAAGCTCCTAAAGCTTTTGAACAGGGAGATGTGAAAGCGTCTTTATCTAATGCACCTCATACACTTGAAGGTAAGTTTATTTGTGGAGGACAAGAACATTTTTATATGGAGTCTCAAGCAGCTTTAGCTTATCCCGGTGAAAATGGTCAGATTGAAGTTCACGCCTCTTCTCAACATCCAAGCGAAACTCAAAGAGTTATATCTGAAGCCTTAGGAATTCCCCTTCATCACGTGGTTTGTGTTGTTAAGAGAATGGGAGGAGGCTTTGGTGGTAAAGAATCACAAGCTGCGCCAATCGCAGCTTACGCGGCATTAGTCGCCACGAAACTAAATAGGGCCGCAAGACTTATCTTATCTAAAGATGACGATATGAAGATCACAGGTAAGAGACATCCATTTGAAAATGATTATAAAGTTGGATTTGATAAAAATGGAAAGATACTTGGGCTAGATATATCCTTACAAGCTGACGGTGGTGCTTACGCGGATCTTTCAGCTTCTATCTTAGAGCGAGGGATGTTTCATGCCGATGGTGCTTACTATTTAAAAAATTGCTCGATCTCTGGAATTTGCTATCGAACAAATAATCATCCTAACACCGCCTTTAGAGGATTTGGTGGGCCGCAAGGTAATATGACTATAGAGAGTATTATCGAAGATATTGCTCAATTTCTAGGTAAGGATGCTTTTGAAATTAGAAAAATAAATGCTTATCAAGGAAATAATTTAAAAACTCCTTATGGGCAAGTTTTTGAGAATAACTTATTGCCAGAATTATTCTCAGGTTTATACGATAAATCTGATTACCAAAAAAGACTTAAAAAAATTGAAGACTTTAATAAGTTAGATAATGGCAAAGTCAAAGGTCTCTCCATGACTGCCACCAAGTTTGGAATTGCCTTTACGGCAAGGTTTCTGAACCAAGGAAATGCTCTTCTTAATGTTCAGCTTGATGGTTCTGTTCAAGCTAGTACCGGTGCTACAGAAATGGGACAAGGGGTAAATACTAAGATACAGCAAATTGTTGCTCATGCATTTGGTATAGAGGCACGCTCTGTTCAACTTATGACGACATCCACGGAGAAGAATAGTAATACAAGTCCAACCGCTGCTTCTAGTGGATCAGACATTAATGGTGCAGCTGCTCTTAAGGCATGTAATATGATTAAGGGGAGGCTTTGTGAGCTTGCTAATTTAATCTTCCAAGGACATAAGTCTGATGATCTTCAAGAGTATGAAATCAAGGGAAAAGAAATTGATCCTAATCTCATTTTTGAAAATGGAAATATAACCCACAAAAAGACGAAGCAAAAAACCACTTTTGTAGAACTTATTAATACAGCATATTTAAACCGCGTCTCAGTTTCAGGGTATGCTCACTTTAAGACACCTGGGCTTGGTTTCTCAAAAGAGAAAGTTGAAGGGAAGGCCTTCAATTATTTTACCCAAGGTACAGTTGTTTCAGAGGTAACTCTTTGCGAGTATACTGGAGACCTAAAAGTTGATCGTACAGATATTTTTATGGACTTAGGCCGAACGCTTAATCCTGGTATTGATCAGGGACAAGTGAGTGGAGCTTTTGTACAAGGAATGGGATGGGTTACTGCTGAAAACCTCGTTTACTCTGATAAGGGCAATCTTCTTACTCATTCTCCTACTACTTATAAAATTCCAAATATTCAAGATACTCCGAGAGTTTTCAATATCGATTTTATCAAAAATGATGATAATGACTGTACTGTTCACCGCTCTAAAGCTGTTGGGGAGCCGCCATTTATCTTAGGGATAAGTGTCTGGACAGCGATTAAAAATGCCTTAAGCTTTAGGGCCAAGAAAGGTGACCTTGTTAATATAACTTCTCCTGCAACAAACGAAATTATTCTAAATGAGCTTACTCGTTTGAAAGAGGGAAATGGATTCTCTTAGTTACCATCAAAAAACACTTGAGCTTCTCAATCAAAATAGTAATTTTGTTACAGTGACATTAACGAGTGTAAAAGGCTCAGCTCCTCAGAATTTGGGAGCTAAAATGATTGTCTATAAGGATGATATCTTATTTGGCACCGTAGGTGGTGGCAAGGTTGAAGCTCATTGTATTAAAATTGCGAAAGAAATTCTAGATACAAGCGATAATCAACTATCTTTTACTTGGAATTTACAGAAAGACATTGGCATGACTTGCGGTGGTGAGGTGAGTTTTTTATTTGAAAAACATATTTGCTCTCAACTTTGGAATATTGCCATTTTTGGAGCGGGACATGTTTCCCAAGCACTTACTAGGTTACTTATAAATTTAAACTGTAAGCTAACGGTTGTTGATACGAGAAAAGAGTGGCTGGATAAATTACCTCATGATTCGAAGTTGACTCAGATCCATGCAGATAACCCTGCTGAGGTTTTAAAAGAACTTGAAGTAAATACCTTTGTTATTTTAATGACCAAAGGGCATAGTTCTGACGTACCTGTTCTAGAAGAAGCATTGAGGACTTATCAATTTCCTTACCTAGGTGTCATTGGAAGTAAAAGTAAACGCAATGTGATGGAGAAAGAACTTTTAAGCTTGGGGCTTCCTAATGAAAGGGCGAGAGAATTTATATGCCCAATTGGTGATGACTTTGGAACTAATGACCCGTTTGAAATTTCACATAGTATTATTGCACAGCTTATAAGAGAACGAGAGCGCCTAAGTCTTTCATCTGACTAATTATTTTTATCATTCTTATCTAGATACTCTTTTCGATAAATTTCAAGGTACCTTCCGATCTTAGAATTTTTTAAAACTTTACTGACCCACGATGTAGGAATAACTCTCATTATTAGAAAAATAGTATATCCAACCGCAAAAGGTCTGAGCAAAAACCAAACCGAAGGGGATAGTTCAGACTTAACAAATACGAAAAAAATTATAAATAAAGAATAGGAAAAGATAAACATCGGATTAACTAAATCTTGTAGTGCAGCAAGGTAGCGGTTTTGGCTTCTACTTTTCTTCTTAACCTTCTTATGGGATATCGCCCACTTATTATACAGAGAGAGCCTTTCTGGGGATATTTTGTAGGCAATAAGACTGACTAGTACTGCTAGTATCATTTTTACTAATATCAGAAGGATGAGAACTTCAATAATATTATTAATATCTGTATTGATAATGTTATTGAGCTTCTTTACAAAGTAGTTTAGTAAATAGATTAGGTCCTCACCAAATAGTATAAGGTAAATACATATTGGTTGAATAAAGGCCCAAAGACTTAAGAGTATTGCTCCAAAGACATATCCCGCAATATTACTTCCAAATATAGCGACTCCAATTGAGTAAAGATGGCCTTGGGCCGTAATGGCGAGCATGGGGGTTAATTTTTTTCCTGCGGGAGACATTGTCTTCATCAAGGCACAAACAGTACTAATATCTCTTCCAGCTGACTTATCACCAGAGTCAATTGTTGCCCTGGTAAGTATGAAGATTTGATTGAGTGAGAGTGAGTGTCCGCTGAAAGGGATCCTAAAACTATGGAGAAATGCCCCTAATCCAACTTCGATAGCTGCCAGCGTCGCAATATAGGAAACTATAATCTTTTCATGCATTTGCTAATATTCCTTTATAGCTACGTCATATCACCAACTTGTAGTCTATGCAAAGGCTCTCATTAGGTAATTATTATAGACATGTATTTGCAGATGAAGTATTCCTTTCTACAGTTCGAACACACGCAATAGGGGGCAGAATGAATCAAAAGAATATTTTAGCTGTATTAGCAATGACGTCAGTACTTTTCACATCATGTGGAAACAACGAGTCATTAAAAAATGATAAGCCAACTCCAGATAGAATTACCAATCCCAAAGGTGACGAAAGAGTCTCAGCACTCTTGTCTAGCCGTGATTTGGAAGATGCAGAGTTCGCAAACTGGCATAACCTTGACCTTTCAAAAGAAGGTTTGTTCGGGGTAAGTACAGATAAAGCTTACGCAGAATTAAAGCTAACGCAAAAAAGAGAAATTATAGTGGCCGTTATTGACTCAGGTGTTGATTATAAGCATGAAGATCTGAAAGATGTTATGTGGGTCAACAAAGGTGAAATCGCTGGGAATGGAATTGATGATGACCAAAATGGTTATATTGATGATATTCACGGTTGGAATTACCTTGGTGGAACTGACGGTAGAAATATTAATGATGAAACTTTAGAGCAAACAAGAATTTATAAAACTATGCTTGATAGATTAGCAAACGGTGAAGTTTTAAATGATGCTGAAGACAAACTTTATATGGAAGTTAGAGATATGGTTGAGACTGAGTCAAAGAAATTTGGTGATATGCTTGCTGGAGCAGAAGCTGATGCTTTAATGGTTAAAAAGTTCAAAGCTAAACTTAAGGAACTTACAGACATTACTATTGAAGATACAAGATTATCAATCGAAAGTATTAATAGCACAGACCCTGAAGTCATTGAGTTAAAAGCAGATATGCTTAAACTATGGGACAAGCATGGAAGATCAGGTTACCCAAGAATACAAAGAGTTATTGATTACGCAGGTTACTACGCAAAAACGGGGTATAATGTTGATCATAATGATAGAGCTGAAATTTCAAAAGACGATACTTCAGACTTCTCAGTTATAAATGCTGAAAACCCAATGAATTATGGAAATAATAATGTAAAAGGTCCTGATTCTTCTCACGGTACTCACGTTGCAGGTATTATTGCTGCAAAAAGAGATAACGGTATTGGGATGAACGGTGTTGCAGGTAACACAAAAATTATGTCTTTAAGAGTTGTTCCTAACGGGGACGAGAGAGATAAAGATATTGCTCTTTCTGTTAGATATGCTGCTGACATGGGTGCAAGTATCATCAATATGAGTTTTGGAAAGAAGTTCTCTCCATATAAAGCAGAAGTCGATGCTGCTTTTAAGTATGCTGCAAGCAAGGGTGTCATTTTAATTCACGCTGCTGGTAATGATGCTAGAAACACTGATAAAGGTGATCATAACTATCCAAATACTTATATCGAAGATGGTTTTGGTGTTCTTCAAGTAAACTCAATACCTAATTGGATTGAAGTTGGAGCTTCTACAAGATTTAACTCTCTTGATTTAGTGGCAACATTTTCAAACTTTGGTGATGAAGCGATTACATTATTTGCTCCTGGACATAAGATATACTCTACAACTCCAGAGAATACATATGCAGCTTACAACGGTACATCAATGGCATGTCCTGTAACTGCTGGTGTTGCAGCATTATTAATGTCTGAATTTCCAACGATGACTGGTTTTGAAGCAAAAGATATAATACTTGAAACAGTTGTTAAGCCTGAACTAGACATAAGAAAGCCTGATGACAATGCTTCTAAGCCTGACTTTAGAATTCCAGTTCCGTTTAGAGATCTTTCTCAAACAGATGGTGTTGTGAACGTACTCGATGCAGTTAAATTAGCTAAAAAACTTTTAGGTAACTAGAAAGAAAAGATTACATATAGTTTTATGATGGGGACAGTGAGAGCTGTCCCTTTTTTTATTATCATGCTATAAATTAAGCATGAGCTATAGTTATAATACACCTGAGGGTTATCAGGTCATGACCAGTGAATTTTTAAAGAAGAAAGGTACTTGTTGTAAGTCTACTTGTCTTCATTGCCCTTATGGACACACCATAAAGTTAAGTCCAGTTCAATTTCATAAATATTCAGATGAAACTCAAAACGTCATTAGGTCAATTTTTGATGAGGCCTATAATAAGGACGATATAACATCTAGTCTGCTAGGTTCAGCTTTTGGAACGAAGAAGAAAGAGCTTGTTACTGATCATTACTTCTTACTAACACTGAAAGGGTTCGAATGTGGTGTCGCGGAAGTCGTTGACGGAAGTCTTAAGTCATTTTACCTCACTGAACATTTTAGAGATCAGGGGATCAACGAGTCTTATCTAATGAGTTTATTAGTATAAAGTGATATCCGCAAAGATTGCACGATGATCAGAGGTAAACTTTTGATTAGTTCCATATTTAAATTGATCAACTCCCCATTTCTGAACTGACCATAAATTCTTTTTATCAGTAAAAATATGATCAACTCTACACGCAGGAAAAGTCTTACCTTTTTCAAGGTTACAGGAATCGTCTTTGTTGGTGTCGGCATTTTTTACAAACTCAATCTCAGAGGCAGCTTCAAAAGTATCTGTATAGAACTTTGTAATATGCTTATAGCCTTCTAAGTCAGGCTTTAAGTTTGTATCAGCAGCTAATATTACTGGGATATCAATATGATCAAAAGATTTTACAAAAAGTTTTGCAGAAGGATTCTTGTTCTCTTTACGGTTATCAAAGTGAGATCCTGCAAAGTAGAACTCTCGACCAGATGTTTTATCAAGAAGTCTTGTCCATTGAAGTCTTCGTGGCAGCGCAAAGGTCCAACCAAAAATATTTCTACTACTCGGCCCTAGCCAATAGCCTCCATACTTTTTTACTTCAAATCGATCAGTCTTTATAAATAGAGCTGGGTCTGCAAAGCGAAGAACATAGTACTTTCTGAAGTAGATTAACCTGTAATCTTTTAACTCTTTTTGTATCCACTTTAATTGAGGGGTAATAAGAACTTCTTGCATTGAAATTAGGTCCGGGGCATTACGCTTAACGGTATCTACGATCCAATGCTTTCGCTTCGAATACTTGTCAAACTCACCTTTGTTACATAATGAACAGGTTGTATTAAAGCTCATCACTCTGAAAGGCTCAGATGCAAAAGCATTGATACTTAAGAGAAGAGTTGTAATAAAGATAAAGTTTTTCATAAGTTTTCCTATTATTAAAATGCAGTAATGTAAAAAGCTGTTCCAAATACAGACTCATCTGCCATGATTTTTGCTAAGTCTCTTTTGTCATAAGTGTTAGATAGCTTTGTTTCATAATAAAATTCTACCATTGAATTACGACTTAGAAAGTACATCACTGATGGGTGCCATGTGACAAGCTCTTGTTCTTTTTTAGCAATTTGAAGGCTATCGAAGTCAGGTCTTGTAAAAGTCGTCGTGGTTCCAGGACCAGTTGGTACAGTCTCTGTGATCATATCAACTTCTAGTGCTTGCTTGTAGTTAGGCCCTTCATCTTTTCTAAATTTATGTTGGTATTTAAATTGATTAAATAATAAAACTCTTCTTGAAACCATTGCTGAGAGGTTTAGGTATGCTCTGTCTTCTGTATCAACAGCGAGAGCACTATTGGCATTTGTATGGTTAAAATGCTTTCTTAGTTTTAACTCAAAAGATCCATATTTCCCAACCTTTTGCTTGAAGATAACTTGAGGAATAGTACTTCCATTCATATCATACTGATCTCTGATTTCAGGATCCAGGTAGTAGAGATTTTTAAACTCAAACTTCATATTTATGCCGTGTTCATTTTCAGTTAAGATATTTTTTCTTCGATACATAAACTCTGTAAAGTACCAGTCAAATTCTTTTGTATCTTCAATTTCGCTTGTTACATATCTGGATGAAAGAAAGTATCTTACTTCATCATTTGGGGTTAATCCTTGTAAAAGTGAGGCATCCATTTTGGTAAACGTTCCATCATATTTGTTAAAACGGGCCGTTTTAATCTGTTCTGTTGCAACAAGAAACTCTAAAGACCATGGCTTTACTTCCGTTTTACTTGGATTAGTACGTATAGTCGTAGTAGAGTTTGTTTGAGCAAATGCAACTTGAGATAAAAATAAGACAACGGTAAATAATTTAGTTTTCATGCTTCTTCCTATTTTCAATGGTGTTTTGATCGTGATAAATTATCAGTATCTGATAATTTTGTACAGGAATGACGCAATGAAAAATAATTTTAAGATTTCTATACCTTTAGCTATTGTTATTACACTAATGGCGGTTATATACCAGCGAACTACAGGGCCTACATATCCTAAAAAATTCAAAATAGGCCAGGACCAGTCAATCACAGCAAAATTTTTAAGATCTCACGGTGGCGATACTAATGCACCGGTGGAGCTTCCAAAATTGACTGAGACTATGTCAGCAACGATGACGTACAAGAGATATCCAACTAACGATGAATGGACCACGGTTGAATTAGAAGATAACGGTAATTTCCTTCAGACATCTTTACCTAATCAGCCACCCGCAGGAAAGCTGACATATTTTCTTAACATAAATTATGGCGACAAGACTCAGGCATTGGGTAGCAAAACTGATCCTATTTATATTCGTTACAAGGGGGAGGTTCCGACTTTTATTCTAGCTCCTCATATTGTTTGTATGTTCTTATCAATGCTTTTATCTGTTGTTGCACTTTTTGAAGCACTCTATAGAACAGATATGTATAAGACTGTAGGAAGAATTACTCTTAGTTGTTTGATGATCGGAGGTATGGTTCTCGGTCCTATCGTTCAAAAGTATGCTTTTGGAGTTTACTGGGCAGGCTTTCCTTATGACTATGACTTAACAGATAATAAGCTTCTTATAGCAGTTTTAGCTTGGTTATTTGCTGTGATTCTCTCCTGGAAAGGAACTAGAAGATGGCCAACTATAGCAGCGGCAATCGTTTTATTTTGTGTTTATTCGATTCCACATTCAATGCAAGGTTCAGAGTTTGACTATGAAAAAGGTGTTGTGACTACGGATATGGATTAGTGAAAATCTGGATAGATGCCGACGCATGCCCTAATATGGTCAAAGAGATCATCTTCAAAGCTTCTTTTCGTCTTAAAATAGATGTGACGTTAGTGGCGAATAGCTACTTACAAATACCTCAAGCTCCAAACATTAATCTGATTCAAGTTGATAAAGGTGCTGATGTAGCTGACTTCTATATAGTCGAACACCTTGATGAGAAGGACCTAATAGTTACTGCCGATATTCCCTTGGCAGCATTAGTTGTAGAGAAGAATGCAACTGCGATTAACCCTCGTGGTGAAATTTATACTGAAGAAAATATTCGCGAAAGGCTTTCGGTTCGAGATTTTATGCAAGAGCTTAGGGATGGTGGTGTAAACACTGGTGGTCCGCCTCTGCTAGATAATAAAGCAAAAGAGAAGTTTGCGAATGCTTTTGATCGTATTATTACCAAAATGCTAAGAGAGGCGAACTAAGCTTTTTTATTTTATTAAAGGCCAAGGCATACGAGTTGATGGGTCCTGATAAGCCGTTCCCATTAAATAAGAAGACATTCCAGTTGATTGAATTCGATCAAAGGCAAAGCGAATATTTACTTGATTAGCGACAGGTCTATAAATAAACCCAAGTTCTTTATTACCTATTTCATCAACAAGTTTTTGAATATTAAATGTCTTCGTTTCAGCTAATCTCGATTGCGCATAGATTCCAAGGCGAATAGGCCGATGGAATTGATTTGCCCACCCAATGGAATAAAGCTTCGACTTTAAAAAGAACCTTTTGATTGTTTGGCATTCTTTATTAGATCTAAAGTATCCATCTAGGTTCAGTTTTCTCTTAGACACATTTTGAAGTGTGATTTTTGTAAGATTATTTCCCATTTTTTCTTGTTCAATTAAAAGAGGGACTTTTTCAAATTTATATTCAAATTTTGCAGAGTCACCTATGACAAACTTTTCATAACGGCAGGCCATCTCTAGTTCAAAATCAACTTCATAGCTATCGCTTTCTAAGTAAAATTCTAGCTCAAAAGGGTTTACCGTTACTGACGCAGCAAAAGATATAGAGCAAGTAAATAGACTGATAATAGATATAAGTTTTTTCATAAAATTCTCCTAATACCTATTTTTATCAAAGTTTTAGGGGATTTGAAACTTATTTCCTGCCGGCCCTCTTCATCATCTCAATAGCTATGTCAAAGTCATTGCCATCTGGGTCATACTTCCTTCTTAATCTTTTAAACCAACTTGGAACTTCTGGGTGAAAACCAGAAACAATAACTTTACCTTTACCAAAAATCCATTTACAGCACTATTTAATCAACATCTTAACTATGTAGATAATCAACTGTCACAGGTATTAAAGCTAAGCCGGAAGTTAGTTTCAGCTCGAGTAAAATTAGATGTGCTCTTATCAAAATATGATTCGATTGTTAAGGAAACTAAGAAAGAAAAGACTCTTAAAAAGATTGAGAAACAGAAAAAAATTATATCTAAACTTACTAACGATTCTAATATCGCATTTAAGAAAAGAGCTAGGCATGCTGAGCTCTCAAAACATACTTATGCTCTCGCAGGACAAGAATCCGCAATGAAGTTAGCAAGAATTAAAAACAAAAACTGGCTTTCTCTTGATCAGTCAGTTAAAAAATCAATCGATCTCGGAAGTAATATTGAGGACAAGAAGGAGTTTTCAATTAGTTTTTGGTTCCGAACTGATCTTTCTCAAAATGATAAAAGAATTTTAAACTCAGGTTATAAAGGGTCTATGAGCTCTTTGATTGTAGGTCTTAAGAGTGAAAAAGTATTTTTTGGCTATAGGGACTCAGAAGAAAAATATATAACTCAAGATTATGAATTAAATTATTCGACTAATGAATGGCAAAATTTTATTGTTACCTATAATCAGAGCAAGTTCGAGATTTATATAAATGGAGAGCTTAGAGATAGTATAGAAGATGGTTTCGTTGGACTAAATGAAGAACCTAGTTATTTAGGTTCTTACCAGTTTAGAAGCCATCATTATCTTGGTGATATCGATGAACTCTCTCTCTGGAAAACAGCTCTATCGCCGGACTCTGCCCAGGACATTTATAATGATGGAGTGCCTTCAAACTTAGTTCTTCACTCTGAACATGCTAATATCGTAAAGTGGTGGAGGATGGGAGATAAAATTAAGCGAAGTATCGCTGGTTCTCTTATCGATCATGAGTAAGTAAAACTTCCAAATAGATTGATTGTTGCTCTGTGTTGTTCGTGCCATTACGGACAAATCTGTATTGTTGAATATTCCTTGATCTAAGTTATAATTTTTCTAGGGAGAATTTATGACTAAATCAGTGAGAGTAGTATTAGATCAAAGCGGTATATCCATGGTTCAGGTCATGATTTCGGTTGGCTTAATGGGAGTTATTTCACTTGGAATGCTTAGGATGAATGAAAATCAACAGAAAGCTTCAAATACTGTAAGCCAAAACTTTGAAGCTGTTCAAATTATGACCCAAGTTGAAGGTGTACTAAGAAATAAAGAAGGTTGTTTTAAAAGCTTTGGTGCTGGAACCATGAACTTGAAGAGTGATTTTACTCAAATCATAGATAGAAACGATAGGGTGATAATTAAAAAAGGTGAGACCTACAGTGGTATGGGAGCCGGCAGTAAAATTAAAGTGGAGAGTATTGGCTTTCAAATGGATGGCCCCAATGTCATGTTGGAAGATACTTCAGCTCCTTTTATGTACAAGGGAGCCTTAGCAGTGACCAGTACTGCTAATATTAAAATTACATTAGATAGAACTGTTAACTCCTCGGATCCAGGTACATCAAATAGTTACGGTGGAAGAAAGGTAAATAAAATCCTAAAGGGTTTTAGAGTCGTTACGAGAACAAACACAGATGGAAATATTATTGGCTGTCATGCACCTGTGGATATGTATGTCGAGGCAGCTTGTTCTGCCTTGGGTGGAACGATTAGTGCATTAGATGGCAAATGTAATGATCTTCATATAGATCAAATCTCTGTTTCAGGAAATGCTGATGTCACTGGTCAAATTGGCGGGGGGAGTATCAAATCAAATACTACTGTCGTTGTTCCAAGAGTAGGGACTGATGGTAATAATGGTGCATTTAAAATTACTGGTTGTGGTGGTATTTCTCAAGGGGCAGGTCCTGGAGGAGTAAATGGGATGAAAATGAGCTCAGAAGGAGCTTGTCCTAAAACATTCCTACATGCAGGAAATACGAAAAACTCTGCTTATGATAATTTTTCTTTGTCAGGTTATTTATTTATTATGTCTGGTGAGATTCGTTTTGGCGTTGACGGTGGAGGTGCAACTATCACTGGAGATCCTTCATCTGGAACACTGACTTACTCAGCTGCAGGATTAAGTCGACATGTTTTTGATAAAGGGGATGTTCAAATCGAGAATAAATTATCAGTTGCAATGACCTCAGAATTTAAGGGGCAGGTCGATATGACAAATAATAATATTACGGGAGTTAATCAATTAAAAGTTAATAACGTTGTCGGTACTGGTAACCTAAGTGGCTTTAGTGCTATCTCTGGCATCGGTACTATCCAGGCATCTGGAACGATAACAGCTTCAGATATTAGATTAAAGAAAAATTTTGTTGAAATTGATTCTGCTCTTGATAAGGTCTCTCAGCTTGGTGGATATATCTTCGATTGGATCGATGAAGACAGTGCTAAGCAGATGGGGACGCAAGTAGGTGTAAAGGCGCAGGAAGTACAAAAAGTGTTTCCAGAGCTAGTTAAGGTGGGAGAGAGTGGTTACCTCTTTGTAAACTACCAAGGACTAGTTGCGCCACTTATAGAGGCGGTAAAAGAGCAGAAAGAGTTATTTGATAAGCAACAACTTGAACTGAATGAATTAAAGAAACAAGTTCAATTACTCATTGATAGTAAAAAAGAATAAGGGATATACTTTTGAAAAGCTTTATTTTCATTCTAACATTTTTTTCAAGTTCTTTAGTTTATGCAACCTGCTCTCCTTCGTGTGATTCAGATACACAAAGATGTAGTGGCTCCACGGAGTTTTTAGGGTGTTCTAATCGGCCTGTACCAGCTCCTAACCTCAAAGCTTTTAATCAGTTGCCTCTAGCTGGTTTTACCATACCTGGTGTTGCTGGTAGACCTGGTCGATATTCATGTACTGGCTTCGCTTCAAAAGCTGCTGTGAGTGTGCCCACGATAAATAAACTCCCTCACACATTCAATTATCACGGACTCCAAATTACAGTAAATAGTATGAGGTTTGGTGGAAGAAGTTTTGGTAGTTTTACTGAGAATTATGCTCGAACAAGAACGGTCTATGCTTGTGTTTCAAAGTAATCCTATTGTGAAATAACTATCTACTGTATACTTTTTAGACATTACCATCTTTGTAAAATCAGCGTCTTATCTTGTCTGTCTGCTTGTTTATATGGCAAGACCTTTGCATCATAGTTTGTATGAAAAAAACAACAATCGGAATCTTAGTATTTATTATCACTCTAACATGTCAGTTCTCTGCATTAGCAAATGATCGGTGTAATACAAAAGTACCTTCAATCATTTATCTTGATGACGTTGGTACTCATAATCAGGCAGGGTCAGGCTTAGGTGATCGGGATGATGCCAATGGAGTTCAAGATCTTGGGATTTTACTTCGCTGGGAAGATGAGATGGACCTTGTGGCCATCGGTTCGACGAGTCGATTTGGAAACAAAAGTGAAACCATAGAGTTGATAAGAACAATTGTTGCTTCTAATGGGTAGTACCAATATTAAGCCATGGGAGCTTAACGATGCAAGAGATCTTGCCTTTTGTATGAACCCGGGTGAAAAAATAAATGGGTTGAAAAACTTTCAAGAGATAACAAGTCAAATGCCAGCAGGGAGTATCTTTAGGATTAGTGATAATAATACAGTGCCAGCAACTGTTGATGCTGGGATAAGAGATTTCACTTGTCATAATAATACATATACTGTTGGCGTAATGGATAATTTTTATGATAAAGCAGTTGGATCAATGTTGAATAAAGCAAGAGATCCAAGTACTGGACTTGTTATTAGCGATTCAAGGTCTCCATATGTTAAGGAAGCAGTAGCTCTCTCAAAGCTGCAATGTAATCATCCAAGTATTCCGTCTAGTCAGAGAATCGGATCTAAGCTTAGGATTGCCGATTTTTTAGCAGTTGCTCACGTACTTGCAAAAAATTATAAGACTAAAAATGAAGAAACAGGGAAGAGTCTAAATTATTTAAACCGTGATGAAATATATGACTATATTGCAGGTGAGAAAAAATTTAAACAAAAACCTGATATTGGATATCTTGTACCAATTATTATGATGCTACTTGAAGATGATGCAGTTGAGACTAAAGACTAATTTTTAGTGACTTAACTCACAGACAAGGGGAACGTGATCAAAATAAGGTTGATTTAAGATATACCCTGTGTTTTTTGAAACCCCATAGGCCTTACAACTCACTCTATCTAGTGAATCAGTATAAATATGATCTAGTGTCACTAAACCAGCGTAGGTCTGTCTGTTAATACTTCCATTAACTCTTTTAAATTTATTTGCCTTAGCTAACTCTTTAAGTTTTTTAGCACTTCTATCAAAGCGCTTTAACTTGTTTGGGTCAGTGTTAAAATCACCTAGAATAATATTATTACCACTTTCTGGGTAGTCATTAAACATGAGACTGAATTGTTTCTTACGACAGTCTTTATCATCACCTTTAAAGCCAGAAGTTCCGTGAACATGAATGACATTATACTTCTCACCACTATAAGATGAGATGATAGCTTTTCCAACTCTAGAGCGCCCCCCACAATTCTTAATGACTTCGCCTTCAAGTGCATCAAGGCATATGTCAGAATAACAGCCTTCAATATATCCAAATGATTTTTTTACTGCGATACATTTTTCACTATCATGGATATGACATGCAATCTGGTACTTCTCACTAGTTACTTGCTGTATAACCATAGGGGCATCTTTTCTCCAACCCTCACAAATAAATGAGTTGTGAAACTCTTTAGGTATAGTGGAGCAGTTACGAGAATCAAACATCTCTTGGAAGCCTATAATGTCAGCGTTTTGATCAGTTATAAATTTCTTAGCAGCAGCAACTGCGGGTAGCCAGGCGAGTCCATTTCCGTAATAGTTATCAGAGGTTTTTGCTAGCTTTCGACTATATTCTTCAGGTCCACCATTTCTTTTACCTTTACTAGGGGTTGTTCCGGTATTGAAAGACATCACCTTGATCGTTTCAGCGTATAGGTCCAAAGTTAGTAGTAGAGCAAGTGTCGAAATTAATATTTTCAAAAATATTCCTTTATTGATTTAAGTACACAATCTCGTCGGAATATTTATTACCATGCTAAATATAGTCAGATAAAAGTGGCAAGAAGTGCCGAAAGGACGCTATTTCTTAGGACAGGTATAACCTTTAACCGCCGCTCCATGATCATAGACCATCTCTCCACCCAAATGAGCAGCGCGGAACATTAAGATATTACCAATTAAAAGACTTAGTAGAATAAAACCTTGCACTACTGAGGTATAAGTTTTGATGGACTTTACTTTTGCAAGAATTAAAACTTCCAACACAATTGCTAATAGAAAAAATGGAATAGGGATCTCAGCAGCTTCTTCATGTTGGTAGGCCAGTGTTATATTACAAAGATCTTTTTTGATAATTTCAAATGCCATATCTCCTAAATAAATTGAGACTAAATAAAACAAGGGACCGATAAAGAGTAGTGCCTTGGCCACAATTCCAACTTCATAAGATACTTTCTTCTTTAAACAAAGACATAGTACTTCAGTAAATTTAAAAACAAGTGCCAGTGAGAATATGGCAATGGGAAAATGAATTAGCGCTGTGTGTAAAAGCTCTTCTCTGATCATTGTAAAACTGTCCTTAACTTGCTAAAAGATACCTTAATCCTGGAGAAATGTATATGAGACTGACTCTATTATCCCTAACTATTTTACTAAGTATTCTTACACAAAATTTGTACGCAAATAGCTCTATGAAAGAGATGCTAGAATATCTGGCCTCTGATGCGCTTGAAGGACGAAAGCCAGGCCAAATAGGCAATGAGTTGGCGACATCATATATCGAGAAGAAGCTTGTGGATATGGGACTAGCTCCGCTTGGGAAAAGCCATAAGCAAGACTTTACAATATTCACTGAAATGACAAAGTCTGGAACAAATAATCTCTCAATTAGTGGTCAGAAGATTAGTTCATATGAGCCAATATCATTTTCCTTATCTGGAGATTTAAAAAATAAAGAATTAGTTTTTGTTGGTTACGGTATTTCAATCTCTAAAAATGATACAAAAATCAAATACGATGATTATGAAAACATTGATGTAAAAAATAAGATTGTTATTTTTATGTCTGGTGACCCTGCAATTGGAAATATCAATTCTCCTTTTAGGCACCCTGATTATATTTCTTATCGCTCACTTTTTTATAAATTAAAAAATGCAATCGGACATGGAGCAGTTGGGGCAATCTATATTAATGATCCCATGAGTATTCCAGGTTACCCCGCTGAGGATGAGCCATACTTTAATGCAACAGAGGGTGGAGGAAATCGCTTTTCAATCGTTGTTGGTAGAACTACTAATGCTGCTATAAAGAGGTCCATTCCAAGTTTAGATATTTATAAAATTCAAAAGAAAATTGCCAAAACTGGCATACCTTACAGTTTTTCCTTAAAAAAGACTGCTGATCTTTCTGTTAACTTAAAGAAGAAGACAGGGAGAGTTTCTAATATCGTTGGAGTTATTGAGGGGAGTGATCCGGTTCTAAAGAAAGAAGTAGTTGTTCTTGGTGCTCATATGGATCACCTGGGGCATGGTGGTGAATCTTCAACTGATCCTATTCCTGATGGAAAAATCCATAATGGAGCAGATGATAATGCCTCTGGAACAGTTCTTGTCATGTCTCTCGCTAATAAAATAAAAAAGATGAATCCTAAAAGAACATATGTTTTTGTACTCTTTAACGCAGAAGAGATGGGGCTATTGGGATCGACTCACTTTGTAAATATGTGGGCCGCTCATACTGAGCAATACGGAGAGATCGTATCTATGCTCAACTACGATATGGTAGGACGGTACGATAAAGAGCTTTCAGTTATGGGAGTAGGATCTTCAAAAGAATGGAGTCGCTTGTTTCCTGCAACACCTAGCACTCATAACTTTGTTCTAAAGAAGAATGCTCTTGAATCTTCAGACCATGCTCCCTTTATAAGAGCAAAAATTCCAAGTCTATTTTTTACTACCGGTGCCCATGGTGATTACCATAGTAGTACTGATACAGCTGAAAAAATCAATTACCAACCTATGTTGACCCTGCAAGACTACTCAATAAAGTTAATAAAGCAGATGGAAGCTAATAGTAGAATTGTCTTTGATAATTCATATTCAAGTGGAACTACAACCGGTACTAGGGGCTATGGTGCACATCTTGGTTGTATCCCATCTTTTGGTCAATCAGATGATATCGTAGGAGTTCTATGTACTGGAACGAGTCCTAACTCACCAGCTCAAGCTGCAGGTATTCTTGCTGATGATATCATTGTACAAATTGGAGAAGTTGAAATCAAGTCTATCTATGATCTCGCTTTTGCTCTTAAATACTACCGAGCAGGAGATAAGATTGAACTTGGATGGATGCGTGGTCAAACTCTTTTTAAGCAAGTCATTACTCTGGCCAGATCTCGTCGTCAGTAATTTACTTTACGAGCTTTAAAACAGGCTTATAAAGCCAGCCTATAAAGACTTTATTTTTCAAGAGGTCATTGAACTCAACCTTGATCCAGCCTTTAGAGGCACTAAGCTCTTTTACCTGCAAGTGTGGTGCAAGAGTTGTTATTATACTGCCCTTTGATGATGGAGCAGATCTTAGGTTTCCGTATTTAGTGAGGACCCACATTTTATCTGACTGCTGTATTTGGCCAATGGGCTCAAAGACAACCTTAGTTGGAGTTGGATTATTAAGCGTAAGGCCGACACCAATAAATAGTCCTGCTAAAATGATTGCAGCACTGTAAAAGTATATTCTCTTAGGTGTGTTATCTATCTTAATTGTTTTAACTTCTGCAGGCCCTAATTCTGGTACATTTGGAGTCATGGACTTGATGAGATCTTCAATATGGTCGAGTTTTGTATCGATCTTATTCTCAATCGTATTCGCCTTATTTGGAGATAGTAGTCCCTGGATATGAGAATTATTCTCTACTTGTTTTGCTTGTTCATCAAACATTTGACTAAAATTAATATGACCCTTCTTAGAGGGTGTTGAGCGATGTGTGTCTTTCATGATATACTTCCTTGTATAAATCGTTATAAAATCTTATAAGATACTGATATTATTGTAAAGAAGTGAAGGTGAATAAATGCAAAATAATTTTTGGATCAATAAATGGGAAGTTAATCAAATTGGATTTCATCAAGACGATATTCATAAATATCTAAAGAATTATTGGAAAAAATTTATTCAGGATTTCAATATTACGGGAAAGACTGTATTTGTACCTCTCTGTGGTAAATCCCTTGATATGATTTTTTTAAAGGATAATGGCTTTCATGTTATTGGCTGTGAGCTTTCAGAAATAGCCTGTCAGTCTTTCTTTCAGGAAAATGAAATTGAATATACCGTTCATGAAATTACAAACTTTAAGCTGTTTAAGAGTCAATCTATTGAATTATATTGTGGCGATATTTTAAATCTTACTCAGCTTAGTCCTATTGATATCATTTATGATAGGGCCAGTATTATTGCCTTAAGTGATACTTTGCGTGCAAACTATATTTCAAAGATAAAAGAGCTAGATGCTGACTTTCAATTCATCATAACTCTAGAGTTTGACAATAAAGAAGTTGGGCCACCATTCTCAGTAAGTATGGAGAATATTAATAATTACTATAGCGATAGATATAAGGTCACAAAGACTGTGTCACAAGAGCTGCCTATTGAAGTCCATAAAGATCACCTTAAGTCACTTCATGAGAATTTATTCATTTTAAACAGAGGTATATAATGTCATTTTTTGTTTTATTAAAGGGAAGTGTTACTAAGTATAATTTTGATTATATCAATAAAAGAAATCCGAAAAGATTAGATGATACTAAGGTGGCTAATAAAGTCTTTAAACATGAAATTGATAGTATCAACTCAGGTGTCTACGCTATTGAAATAATGACTAAAGGTATTCAGGTCTTAGCTGCTCAAGATACAGTTAATGAGGCGATGGATTTTATGAGTAAGTATGGTGTTCACCATATTCCAATAATTGTTGATAATAGGCTTGTCGGTCTTGTCTCCTATAGTGATATTAACCAAGCAAAGAGCAGTGATAGACTTGAACAGTATATGACAAAGACAATTTTGGCGGCTCATGAAAATACTGCTCTAAGAGATATACTACAGGTTCTTATGCATGAAAATATTAGATCTCTTCCCATGGTTGATGACAATTTCAAGGTGACAGGAATTCTTACTATAAATGATGTTTTCAAGTGGATGTTAGCGAATCACAAGTACACGAAATAAAAAAAGGGCCTGATTATCAGGCCCTCATATACTTAAATTTTTTTGATCTTATTAGTGAGGTCTAAGTTCTAGAACCTCAGTCTTAATCACTTTACCATTATGCTTATAGATAAGATTTAGATTAAGTACCTTGTTGTCGGCCGCTTTCTTAAGGGTATATTTAAACTTGATATCTTTACTTGAACCAAGGTTAATTCTACCAGTCGTCTCAATTGAGTCTTTGATCTCAACTAAGCTTGAAGCCTCACCAACAGCGACTAACTCAATCGTATATCCAGCTTTTATATCTTCAACAGAAGGACTTACTTCCATTTTAATATTATGAATATATGTTCTTCCAAAAGTACTTTTTATTCTTGGAGAACTATCATAGTCAAGGTCTGCCTTAACCGCAGGGTTGATACTTGTTACAGCTGACGCTGAAAATGCTTCAACTCTTTCGGCCTCATACTTTCCACCTGGTAGAACTACTTGACCTGTAACCTTAACAGTTTGACCCGATCTAACTCTTGAACCTACATTTAATGTTATTTCTGAAAATTCAGTTGTAGATTTTCCTTTAGCATTTTTGATATAATAACTAGTTGATTCTGCAACAGCATTTTCAGTATTAGTTATAATGACCTTGATTGGCTTGTTTAAATCTCTTGGTGAAATATTCTTAACATTAATAGCAACTTTTACTTTTGCTCCACCTTTTATTTCTTCAGCTTGAATTGATGAACCAGATAGTGTTAATGCCGCGTTATTTTCTACCCAAGACTTAACTTCATTTGTAGCATCAACCTTTGCAACATTTGTAGATTTTGGAAGCTGTATCTTGTAAGCATTGTCGTAAGATGCTGCGTAAGCTTCTTTATATATTTGTCTCTCTCCAGCTGAAATCCCTGAAGATAGAGCTGTTGGGTAGAACTTGTCATAGTCTTGATCATAAACTGCTGAAACTGTTTCGCTTCTTACATCCTCAACTTTTTGTTCATATAGACTCTTGTATTGAACTTCAAAGTTATCGTAGTGTTCAGTTGTATACTTTGATTTATAGTGAGTGGCATAAGAGCTATTACAAGCTGACTCAAACTCTGCAATCATTTTATAAACGCTTGAACAGTCTGCTGAGCCGATATCATAAACGGTTGGAGCTTCATAAACATTTGATGCGACACTTAGAGACTGAACTTGATTGTTAACTTGTCCTAAATTGTTTTGATAAACAGTGATTGAACTATCAAGATCTGTTGCCGTTCTCATTGACTGTTGTAACTCTTGAGTACTAATAGGACTAATATCCATTAGGATTTCACTTAAAGTTAATTTTTGAGTTTCCACTAACTTGAACATTTTCTCTGAAGAGATAAATGCTTGAGTTAAAACTTTATTTTGACCATTAAGAGTCGAAGAGTACATTTGATTAAAAAATTGCGGCTTTAAAGTATTTTGAGCATAGTCATTTGCAGCTTGAATTCCGGCGGCGTTCCCAGCTTCGGATCCTTTTGATTGTTCTGCATCTGAAGCATATCCCTTTGCATATCCATCATTATAACCTTTAATTTCTGCTCTAACAGATGCCCATAGAGAAGATTGAGCATTAGCTAGCTCTGCTCCCATTTGATTACCCATTGCTGCTGATTTTTGATCTACGTATTGGTCACTATCAACTCTTGCAGCATTAATCGCCACACTTGTTTGGCTTTCACCGACCATTTTTGCTTCAGATAATTTCTGAGAGTAATAATTATAACGAGAAATGTACTCTTCGTATTTTCTATCTCTGCTAGTCGTGGCCATTGTTTGCTGTGATGAGAGTTTGTTAACATCATCGTTCAGTTGGATGATTTCGTTCTGAGCTGTGGCAAGTCTAGTATCTAGTCTTTGAAGAGAAAGTGAGTTATCTCTAATATTTCTTCTCATAACAGGAAGAGCATTCTCAATGCTAGCTATTTGATCTAGGGTTCTATTGTAATCATTGTTATTTATACGTAACTTACGATCTATCTCGTTTAGCCTTATATTAATTTGATCTAGTCTTGATAGTAAGTCTCGGTAGACAATTGATTCAGCATCTAGTTTCGACTTTTTTCTATCTAACTTATCAGCAACAAATATAAGGTCAGCAGTTTGAACATCAGCTTCACCTTGTGCGCTTGCAACATTTGTATTTGCAGTGGCGAGTTGAACGTTTTTGTTATCCAGTGCTACTTTCGTTGCTTGTAGTTGAACTTTAGTTTGTTGAATTTGTACTGGTATTGTTGTCTTAGATTTCTCTAAGTTTGCAATGTTGGTTTTGATATTATTAACGGCTTTAACTTTTGTAGGCACCGCTTGTTGTGCTGCTTTCAATTGCTTATCTTGTTCTCTTTTATTTCTTGCTAGCACTGCAATCTCTTGTCTTAAGGCAATGACCCTTGGATCTCTTTGTGCACTTCGAGGATTTCCAAGCTCCTGGATAATGGCTCTCATCGCTGCCGATTTTTCTTGAATGGCAGTAGTCGTTGCATTAACTGCATCTTGCTTTGTTTTTACATTCTTACGAGCTGCCTGTAGTTGTTTTTGTGCGTTCTGTAGACCTGTTTTAGCTGTTGCAATATTTGTATCAACAGATGCAAGGCTTGCGTTTAAAATTGTCACTGCATTTTTTAAGTTCTTTCTTTGCTTTTGAAGTCTTGAAACTTCTCCAGCTACTTTATTTTTGTTTGAAACGACATTTGCTAGTCTCTTATTCGCTTTTTCTAATCTATTTTTTACTTGGTTTTTCTCTTCACGAAGAGTTCTTACTTTATCTCTTAAAGGTTGAAGTCTTCTATCTTCTCGTCTTGATTCTCTTTCTACATCTCTTTTATCACTTTCAAATTGTCTTGCTCTTCTATTTAATCTATCAAGCTTATTTTGTAGCTCGTTAGCATTTTGATTAAGCACGGCCTTATCATCTAGAGACTGATCTATTTCATTTTGAAGTCTTTGATTATCATCCTGTAAACTTTGAATCGATGCATATGTTTGCGCCTCTTCTGTGTAGGCGTTTTCAAGTTGTGCTTCGGCCTGATTTAAGTTCTGGGTAATGACGTCTACATCTGCCGCAAGCCTGTCATATTGAAGTTTGTAAGGCGTGTAGTTTACTTCATCAGGTAAACTGGCATTGGCGTTTGTGATTAGCATTGGTGCCATCATTGGAATTACATAGAAGAGAGATTTGATTTGCATGATTGTTCCTTTTTTACGGATGTGTTTCCGTGCCCCTTGTAGTGCAAAAGCGAATTTCAATCAATGTATGCGATGTACGTGAGTAAAGATTACAGATATCTAGACAATCTGGCACTAGCTGTGGCAGGCGGTTCTACTATTTTGTAATTTTTTCCCATAATTGGGCCGCAGATACTGCAAGACCAAATAAAAGGGATGAACTATCTTCTTCTGAGGGTGTCGGGGTAGATATTAACTTCGTTAGCTTCTCTTTGTTCTCGAAGCCTTTTTCCTGCCAGTAATCTCTATATTGTTGTACTTTCTCAAGTTCATGTTTGTTTAACCATATTCCATGATTCTTGGGACATTTATCGATAATGACTCCAGAGTCAATTGTGTAATTAATTGGCTTCATATTTACATGACATTTAGGACACTCTTTTATGCTCTCTCTCTCTTGAAGAGGAATGCCAGAGAATGCAGCTGAAACAGTTTTTCTTACTTCGTCTTCAGAAAAGGTTGTGACTTTATTAGATATGATACTTTGTATTTCACCTTCATCAAGCCAGACACCGCTACAAGATGAACAAATATCTATATGCTCCATTTCATATTCTTTAGTAGTAAAGGCAGCAGTTTTACATTCTGGACATTTCATTTGGACTCCGACTATTTAGTTCGTAATAATTATATAGTCACTATGATAACCGTATTGTGCTGTTGATGAAAGATAGTAATTTATATCAGATAACGTTGAGTTCCCTTCGGATACAACCTTTAGAGTCGTTACTGGCTCAGTAGTTAAACTCTTAAGCCTGACAACAGTTCCATCAAAAAAATCAGTATGAAATGAACCTGCAATAGTAAAATTCAGAAAGATATGTTCATTTTTAGCGATTTGATCGGCCATTACAGAGTCAGTTAAACATTGGGCCAAGAAATACTTTTTAATCATATCAGGAGATGCATGACCTCCCATAACCTTAGTGAATCTTTCTTTATATAAAGCTCCACCAACGTAGTGGTGGGAAGGAATATATTTTTGGTCAACTGAGCCAATACCATTATCCATGACTTGTTTTTTTATTTCACGTGGAAGATTAATTCCATAAAATTCTCCGTTTAAATCTGAAGTAACCTTTGCAATGGGAGCATAGCTAAGGTTCTGTTTACCAGCAGTATTTGTAATGAATTCTCCTTCATTAATTTCCCCAATAAATAATTTAAAGAATTCATCATCTACTTTTTTTTGATCTGTGTAGTTCAAAAATTCCCAGTGTACTGCAAAGTTTGCGGCCAAATTCTCAAGTGACACTTTATCGCGGATGATTTTTGCCTGAAAGTCTTGAATGTCTTGATTATTGTGAAATTCTCCAATTACAATATGACCTTGAACAGGTAGTTCCTTTAGGAACTCATCGTACTTCATATATGATGCTGTTTGTGTATTAAAGACACGAACGTCAGCAGCGAATAGATTTAGAGATATTAAAAAGACTGAGGCAAAAGCGATTATATTTTTCATATATTATTGATAAGTTTTCTATGTTTTGATGTCAAGGAAGTAAGGCTAATTACAATCACAGTTTGGTGAGAAAATATCTGACATATCAAAGCATTTAGTATTGTTTTTCTCAATACACCTGGCAGTAACTTCATAAAATTGAATACATTCATTAATCGTAATGAAGTTCTCAGTAATTAGAAGACCATCAAGATCATAAAAATCCAGTTTTTGAAAGAAGCTCTGACAGTCCAAGATACCGTAATATGAATTAGGTTTCGAATTTGTAAGTAGAAACGACTGAGTAAAGTCAGGAAGAATAGACATTCGATCAACTGTAAACTGCTTTGTTTGCGCTGAAATGTTTGCGCAGAGCAGTATTAGGGAACCAGTTAGGATCAAGTTTTTCATTTTTGCATCATAGACCTTAATGAGCGAAAGATAAAATAAAAATTAATTTTGTGTGGTTAGCTAAAGAAGTACCTTGTAAACCTTCTAAGTAGGCTTTTCTTTGGAAATATTCTTTGCCATAAAATCTGATCGTTATCACCTTTATATCGCTTAACAAGTTTAAGACGTACAAGGCTCTTGAGTACAGAGTCTAGATCATCCAGAGTGAGTTCAGAGTTAGCGAGCAAAAAGTCTTTATCAAGGTCCAAATATATAAGCTCCATGCTCATGGGCTCATAAAATGAAAGGGTTTTAAGAAGCTCTTGTTCAAGTTTGTTGAGTGCCATGAAGTAAGAATAGTGAAAGATTTTACTTCTATCTATACGACATGCAGCATTTTTGGTAGTTAGTGCATATGAAAATCCAATTTAAGAAAAAATACGAAGCAACTGAACCCCAATTTATTGTTGACTACCTTGCCGCAAATATAGATCTCTCTAAAATGAAAATCAAGAAAGGGATTGAATTAGGTGGGCTTTGGTTCAAAAAAAATGGGCAGAAGAAGAAAGCTAGAGTTAAGAAAATTAAAACTCTCATACAGCCGAATGACTCTGTGGAGTTTTACTTTGACCCAAACCTTGTTCCACTCGATACTGATTTAGCTCTGGAAATCTACAAGGGCATGGACTTTGGGATATGGTACAAACCAGTTAATATGCTTTCAGATGGCAGTCCTTTTAGTGATAAGGGAAGTCTTAGTTACGCAATTAAATCCAAATCTAAAAAATGTTTTCTTATTCAAAGACTGGATCGAGAAGTTGGAGGACTTATGTTAGTTGCCTACAGTAAGAGGCAGGCAGCATTTTTCTCTAAAGAGCTTGTAGATAAAAAAATAAAAAAAATGTATCAAGTTGAAGTCATGGGATTTCTCGAAGGATCCGACTCAATAGATAAAAAAATAGATGGAAAAGACGCTCTTACCCATTATCAGTTCAACTCTAATGGAGAGGGGTCAAGCTTTCTTGATGTTGAGATTGAAACAGGACGCTTCCATCAAATCAGAAGACACTTTGATAGTATAGGGCATGCTGTTATAGGGGATCCTCGTTACGGAGAAGGTAATAAGAATAAAGATGGATTAAAACTGGTTGCTAATAAAGTAGAGTTTTTTGACCCTCAAAAAAGAGAGAGGGTCTTGGTAAAGCTGGACCAAAAATATTGTCTATTTTAGTTAGAAACTTACTTTGTTATTTTCTAAGTCAATGAATAATCTAAAAGACCCATGTGCCATAACTCTTGAGCCTAACTTAATAGTATCTGTATAAGTTTTAGTTTTTGTTTTCAAGAATAAAGTTGTGAAGAATTCACCCTTATCCTGTGCATTTGGAAAGAAATTCTTATCTAGGTCTTTCAGTTTTACCTCAAGTAGAGTAAATGTAGCTAAATCTACACCTTTAATTTCACTAGATCCAACTTCTTTAAAACTAGTTGAGTAGGCCACAAGATTTTTTTCTAGGTCAACTCGGTATACTGTCGTATCTTCTCCAGTAACAACATTTGGAAACTTGTACTGAGCACTCATATGATTAGCTATTTGTGTAAAAGAGTACTTACCATCATTAAGGTTACAATCATAAAACTTAATATCTGCAGTAATAACGACTCCATCATTTGTTTGAAGCATTCTAGGGTTGGTTAGAGTGTATACGTTTGCTCTTTTAGACTTAATAGAATCAAACTTTGTTTTGCAATAAGCATTTGCACCATCAAACATTCTGATCATATCTGAACTGAAGACCGATGTTGAAATAAGTAATGCTAGTAGTAATGTTGTCTTCATAAAAGATCTCCCAAGTATAATGTATAGTTTTCACTATCTTAATACTTGAGAGATCTCAGTGTGTCTACTAAAGAGCTTTTATTTTAAATAAACAGAATTATCATCTAGCTCTGATACAAATTCCTCTTTTTGAGCAATTAATGCATCATCATCATCTTGAAATAACGAGATCGGCTCAAAGATAAACTGATCATCTTCTGCTACCATGGCTCGGTATAAGACTCTACCTTCATCTTCTAGGCGAACTCGTCCAAGCTGGTAACCGATATACTTTGGAGTAGAGATTTCAACTGTATAGCTATCAACGATTTGGTAATCGACACCAGCTTCAAATTGCACAAAATCGGATATATTATCTGCACTTAAGCCAACATTTGTTCCGCCTACTTTTTGGATAGATATTTTCATCGAGTCTGCTATTAGTGCTTGAGTTACAAAACCAACATCATCAAGGTACTCTTTACAGGTAGATGACATTCCATCTCGATACCAATCAGTTATATCAATCGCCGACATATACTCAATTGTAATCCCATTGAGTTCTACACTAACTGTATGGGTCTTATTAAGCCCAAGCCCTGCTGAAAATAGTGCTGAACCAAAAACTGTAAAACCAAGGTTTCCCTGGAATTGATAATTATATGTTCTATTAAAGTTTTGACGATCATAGCTTCTTGGAAGAACGTCATCTGTAAAGCAAGATTCCGCTGGTGCAATATAGGCAAGTGCTGTAGGCCTTCCTGCGAGCATCGTTCCTGTTCTTGAATCATCAAGTGGGTTCTCGTATCCAATAAATCCATACTCCCTAACTAATCCATTTAACGCACTTACAGGATCGTCTGTAATTGGCTTTTCACATCCAGTTAAACCTAAGCTTAGAACTGAGATAATGGATGTGAAGATAAACTTTTTGTTTGATTTTTTCATGGGAAACCTCCGTGCTTTTAAGAATAAAAAGCAATCGAAAAATGTGGGTGGGGAATTTGTTTCAAGTACAATTGAGAAACAAATGAAAAATGAGTTGATGATTGTATTAAAAACTTGAACTCGGTTATTGTAACACCCTTACCTATGGTGCACAAGGTCATTCCTATTCTTTCTTTGAAATATTAATGATTACCGCTGTGTATGCAAAAATTTCAATGAGCAAGACAGATTGATTCCTAACGCTTAGATATGGTCCATGACAAAACTAATCTTAATGATGACACTCCTTTGTAGTCAAGTGGCCTCTGCTTCTTTGACATCACCCTTCCCTTCAACTGTTGAGGGGATTGATATTCCAAATACTCACGCCCTAAGTGATAATATCATTCGTGGTATGGCGCCACTAGGGAAGATGGGACAACTGGTGGATTACGGTATTACAGATATCTTAATATTTAAAAATCAAACAAGATCTGAAATAGATCAAGAATACTCTGAACTTAAAGAAGTTTTGGCAGACACAAGTATTGATACTTACCAGTATGACTTTTATTGGCATGATTATCCCTCTTACAAGGTCGCTTGTGAGCAGACCATTGATGCTTTAAGAGTGATGAGAGCAGTTAATGAGGATAATAATCGAAAGTTATTTTACCACTGTACTGTGGGTGAGGATCGTACCGGATTTCTATCAGGACTTTGGCGGATGTTGAGTCAGAACTGGAGTAAGAAAAAAGCTTTTTATAAAGAAATGTGTGAGAACGGTTATGCCAACGGCAATCCCAATAAACCAGACTATGTTGTAGGTGAGATTAGAGAAGACCTGACACCATTATTTTTATATATGTCAGATAAGATTGAATCCGGAAAACTAAAACTTAGCAATCTTACTAAGTCGATTTGTAAGGATGAAATTCCTCTAAATATAAAGATCATGTACTGTCGAAGTTCTAGTAAGATTTAGTCATCACTTTTAAAAGATGATGCGTGAACGGCAAGAACAGAACAAGAAGCTTTTGCAATAAGCTTATCATCAAAAGTACCTGTAAAAGAATTTAATAATGTGTGATCACTACTTCCTAAAATAAGAAGGTCGTAGTCACAACTCTCATCTGTTAAAGCTTTTAATTGATCAGGGCCTTCAACTAGTCTTTCGTCGGTATGGGCTTTTATTTTTCCAGAGAGTTCTTTCAAAAAATTAATTTCATAATATTTTCTTTCATCGGAATCAGTTGCTTTTATATATCTAACAAGTGTTACATGAGCAAAAAAGACTTCGGATAGGTGATCTGCTGTATCCAGTACGAGAGTATCATTTTTATCATTATTAATGACAACCATAATTTTTCTAATATAGCGTACACCTGCATCTCGAAAAGTTGCTAGATTACAACTAAGATGTGCTTTGAGCCAACCAACAGGGTTGTGTACAGTTAGGGCGCCACGAGTTCGACCACCGTACTCGATAATTAGCCACTTACAATGAAGTCTTTGGCTTATTTCATAAATAGTTCTAGAGACATCATGACTGACAACAGGGTCAAAAGTAATAGATTCATTCTTCTCATTCGCCATGGCAACAATTCTTCTCCTCAGAGATTTCATTTGGGCGGGCTCATCAGTTACATCGTGAAGATCAGTTTGTTCTGGAATTTCTAGAATATGAGCAACCTCTATATTAGAATGCTCCGCCATAGCAATTCCCATTTCAATGAGCATCTCAGACGATCTTTCTCTACCAAATAATCCGACAATCACTTGCGCCTCGCCTTGAACGTCAAAGCTGCAGAATCCTCCAATATCATTCGGATACTCTTGAATTAGATCCATTCTTCTTCCTCTAATTCCTATGACACCTTTTCTGGTGGTTCTCTTATTAGAGTAGAATACATAAAGTAAGATACCTGGAATACCAATGACAGTTATAGCGACTAAAGAGGTGGTACCCATCGCAAATAATAATCCAACTCCCGATATAATCCCAAATACTTGAAGAACTGGGTAGAGAGGAGATTTATAGCCTGGCTTGTACCATTGTGCCCTCGACTCTCTTAGCACTATGACAGAAATATTTTCTAAAATATAAATCGAAATCATAAATGCAGATGCAAGTTTTGCGACTTTAGTAACATCTACGGTTACAAGTACTGTTCCAATGATAAGACCGGATAAAATAATACTTACAACTGGTGTAAGATACTTCTTATGAAGTTTACCTAGGAATGACGGCAGAAGGTTGTCTCTCGCCATGGCAAATGGAAACCTTGAACCAGCTAGAACTCCAGCGTTCGCAGTGTTAACCATAGTAAGTGTTGCAACGATCGCAAATATTGCTCCAATGGTCTCCCCGCCAATATCCTTGGCAAGAGTATAAATAGGATTTAGATTTCCAGAAATTTGTTGGTAAGGGTAAACACCCGCTAAAACAAAGCTAACTAGACAATAAACAATTGTGACCAACACAAGTGAGGCTATAATTCCTCGCGGAAGGTTTTTCTCCGGATCTTTGACTTCTTCGGCTATCGCCGCAATTTTTGTCACTCCAGCAAATGCTACGAATACTAAAGCTGTAGAGCCCAAGTAACCCTCTGCTCCTAATGGAAACATAGGACTGAAATGTTGCATTTGAATATCAAAGACAGAGAAGGCACAAAGACCGGCCATACTTACAATTGTAATGAGTAAAACAAAAGTTAAAATATTTGATACCTTACCGACACCAAAAATATTAAGAAAGATAATACAGATTAGAAAAACGATACTAATTGCCAGTGGGTTAAAAGTTGTAAGAACTGATAGGTATGCTTTAAAGCCTATCATGGCAAAAGCTGCCTTTAGAAGAATAGATAGAAATAATCCAAGGCCAGTTACCGTTCCGGCCAGTGGGCCAAAAGTCCTTTCTAAATAAACATAAGTTCCACCACTCGTAGGCATAGCAGTTGCTAATTCGGCCTTACTTAAAGCAGCAGGTAGGATACATATTGCAGAAAGCAAAAATGCTAAATAGACGGAAGGCCCAGTCATAGCAAATGCTATTCCAGGTAACACAAAGATCCCCGAACCGACCATGGAACTCATACTAATTGTAATGACCGAAAATAATCCGAGTCTTCTCTCTAGGCTTGCCATTAATTATTTCTTTCTGTTAAAAGTAAAAAGTCCGGTTAATCGTTGAATAAAACTTGTTTCGGGAACATCATAACCAATATTCTCTCTGTTATTTAGCGCTAAATTAATTGCCTTAATCTTACTCTCATAGTCTGAGTTATTAGGCTCAACTGCGTGGAGAGTTGTATAGGCTTCAAGATAATCACGAAGCATATCGTTATTGAGAGTCTTTATTTTAGGCATTAATATCCTTATTAAGTGTATAGACAATTATAGGAGGATGGAGGGGGAGTTGTAAATTAATTAGCTAAGATAAATTCGTGCCATTTTGTTGTATGGTTTTTATTTGATGCCCTAGACTCAGAGGATAGAATAGACTCAACATATCCAAGGTTGCTTAAAGCGTTGTGAGTAGATCTTCTATAAACATAAGATGTTTTATCGGAAAGCAAGTTTCCACCTCGGTGTTCTATAGATTTTCTAAGCATAAAGATGCGTCTTATGTCCCAATCATCAGGATCTAGCTGTGCGTTAAATTGTTCGTTATAAGTTCTTATGTCTTTAAATCCTTGAAAAACATGTCCTTCACCGCCGTTATAGGCAGATAGAGCTTTTCTCCAAAGATCTCTTTGGCGCTCCTTAAGACCGAAGAAGGTTTTTGGTGCAGGACTTTCAGGCATTGTGCCATTTACTGCTTTATACTTATCTCTGAAAACTCTTATGGCTTCATTTAGATTTCCAATTGGACTGTCCAGGCATTCATCATCAAAAGCATTATTTATTGTTTCACCGCATTCTTTAAGCTCTGCAGTTCCGGTGTTTATTTGAAATAGTCCAATACTCTTTGTTCCATTTTTTTCGTAATGAATAGTATCACATTTACCTGCTGACTCTTGAGTCATTGTGGCAAGAAACATGTCTAGGGGAATATCAGCTTTTCTCGTTAGCTCTTTTGCTTCTTGATAAAAAGTATTAAAGCTAAAGGGGAAACAAGTGCGATTAAAATTGTCTATAATACGTGTGTGAGAACTTCTATTATCATAATCGTCTTGAGATTTAAGGGTGATATTATCAATCATCGTATTTACAATGTTAAAAGTGTCGTCACTTAGACTACTCCACAATTCTCGCTCATTATAGCTTTGATTTGTAAGACATTGATATGTATCTTCGGTGACTTCATTAAATTTAAGTTGGCTGACCAGGAGTTCTGTTCTTTCATTTTCAGCTATAAAACGTCTGAGGGCCACATCATCAATAATTGGTGTATCTTCAAGTGTTACAAGCTCTACTCCACCATCTCTGGCAAGTGATCTTAAAGTTACCCATCCTTCTTCCTTTGAACCTTGAACCTCTATGGGAACAAAAAAATCCTTTCCCGTTTTAACAGAGCCACTTCTTTGAAACGTCCTTAGTGGGAGAGAATGTGCGTGAGTGAGCCATTCAATTATGGCCTTCTCGTCTTTCTTGTCACCTGTAAAATGTGCATCTATATAATCATCAGGAATTTTGACAATTGTGCCTTCTGGGAGAAACTTGCCTGCAACCAGTACCGAGTTATCGAAATTCTTTAAATCTCTCTGACCCTTCAACCTCAAGGTTAAAGATGTAGCAGGAAAGCTAAAGCTAAAAACTAAGCTTCCAATAATAATGTTCTTCGATAGATTTTTTAGCATCAAAGGCTTATCGGTTAATTTATTATATACTTGAGCTTTTTTATTTTGGTATTTCTGGGGGTAACTGTTCGATTTTACTTTGAAAAAAATAGTAGATATATCTTAACTTCTGGTAGAATCATTATATGAAATTATTGCTTGCTAGTGTTTTGATTTTAGCTTCTTTCCGTTTATTTGCTGGAGAATGGGAACTTGTTTCAACGAAAGATGATATTCGAATCTACTCTAAATCGTTGCCTACATCCCAAATTAAGTCCCTTAAGGCGATTGGCGTAGTTAAAGCTTCTATAGGAAAAGTGACGTCAATTCTAAGAAATGTGGATGCAGCAACAAAATGGATACCTAGACTTAAAGAGAGAAGCCATGTCGAAAATATCTCAGATTCAGAAGCGATCCTTTTTGAGATAAATGAAATGCCATGGCCTGTTCAGGACAGAGACCTAGTAGTCCACCATAAGTTGGAACTTTCAGAAGATAAAAAATATCTAGTTTTGAACTTTAAATCTGTCGACCATACTTCTAAACCTAGATCTAGCGATAGGGTAAGAGCGCAATTTCACCATGGGCGTTTAAAATTTATTCCATTCGGAGAGTTTACAAAAATTGAACTAGAAGTGCTTGTTGATCCCATGGGCTCGATTCCAAAGTGGGTGGTGAATATTCTTCAGATATCTATGCCATATGAATTTATAAAATCACTTGATGAGTTTGCTGGAAAATCAAGCCTGTCGACACCTCCTGGAATTCAAAAGCTTATAAATCAATTAGAACCCTAGTAAACCACTGAGAATTCATTCGTTGTTGCAATTTTTACTGACTAATTTGCCTGTATGATTCTCAAAATGTAGTGTTTTATCTCACACTGAGGAGAATTCATGAAGGTTTTAACTATTTTATTAGCTTTTTCAACTGCCCTATATGCTGGTGTTCCACACTTACCATTAGATCTGACATTTGAAGAATCGCAAAATTTTTATCAATCCATAAAGAATAATAAAGATAACTCATTTAAAGACCCTGCAGTAGCGGACGCTATTAGTGGTGGAGAAAAAATGAACTCATGGCTTAAACTTATAAATGAAGGTCGTACTGCAGGTAATGAAATACGCCTCACAAGTAAAGGTACTCAGCGAGGAATACCAATTGATAGACCTTCAAAGTATGGAGCGAAAACAATTAAGGCACAGTTAGATAAAATTAAATTACAAATGCCAACAGTTATGAAAAATATCATCTACGGAAAGTCTACCATTGTCGCAACAGCGCTAGTAAGTGATGAGATCTTCATTAAGTGGGCACGATTGACTTCAAAGTCTTATCAGACAGCTGTTCGTTACACAGGTCTTTTAAAGAGGCGTTCACAATATGAAGCAAGGGCCGCACGTGATGTTCGTGGGTATTATAATTTAAAAGCCATTTCTGATCTTGATATATTCTTATCAAACCATAGAGCATTAAACGCTGAAGAAGCTAAAATTTTAAGGCTTAACTTAAAAGGTTTGTGTATAAACAATTTTGAATCTGATAGTAGATGTGAAAGTGAACTAAATAAAGCTTATAAAAAAAATGACCTGGTTACTTATAAGAAGAAATTTTGGTCTGGTGCGACTAGAAATTGGGATCGTTTTTTTAAGATTAGTGAGCCAAGAACTGATGTTAAATGGTCACAGAAAGCACCTGGTGTCATGGAAGTAACTTTTAAAGACCCGAAGAATCCAGAGATTAGTAACTGGTTAAAAGATAACGTTGAAGACGAATTTAAGTGGACGGATGCAGGCTGGGCGCTTGAGATGAGATATGTCTCTGGTGGCTGGGGAACGGCTTATCTTGAATTTAAAAAGAATGTTACCCCACATGTGACTGGGGGCAATAAAATTGTTATGGATGCCAATACAGATATTCAAGAATACGGTGTTCGTTGGACTATTCGCCATGAATACGGTCATATTTTAAGGCTTCCAGATTGTTACCATGAGTTTTATGACAAGAATGAGAAGGTATTTGTAAATTATCAACTAGATACTACTGACCTTATGTGCTCGAGGGCAGGTAAGATGAATAAGCGAATATTTGAAGAATTAAAAAGAGTCTATCTTAAATAATCAAATTAGGGCCTTGCAAGGGCCCTTTTTTTTTGTACACTCTATCCATGAAAACATCCCACACACTTATAATACTTTCAGTTCTGGTCGTTACTGTACTTACGGTCGTTATTTATAACGCTTTTAATGCAAAAAGAGAGTTTGTCCTCCTTACTGCTGATAAGTTTGAGATATGTTATCTTCTCGATACAGGGTATCAGTATGAACTTAATGAGAAGGGATTTCGGTACTGGGGCGGTAAAAACTCTGGGAATGTTATTTTTAAGCAGGGAAGACTAAGCGCTGACGTTCTACCCATCGAAAACAATGGAATGAATGCAGGCTATAGAAAGCTAATTAACAAACGAATCTTTGAGTATGAAATTGGTGCAGATTATCTGATAAAGGATACCTTTGTGAATGCAGGACGAATGCCTGTGAACTTGGTTCCTTACTATAAAGTTTGTGATAAATTGAAAGCGAAATTTAAAAAACATTTACCTATATTTGGAGACTAATATGAAATCAATTATTTTATTTTTAATATTAACAATGAGTATAAATTTTAGTTATGGAGCAAAGAAAATGACAAAAGTATTAATGAAAACAAATAAGGGTGACGTTGAAATCGAGCTAAACGCTGAGAAAGCACCTATCTCTGTTAAAAACTTTCTTAGTTATGTAGAAAAAAAATTCTATGATGGATTAATCTTTCATAGAGTTATTCCTACTTTTATGATTCAAGGAGGAGGCTTTGACTCTTCAATGACTCAGAAAGCACCAGATGCACCAATTAAGAATGAAGCTAATAATGGTCTTTCAAACTTAAATGGAACACTTGCAATGGCAAGAACGAATGTTACTGACTCAGCAACTTCACAATTCTTTATCAATGTTAAAGACAATACATTTCTTGATTATCAAAGTGATGCTAACTATGGTTATGCTGTTTTTGGTAGCGTAACTAAGGGCATGGACGTAGTTAATACAATTAAGGCAGTTTCTACAACAAATACTGGTGGACATGGTGATGTTCCAGTTGAAGCCGTTGTTATTGAATCAATTAGAGTGATTGAGTAAGATAAGTGATCATTCTTATTGATAATGACTTATTAATTAGAAAAAGTTGGGAGATGGCCGCTATTCAGGCCTCTCTTAATATCATGACCTTCGGAAATGTCTCTGATTTTTTAATAGTATCCGGTGATTTCCAAAAGTCATCTACTAAAATATTTATTGATTACGAGTTGGATGATGGACTCTTCGGGACTATTGAGGCCGAAAAGATCTATCTTGAAGGTTTTGAAGACATTACCCTCGCTACTGGACATCAAGCTGACTCTCTCAATATCCCTTCCTATATTAAAAACGTCATTGGAAAGCGACCTCAGTTCTAAATCACTGTAATTATTACAGGCATCTTTAATAATAATAAGTTAAGTTTTTAACGATGTGCTAAGTCATATCTATGAAAGATTTAAAAGAAACTCCTATAACGGCCTGGCTTCCTACAACTATGAAAGAGGCACGAAAGCGTGGATGGGAAGATTTTGATATTGTTCTTGTTACAGGTGATGCCTATGTTGATCACCCCGCATTTGGTTCTGCTGTTATCGGACGTATCTGTGAGAGCTATGGTCTTAAAGTTGCGATTATTTCTCAGCCTAATTGGCAGGATGACTTGCGTGACTTTAAAAAGTTTGGTGCTCCAAAGCTCTTTTTTGGTGTGACATCGGGTAATATGGATTCAATGGTTAATAAGTATACAGCAGGTAAGAGAATGCGCTCAACTGATGCCTATACACCAGGTGGTGATACTAATTTTAGACCAGATTATGCTGCTACAGAGTATACAAAAATTCTCAAAGATTTATATCCAGATACTCCGGTTCTTTTGGGAGGAATTGAGGCATCCCTTAGGCGTGTGACTCATTACGATTACTGGAAAGATCAATTGATGCCAAATATTTTATCAAGCTCTGGCGCAGATATGTTGATTTATGGAATGGGTGAGCAACCTCTAAGAGATATTGTAGAGCTAATGAAAAAAGGTGTTCCATTCTCATCTTTAAAAACGATTCCTCAGACTGCCTTTCTACAACAGAGAGACACTCCTCTTCCTAAGAATAAGAAATGGGAGAACAAGGCACTCTTCTCACATGAAGATTGTAAGAGCGATAAACTTAAGTTTGCTAAGAATTTTAAACAAGTTGAGATTGAATCAAATAAGCAATTTGCAAATAGGTTAGTTCAAGATATTGAAGATGAATCTCTTGTGATTAATCCTCCGTATAGAGTTATGACGGAAAAGGAGATTGATAACTCTTTTGATTTACCTTTCACTAGACTTCCACATCCAAAATATAAAAACAGAGGTAAAATTCCTGCTTTTGAGATGATTAAATTCTCAGTCAATATGCATCGAGGTTGTTTTGGCGGTTGTAGTTTTTGTACTATCTCTGCTCATCAAGGAAAACTTATTGCAAGTAGATCTCAAGAATCTATTATGAAGGAAGTTGATGCCATCACTAAGATGCCTGACTTTAAGGGATATCTTTCTGATCTCGGTGGACCTTCTGCAAATATGTATCAGATGAAAGGCATTAAACAAGATATCTGTGATAGGTGTTCAGCACCAAGTTGTATCTTTCCTTCAATCTGTGGAAATCTTGACACAAATCCACTTCAAATGATTGAGATTTATAAGCAAGTAAATCAGCACCCTGATATTAAGAAAGCCTTTGTGAGTTCAGGACTTCGCTACGACTTAATGTTTGATAAAAGATCGAAACACAAAAAAGAAGACGAGGAGTATGTTGAACAATTGGTTACTCATCATGTATCAGGTAGACTGAAAGTTGCTCCTGAACACACTGAGGACCGCGTTCTTAATCTCATGCGAAAACCAAAATTTGAACTATTTAATACTTTTAAAGAAAAATTTGAAGAAATATGTGTTCGGAAGGGACTTAAGCAAGAAATCATTCCTTATTTTATATCTAGTCATCCTGCCTGTGAGCCAGAAGATATGGCAGCACTTGCAGCGAAGACAAAAAAATTAGGGTATAAATTAGAACAGGTGCAAGACTTTACTCCGACACCTATGACACTTGCGACAGTGATCTATTACTCTGGCTATCATCCGTATCACCTAAAAAAAGTTAAAACTGCAATTAGTTATAATGATAAATCTAAGCAAAGACAGTTTTTCTTTTGGTACAAAGCTGAGAATAAAAATCATATAAAAAACTATCTTGCGAAAATCAATCGAACGGATATTTCTACAGATCTTTACGGGCAATAAAAAAGGCCACGCAAAATGCATGGCCTGGAGAGAAAGATTTGAAAGAAGAGATTAGTTAGCAAGTTTAATTGCTAGTTTCCCTCTACTTCCAAATAAACTATTTGTTGCTGCTGTAACTTTTATATTTTGAATTGGCTTCAAGAGTGCTCTTCTAAGTGCAAAGTTTTTTGTTCGACCCTGCTTAAGTTTACCATTTAGCTCATCGACTATAATCTCTTGTCCATCCATATATTTAATCTTTACTTCTGTAATACGTACTTTACCTTTTGTTCCTACAAGCTGAATACCTTTAACAATACCTCTAGCTCTTACTTTTTCTGTGCTCCCTAAAACTTTTCCAGCTTTAAATTCAGCGACTTGTGTGAGTTGTAGGTTTCTAAGGTTCTCGTAATCATATTGTACTTGTTTTTTTAGTGAGACACTTACTTTGTTGACCTTAATTTTGCCTCTCGTAAGAATTCTCCAAGGACCTTGAGATGCCCCTCTGTGAGAGTAAGGAGCATTTAGAGTCACAGTACTGAATCCGCTGTAGTCTGATTCAAAGTTCTCTTCAATTCCAGGAACTGTTTGTGAGAGTGAACTTCTACGATTAACTTCAAGTGTTGCTTCTGCCATTCCGTGCTTAGACTTAGCACTAAGCACAACTTTAGAAAGCTTATAGCCTTGTAGATCCGCTCTTGACCCTAGTTCTCTAACGACCATTCTTTTTAGAGGTAGTTGCTCATGACCTCTAAGTAGAGTTGAGTGCATATTGATATCAACCTTCTGTGTTAGTGCATGTGCACTTGTTGATAGTAGTGTGATAAGTGTTGCAGTTGTAAGTACAGTTTTCATAATCTTCCCCTAAAAGTTTATTATGGATTAGTGTCGTTCTGACAAAACTAATCCTAAGTTTGTGCTGTATATACTTATATGAGCAATTAGCGTGCCAAAAAATAAGGCGATATTGGTGTTATATGAGTGATTTTGCGCACCTTGCGCGGCGTTAATGGGGTCAATGTTTCACTTATTATTGAATTCACTTTGCACCCTTATACTCTTTCTATATAAAGACTCATGCTTTCAAGAATATCATTATTATTTCTTCTCTCAGTTCTTGCCTTTACATCTATAAGTCTTGTTAGGGCGGATGAAGTCATTGTTGCTGATGGATTATTCCAGCAATGGGATCTTCGCGGTGCGGACGGACATAATGGTGTGGATGGTAAGAATGCTTATGCTCCAGACTGTTCTGGCATAAATATTCTCGCCGGTCGAGATGGTGAAGATGGTAGTGATGGAGAAGAGGGTCGTCATGGAGCTGATGCTTTTATACTCTTCGATAATTACAAAGATTTAAAAAAAATCACAATTAATCAGGCCGGTGGAGTTGGTGGTAGTCCTGGTCGAGGTGGAGAAGGCTCTCACGGCTGTAATGGTGGGGAACCTGGTCTAGTAGGACATTCCGGTAGTCCTGGTGGAGATGGTGACTTTGGCCGCATACATTTAATTGATTCAAGCACTCCTTTTGTTAAAGATGATCTCTCAACTGTTCTTGTTCTTGGTGAGTTCAAAAATAAACCAATTATATTTCATAAAAATTATTGGCATAAAATAGACGGTGCTAAAGATTTATTTGCACAAGACTCTAATATTAAAGACCAATATTATACTCTTGATCATCACTCTGAAGTGAAGGTCGTTTTAAAGTGGGAGAGTGAACTTCCCATTTACGACTTTTATGAAACCAAGCTTGGTATCGCACTTCAAGGTGATAAGGTTGTTCTTAATAGTATTTCAGGTGCTATTTTTAATTATGTAATTTGCTACGAGTCTGATCAAGTTGTTATTGAGATCAGAACTGTCATTTATGAGTATCATTTTAAAAATTTAAGACTTGGTAAAATGCGATCAAGTGGTGAAAGTTTAAACTTAGAAGTTAAAGAAAAGTACACTCCCACAATTAATATTGAAACGAGTTTCATTGTTACATTATTCGAAATGGATGAAGTTAACCAAAAAGAAAAAATTATAGGTTATTATAGTATCCCAGAAAGTCTTGTAAAGAAGAGGGGGAAGTCATTTTTTATCGAAATCGGTAGACTAAATTTTCCTTATAAGTATAAGAAGCTTGGAGCAAAGTTAAAAGTTCATGTTTCTGTTTACCGTAAATCAGGCGGACAGAACCGAATAATCAGTCTTCGAGGACTATTTAAAATATAAGCTAAACTTCTTTTTCCGAAAGATCTGACCACTCACTCATCAAGTTCTCAAGTTTAGTTTCATGTTCTTGGTATTTTGCATTTAATTTTTCTAGATCTTTCGCAGGGGAGCTTGCATAATCAAAAGAAGATAACTTAAGCTTAACTTTTTCAATTTTTTCTTCAAGACTCGCAATATCACCTTCAATTTCTTTCCAGCGGAGTTTTTCTTTATAAGACATTAATTCTTTCTTAGACTCGCTCTTTTCAGGAGCTGGTAGTGGAGTCTCTTGAGTGATTTTTGATCCTTTAAGCTTTTTTTCCATTTCTAATGCATGTAAGTAGGGAGCAACCTGTGAATAACCACCTTCGAACTCTTCAATATCTTTATCATGTAAAAGCCATGTTTTTTTACAGATATTATCTAGAAATGCCCGGTCATGACCTATTATAAGAACAGCAGCTTTGTAGTCTGCAAGTTCATTTTCTAAGATTTCAATAGTTTCAATATCAAGGTCATTGGTCGGTTCATCAAATACCCAAAGGTCTGCACTTTGTTTCATAAATATCGCCAGTTGAAGTCTGTTCTTTTCTCCACCAGAAAGAGTATGAATGGGGCGTACGATTTGATCTCTTGGAAAGAGGAATTCCTCAAGGTATGAGCTAACATGTTTTCTCTCACCGTTATCAAAGTGGACAAAGTCCTGTCCTTCTCCAACAACTTCAAATGGTGTCTTATCGAGTTCTAGGCTCTCTCGTTTTTGATCGAAGACTACAACTTTTAATTCATCAATAGCTGTTCTCTTACCCTTAGCAATGGCAATCTGCCCTGCAAGTAATTTTATGAGTGTGGATTTACCTGCGCCGTTTGGACCTATGAGTGCAATTTTATCACCCTTACAAAGTGAGATTGATAAGTCATTAAAAAGAACATCATTTTCAAAACCAAATTTAACGTTTTCTAATTCAACCATCTTCTTAGACTTTCGACCAGTATGAGTTAAGTTTAATGAAACAGTTCTTCTTGATTTATCTTTTAGCGCTTGGATATCAGTATTAATATTATTAAAGCCTTCTACTCTTTTCTTTGACCTTGTACCTCTGGCCTTTACACCTTGTCTCATCCAAGCTAACTCTCTTCGATGTCTATTTTGTAATTTATCTAAATGCTTTTCGCGCTCTTTTTCTCTCTCAATTATGTACTCTAGGTACTGAAGGTAGGTGCCTTTGAAGCTATTAATATCTCCACGCTCAATATGTATGATTCTATTTGTCACATGGTTTAGTAGGTACCTGTCATGACTGATAATCATATAGGTTTTATTTGAACTATTGAGTTCATCTTCAAAGCGCTCAATTGTTTCAATATCTAGATGATTGGTAGGCTCATCCCATAGAATGAGTAGTGCTGGAGTAGAAAGGCCAATACTTAATGCCATCTTTCTTTGTTCCCCACCACTTAGTCTGATCACAGGTACATCTTTTTCAGATAGGTCAAAATAACTTAAGTAGCTAAGGTAAGAACTCTCTATTGACCATCCGCCTAGTGACTCAAATTCTTCTAAAAGTTGTTGTTGCTGTTCAAGTAATTTTTCATTCTCATACTCTTCAACCAATCTTTCAGATAAGACTTCTAGCTTTTTATGTACTTCATATAATTCTGGGTAAAATGAAAGGTAAAAATTATTTATACTGAGTTCAGGGTAAGACTCTACATCGAGTTCTTGTGGAATTAAGAATGGTTTGAATTTTTCTTTGTTTTTATCGAAAACAAATGATGGCGTAGAAATATCTGGAGTGACCTTATCAACGAGGATGTTAAATAGGGTGGATTTACCGTACCCATTTAAACCGATAAGACCGATTTGATCTCCCTCATTGATGGTTATCTTAGTATCTTTAAAGATTGTTTTCTGACCGAAGGCCAGATTAATATTTTGTAGGTTGCATATAATACTCATGAGAGACATTTAAGCAGATTTTGAATTAAATGACTAATGATTGGTTGCTTTATATACGCGTTATTCGCTATAATTACTCCAGAGGATATTTATGAAAGAGAAAATTTTATTTGAATTAAGATCAAAAGTTGATACAGAACTTGCTAAAATTAGACAGTCCTATGAGACAACAAAAAATCTTGTGCAAAATGGAGATCTCAAGTCTGATGGTAAGTATGACACACGCTCTACTGAGGCAAATTACTTAGCAGATGGTCAAAGACAAAGAATAGCTGACCTTGAGCAAGAACAAGAGTTACTTACAGATATTAATATTAGCAAAAAGCAAAAGTCTGTCTCAATTGGTTCACTTGTGACTCTTAACTTAAATGACAATATTAGAAAATACTTTATTGCTCCTACAGCAGGTGGCACAATGCTTAATATCGATGGAGAAGCTGTATTAGTTATTTCTGTTTTTTCTCCAATTGGTGATGCGGCCCTTGGAAATAATGCCGGAGAGACCTTCGAATTAGAGTTAAATGGTCAGTCTCGTGAGTATCAAGTTGTAGACATTTCTTAATCTTTCTTTTCTTTTGACGCGCTGGAGAGATCTATTGGCTTCATTACTTTACACATCGCTTATCAATTCTTAGAATCATTTCTTTTCTAAAAACACGGAGTTTTATATGTCAAAAATTGACGCAACGTTGAAAGGCTTGGAAGTCTCAAATTTTATTGGAGGCGAATGGGTTAAAGGTTCAGGAAAATCCTTAGATATTATTAGCCCATATACTGGATCCTCATGTGGGACAGTTCATATCGCAAATGCTGAAGATGTGAAATCTGCAGTTACCGCCGCAAAACAAAACCAGAAAGAGTGGGCGGCACAATCTATGAAATCAAGGGCAGCTATACTTTTTAAATTTAGAGATATTCTATTTCGTGATCAGGATAAGATTTCAAGTATCGTAGCGATTGAAAATGGAAAAATGATTCCTGAAGCCCGTGCAGGTTTAATGAAAGGGGTAGAGGTTTTAGAATATGCTTTATCTTTACAAAACTCTGATGTTGGCGGGAAGATGGAAGTTAGCCGCGGAGTTTTCTGTGAATACCGCAGACAGGCCCTCGGCGTTGTCGCATCAATAACGCCATTTAACTTTCCAGCGATGGTGCCTATGTGGACTATTCCTATCGCTATTGCAGTTGGAAACGCTTATATTTGGAAGCCTTCTGAGAAAACACCAATAACTTCAAAGTATATTGCTGATGCTTTTGCAGAGGCAGGGCTTCCGGCCGGTATTCTCACCGTTGTCCAAGGTGAACGAGAAGTTGTTGAAGCGATTATTGATCATAAAGATGTAAAAGCTGTCGCCTTCGTTGGATCGACTAAAGTTGCAGAGCTTGTTTATAAAAGAGCAACAGGAAACGGTAAGAGAGCACTCTGTCTTGGAGGAGCTAAGAATCATATCGTCTTACTACCTGATGCAGATATAGAAGTAACAGGGATGGGAATTTCAGATTCCTTTACAGGTTGTGCAGGTCAAAGATGTATGGCCGCATCTGTACTCTTGGCAGTTGGTGATGTCACTGCACATATTGATAAAATTAAAGAAAGGGCTGAGTCTCAAGTTCTTGGAGATTCAATGGGAGCGATCATAACAGCGGCTCAACTTGAATTTTTAAACGCAGCAATTGAACGTGCAGTTAAAGATGGCGCAACTTTACTTCTTGATGGTAGAAATGCCGAAGCTCCTGTAGAATATAAAAATGGTTTTTGGTTAGGGCCAACAATATTAGACCATGTCAAAGCCGGCTCAGAAGCAGCAGTAACTGAACTCTTTGGACCCATTCTTGCCATCGTTCGTTGTGAAAATATAACTGAAGCTATTAAAATTCAAAACTCAAGTGAATATGGAAATGCTGCAAGTGTTTTTACAAGCTCAGGGCCTATGGCCGAGTATGTAGCGGCAAATACAGAATGTGGTATGTTTGGTGTTAATATTGGAGTTCCTGTCCCTAGAGAACCTTTTAGTTTTGGTGGTGTGAAATCATCAAAGTTTGGGCATGGGGATATTACTGGAGATCAGTCACTGGACTTTTGGACAGACGTAAAGAAAGTAACGACAAAGTGGGAAAATCAAAAAGACCACAACTGGATGTCATAAATAACAAAAGAGAATTATATGAATTTAAAAGACAAGAAATTTACACGAACATCACATGTTGCTTTGACTTCACATTCAAATCAAATTTTTAAAGATACACCTAAAATTGTTTGGGGCGAGAGTGATCCTGAGAAACGTGGACCTATTATAGCTACAATTTCGGAAAAAGAAAACCGTAATGCTATTGGTTCTCATTCGGGCTCATACACTGTTTACCGTGCACTATCTATTGCGTCAGGTGATTTTCCAAAAGATCATAAACCAGAGCTTGATAATACTCAAGGTACTTACGCTGTAAAGCCGAGTCCTTCTTGGTTCGATGCAGAGAAAATTGTGACTATCGATCCTTTCGGTGCTGATATTAATTTACATTTTCCGAAACTTTTAAAAGAAGGATATAATATAAAGCCTTCTATTGCTGTAACTCAAGCTCATCTACATATTCCTGAGGTTCAGGCTGCAGTTAAAGCTGGAAAGCTTAAAGTCGATGGGAAAGTTGTAAAAGAAGATGGATCTGTTAAGTGTACTAAAGTTGCACTTGAGCCTGTTTGGAACTTACCAGGTATGGCCAAAAGATTGAATATTGACGAGGGTGAACTTCGAAAGATTTTATTTCAAGAAACAGGTGGAATGTTTCCTGAACTTGTAACAAGACCAGACCTTAAAGTTTTATTACCACCAATTGGAAGTACTACCGCCTATATTTTTGGAAACCCAGATGATCTACAAAATCCTGAGATTGAATTAACTTGTAGAGTTCACGATGAGTGTAATGGCTCAGACGTTTTTGGATCTGATATTTGTACTTGTAGACCTTACCTTACTTGGGGAATAGAAGATGCGGCCAGGACTGCTCAGAATGGTGGTGTAGGCCTTATTGTTTATTTTAGAAAAGAAGGACGAGCACTTGGTGAAGTGACAAAGTTCTTAGTTTATAATGCAAGAAAAAGACAAGAAGGCGGAGACTCTGCAAAAACATACTTTCATAGAACTGAGTGTGTTGCCGGTGTTCAAGATGCTCGTTTCCAAGAGTTTATGCCTGATACTCTAAATTATTTAGGTGTTAAAAAAATCCATAACCTACATTCAATGAGTAATATGAAATACGATGCCATTGTTGCTGCAGGTATTGAAGTTGTGAATAGATTATCAATTCCGGATGAACTTATTCCTGCAGATGCACAGGTTGAAATGGAAGCTAAAAAAGCTGCTGGTTACTTTACTGAAGGTAATATCAAAGACGAAGAGGAGCTTAAAAAAGTTCAGGGTAGGGATTTAGATGAGTAGTATTTCTCTAACTGATATTGATTATCTCTTAACACCAAAAGCGATTAGGGATACGACTTATAGAATATATAATATGGCCTTAGACGGTGAAACTCATTTCTCTGTGGATGAGTCAAAAGTTGATGCTTGTGCTGATTATGTTCTTGATGTGATTAATAAAAATTATCCGACACATAATATACCTTTTCATTCTAGATGGGGTCATTTTAAAGTCGGAGAAATCGATAGAGAAGCTCTCTTTGATGAAAAACTTGTAGATCTTGATCCTATTGATAAGGCACGAACGAAATTAGACCTCGTTATTACTTCTGTTCTTCTTGATGCCGGAGCTGGAAAAATTTGGAAGTATAAAGAAGGTGATAACTTCTTTAATCGTTCTGAGGGACTTGCAGTTGCTAGTTACTATATGTTTCTTGACGGTTCTTTTTCTTCTGATAAGTCACTGGTAGCAGATGGTAAAGGGTTACAAGAACTTTCAAAGTCATCACTAGAGAAGGCTTTTCAAGTTTCAGATGATAACCCTCTTGTTGGAGTTGAAGGAAGATTAAATCTTTTAAAGTCACTCGGTAAAACAGTAGAGAGTAATAAAGAGATTTTTCCAAAGGGGAGACCGGGCTCTTTAATAGATTATCTTATAACTAAACATGGTACGACTTTTGAGGTCTCAGATATATTGAATGCTGTTCTTTTAGGGCTTGGACCTATTTGGCCTGGTCGTATTGATGCTCATGGAGTGAACCTTGGTGACGTTTGGCACTATGGGCCTTTTGGTGATGATATAACAGTTGATACTGTTGTCTGCTTTCATAAACTATCACAATGGTTAACTTACTCTTTAGTAACGCCAATGATTGATGCTGGACTAACTATTACTGGAGCAGAAAAACTTACTGGTTTGTGTGAGTATAGAAACGGTGGTTTATTTCTAGACTTTGGAGTTATAAGTTTAAGAGATACTGATCATTATAATCATTCTCATAGGCCAGGTTCTGATTTAATTATTGAGTGGCGTGCTCTTACATTGCAACTTCTTGATAGTGTCGGAGAACTTATACAGAACAAGCTTAATAAGTCACCATCAGACTTTCCTTTAGCGAAAGTTTTAGAAGGTGGTACATGGTGGGCCGGAAGAAAAATAGCTAAAGAGAAAAGAGAAGATGGAAGTTCACCTCTCACTCTCGACTCAGACGGAACAGTTTTTTAATTAAAGGAAAATATATGACTGCAAAATTAACCGAAATAAAACATCCAATAATACAACATAAGTTAGCTTTTTTAAGAGATAAGAATACTGATAGTGCCGAGTTTAGACGAATAATTATCGAACTCACAAAATTTTTAGCTTTTGAGGCAACCAAAGACTTATCCCTTGAAAGTAGTGAAATTGAAACACCAATAACTAAGGCCACTGTTCAAAAAATTGTTGATCCACCAGTTGTGGTTTCAATAATGCGAGCTGGGAACGGAATGATTGACTCTATGTTAACGCTACTTCCTTTTTGTCCTGCTGGGCATATTGGGATTTATAGAGATAAGTTTATTAATAATACCGTTGAGTATTACTTTAAGCTTCCGGATAACGTTCAAGGAAAGAATATTCTCCTTGTGGATCCTTTACTTGCTACTGGTGATACCGCCATTGCCAGTATTGACCGTCTTAAGCAATACGAAGTTGGTAGTATAAAATTACTTACAATCTTAACTTGCCCTCAAGGTATAGAAAGACTTCAGCACTTCCACCCTGATGTTGAGATTTTTACTCTAAGCTCTAGTGAAGATTTGAATGAAAAAGGCTACCTTGTCCCTGGATTAGGGGATGCTGGAGATAGACTTTTTCATACCAAATAGCTGTTTTTTCAATAAAAGAATGTAATCTTTTCATCTTAGTTGCGCTCTGCGGCTAGTTTCTGTATATCCTGTTCATTGGGGAATATTATGGGAAAATTAGTAGCGCTTTTATTATCTATGACATCACTGCATGTATTTGCATTTCATGCACAAATTGGGAGCTATAATAAAGTTCCCCACTATAAAGTCTATCAGCAGACACCCAACCCTCACTTAGATACACTCATCCTAAACACAGTCATGATTATAAATGAGTCGGGAAGAAGCCCTTCGAGAGGAACTGGTTTTTATATTGGGAAGCATAATGACAATCATATCTTTGTGACTAACGCACATGTTATGGGCCGAAAAGATTGTCACAAATCAAAGGTAACTTTTCTCACAGATAGTTTAACAGAAAGGCGAGTGGATTGTGAAAAGATTCTTTTTAGTAAATTTAAAAATGATAAATTAGATATAACCGTCTTCACAATTAAGGCAAGAAATCTCTCATCGATGGCGGGAGTTGGACTTGACGTGAATTGGAACTTTAAACCGGTCCCTGCAATGAAATTAGCTCAGGCGGGATTTGGTATAAAAAGATTAAGACGTGGTCGAACAGGGAAAAATCAAATAACCGAATATAAAATGAATTTAAACTTTGATAGTGACTGCGTTGTTGTTTCTGAGAAAGATAAACTTTATAACCTATCCAATATGAAAACATCATTCACTTTCTTCACTGGTTGCGACGTTGTTGGAGGAGACTCTGGTAGTGCCGTTATAGACAGAGAGAGTGGGGAAGTTGTTGGTTTAGCATGGGGATCCGGTGACACTAAAGGCTCTCTCTCTTCTGAAGCTCTTTGGGGTGAACTTATTGGAACTAAAGATCCAAAACTATTAAGTTACTCTTCTTTTGCTATTTCAATGAAATCTGTGAAAAAATATTTTAAAGAGATTGGTGTTTCAATCGACTAATTCTTTGGATTTAAAGAAAAAATAATTGAATGCTATATAAAGGGAAGTTGAGTTTTCACTTTTAAATAATGGGCTATTTTTATTAGATGAATTATTATAAGTTGCATAAGTCGCACCAACGATAACAAACAGATCATCCTTACTAAAGATTAAATTACCAGATGTGGAATTACTAACATATCCCGCCTTGGCATTGTAAGACTCTCGCTCAGCAGTCACATCTTTCTTTTCAACTTGATAAAAATAATCATTAAGAACTTCAGATCCATAGTTTAGCTTAAAGCTAAAGCTATAACTAAAATAAGGATGGAATTTATTTCTATAATCAATTTGAGGAGTAATGTGTTGACCTCTTTCTCGGGTAAACTGACCGTTTGTAGATGTGACAAATCTAAAGGGAAGTTCAAACTCTACAAATGAGTTATCTGTTTTATATATTGTATAATTAACCCGAGGGCCTATTTCAATTAACCAGTCTAAATCCTCCATGCCTTCTCTTGCATCATTATTTTTAGAGTTTGCATTAAAAGCAGCACCAAAGCTTAAATCTATATCTATTGAATCATTTTTAAATAATCTAGCGCGACTACCTTTTCTATCTTGCCTAAAAATTTCTCCTCGATAAAGAAATGTCGGCAAAGCTATACTTCTGTTTTTACTTTGATCTGAAGCAGGGTAGTCAGGCACTCCACCTGTTCCAGCAGCAAAGCCTATTTCATATAAAGGTTTTTTTGCTTGAGTCGTAATAGGAATTAGGCACAACATGACCAGTAATAGAAAATTCATAGATATCAGGATACAATTATTCTATGACGATGCATATGCCGGAAGTTACTGTTCAAGAGCTAGAAATTCTGCTTGAAGATAACAGCGATTTACTTTTAATAGATGTTCGATCCTATGGGGAATTCGAGCTTGTGAATATTGGTGGAGTCCATATCCCTCTAGATGAGCTAGAGCACAGACTTCCTGAGATCGATAAGAGCAAAGACATATATTGCCTTTGTCACCACGGGGTACGCTCACAGTATGCTCAGTCCATTCTTCTCAAGTCAGGTGCGATGAAAGTCTATAATATTATTGGAGGGATTGACGCGTGGTCAATTCATATTGATGACTCTGTTTCAACCTATTAACGCTACGCAGGTACTGGAAATACTGATTTTAAACATTAGTATTTCTAATAAAATGTATAAATAATACTTTTAATATGAAAACGTTATGTATACATTATTACTATATTAATTAGACATCGATTTAACAGTTCATAAAAGAGAGATAATATGTTCAGAAAAATTTCCTTAGTTCTTAGTTTAATAGTTAGTGTTTCCGCCCAAGCGACCTTCGTTGAGATGGGAGATTTTAGAGATGATCTTAAGGAAATGGCAGAAAAAAATCACCAACCACTTCAAAGTTACTCAGGTGCACGAAAAAAAATCATGCAAATTGTACACCTCGAGCAAGATAACTCAGGATATTTTGTCCAAGACGTTTACTGTAAAGTTAAATTTAGAAATAAAGTTGGGCCTCGCAAGATGCCAGACCACACAAAAATTAATATCGAGCACACTTGGCCAAAAAGTCGTTTTGGAGTAAAGAAGGGAAGTGCTAAATATAGAGTAAGAGTTTCAGATCTTCACCACTTATACCCAAGTGACTCAAGAACAAATTCAATCAGAGGAAATTATATCTTTACTCAATTTAAGAGTGACGAGAGAATCTCTGAATGTCCTACATCTCAATTTGGTTATGTAAGTTCGATTGGTAGAGATGCCTTTGAACCACCTACAGATCACAAAGGAAATGTTGCAAGAGCATTATTTTACTTTGCTGTTAAATATGACCTAAGTATTTCAGCTCATGAGGAATTCTTCTTGAGACAATGGAATATTATGGACCCAGTTGATTCTGAAGAGATGGCCCGCAATGATGCAGTTGAAAGAATTCAAGGAAATAGAAATCCATTTATTGATGATGCTGGTTATGCAGAGATGATTCTAGACTTCTAAAGATCTTAGAAGCTAGAGTTCGGTCCTTTTAGAAAATCAATTTCTTCATTCGTAGAAACTCTCTTTAGTATTTTATTTCTATGTGGATATCTTTCGAATTGATCAATAATGGCCTTATGTTTTAATTCAAATTCCAAGTTTTCTTTTTGTCCAAGTTTTTCATATAGTTGCACTGCTTGTTTATGAATAAGCTTTGATTCACTATGCATAAACGGTAAATACGCAAATGACCTTTGTAATGGAGAAAGGGACATATCTTGTCCTGAAGCCACCATATTCTGCGCAAGAACTAGAGCAAGAGAATCACTTGCAAATGAATCCACGGTATCTCTGTACATATTCCTTGAAAATTGGTCCAGTACAATAATCTCAGCGAGAGAGCCTTCTGCGCTCTTACGCCATGAGGAGAGCTCTCCTGCAATTGCTTGTTTATGCAAGCTTTCAAAGCGGTTTTTAATCAACTGATCTAAGTTGCTGTTTTTTACCCACCAATCTTTTGGTTTTAGCTCTGTGAACCAAAAGTGTATGATCTTTGTATAGTAATTATTCATCAATTTCTCCCTTTTATGGTTTATAATAACATAAAAGGATTTACTATGATTAGACTATTACTCACATTACTACTTACATTAACAACTACTGCTTACAGCTCTGAGGTTAAGCTTGCGACTTTCGCTGGTGGATGTTTCTGGTGCATGGAAAAGCCTTTTGAAGATCTTGTAGGGGTAAGTAAAGTCATCTCAGGCTATGCAGGTGGGAAGAAAGTAAATCCCACCTATAAAGAAGTTTCATCAGGAGCGACACAGCACAGAGAAGTAGTCCAAGTAACATATAATCCAGGTTTAGTTTCTTATGAAAGACTTCTTGAGGTCTTTTGGATGAATATTGATCCTACTGACTCTAAGGGACAATTTGTTGATAAAGGATTTCAATACACCTCAGCTATTTTTACCCATGATGAAGAGCAAAAGAACCTTGCACAAATCTCAATAGAGCTATTGAAAAAATCTAAGAAATTTGAATCTGTTGTTACTCCAATAATTAACTATACAAATTTTTATGCTGCTGAAGAATACCACCAAGATTTTTATAAAAAGAATCTTGTTTCAAAAACTAAGTATAAGTATTATCGAAATGCCTCAGGTAGGGATGAGTTTATTGACAAGTATTGGCAAGCTAATGAGGTCTTTACATGGAATGATAAATACAAAAAGCCTTCAGTAGACATAATCAAAAAGCAATTAACAAAAATTCAATTTGAAGTAACCCAAGAAGACGCAACTGAAAGACCATTTAAAAACCCTCTTTGGGACAATAAGAAAGATGGAATCTACGTGGATATTGTGTCAAAAGAGCCTTTGTTTAGTTCAAAAGATAAGTATAAGTCTGGAACTGGCTGGCCTTCTTTTACAAAACCTATAAAACCATTTTTTGTACTTGAAAGGAAAGATTCTAAACTCTTTACAGAAAGAGTTGAAGTTCGCTCACGCTACGGGAACTCACATTTAGGACATGTTTTTAACGACGGACCTGCACCAACATTTCAACGTTATTGTATTAATTCAGCTTCTTTAGAATTTATTCCGCGGGAAAACTTAAAGGCTAGAGGTTACTCAGAAGATCTTTGATCTTGTTAACTCGTTTTTCATTTGCTCCAAGATCTGAGTGGCCCACTCTTGAGGCTGAACGAAAATGTAATGTTTTCTTATCAACTGAATAAAGTAACTCTAGATCATCTGTGAATTTAAAAAAATTGGATACACATTCAAAGTGAAGATAGTTATCATCATTAGTTTTTGCTTGGCAGCCAATTGATTCAATCGCCTTAATAATAGGCTCTTTATTGAATACTTGCATTGTTAACGGTGCAATATAGTGAGAATCTGATGGGGCAACAAATGAACTAACACAATTCGGTTTGTCTGGACAGTCTGCAAGTGAGTTCGGATCCTGAAAACGATTGAAAACCATCTTTTGGCTTTTATTTCCTTTGTGTGAGAAAACTCCCATTCCTAAAATAATAATTAACCCTAAAATTTGCATACTACGTTTCCATATTTTTTTATTCATGTAGAATAGTATAGTCATATAATATTTAATTTGCGAGTAGAAAAAAATGAAAATTAATGAACGTATTGAGCAAGATTCTTGGTTTATAAAAGATCTTGAATTGTGTCAGCTTAGACTAATCAAGGATGAGCTTGTTTGGTTTGTTTTGATTCCAAAAATCGAGGAAGCTGTTGAGCTTACAGATTTGAGTATTGAAGATCAGCAGCAAGTTCTTAAAGAAGTAAATTTTGTGGCCTCAAAGCTTAAGCTTCATCATACCTATGATAAGCTGAATGTTGCCAGTATTGGTAATATTGTATCTCAACTCCATATTCATATTGTAGCAAGACTCAAAACAGATAGAGTATGGCCTGGTGTTATCTGGGGAAATAAATCACAATCACAATCACTATTGTCTAATGATGATGTTCAAAAATGGATAGAAATTTTTAAATAAATCTCTATTTAACTTGTCATATCTCAAGTTGTTAAGTATTGTTTGGTGTATCAAACAAAAGGACATGACTTGAAACTTCAAATAGTATCAATTTTATTACTTTCATTCTCACTCAGTATATCAGCTCAAACCAATCGAGAGATTAATGATAAGTTAAACAATCTTGCAATGGAATTACAAAGTTTAAAGCAGCAACAAGCAGGACCAACTGTTAACTTCGGCGGATACGGAGAAATAGTTTATACAAAAACGGAAAAAGGAGAGGAGGAATCAGATTCCAGTACTCCAGAGTTCGATAATAAACGTTTTATTCTTTTTGTAGGATATGACTTCTCTTCTAAGTGGCGATTAGTTTCTGAGATAGAAGTGGAACATGCAAATGAGATTTATATTGAGCAGGGGTATATTGATTACCTGCATAGTGACACATTTTCAGTTCAATTCGGAACTTTTTTACTTCCAGTTGGGATATTGAACCTTGTTCATGAGCCGACTACCTTTTTAGGTGTTCAAAGATCTCAAAGTGAAACACGAATTATTCCTTCAACATGGCGTGAAAATGGGATTCAAACTTTACTGCAAAAGGACGGTCAATCCTTCTACGCATATGCAACTTCAGGATTAAAAGCAACCGCTGATTTTAATTCTTCAGGAATTAGGAAAGGAAGACAAAAAGCTTCAAAGACGAATGCGCAAGATTTGGCATTAGGAGTTAGGTACGACTATACATTCAAAAATAATTCAATACTTGGATTTTCATATTATAGCGCTGCGATGACTTACGCTGATGGAGAAGCTCCAGCACAGCATACAATTTATGACATTCATTACGGCGGACAGATAAAAGCTATTCAATTTAAATTCATGTGGGTGATTAGTAATCTTACAGATACGGACAAGCTAAATACATCTCTTGGATTAAGTTCTGATGTTGTTGCTGAGCAAATGGAAGGAAGTTATTTTGAACTTGGTTATGATTTAAACTATGGTAACTCAAAATCTCAAATCATACCTTTTATCAGGTATGAAGATATAAATACACAGAGGCAGGTGAGTGAAATTTTTGAAGCAGATGATGCTCAGGATGAAACTTACTTAACTTTTGGTGTAAACTATAAACCTCTAAGTAATATTGTCTTCAAAATAGATTACACGCAATCAAAAAATGAAGCCAAAAGCGGTGCCAATATCTGGAATACAGGAGTTGGATGGAATTTTTAAAGTTCTTCATATTTTTTCTCATATTTAATATGAGTATGGCCATTGCAGCTTCAGACATTGTTCTTCCAAGTCCTTATGATAAGTGTGACAAGAAAATGGATGTAGTGATATTGAGTTCAAAAGAAAAGAAAGAGCTAGCACAAATAATGGATGAAAATATAACTCAGTCTATTGTTCATATCGCTGATCTCAACTGTAATGGAAGAATTCTAAAAGGTTTTATTTTAAGCGATAAGATTAGAACTCATTTTCAAACACTACTAGTACTTTTCGAAAAAAAGAAACTTGCAGACATTAGTGTATTAAAGTTCAGTGAACCGGTTAGATATAAAGCTCCTAAAGCTTGGCTGGCACAATTTAGACATAGAAAGAATGACCATGTGGATGCGCTTTCTGGTGCTACCATGACTCGAGAATCAACAATATCCATTATTAAACAAGCGATATATCTTGAGAAAAAGTAATCGCTTGCTTCTATTACTTTCTTTTTTCTTGATGTCTTCAACAGGGATTGCTCTTTACTTACTACATCATTACGGACAAGTAGAAACACCTTATGGTCTTAGGGCAAATTCTTGGGGCGATAGTGTTAAACTTCTTCATAATATGAGTAATTTTATTTTTATATTTTCTATTGGTCTTATCTTTAATGAACATATTTATATGGGTCTCAAAGGCAGAAAAATTGGAAATAAGTTTTCTGGTTACTTTATCACTTTGACTGTTCTTATATTGGTGATCACAGGGACTTTATTATTATATTTAAGCTCTGTAGATTTTAGAACACTTGTTTCTGATGTACATTCCTACGTAGGGTTTGGAATGAGCATTGGGATGATATTACATGTATTTAAAAAGTTCACTTAATATAACTAATACTCTCTAGGTTATAGGTTGATGTTAAAAGCTGACCTGACTCTCTTGCAAGGTCCTCTGCTTGATCATTTGCTTTTTCTATCGCCATCTTAGCGTATGACTCAATTCTTTCGAGATCCCCTGGTGTTAGATCTTGCTGAGATGCCACCATAATCTTGACCTTACCCTTTCCAACCGTCTTAGGCATCTTTACTGCAACGGTAATATCCTTACCAAGTAGTACAGGCAATTCATTGTTTGAAGTCCCAAAGGTGAGCTTTCTTATACCTTTTTCTATGAGTTCTCCGTGAGTTCCGAGTTGAGATCTTGCATTTGAACTCGCACCAGGTGGAATGAAGCTTAGTCTTAATCCATCAGGAGCACTCATACGGTTTACTGAAAGTAGAATGTTTTTTTCAATTTTTTGTAGTTCATTAGGTGCTAATCCTTTTAGAGGATAGGCGATACAATCATCACCGGAGCAAACTTGCTCAATAGGTACATTAGAATCTTTAAAAGCCTGTTCGATAATATCGTTAAAATCTTTTTTCTTTTTATTAAAAAATGAGGTGACTGTTTGTTCACCTTTTCTCAGATTAGATACTAGATCATCTATTGATCCCTTATGTCCTGATATATCTTTGGCTATTTGTTCAATATTATATGAGCCCATTCCTGTGAAATCAGCACTGAAACCGCCATGTTTGGCCTCTTTAAGACTCGCAACCTTTCTCGTTTCTACCCATAGACCTGGCTCGAACCTTTTTAAATTATTTATATATCCTGTTAAATCAAAAATCACTTCATCTGATAGATCAACTCCAAATTTTTGATTAATTAATTTTCCAATATCAGTAGAGCTAAGATCAAGATTTTTTCTAATAACTTCTATTAGATCAACTGAGGGAATAAAGTCATCATTAAACTTAGTCAGAAGTGGAGGAACAGTAATGATACCTCTTAGTTTATCTACAATATCAGCTTGACCTAATTTAACATTTCCTAGGTGTTTATTTAAATTTTGTATTAATGTTTGATTGGCGTAATCACTTAATTTGATATCACACAGGACATCAGTTCTACATCTTGCTGACCTAGAGGCAAGACCTGCTTGATCTGCTGACTTTCCAAAGCCACCAGAGAACCATAGGTGAGGCAACTCACCAGGAGGAAAATTAAAGGTTCCAAGCGCTGTCATTTCTTTTACAAATGCATCCATTGATCCAATGGTATCTCTAAACATAAGAGTTAGATCCTGTTTCATCGCTTCAGAGACATCTCCGGTAAGAGCAAATCGCATAGACTTAAAGTCCGAATACGTATCAACTTTAACTCCGGGATATTTGATTTCAAACTCTTTAATTTTATCAAGCATTAATTTTTTATGCATATTTGTGAGTGAAGTGACTACTTCTTTATCACCTAAGTCATTAAGACGCTTTAATCTACCATTTTCGATTTCTAGAAAAACATCTGCATTATTATTTTTAGCCTTATCTATCCAGATGCCTCTTAGGCCGTCACCTGTAATTGGCGGTTCTGCAATATCAAAATTTTCCAACTCTTTTACAAATTGATCTCTACCGCCTACACCTCGAGCAATTTCTCTGAACTTTTGAATTGATTCTGGACCTTGCTTATTGAGTGAAACAATATCGACTTGATCTGGTTTTATAGGAGTCGGTGTCGAAGTAAATGCTTTTATATTTGATTTACCAAGTCTGTAAGCCGTCTTCGTCACCACAGCAAAATCTCCACCAGCACCTAAAAACTCCAAGGGAAGGAAGAGGTAAGCGGTTGATTCATTCTCTTTTGCTAGTTCAAGCCTTTTCAATTGCTCTAAATAGTCTTCTTGATAGTCAGATACAGCACTAATCGCCCTTGTTTGAGCAATGGTACGGTTTGTATTATCTATAGTTGTATTGAAGTCACTTATGCCTAGACTCATGCCTGCAATACCTGCAACAGCTGCAACTGCACAAAGAGGAGCAAAGGCAACACAACCAATTGCTGTCCCAATTGTTCCAGCAGCAATACCTAGGTGAACCATAGTGCCAAATGTCTCATCTTCCTTTTCAATTTCACAATCACAAATAAATTTCTGTAAGCTCGTCTTTGCATTTTCATCAACAACTTTACTAACGATTTTTCCAATCTGATCAGGTATGAGTTTAAATGACTCGCAACTATTATCATCACAGAGTTTCTCAATTCCTTTAAAGCTTCCCTGTACTGCAGATAGTGCGTAATCGTTAATTTTTGTATCTACCCAATGATTTGTTTTATTATCGCACTGAAAATAGTGGTGAATATATTCATAGGCATGAATTCGATATGATTTACCTGAAGAATCTACCTTCCTTCCGTCATTACAATCAATCTCTTGATTCAAGATAGGTTCATCATGTATTTTTATTCTTCTTTTTGTATCTGTGTTAGTTGGCTCTGTACGCGTGTTAATGAAATGGGTACTAGGCAATCTAAGAATTTGATTAATATTTTGGTGGGTGAAGTAGGGATTAAAGGCCATATCTTCTTGTACCCTTCCACCTTTAATAACAGCAAGGTCACTATTTACCAGGTCGGTCATTCTGTTTCCATTTTCACTCACATGGGCGAGGATAGGATAGAACTGGTAAAGAGTAAGTAAGTCTTTTCTTAGACCAAGTATAGTTTCACTATCATCTGGTTTATTTTTTTCGTATTCTTTGAGTAAAGTACTGATACGATGATGCTCAATCATTGCAGCTCTTATTCTTTTTTTATATTCGTGTCTCAGCTTACTTAGATTCTTTAATTCGGATTTATCAAACTGTGAATCTTTTGGAAGTGCATTAGCGAACTCCTTAAGTTTAGGTTTTAGCTCGCTTGATAGCCCACAATTTTGAGGTAAGGCATTTATCTGATCATCTATTCCATTTAAATTAACACCTAGTCCATGAGCAATGATCAAATTTTGCTTATATGAGTTTAGGATATTATTTTGAAAGTGTTTGTTAAGAGCATTCTTTAAGTCGTTAACAGATGAATATGTCTCCAGATTTTCGGAAGCATTAATTAATTCGCTAATGGCGGAAGATTCATAGAACTGTAAGCTCTTAATACAAGTCATATTCTCAACACTAGATTGATGAGATAAATTCTGACATATTTCAGATTGATATTTAAGACTTGTACCCTTTGCCAAAGGAGTAAGTAATATGCTAAGGAATAGGAATAAACTTAAAAAGTATTTCACAACTACTTAACGGAATATCAATAGGATATGTTAAGAGAGTGTTGTACTCAACTAACTATAAGTGATTGTTTTTATGAATGAAGAATTGAAGGAAAAATTTAAAACTGAAGTCGAGCAGGCCGATTGGGATATGCTAGCTCCTCACCATGAAAAAGGGGCGGTATTTATTCTGGGTTCTGGACTTGATTTACTCGATGTTGGGGTGGCACTTGCAAAAGATGACTCGGATCAAGTAAAGATTTGGCTCGATAATAAACAATTATTAAAGCCAAGTGATAAGCAGGTGGAAGACTTTACAAAAAATCCTTATGAAAAAATTTGTAAGTTCTTAATCATACAACCTTTTGTTCTTGTGAAGTTAATGGACTAAGGACAGCTCCAAGCAACCTGGATAGTTTTTAATTTATCAGTGTCTATATCGTAGATTTTGTGACAATAGGTTTTTACAAAATAATCATTATCAAATTCCATTTTATCAGGGCACTTAGTGTCTTTAACATTTTTATTTAAAGCATTCTTTATTAAACTATATGGAAAGTTTTCAATTGATATCTTACCTGTGGGAGAAACACCTAGCTGATAGTATGTATCATCATAGTCTTCAGTCATAATTAACTTATTATTTTGTATCAAGACAGGGTAACTATTCTGGGGGATATTATAGCTGAGTATCTCTCCCTCATCATAAAGATTGAGCTTCTTGAATACCATGTCCTTATTATCCGGGATACTTTTTAGAAACTGTATTGATTTATAAATATTCTTGTTTGGGTTTCTGGGATTGTGTAACTTGCATCTTGAATTCCACATTACGGGATCTAGCGATTCCTTAGTAGTTTTTTTACTTAAAAATTCGATTGGTATTCCTTTGTCTTTTAAGTAACTTTTTAGGACTTTTACTTTGGTTTTCTCAGTTACTTTTGCAAGAGTCGACTCCCAGTCTGCTATTCTCATACCCATGGACTTTGAGCAAATTGAATTAATAGGACAGCCAACGTTTGGGTGTAATGACTCTTTACTAAAGGTGCCCGGATCGGAGACGTCAGTTGCAAAGGCCAATTCACTAAAATAAATACAAAACACTATCAATCTTCTCATCACCCATAATTATAGCAAAAAAGGATATTGAATGTTGAAAATCGGAAATAAACGAAAGATTAGGCACTTAAGGCTTGTAGCTGACAAAATAACTTTGGTAAATACTCTATGTTGTGTGTTTGTGAATTGTTAATATCAAAAATACACTACATTTAGTAAAATAAAAAACCATACAATGAGATTTGACGGCACTTTATGATTTCGGTGGTTTATGTTTTATCTATTGACCTAAAAAAGATTGCACCACTACATGTTGTGCTTGTCATAAAGTTGACGATTATTTGTTACAAGATATTGTGTTGACACCATTCCAGCTTTGCATAGAATTAATATATCAATTAAATCTATGAAGGAGTTAAAGTGAAAATTAAAAGATTGTTTACTAGGAAGGGTCAATCGCCATTTGCAGGAATGAAGTTTGAAGCAAGAACAAGTGAAGTCAGAAGTGTTGATGGATCAAGTTCCCATGGTATGGACGTAACTGTCCCTGATTCATGGTCTCAGGTTGCAACAGATATCATTGCACAAAAATATTTTAGAAAATCAGGAGTTCCTCAAACAGACCTTGAGGGAAAACAGATATTAGATAAGAAAGGTAATCCGCTATTAGGTAGCGAAACAGATGCTCGTCAGGTTTTTGGTAGACTTGCTGGATGTTGGAGAAAGTGGGGAGAAGATTACAAGTACTTTGATAAAAAAGAAGATGCAGATGCTTTTGAAGCAGAACTATCTTTTATGCTTGCTAATCAAATGGCCGCACCGAATTCACCCCAGTGGTTTAATACTGGATTACACACTTCGTATGGAATAGCTGGTTCACCTCAAGGTCATAAGTTTGTAGATCCAGACACTGGTAAAATTAAGAATTCAACTTCTGCTTATGAGAGGCCTCAACCTCATGCATGTTTCATTCAATCCGTTAATGATGACCTTGTTAACGAGGGTGGAATTATGGATCTATGGTCAAGAGAGGCCAGGCTGTTTAAGTACGGTTCAGGTACAGGAACAAACTTTTCCAATATTAGAGGAATAGGGGAGACATTATCTGGCGGAGGTCAATCATCAGGCTTAATGTCATTTCTTAAAATTGGAGATAGAGCTGCAGGTGCAATTAAATCTGGTGGAACTACACGTCGGGCCGCAAAAATGGTTTGTATCGATTTAGATCATCCAGATATTGTGGATTTTATTCAATGGAAAGTTAAAGAAGAAAGAAAAGTTGCAAGTCTTGTTACTGGTTCAAAAGTTTGTAAAAAACATTTAGAAAGTATCTTTGAAACACTAAATTCAAGTGATCTTAAAGGTGATGATAAGTTTTCTGGAAAAACGAATAAGGCTTTAGGGAAAGCAATTCGTGAAGCAAACAAAGACCTTGTTCCTATGAACTATATTTCAAGATGTGTTGACCTTGCTAAGCAAGGTTATACAAACATCGAGTTTGAAGTTTATGATACAGACTGGAACTCAGAAGCTTACGCTACTGTAAGTGGCCAAAACTCAAATAACTCTATTCGAATTCCTAACAAATTTTTTGAAGCACTTGATAGAAACGATGAATGGGAGTTAATCTCTAGAACTTCAGGCGAAACCATCCGAACAATTAAAGCGGTAGAGCTTTGGGAAATGGTAAATGAAGCCGCTTGGCAATGTGCTGACCCAGGAGTTCAGTTTGATGACACTATTAATGAGTGGCATACATGTCCTGAAGATGGACGCATAAATGCTTCGAACCCTTGTTCTGAATATATGTTTCTAGATGATACTGCTTGTAACTTAGCTTCTTTAAACCTTGTGAAGTTTCTAGACCCAGTAACTCAAATGTTTGATGTAAATGCTTATATCCATGCTTGTGAAGTGTGGACAGTAGTATTAGAAATATCTGTTCTTATGGCACAGTTTCCGTCAAAAGAAATTGCACTGAGATCATACCAATACAGAACATTAGGTCTTGGATTTGCAAATATCGGTGCATTATTAATGCGTCTTGGTCTTGCTTATGATTCGGAAGAGGGAAGAAATATCGCAGCAGCACTTACTGCAATTATGGGGGGAACGACTTATAAAGTTTCGGCTTTAATGGCAAAAGAGCATGGTGCCTTTGAAAGATATGAAGCAAATAAAGAGCATATGCTTAAAGTTATTCGTAACCATAGAAGAGCTGTTTACGCAGATACTGGTTATGAAGGCCTAACAGTTGAGCCACAACCATTAAACACAAAACATGTTGAGAAATTTTTAGTTGATGCTGCTCGTACAGCTTGGGATGAAGCCCTTGAGTTGGGTGAGAAGTATGGTTATCGAAATGCACAGACTACGGTTATCGCTCCTACGGGAACAATTGGTCTTGTTATGGACTGTGATACAACTGGTATTGAGCCTGATTTTGCTCTTGTGAAGTTTAAGAAATTAGCGGGAGGCGGCTACTTTAAAATTATTAATCAGTCAGTTCCTTCAGCACTAGAAACTTTAGGTTATTCTAAGGATCAAGTCCTAGAGATTGAAAAGCATGCAGTTGGAAATGGAACATTGAGCGGCTGTCCTACAATTGATCACACAAAACTTAGAAGTCTTGGTTTTACAGATGAAATTATATCAAAAGTTGAAGCTTCATTAGAGTCTGCTTTTGAAGTTGGCTTTGCCTTTAATAAATACGTTCTTGGTGAAGACTTCATAAGTGATACCTTAAAAATTAGCTTAGATAAGTTAGATAACCCTGAATTTAATCTTTTAAAGGAGATTGGTTTTTCTGATGAAGAGATTAGAATTGCTAACGACTATGTTTGTGGGACAATGTCTATTGAGGGAGCTCCGCATATTAGTGATGAGCATCTATCTGTATTTGACTGTGCTAATAAATGTGGAAGATATGGTAAAAGATTAATTGCCTGGGAAGGTCATATCAGAATGATGGCAGCATGTCAGCCGTATTTATCTGGCGCCATTTCTAAAACAATTAATATGGCCAATGAAGCAAGTGTTAAAGACATTGCTGAAGCTTATCGTTTATCATGGTCCCTTATGACCAAAGCAAATGCTATTTATAGAGATGGATCAAAACTTTCTCAACCACTAAATGCATCGACCTTTGAAGATCTTGGACTCTTAGAGAACTATGATGAAGTTCCAACAAATGAGAAAATTACTCATGTTGCAGAAAAGATTGTTGAAAAAATTATCTACAAAGAGCTATCAGATAAGAGGCATTTACCAAATAGAAGAATTGGTTATACTCAAAAAGCAACGGTTGGTGGCCATAAAGTTTACTTAAGAACTGGTCAGTATGACGATGGTGCTCTGGGTGAGATCTTTATCGATATGCATAAAGAAGGAGCAGCTTATAGATCTTTAATGAACTGCTTCTCAATCGCAATTTCAATGGGGCTTCAATACGGAGTTCCTCTAGAGAAGTTTGTTGATGCTTTTACTTTCACAAAATTTGAACCTAACGGAATGGTTATGGGACACGACAATTTAAAAATGGCGACATCAGTTATAGACTATGTTTTCAGAGACCTAGCTTGTAAGTACTTAGGTCGTCATGATCTTGTACATGTTAAACCAACAGATCTTGAGAGTGATAAGATTTCTGGTGAAGCCGTTGCTGAGGAACCATTATTAAAAATTATTGAGAAGACTGAAGATGTTATGCATGCTGATGGAACTGTGACTCAGCAAAAAGTATTTACTAAAGAGCGAGATGCTCAAATGTTTTCCCAAGCAAAAAAAATGACTGAAGCCCGTATGAAAGGTTACGAGGGAGAAGCTTGTCCATCATGCCAATCCTTTACTTTACTTCGAAACGGAAGTTGCATGAAGTGTGACTCTTGTGGAGAGACTACTGGCTGTAGTTAGTTAAAACTTCTTTTCGGCTTGCATCTTTGCCAACACACACACAAAAGTGAAGGTATTTAATGCAAGGTTATCCTGCATATTAAACATAAAAACGCACCCGAATGGGTGCGTTCTTATTTGTCATTTTAATAGAACACTTTGTTATTGAAGAAAGTTGATCGTATAACTCGGATTATGAGCACTCTGTATGATCTCGTTGGTTTTGATGAATGAGATATTTTCACTAATTTTGGAGAGTTTCAAACAGTAAGTCTTTCGATCAGAAATATTATAAAGACCGATAGTACCCAACTAATAAACTCGTTTAACATTTTCTTACAATGATCTTTCATTCTGCATTGTACTAATTTAATTCTAGTCAATCTGTTTTCAATCTTTGTATTATTACAGAGTAAAGCTCAGAGATAGCAATTTGGATTGCTTATTTTTTTAATATGGAGGTTGAGGATGAGTTTATTAGATCAGTTCCACGCTGGTGGATTTTTCATGTATTTTATTTTGTTATTTGGACTACTAACGATAGGATTTATTGTTGAGCGAGGAATTGCTTTATATAAGAATTACCGAGAAGTACCTGCTGACTTTAGAAGAAACGTACTTGCATTTATTGCATCTGGTGATTTTAAAGGTGCGAAAGAGTATGTAGAGACAACAGCTGGTAATACTTCTGTTGGAAAAGTGGCTTTGACCGGAATTAAACTCAGAATGAGTGCAGCTGGTGATGAGGCGCTTCAGGCAAGAATGGATGAGCAATTATCAAGAGAAATTTCATACTTTGATAAACGAACAGGCTTTTTAGCTATGTTTGGTAACGTTGCTACATTATTTGGTTTATTAGGTACTGTTACAGGTTTGATTAGCTCATTTGCCGGTGTTGCAAGTGCTTCTCCTGTAGAAAGAGCAAACTTATTATCACAAGGGATCTCTGAAGCTTTAAACTCAACAGCTTTTGGACTAGTTGCCGCTATACCTGCACTTGTTGCTTTCGCAATATTTCAAAACAGAACTGAGCAAATTGTTTCAAAAATTACTGAATCTTGTAGTGAGCTTTATCACGACCTTCTTTTCTACACTGAAAATGAAAAAGAAGAATCAACTACAGAACTTTTGCCTAAGGCAAATGAAGTAGAAGCTGTAAGTACAAGTAGAAACTAATAAATTAATTTATTTCAGGATGAAATATGAGAAAGAAAGTAGGATTAGGTTCAAAGAAAGATTTAAATGCAGATTTAAATTTAACTCCTTTTATTGACCTATTATCAACATGTGTTTGTTTTTTATTAATGACAGCTGTGTGGATTGAAGTTGGTAGTGTGGAAATAAAGCAAAGCCACGGTACAGAAGCTGCGGCTTCTAAGAAAATTTCATATGACTTAGATTTGGTCTATAAAACTCCGACCCAATTAAGCCTCAACCTTAAGAAAAATGGGCGGAGAGTAAGATCGTTGAAAGTCAAAGCTGAAACTGCGGAAGGTTTTCAAATAAAGCTTAACCAGGTGATTAGCGAAAAAATCTTAACGATCAAAAATAAGGCGATTGAAATAGCCACAGCAACAATCACACCTAGAACAACTGTTAATTATGGTCAGCTAATTGAAACTCTAGATACATTAAGAAAGAACAATATTACAAATATTGGTGTTCTTTCAGCGGGAGGAAGATAATGAGATTAAATTCTACTCTTGTTGCATCTGATGCATTTGAAAAACATTTAATAAATCGAAAAAGAAAAAATTCTTGGGGAAAAAAAGCTGCTGTTTATGCGCTTATGTTAACCTCAATGGTTGATATGTTTTCAATGCTTGTTGTGTTTCTTTTACAGACTTTTTCTACATCTCCAGAAATACTTATTAATAAGGGACTCGTTCTTCCTAATTCAATTACTGCTTCACAAGTTCAAGAAGCTCCAGTTCTTTCAATAAATAAGGACGGCAATCTTTACTTGGACCAAAAACTAGTTGGTTTAACAAAAAAGATACTTAAACAGCCTAATGGGTTGATGAAAGAATTAAATGTCATAAAGAACTCTTGGGCCGATCACCATGCTGGACTTGCTTTTCCTGGTGAAATAAACCTCCAAGCTGATAAAGAAATTTCTAGTACAGTTGTCTCTCAGGTCATGGGAGTACTCACATCTGGACAGTTTCAATCTATTCAACTTGCCGTCATAGGTTTAAGATGATGAAAAACTGGGTTCTATTAACTTTATTATGTTTAAGCTCGACTCAGCTGTTTGCTGATGAGTACTTAATACAAGAAATGGAATCACTTAAAAGCTCTCTTGCTCAAAATGATCCAGACAGGACAGAACTGAGTTTGCGCTTAGCTGACCTTTACTTTGATGTCTCTATTCAGGAAGGTGATGGCAACCTTATTGAGAAACGTGAGAAATCATTGTTATTATATACCCATGTTCTTGAGGGGAAAGACGGACTTATTGCACCCAAAGGTGAAAAAGCAACTCTAATCAAGTATCAGATGGCAAGAGTACTAAATAAGTTAAATCGCTTTGATAGAGCTCGAGACTTTTATAAGGCGGTCTACGATACAGATAAAGTTTCTAAGAAACTAAAACGTGAAGCTGCTTTCTCACTTGCAGAGTATTATGAGGAAAAGGTTAACTTCAATAAATCAAATCATTTTTATAAATCTGCAATCAACCTCTGTGAAACAATAGAATCATGTAACTATGCTCACTATAAAAGAGCTTGGCTTCTTTATAAAGAGGTTAAGTTAGAACTGGCCATTGCAGAATTAAAGCTATCACTTTGGGATAAAAACGGATCAGCTAGAGATAAGGTTATTAAAGATCTGCTGTTATTCTTCTCTGCAAATATGACCAATGGTGAGCCTGAGCTTGCGTATATTAAAGAGCTTCGCCAGAAAACGGGTAAAAAGAACTTAGTTAGAGATCTTGTTGAATCATTTTATGCTACTGGAAATCGTATTGCTGGTTCAGTTGTTCTAGAGCAGTTAAATGCTGAAGAGCCCGATGCATTTTATGAAATGCGTTTAGTGGAAGAGTTTTATGGCTTTAGAGAAATGGATCGAGTTAAGAAATATTTATCTGCTCTTGATAAAAGATCTCAAAGAGATATTCCAACCGAAAAAGAAGAAGCTAAAGAATTTAAGGCCATGCTGAAAAGAATTGTTGTTCAACTTGACTCAGAAGTTGAACAGGATAAAAGCTTTACGCCAGTTCTTCTTAATGTCATTGATAGGTATTTAGTTTTTTATCCAAATGATGATATGAGAAAGAAATTACAACAAGGCTGGCTTAAGGTTCAAACGGATAGACTCAAGAAAATTGATCGTTTAGCACTTTGGATCGATGAAGATATAAAATTTGGTTTCAAGTCAGAAGAGATACGTAAGCTTAGACAAACTAGGCTTGCTTTAGCACAAAAAGAAAAACTAAATGAGATCGTTATATTAGAATCCTTAGCAATTGCGAGTATTTTAAAAGGAACTCCTGAAGCGCGTGAATTTAATTACACCGCCGCTCGTGAGTACTATAAAGACAAGAGATATGATGAGGCTCTTGAGCTATTTATTCCTTTAGCAAAAATTGAAAGCTTCACTACCAGTGATAAGTTTTCTTTACTCTCACAAAATCTCGCTTTGGATATTTATAATATTAAAAAAGATTATGCATCAATCTTAGCTCAGACTAACTCATGGCTTAGTATTGAAGGGGAGAAAGCCCCTAAAAGTATCAAAAAAGAATTAAAACAAATGAAGCTTGTTAATATTCAGGCCGAATTTGAGCAAACAGCTGCTCTGGGTGAGACTAAAGAAGCTCTAGATAAATTCTTTAGCTATTGTTATTCAAATGTATTCATAGAAAAATCTTGTTCTAACGCTAAAATATTATCAGTAAAGCTACAGGATCAAGCAAAGCTAGTTACTCTACTTGAAAGTTCTCCGGTGAAGTCACTAAGGGATGAGAAAGCCCTTATGGTAGAATATGAACTGATGGGACGATTTACTGACTCTGCTCGTATTCAAGAGAAGTATAATCTCAATAAAAATGCAGATATCCCTACATATCTTAAATTAGCTGTTCTTTATGAAATTGATGCTGACTTCAAAAACAGAAATAGAATTCTCAAGAAGATGATGGCAAAATTAAAGCGAGACAAAAGGATTGAGCCTTCTTATGAAGCCGCCATTCTCAAGACTCTATCTGATGCTGATTTAATTAATACTCAAAGTCTTGTACTTCCTTGGTCTGTTGATAATAAGTTAGCAATCGCAAGAAGATTAAGTTCTCAAAAAACAAACTCTAAACTTGATAAAATAATAATGTCACAAATGGAGTACTCTGGATCCAGATGGTCTAAAATTGTACTTTCTAAGATTGAAAAGCAATACAAAAGAATTTCAAAACTAACTTTTCATGGTCGTAACTCTGAACGTCGATTTAAGCGTAAGGTGAAAGCAATAGAAAAGCTCATTACTCTTGCTAAGCCTTACTTAGATGGAGCAAATGCTGAGACAAGAATATACTTGTTAGACATGATGAAGCTTTCTTATCAAAACTTAGGTGCAGAAATACTTAATACTCCACTACCAGATGGTCTGACTGAAGATGTACTTATGCAAGTTCAAGCAAAGCTAACGACTATGGCGACACCATACTCAACTGTGGCAGCTGACTATGAAAACCTACAGTCTGAACAATTCGTAGCACTAAGTGAAGAGATAAGAGCAGCTATTTCGAACAATATTTCTACCACGCCAATGACATATTCGAACTTTATTAAAGACGATGAATTTAAAGATTTTAATACCTCTGGAATGAGTGTAAGTGCGATCGATTTTAAAGGGCTTGAAGAAGCGAAAGCAGAGTTACTACAGACTCCAGGGTCTGTTACCACACTGGCAAAAATGGAGAGTTTTTTTAAAGAACAGAATAGTGAAAGAATAGCATTATATTTTACAGGACGTATAAATAGCTTAAAGGAAAAACAATGATTAGGATTATCACAGTTATTTCAATTCTTGTTTTTTTTAGCTTTAGTGAAGTGACATTTGCTAAAGATAAAAAAAATGTAAAGTTTCGCCAAGGTAAGCGAATTGATTTTGCCTCTCTCTTGATTGAGGGACAAAAAAAGAAAGCCGATTACTCTGTTGTTACAGGGAACTTAGGTGAGATCGATATGGGATTATTAAAGTTAAGAGAAGACTTTAATGACCTGATGGCAAATGACTTACAGGAGGAAATTCAATGATAGCTATTGAAACCATGGATGGTGAACTTGTAAAAATAATCAAAAATACTAAGGAAGCAACTTTTGGCTTCCATAAATTATTTGGTCTTACAAGCCTGGATAAAGCTACCAAAAGAGCAGAAATAAGAAAAAGACAAGGCTTTGAGTTTACTTCAACGGATTGGCATTGCCAGTTTAAGATCACTCAAAAGGAAAATGGTCTTAGTATTTCTGGAATGAATGACTGTGAAGTAAAAGCGATTGATAAATCAATATGGTCTTTAGTGACACCTCTTGGGGACTTTAAAATTTCAAATATGTCTACTGCCGTTATATCAGATGATCTTTTCACTGAGATTGATGAAAACTCATGGATGGGAAGATGGACGGAACTAATTATCTTAGGGGTTTTTATTCTTATTCCAATTCTTTACTTTATGCAGCCATCAGAAGTTATTGATGAAAAGAAAGAAGAGAAAAAGAAAGAACCTATAACAGTAACACTTGTTAAACAGGTTAAGACAGTTCAGATTGCTCAAAAGAAGCCTTCTATAAAAGTTAAGCCTTTAACCGATTCTCAAATCTCTAAGCGTGCAGTTAAGAGAAATCTTGGATTCTTAGGTCTTGTTGGTTCTAAGGATCTTTCAAAAGCAGTTGGTGGTGTTCCTCAGAAGCTGAAAAAAGCAACAGCAGGAGCTGGTAAGGGCGGAGACGCTGGATCTGGTGGAGAAGTTCTTACTGGTCTTGGAAAAGGCCTTAAAAAAACGACTGTTGGGAATACTGGAGTGGCCGGGCTTGGTGGAATTGGTACTAAAGGCGCCGGCGGCGGGGCCGGAGGTTATGGAAATACAATGGTTGCTTCAGGTGAGGGGAAAGGAATTTCTGCTATCTCTGTTGCAAGTAACGATATGGTTCTTGATGGTGGTTTAAGTCGCTATGCGATTAATGCAACTATTGCAAAATATCTAAGCCAAGTAAGAAGATGTTACGAAGCTCAATTAAATAAAAAGCCAGGTTTGGAAGGACTTGTAACAGTTAGCTTTCAAATTAATGGGGCCGGTAGGTTAGATTTCTCAAGAGTATTGAACTCAACTCTTGGAAATGCAGCTGCTGAGAAATGTATAACAACTAAGATGATGGGATGGCAGTTTCCAAAGCCTAAGGGTGGCGTGAAAGTACCTGTCAAATATCCATTTATGCTTAGGCCAGTTGGGACTTAATTAGGAGTATATATAATGCGTCTTTTAGCACTTTTATCTTTATTTATTTTTATCTCTTGTGAGCAAGATCCTTACCCTGAGGGTGGTAAACGACTTACACCTCGTACTGATCTTCAGGAGAAACCAGGTCTTTCAATGATTGTTTCTCCTCTCGTAGAACTTACTGAGGGAAGAAAGAGTGTTGTTAAGATTCAAGTCTCTGTTCCGCCTCCAGGACTTCCTGAAGTTAGAGTTGAAGGATTACCATTAGGGGCCACCTTTGATGCTGATCGATTAGAGATTAATTGGACTCCAGGCTTTTTCGACGGAAATGATGTAGAAAACCCTACAATTAAAACGAGAAGTTATCCTATAACAGTTTTCTTAGCATCATCTGAGGCACCAAAGGATAATATTTCAGAGAACACAGTATTAAAGGTTAATGATAAGCCTAGAGAGTTTACTGTAGATGGTTATAGTTCATTTAGTGCAAATGAAGGTCAACCATTTGAATACCGTTTTAAGTTAAGTAATAAAGATTATCCTCGCGGACCTTTCCAGGTTAGTATTAGTGGGATGCCAGCGAACACAATCGTTGAGCAAATCTCTGAAGTTGAATATAAAATTTCAGGTGAAGCTGATCATCACCATGTTCGTATTAATGAAACGAATTCTTGTTCAGGAAGAAATTGTCTAGGGTATAAAGGTCAGATTACGGCGTTTAATCCAGCAAATCATAAAACAACAAAAGACATTGATATTAAAGTTCAGGATAAGCGCTTAGATGTTACTTTGGTTGCACCAGAGGATATGGAGCAAGGTTTAGATATAACATTTCAGGTTTCTGCTTATGACTTGAACGGTGAAGTTGCACCTCAAATAGAGCTATCTTCTGATGAACCAGAGTTTGGAGAATTTTCAACAAAGATTGTCAAAGACCAAGAGAATAATTCTTCTGTTTTAAATGTAACTTGGAAGGATATTCCACCAACTTACAATAACACGAAACGATTTTTTAGCTTCAAAGCTTGTGTGCTAGATACCAGTAGAAGGTATAGAAACTGTAACCAAGAAACCACAGATGTAAAAATTGTTGTAAAAGAAAGAAAGCCACCTACATTCGATAGGTCTAATTGGGCGGCCGGAGTTATTAAATACTTAAAGCATAAAGAGTACGATACAGAATATATTTATATTCAAGATGGTGATTCATTACAGGACATAACAAACGTAAAAATTATGCCAGAGTCTATGAGAAAGTATGTCTCTTGGAACAATGATAAATTAACATTAAAGAATTTTGATAAAGAAGGAATTTATCAATTCTCACTTGTTGCAAAATCTGAATACAATATGTCTACTGCAGAAAGCTTTGTTGTAGAGGTCTTCTCTAAAAATAGAAGCAAAACTCTGTATTTTACCGACTCAACAAGAGATAATGAAGCAAAGTTCTACAGAGATACTCTTAAGAATATTGAACTCATGAATCCAATGCTACAAATTCTTAATGAGAGAAACCTCTCTGGCCGTGAAATCCTTGTTATTGGAACTTCAATGTTAAGTGATGACTCAATGAGTACTGAGATCACTAGGGCGATGGATAAGATTAAGAACATTATTGTGGCAACACCATTAATTGAAAATATGCCAAAGAAATTTTTAGATAAACTTAAAATTGAAAATAAAGTCGCAATCATTGGACGCTATACTGATCTTCCGGATACTCCAGATCTTAGTACTATGAACTTCGTTTACAGAAAGGACTTTGATATTCCAAGTATGGATATCGGACTTCAGTTAAAGGCAACAGTAGAATCAGATGATCCTATTATATTCTCAACAGGTGTTGATACTAATAATTGTGCTGATGTATTAGAGCTTACTGATGCACAGAAGCTAACGAGATACAAAATCGGCGTTATATGTAAAAGAGAGAACGGCGGAAGACTTGCTGTCTTAGGAACTGAGTTTGCTGACCTTAAAGCAAGTTTAGCAGATAAAGATATACCATCAAAATGGTTTCAAAAGATGCTCTCTACGAAAATCTTCATCGGAAGGAATAAATAATGAAAAGATTATTACCTGTTTTATTAGTTTTAAGCCTAAGTGCATTTGCTGCTGAAGATGAAGCCAAGTCAGAACTTTCTCAAAAACTTGATAGTCTCAATATTCCTTCGGATAAAGTGACACCTGTTTTATCTCAAGACAAACTCTACGCAGTTAATACGAGATACTCTTCACTTAATAAGAGACATGAGATTACAATCTCAGGGGCAAATAACTTTACCTCTGATAGTCACCTGACTACCAGGAATAGTGGTGCTACTTATAGATTTCATATCAATTCGAAGTGGTCTATCGGGATGAGATACTCTCATTACTTTAATGAGCTTAGTGGAGCTGGAGAAAAGCTATTTGAAAGTAAGGAGCTCTTGCCGGACTCTGATTATGCTTTAAAAAGTACTGAAGGCTTTGTTAATTTTAATACAGTGTATGGAAAACTACGTTTAACAAGAGATACGATTGTTTATTTTGATCAGTATATATCTCTTGGTTATGGTGATATTGCTCTCTCTAGGGGAGAGACAAAAATGGCGACAGTCGATCTAGGCTTTGCTTTTTGGCTAGGTAAGCATGCATCCTCTAGAATTGGTCTGCGTAATGAATTTTATGAGCAGGAAAAAATAAACGGTCCTGAGAATGTTCAGAATGCTTTAGGCTATGTTGAATTTGGATACTTATTCGGTGAGGGAGCTCGCATATGAAATATTGGCTTTTGGCCATTATTAGTGTTCAAGTTATGGCCGCTGATGGGACTTCTAAACTTCTTGCAACAGGTGAGAGTAACCTTGAATTAGATAAGGCGATTCAAGTTCAAAAACAACTCACACTTAATGATGTTTTTGCTGTCCAAGCATATGGACAGATGAGAGCCTTAGGAGTTAATGATAAAGATATTAATAAATTCTTTGATCATGTTTTTGCCGAAGACTTTAAGGCTGCCTTAGCTGTATTTCCTTCGGATACAAAAAATACCAAATTAAATAGGCTTTTATCTGCCACAAAAATATATCTCTTTTGGAAGCTTGATCTCTCTCAAAACTTTGTTCACTCATGGGTAAATGAAGCAAGTAGCTATCCATTTTTAAATTCAGAACTTGGTATAGCACTTGATCAGTTAATCTCTAAGGATGCTTCTGCATGGTTAATCAAGAAAGCGATTGTCCTAGATAAAAAGGATAAAGCTTATATAGATGCAATTGCGCACTATCAATCAAAATTTAATTACTCTTTACAAGCTTATAGAAATCTTAGAAAGGGTTCAAAATCTCTAGAGTGGATTAAGTTTTTACCAAAGTTAGATCCTTTAAGAATAAAGCTTAGTGAGAGTGTCATCTTACAATTTGCTAAAGAAGGCAAGCTTGCAGATGCTGCAAAAGTTTTAAAAGAAGTTGTTGAGCCTGCACTTAAAAATGAAAAAGATATTGAGAAAATCGCTAACCATCATCTAATGCTTGCAAGACTACTTTACCAAGCGGCTGCATATGATGCTTCTTTAGAATACTACTCATTAATTCCAGATGAATCTAGAAGATACCTTAACTCACAAGTTGAGTCATTATGGATTGAGCTTAGACAAAATAACCTTCCCCGAATAAAAGGAAAACTTGCTTCGCTAGAATTGGATGTTTTCAATGACACCTTTAACCCAGAAGTTTATCTTGTGAGTGCAATGGCCAGTTTGAAATTATGTCAGTTCAAAGATATTGATGCTGCCTTTAAGTCCTTTGTTCGTGTTAATCAAAAATTTATTAAGGAAATTGATGTAAATCTAGCAAGTGATACTCCAAAAGTTGTAAGTACAAAGGATTTTTATATTAGACTATTAACTCGAGCTAAGATTCTCCGTCTTAAAGAAATAGCAACTTTATCCAAGCTTAATAGAGATAATGATATTGATATTTTAAATTCTTATATTACTTCTGCAGCAAATTTCAAGGTTTCAGAGGCAAAACGTTCATGGTCAAATAGAAAGAAAGTTTTAGAGGCTACAATTAGACGCCTTAGATTTGTAAAAGTTGAATACTTATCAAAAATGAGACGACTACGAAATAAAATGGCGATATTACAACCCAAAGGTACTGACTCTGTTAAGACTATCAGCTCAGGGTTAGATAAAACGGATAAACTTGAGTTCCCTCACGAAGGAATTCTTTTCTCTGATGAGCTCTTTAATTTGGATGCTGATGTTATGAAACTATGTGTGGAAGGAAAATAAAATGAAAATATTATTACTTTTAACCTATATCTTCTCATTTTCTGGTTGTAATAAAGCAGATGACTATGTCTACCTAAACACACCACCAAGGCAGGAAAAAAGAGATGATGTTCTAAAGGTGAGGACACTTCTTCGTAATGCTGAAATTGATATCGTATGGGTTGTAGATAACTCTGGATCTATGTCAACGATTCAAAACAATATCATAGCCAATTCTAGTCTCTTTATGGAAAGTTTTGTGAAAAATAACTTTATGAAGTGGAGAATGGCAGTAGTTTCAACTGATAGTAATCAGCCACCTTTTTTAGGAATGCCATATAACTCAACAGACCCACAATACTTTGATAATAACTCTCTTGATCCTGTTCCTACATTTTCACAGGCGATTAGAAACCTTGGAACAAACGGATCTGCCTCTGAGTATGTTTTTTATAACTCATTTCGATTTATGATTGACCAAACTTATAATCATTTCTTTAGGCCTGATGCTCACCTTGCAGTCATTATGGTTACAGATGAAGAAGAGCAAAGTGAAAGAAAATACGGTGATCAATTTAAAGCAACGAATCTCATAAGTACTGTGAGTGCCTTAAAGAATCCAGGTACGATCATTCGTTATTATGGGGCATTCGACTTCAAAGATTTACAAGATTGTGATAGTTGGGAGCCATACGCCAATTCTCCTTTCGAAGAAATCATTGATGCTACTGGTGGAATTCATATGTCTGCTTGTACTGCCGACTTCGGTAAGGATCTTGCTGAAATAGGTAAGGATATTATTAGTCTTGTTGATGCACCTGCAGTTCTATTGGCAGAAAGACCTAAGGTCGACACGATCAAAGTCTTTTATGGTGATGAAGAGGTTCCAGGTGGTAGACAAACTGACGGGGCATTTTGGTACTATAATCAATATTATAATACTTTAAACTTTTATAACCTTGATTTTATTCCTGCTGATGATGAAGATGCTGCTATTAGAGTGGCCTATGACGTGGACGATGGAATAGATCGATCTGAAGATGATGAGGACTAAAAAATGAAATTATTTACTCTCTTAATCTTACTATCTTTTAATACTTATGCCTTAAATCCAGGTGACAAAGCTCCTGACTTTAACTTAATTGATCAGAATGGGAAGAACTTTAAGCTATCTAGTCTGAAAAATCAATTCGTTGTTCTTGAATGGTTTAATCATGGCTGTCCTTATGTAAAAAAACATTATGGAAGCAATCATATGCAAACTATCCAAGCACTCTATGGGCATAGCGATCTTGTTACTTGGGTAACAATTCTTTCATCTGCTAAAGGAAAGCAAGGTTATCTTGGGTCGGATGAAGAGGTGATCTCAAAGATGAACGAGCTAGGTATCAAATCTAAATACTTCCTTCGTGATACAGATGGTAAGGTTGGACAGCTTTACGGTGCAAAAACAACACCTCATATGTATATCATTGATGCTAAGATGAAGCTTCGTTATGTAGGGGCGATTGATTCTGTTGTATCTACTAATACTAGTGATATTAAAGGTGCTACTAACTATGTGACTAGTGCCTTAAGTAAGCTAATGCTTAATGAAGAGCCAAGTCCGGCCAAAACTAAGCCATATGGTTGCTCTGTTAAGTACTAGAGTTATTTATTGAGCTTTGCTCCAAGTTCTTTTCCGTGTTTTACACGTGCCTTGGCATTTTCAAATCTACGTTTATCATCTTCGGTTATAGGCTCAACTTTAGGTACAGCAACAGGCTTACCAAATTCGTCGATGGCAACAAATGTTAAATAGGCTTTGGTCGTCATTCTTGAGACACCAGTAATGGGATTCTCACTCTCAACTTTTACACCAATAATCATACTTGTATTTCCAGCATAATTTATTGAAGCGTGAATAATCACATGTGATCCTATATTAATAGGGGACCTAAATTCAATATCATCAATATGAACAGTTACAACTGGGTTATTGCAATGTCTAGCGGCACACATGGCAGCTGCAATATCAATCCAACTCATAACTTTTCCACCAAAAATTGTCCCATGTGCATTGGTATCACTAGGCATAACCATTTCACGCATAATGACTTCACTTTCTCTTGGTGTTTTAGACTTCTTAATCATATTCATATAGTTCCTTATTCATCTGCACAATAGATATGGTGATTCCATCTGACTCCACTGGTAAACTTTGCATAACCAGCTTCTTCGTTATTACCACTTGTCCCTTGATCGCCAACTTCATCAACTATAGAGTTAAGTCCACCATTGCCATTACGGAAAGGGTGTTGTGGGCTAGCTTTAAATACTCCAAATGCTCCGCCCCTTACAGTTGATCCAGATGAGCAGTATTCATTTCCTATTGCCTGAATTTTTTGTAGTACTTCTGTGCTAGTAAGTGGTTCACCAGTTACAGTGTCGAAATCAGATACTTCTAGACCTTGAATCTCATCATTACTTTCAAGACCTTCTCCAGATATAAATTTATTTAAATAAACATTTAAATCTGTTCTCGCTGGTAGCTTACAAATTTTATTTCCTTCTTCACTGTCGTCATCGATTGCAAGTCCTGAACAACAAAGACTATTGCTATCGTTCTTACCAATTGTGGCACCAAGCTCTCTACAACATTTAAATTGATTGTCTGAGAATATTTGATTGTGATCTACAAGCTCTTGTGTTGCCGTTAGATTTATATTTAAATCGTTTGCAGCGAAAGGCGCACCTGCAGTATCAAAAGCAAATGGTGGATCAACATTTGGATTGATAAAGGTCTTTGAGTGATTAATAAAATCCATCACAGTTTTTAAGGCTTCACCACCTTCACTTTCTTTGAAAATGCCAGGTACCATTTTTTGATAGATATCGTTACAGTAAAGAGGTTCGTAGGCCATTTGCGGTACTCCCAGATACTCGAACTTTGCAAGTTTCTTAAGGTAGTACATAGCATTTCCTGGGGCAGCAGATCTTCTGTGATCCAGAATACTAGCATTATCTACTGAGAGCCCTCCTGGGTTTTTAATTATTTCCCAAGCAAGTGTTCCAACAGGAACCCACTTTATTTGAAGACCTAAGTCATCTTTTTCAAAGTTCGCTGCAACTCTTGAATCATTTGAATATCCAACTCTAATAGACCTAGTATCTTTATCATATGAGTAGCAACATTTATTATTTGCTGCTCCATCACAAACTCCACTAGTCCATGAGTCTAGCGGGCCACAAATCCCACCATGTCCTGCGGCGGTACAATCAAAGTTTGTATTAGCAGCACTATTATTAACACATTCTATAACAGCACCTGGAGAAGTTAAGCTGGGTAATTCCACTCTTAAAAATGTGAAGATGTCACCATCAGCAGTTGTACCTGTTAAATCAGGATCAAATGTCATATAGCTTGGTAGTCTTGTTATAAGGTTTTTCTTTTCAATATCATTATCTTCATTTGACCAATCAAGTACAAAGGTATCTGTGGCAACAGAGTTTTCGCCCGTATACGGAATTAAAATATCATAAGAATATAAGTTAGTCGTCCAGAGGTCATCCATGATTGAAGAGTCAGAGTTAAATAGGGTAAAGCCAAGAAATGTTCTATTAAGTCTTGGTCTTTCAACAAAAAAATCTTCAATTGCCGTTATGCCCTGTTGAATACATCCACCTTCTTCTAAGCTTCCTGCACGACACATAAAAGGTTTATCAAAATCTAGTTGCGCTTGTGTTAAGTTATATGCTTCAGCGTTCTCAGAGAGATATATGCCTGAACGGTAGTTTAGACATTTTAAATCATTTGGATCAATATTTAGTCTGTTGCGTGACCAATCATTAGTACCATCTTCAAATTCTCTGACCCAGTTTGAACCACAACAAGTTTTTGCTGCCGTATCATGAACTGTTTTCCATTGAAGGATATCCGTAATATTAGGGGAGTTATCAAGAGTCTTATCCCCACCATTATCAGCATTTGCACTAGGTCGCGTAAGATTTGATGCACCTGTCACAAGATTAATACTCGAATCTACAGTAGAGTACCTAGAGTAACGTGTAGGTTCAGTAGGGTTGAGACCACCGAAAATATGAGTGCTTAATCCTGTGGATTCTGTCGCATTTGGAGAGTCCTCAGTGTACATAGTTAAACTTTTGCCAACTTCTCTACAGCAACGATTATTTCCAAGGTTGTATTCAAAATATTTAGCTTCATCATTTATACTCGGTTCTGCTTCTCCTTGACTACAAACGAGATATTCTTCGTAATAAGATTTTTCAGCAAGGTTTCCAAAGAATGATAGAGGTGCAAGGTCAGCATTGTCGGCCATTAATTTATTAGGTGAACAATCTAGGTCTGAGTGACAAACAGCGCCTGCTTTTCTCAGACAAGCTTCACCGGCCAGAGTAGGTTCAATTTGTACATTATCTGTACTTAGACTTTCCCCTTCTATGGTTTTAAAAGCTGAGAATGGGTGCAGTTCATCAAATACAACAGTAGTAGATAATAGAGGAGCAGCATCATTAGAAAGTGATTCTAGACCACAAGAATTTTGGGCAAAACCAAGCCTTTCGGCCACTTCTGCTTTCGAAAGAGTTCCGGAGACGCCATCTATAGTAAAGTTTGAATTTAGAAAGTCATCTTGAGTGTGAACATAGTTTCCATCAATATCTAGCATTGGACATGAGCTATATCTTAGCTGGGTGAATAGAGTGGGGTTACATCCCCCTATTTGTGAAATATAATCGGTTCTAAATTTTGGATCAGCAGACTGATGTTGAACATCAGGTTCCCAGTCCTTAGTTGTCGTTCCTGTTTGATAATCAGGTAGAAGTTTACCTGGGCGACAAAGACCTACTTTTCCAGCAGCTGAAGAATCAAAAGTTAAAACACTTTCCTCTATGGCCGTTTGTACGGATTCAGGTAGTTGGGTCAAGTTGCTGCCAGTGTTCATATAATGTTTAGGGCGTCCAAGAACGTCAGCATCCATTCCAAAAAAATGATTATTGCTTACAATTAATTCATCTAAGGGTTTACCAAAACGTGCCACTTCATCATTGAAAGCGGCGGTATTAGATAGACTTGCACAGTAAAAATTCGGTGCACAGGTTAATGATTTTCTAGTTCCTTCATCTGTGATACTAGCAAAGTCGACTCTACATGGTGCGCCGGCACCTCTATATATACATCTCTTATTTGAACTACCTGGAGGTAGAGTTCCTTGTTGTAAAATTTCAACAATAGTTTTAGTTGTACTTTCATTGGCAACTTCACTACTTCCAATAGGTTCAAAATTAGGCCATTTCGTTTTAGTGCCAGTGACATCTCCACAAGAGTATTCCCATCCTAATTTTGTTATACAGTCAGAGTCAGCTTCACACTGATGGAATTTTTGACATGAACCAGCTTCATTTTGCGCTGAGGCATTTATTTCTAAGCTTGGATCAAAATCGTAGACAGCACCTGATGAAGAAAAATCGTACTCTTGAACACTGACGAGATGATTTGTTGGATTAGCGAGATCTGCAAATGGTGCATTTATCGCAAGAAAGAGCTTACTACTTGTCGATTTAACTATTCTTCCTTTACCAACTGCAAACCAAGTCACACCGTCAAAGGATCCAATCAGGGCACCACGGTTAAATCCAAACCAATCCCTTTGGTAGCCATTCATAAATAATGCGGCCTGTGCTTTTAAACGATTTTCTCTTTGAGTTTGAACATTTGAATTTTCACTATGTCCAAAAGGAATCATTGTGGGAGGAAGAAAACAAGCTCTTCCGAACTTTGTATCTCCATAGTTACCAAGTGAGAGGTTAGTACTATATGTATCCCTATTTGTTGTATAGCCAATTGCTTGAAGACCGACACCAAAGTTCGCAGTAGGGAAACTTGAGAAATTTGGAAACCAAGAATCTTTTCCACAACTAGGACAGCCTTGATAGAGGCCTGTACGAGTGGCGATTAGGTATTGTTTATCAAAGTCTAGATCTATTACTTTTGCAGGATATGCAAAGTTAAGTTCCGTGGTCATTTGTCCTAAAATGGAATTCATATTAAATGAGCCATTATTTGGAAAAATCTTAAAGTCATCTAGATAGGCGAAGTCAGTTCCTTCTTGAAGGCCAGTGGCCCCATCCGGTAGAGACTGAAAAGGATCAATTTCAATATTTGCAGTATCAAAGAATCTATGAGGAGCTGACTTTGAATTAATATTAACTTCCATATCTTGAAAAGGTAGTGGTGTTTGTTCAGCTGGTGGAGCATAACAATTTAATGTCAGTATCTCGTCTGTTTCTGTTCCACTATCATCTGTTTTAAAGATAGGTCTATATTCATAGCTTGGACATGTTCTAACCATTTCATCTAAATCGTTTTTTTCAGCACAACCACAATTTTGATAAAGGCGTTCCATCACTGTCTTATAGAAATTTTCTGCATCTTCATCATCCATTTCACAAAGAGTATAGCTACCAGAATCGTTCTTTGGGTTTCTATGATAAGGATCGCTAATTGAGTTAGCTTTCAACTCTTCAGTACAATTATAATCACTGAGAAGTTCATTATATCTATCGTCAGCCTCTCCTTCAGGATCTTCAGGATCTGTATTTGTATCCGTCTCATCAATAGGGGGAGACTCAAGACATATATAATAAAACTGTGGATATTTTTTATACCAATTTGCATCTGTATATTTTTCCTGTTCCGCAGCTCCAAAACCTATTGGATCATTGGCAAGGCCAGCGGACTTAGTACTTTTTTCATTTACACATTGTCCTTCAATACAACAATCAAAACCTTCTGAAGCACAACTCACATCACTACAAGAGCTTTGGCCATTATCTGATGCGCCGTTCATATCAATTCTTAGAGAGAGATTTTGATAATCGAGCTCACTGATTTCTGTTGTAACAAGATGAATGTCATCATCATCTATGTCAGTATCATTATTAATATCTACAGTTGATGTGTATTTAAATATAGTAACGTTGTTTGATGTTAAAAAATTAATACAAGTTGGACATACTTCTGAAGGATGATTGACTATTGAAACGTCATTAACATCACCCGTGGCACCATTTAAATTTGAGTCACCAGATTCAAAGTATTGGAAAACTCCATTTTTAAAAACTTTTGTTTTTACATTACAAAAATCATTTCCATATTTAGAATTTAAATTCACTCGCATAAACCTAGTCACAGTTCCTGCTTGGAAATTATTTGAAAATGCGGGAACCGCCTTTACTCGAATAGTCTTTGGCTTTTGTGAAGTAGACTGATTGAAAGTCGCTTCAATACAATATGTTGCTGCGAAATTATCTTGATTCAATAAGAAATTATGGAGCTGATCACCAACGAGATAAATCGTTTTTGTATTATCGGCATTAATAGTAAGTGTGTTGCTGGTCAGAATGGAATTCATCCAGGTAATTTCTGTACCAAAGAATGCATCATCTGAAATTTCATCTGAATCTGTTTCAGAATCTGTATCCGTGATATCACCTGTACTGGTATCATTTACTGTTTGTACTTCGCCTTCAGGTAAACAACCTGAAAGAGTGATCAGTGCCAAGACGATGAATATGGTTTTTGTTAAATATTTCATTCCCAATTACTTATCGGTAATATTGCCCATGATTTTAAAGGGTTAAGTTTATTAGCAGATGGTAGGAATATTTGTTCAGATTACCGAATTATAACTTCTAAGTGCTTGATAGTTAGTTGTCTAAAATGAGAAACCAAAGGTATTTGGTGTGGTATTACTCGGTGAGCTTGTAGGACTTGCCACCGGAGATACAGGGCTACTAAATCCAGTTGTTGTGGGAATAGGGGTATAGTTGAAGCTTGTAGTATCAAATTGATTGTAAACTAAGCCTGTATTATTACCCTGAAAGTTTGCTTGATCAGTCACATTACTTCCAATGAAAGGTAAGCCTGAATTGGTATATAGAAAATTACTTGTAGGAGGATTGTCAATATAACCCTGAAGGTAGTTATTTCTCGCCATGAACCACTCGTCATAGCCAGCAATTTGATTGCGTATAAACTTAGTCTGAGTTTTCGTATTTGTGTATTCAGCGTATGCAGGGACACCTTTCGCGATTCCTTCATAAGCAAACGTTGTTCCAAAATTCTTTAGAAAAATACCAGCATAGTTTGTATCATCATAGCCTTGATTAAGTTGTAGGAAACGATCGTTAATTTCTACCTCAATCTCTCTATCCCTTGTGGCAATTCTGTCTCTGTGTTCATTTTTTTCTTTATAAAAATAACAAAGGTTTTGTAGCTCTCGATCTAGTTCTGAAGGATTTTTACATGATTCTAAAAAAGCCCTTTGATTTGAATCTTTCTGGGCCTGTGAGTGATTATCATTAACAAGATTAATTAATTCATTATTATTCATTTGTATCAGAATTTCTTCTCCATTCTGACCTAAGTTTAATAGTGTTGAATCAACAAGAGAGTAGGATATATCTTTACACTTGATGATATCTGACCGATCACTCTCTAGGCAACGCTGAGTCTTTAGTGCATCCAATGCAAGTGCCTTTCTTAGATTTAATGTTGTGAAAGGTTGTGCACTGTTTTGATTAATCATTTTTCTTTCTAGCTCTGCAACACCACGTTTTAATTCTCCAAGAAGGGAGCCGTTATCTGCTTTTAATGTATCGTACTGATAATTAGAATGATTTTGTAAACATGCTTTTTTAGACTCTAGATTTCCAGTTTCAAGACATGATTGGGCATCAGTTAATCCAGAGAGATTACTTTGATGTCTTTTAAAATTAACTACTTTTTGTAACTCAGCGTCTAGGCCATATGATGAATCAACTTGGCATGATGTACTTGTCTCATCCGCTCCACATATATTCAAAAGACATGCAGAATCATACTTTCCACCACAACGTGACGCTACAGTTTTGCCATCAATTTCTAATGTTCTTATATCTTTAAGCTGATTGTTTATGTCATTATCTAATTGAGCCTCATAGCGTTTAAGGTGGGAACTGGTTTGTCCAAGAGACTTTGAAAATGATTCCTGGATCGGCTCTGTAAGAAGGAGATTAGGAACATTTAACCTATCATAATTTTTTGTAACGGCATTTTCTATTTGAGCTAACACCGGTGCGGTACTGTCGTTTTCTGTGGGTGAATTTCCATTATAATTTACTTCTATATCATCTAGCTGCTTTGCTAGTGAGATGATTTTTTCTTTTTGTTCCTGGTTACCTCTATCGAAGGTGTTAAGCTCTAACTCTAGAGCCGCCAGTTTCTTTATATAGTACGGAGAGTTTTTAAAGGCTGAAGGTGTTAGGTATCCTTCAGTATCATCTTTTTTTATTTCTAATTTTTTTCGATACTCTACAAATGATTGTGCGCGATTTTCACTTCGCTCACGAATACCTGGCTCGTTATTATCGTCAGCAACAAGAATACCGTTAATTGTCGTTAGGTAATCTTGATACTTTTCATTGTCATTGGCCTTAAGATCTTTTAGATTTTGGCATAGTGATTTGTCAGCGTAACTCGCCTCTGGCATAAAACAGTATTCATGTAGATAGACTTCAAGATTTTGCTTATTATCACCAGCGTAATTATTAAAATAAACACTTTGATTTCCAACAACCATCAAGGCTTCATCGAGCATAACTGCTTTATCAAGAGACCTATTAAAATTATACATATAGTTTTTTGCTTTTCGCACTTTGCTTGTGGTTAAGTCGGCCATGGCATTATGATTACCTTCGATAGTTTGGCCGATACTAAATAATCCTTGAGCAATGACAAGTTCTGCCAACGCTTTATTATACTCTTTTTCAAGTTGTAGTTTCGTTTTACAGTCTGAACATTGATTATTTTTTGAAGATAAAAGTTCGTGTTCAATAAAGATTAAGTTATCTCTAAGGTCACTACAAGAGGCGGAGATAGCACTCTGACTGCTTGAGATAACTATTAAAGTGAATAGAGTAAAAATATTATATTTCATTAATGAGTTTATCGGTACAAATAGATAATACTTTAGTGTAATACTCGGTTGAATGTGAAATCAGTACTTTATCTTGTCAGCTATCCGTGACCAGAGTTCATGAAGACTTCATCGTAATTTATTTTTTTGGGGGAGTTTCCAAGGCCAGTGTAATAGGCCTGGGCAATTTTCATGGTCTCTTCAATATCTTGAGAGGCAAACATAGAGCCTCTAAATTTTGCACAACCAGGAAAGCCTGCCGCAAACCACACAAGAAGCTTTCTTAGTTGTACGAGTATTGTACGCTCACGCTCATAAGTTTCACAGGTGTATTGATAAAGTCTGTCTATGGCCTCAAAGTAATCATCACCAGTAAAAAGTGAATTTTGTGATTGAGCACCATCCTTAAAGGACTCTAAGAAAATAAACGGATTTCTAAGTGCACCTCTGGCTATCATTAACGCCTTACAGTTTGTGGCGTCCATACGTGCACGTGCTTGGTGTGCCTGATGAAGATCCCCGTTTCCAATTATGGGCAAAGTTGCATTTTGGGCAAACTCTTCAATATAATCCCAGTTGGCGAGACCTGTATATTGTTGTGCTCTAGTTCTTCCGTGTATTGCTACCCACTCAACGCCCTCGTTCAGAGCAATCTTTTCAATCTTATCCGCATTTACATCATCCGCATCCCATCCAGTTCTAATTTTTATAGTGAGGGGAACATCAATCGCCGCTTTAACATTGCTGAAAAAAGGAGCAAGCTCTTCAATATTTTTCATTAAGGCAGAGCCACCACCTTTGGTTACAACCTTTCTCACGGGGCAACCCATATTTATATCAATAAACTTTGGATTCGATCGTAAGGCGACTTTAGCTGCTTTTGCCATTGACTCACCATCTTCACCAAAGAGTTGAATGCCCACTCGATTTTCTCGCTCATCAATCTTAAGCATATCCATGGTCTTTTGATTTTCGTAATTGATTCCATGACAAGAGATGAGTTCGCTCACAGTTCCACCAGCACCAAGATCCTCCATGAGAAGTCTAAAGTTTGGTGTACAAATTCCGGCCATGGGAGCAAGAATCAAAGGAGATCCAAAATCAATTTGGCCAAGGCTGGTAGGATTCATATTCTTTAAACAAGAATCAATCTTACTTTGTAATTGTGGTGAAAATGCTTTATTATGCATGGCAAATGATTTACAACGATTAGCAGCAATCTGTAAACAAGAAAGGCCGGTTTTGAAAAATATCAAGTACATTGTATTCGATCACGATGGAACTTTAGTCGATACAGCATCATATCCAACAAGATTATACCCTGGCATGAAAGACCTGATTAATGATATTTCTGATCTAGACTGTGAATTATTTGTTTGGACTGCAAGAAATAGAAACTCGACTATTGAAATTTTAGATTCCCTTGGTATCATCTCTGAGTTTAAAGATCTGTCCTGTGTTGGCTCAAGTGAAGCCGCTCAAAAGCCAAGTCCTGAGGGAATTCAGAATATGCTTCTGCATGCTGAATCTAGGGATGAGGTCATTGTCATTGGAGACTCTTTAGGTGATATGATCGGCGGGAAAAGGTATGGTGCTCACACTATCGGAGCGCTTTGGTCACATGGAAATATGGATTCACAGCAGACATATATCGATCACGGTGCGGATATTTGTTTTACTGATATTAATGAATGTAGAAACTATTTAATAAAAAAGATAAGAGGTAAGTAATGTTTGATAATTTAAGCGACAAATTCTCGGACGCGTTTAAGAATCTAAGTGGTAAAGGGAAGATCTCTGAATCAAATATCGAGGATACTCTAAAGCAAGTTCGTACCGCTTTACTTGAAGCAGATGTAAATTTTAAAGTTGTAAAAGAATTCATAAACAAAGTTAAAGAGAAAGCTTTGGGGGAGAAAGTTCTTCGTGGCGTAAATCCTGGAGAGCAATTTGTTAAGGTCATGCATGATGAGCTTACATCTCTTATGGGAGATGAAAATACAGGTCTTGATCTTAATCGTCCTTTAAGTCCCATTTTAATTGTAGGACTCAACGGTGCAGGTAAGACTACCTTTACTGGAAAACTGGCCTTATTTCTAAAGGGTAAAGATAAGAAAGATGTCTATCTTATTCCGGCAGATAATTTTAGACCAGCGGCCAAGGATCAATTACTTAAACATGCTAAAAGTATGTCCATTGATTATTTTGATTCTGACTTATCAATGCTTCCTAAAGATATCGTTAAAGCTGGTATGGCCGAGGCTAAGAAGCTAGGAAAAGATGTCGTTATTATCGATACGGCGGGACGGCTGCAAGTTGATGATGAACTCATGGGACAACTTGTTGATGTTAAGAATGAACTAATCGATCCAGAAGTTCTTCTGGTTGCTGATGCAATGACAGGTCAGGAAGCAGTTAATGTTGCACAAGTTTTTCATGAGAAAATAGGTTTAACTGGAACAGTTCTATCGAAGATGGATTCTGATGCAAGAGGTGGTGCTGCTTTATCCATTAAGCATGTAACAGGTGTGCCTATTAGATATATCTCAGTTGGTGAGAAGATGAGTGAGCTTGAACTCTTTCATCCAGACCGCCTTGCTAAGAGAATCCTTGATATGGGAGATGTTGTCTCACTAGTTGAGAAAGCTCAAGAAGTTGTAGATGAGAAAGAAGCTGAACGGATGATGAACCGTTTAGAGAAGAAACAGTTTTCGATTGATGACTTCATGAAGCAGATGGATCAAATCAATAAACTTGGCTCAATGCAAAATATCCTGAAAATGATCCCAGGAATGGGTGGAATGCTTAGACAAGTGGGGGACCTTAGTCCTGCCGAAGACGATATGAAGAAAATGAGGATTATGATCAATTCTATGACTCAAAAAGAGAGAGATAACCATAAGCTTATAAATGAATCAAGAATCTCAAGAATTGCGAGAGGATCTGGTACAAATGATGAAGATGTTAAGGGATTTATAAAGAAATTTGAGCAAATGCAGGAAATGATGATCAATATGATGGGAATGATGAAGGGCGGAGGGATGCCAAATATCCCAGGAATGCCTGCTATGCCCGGGTATAGACAGACCGGTGGCCAGAAAAAGAAGAAAAGTGGCAAGAAGAAAGGCCAATTTGGAAGTAAGTTCTTCTAGCAAAGCTTGACATAAATGATGTAATGAATTAAAAATACAATCTTTTGAAACAAAGATTATTAGGAGATATATAATGGTTAAGATTAGATTACAACGTGGCGGAAGAACACATAGACCTGTTTATACAATTGTAGCAGCAAACTCAAGAGCAGCTAGAGATGGTAAATTCTTAGAGAAATTAGGTCAATATGATCCAAATGCTACTGAAGTTCTTAAAGATATTAAGCTAGAAGAAATTAAGGCTTGGGTTGGTAAAGGTGCACAATTAACTGATACAGTTAAATCACTTTTTAAGAAGCAAGGCGTTAAGCTGTAATAATTAATACAAAAAATTTTTGTATTAACTGATTTACTGTGTAAAATAACAGAGTCTAAGCTAATAAAAATTTAAACCAAGTAGGTATTATGAGCGAACTTAGAGACTTAATAGAAATTATCAGTAAATCATTAGTAGACATGCCAGAAAAAGTTAACGTTAGAGAAGTTGAAGGCGAGCAAACAACTGTAATAGAGTTGGATGTAGACGAATCTGATCGCGGTAAAGTTATTGGGAAGCAGGGTAAAACTGCTAGAGCTTTGAGAACTATTCTAAATGCTGCCTCTACTAAGCTGAAAAAAAGATCCCATTTAGAGATTATAGAATAAGCTAGAAAAATTTACTTTATATTGAACCAATGTAGTGATAAATCAACTTAAGACTTACACCCTACATTGGTTTTTTTATGTCAAAAATTGAAGATTATATAAAATTAGGCGAATGCAAGAAACCTCACGGTATTAAGGGGGGCTTCTTATTTCAACTCGTAAACCCTGAAGATAGTATCCTGCTTAAGAAATCAAAAATAAAATTAATCCCTCTAAATGAAAGTAGCTCCATAAATAAAAATGGTGAAGAGTTTGTTATAGACTCCATTCACTTTGGTAATAAAACCGTGTGTTATTTTGGGGGCATTAAAGATCGTAATATTGTTGAGGCGATGCTGCCATTTGAAATACTTTATCCTAGGTCTTTATTTCCAGAGCTTGATAATGATGAATGGTATATCTCAGACATCGTTGGGCTAAAAGTTATGGATCCTGACGGGAAAGAAGTTGGTATTGTTGATTCGTATTTTGATAATGGTGCACAAATCTGCTTAAAGGTAATAACTGAAAACAATAAATATGAATTACCCTTTGTAGAGGCCTTCTTTCCAAAAGTAGATATGGAAAATAAAACTATTGTTATGATTGAGCCGGAGTATGATTAATGGTTAAGAATATCTGGGTTCTAAGTATGTTTGATTCCTACTTTGATCAATTTACAGAGTTCGGTGTTATAGGTCAGCTCTTTAGAGGGGATCGGGGCGGTGATATCGACTTTAAATTTCATGCAGTCTCTATTGCTCAATTTAATAAGAAAGGTTTTAAAGGTGTTGATGATTCCCCTTACGGTGGCGGTGTGGGAATGATCATTAGACCGGATATACTGAAAGAAGTGTTAATAGAAGGTGTGGTGAAGCCTGGTGGCTATAAGAGCATTAAGGATGACTTGCATATTGTATGCCCAGCACCTAGAGGGAAGACATGGACACAAGAACTTGCAATGGACTTTGCTGAAAGAAATTTATCAAAAAAATCAAAAGATCTTGTCTTTATTTGTGGCAGGTATGAAGGCATAGATGAGCGGTTTCTTGAAAACTATGTTAATGAATATATCTCTTTAGGTGACTATATCTTAACTGGTGGTGAGCTTGCGACAATGGTTATACTTGACTCTGCTTTACGGTTTTCATCTGGAGTCCTTGGTAATAAGCTATCGGCCACAGAAGAATCCTTTTTTAATAATAAACTTGAACACGCGTTATACACAAAACCATTCTCCTTTGAAGATAAAGAGGTGCCCGAAGCACTTAAGTCTGGACATCACCAAAAAATTCTAGAGTTTCGAGAGGAATCATCCGAAAAGATCACTATAAAATATAGGCCAGACTTAAAAGATAAGTGATTTAATGGAATTAAAAGAAAAGTATTTTAAAGACTTAAACAGAGTAAGAGTTGAGACGCTCTACAGTGATGTTTATGTATCCGTGTTAACTGGGACCATCGTTTCTATTGCTTTCTCTATTATTGTTTATTGTTGCCGCTGATATTCCTAGGCACATTCTTTTGACCTGGTTCTTTTTTATATTAATTGGTGGTGCCTATAGAATTTTTTTAAGATATCGATTCCATGCAACACGTTTTGAACTCTCAGATAAAGAATGGCTACAAAAGTTTCATTTTTCTACTTGTTTTGTTGCTTTGTTGTGGGGGATCTTTCCACTCCTAACGATAAACCTTATACCAACACATAAAGAAATATTCATCACAATTATTCTTCTTGGTCTCGCAGCTGGTGGGACAATATCAAATCTTGCCAGTAAGAAAACAGCATATTTTTATGGACTAAATATTATCGCTCTCTATGCTATTAAGATTTGGATTGAAAATAAAGAGGGGACGGTATTATTCTTAGTCGCACTGATTTTTTTTATGTGGCTTGTTATAAAAATGGTGAAATCCTTTAATTCTCTTTTTGAATCCGCAACCTTAAAAGCGCTTGAACTTGAGTCAAAGATAGGTTTAGAGACAGAGCTTCAGCAAGAAAAACTAAAAACGCTACAGAACTCAAAGCTTGCAAGTCTCGGAGAGATGGCAGCAGGGATTGCTCATGAAATTCTTACGATAAGCCTTGGGAAATTAGAAATACTTAAAAGATATGTTAGTTCAGATAAGTATGATCAAGGTAAATTTGAAGAACTCATAGCAAAAATTATTTCTTCAAGTAGACGAGTTGCTGACATTGTTCAAAGTATGAGAAGTCTATCCCGTATGCAGGATGATGTTGAGCTGCAGGAGCTGCAGTTATCTGGTATTATGAACGCAATCAGACCCCTTATTGACTCTAAATTGAAACGAGCAAATATATCTTTAATTGAAGAGTATAATGATATTAGTATCATGACAGATATGTGTGAGATCTCCCAAGTTATTATGAACTTAATCAACAATGGTATTGATGCCATAAAAGAGAATAAAGGCACACTAGATTATGATGCTCATAACCCTAATACATGTTTCGTCCTAAAAGTTAAAAAAAGATAAGATGCTTATTCATCCCAACCAAACATTATCGTTTCATCTTCTCCACCTGAGTAGGTTGAAGTGTACGGTTGATACCATGCTTGAAATTTATCATCACCTTCAAGGATTGTCCCTGCAGGGTAGTCGGTTGTGATATAGGCTTGAAAAGGTGTCTTACCTGAACCACTTCGTGTAAGAGTAATATCAACAGTTGTCGTATCAGGTTTTACCAGAGTAACTGTTACCGGTCTATCTGAGGCAAGTGCTATCCAATTAGATCCCACATTGAGACCGAATCTTTTCTTAAGCATAGATACTGGGACAAATGGCGCCTGACAATAACCATCACCATCAGCGTTAGAGTTGGCAACAATTGGCGTAGTAGAAATAAGTCTTAATGACTTCGCTGCAAATGCTCCAGATGTACCTTGAGGGTTTAAACTTGTTGTTGCTGTCGCACTTAAAGTTCCAGTACTTGAAACACCATTTGAGTGATAGTAAGTATAAGAGTTTGAACTTAGACCTGATGTTACCATCGCCTTCTTTGAAGGAATCCCCAGAATATCAGTTGATACAGGTAATAATGGTTGAGGATCATAAAAGCCACCAGATTGATTCCCATAAATGAAAGCAGCGATAAGCCCTGTTGAGCTCATTTGATAGTTTAGGTATTCAGTGAAACTAAACGTATGACCTGTTCCTGCAAGTACTGTCTGAGTTGCCTTAGTCGTTGCACCAGATTTAATTGTGATATCAGAATCGGTAAAGGCAAAAACTTTAACTTTTAAAGGAGCGGACCTTGTGAGGTTAAAGTAAAATTCATCACCGACCCAAGATTGTGTTGCCCACGTAACATTTGCTTGATCTTGTGAGCCTGAACCAGTTCCAAGTTTCCCTGCAACGAAAAATGCTTTTGTACCTTCTACTTCCATAAATTCAGTTGAATTAAAGGGGTAGGTTTCACCTTTGTCTAGAGTTGTTTCAAGAGTTCCGTCAAAATAGATATCATTGTCATCATCAAAAGATACGAGCTGACTTTTTAGAGCACCAGAAATATTTATCGCTTTAAAGCCTGGAGCAAAGAACTCAATATTTGGTAGAGTTACAACAGTTAGAGTATTTGACCAACCTGAATAATTAATTCCATTAAAGGCGCGTATTTGAAACTCATAACTTGTTTCAGGATCAAGACTAGAAATCGTAGAACTTGTTTGAGTCGAGACTCCATCAGCAAGTATTGTCCAGTCGCTGTAAGCCCCACCTTTAATTTTGATTTCGTAATCAGTAATAGCTGTTCCATTATCATCAGGATATGACCAACCAAGACTAATTGATTCAGATGTTTTATTTGAAGCTTCAAGGTTTAAAACCGCCTCTGGAGATACAATGATTCTCCAAGCAGCAGAAGCAGTATAGGCGCTTATATTTCCAGCTAAATCAACAACACTAACAAGTGTGAAGTAATCTACTCCACCAGTGAGAGAGACTCCAGAGTCAATTTGGAAAGATGTTGCAGCAGTCGTTGAGGCCCAAGTACCACCAGAGATAATATTTAAGTCATCAGCTGTGGTTGAGACAGCATAAAGGTAAGTTTCAACACCAGCAGGGCCGTTATCTGAGACAGCAGTCCATGAAGAGCTATCTGTAGCAATGTCTGAGGCATCATTTGCAATGTTTACCGTTGCAACCGGATTTGGTGTTTGATCATCATGAGTGATGCTTACAGTTGAACAGCTTGATTCATTTCCATTCGCATCTTTCACTTTTATATAGAGATCATTTATGACATTAGCTGATAGAGTCAATGACTTTGATGCGCTTACCGCTTCATAGACACCACCAGTTGCACAAGTCGCATCTGTTGCTGAAATATACATTTCACTGGCATTAGTATGAGTAAGATTAAGTGTTGCACTTGCTGAATTTGTATAAAGATCAACACCATTAATATCAAGTGAATCAATAGTAGGAACGATAGCATCAATAAAGTGAGATGATAGATTGAAAGTTATTCCACTTAAGTCAGCATCAATTCCAGCATCATCTTGGATAGTTGCACCATTTAAATTAAATGCATCAAATAGTATTCCATCAGAGTCTATGTCATTACTAACGACAGTATATTCGAATCTCAAAGTCGTTAAGCCATTTCCAGTTGTAAGAGGTGCAATCTTTGACCCTATATCAGTGGTAAATTCTATTTGAGGCGATCCACTCACATTTACATTTTCAGTAAACTCTATATCAAAGATAAGAACTTCATTCAGTATGTATGTCTGTACTGCTGGTGCTGTCAGTGAATTAACTGTTGCCACAGAAGTTTTAACTAAAGATCCTGATAAGTCGTGAGCAGGAATTAGAGTCGTTGCATCGATGCTATCTATATCTTTAATCTCTGCTCCAGCAAGATCAAAACTTAGCAATTCAATACCATCAATATCTTCATCACCATCAACTATGACGTAATCAAATGTAAGTACAGTTGATCCAGACCCACTCGTTAGAGGAGCGACTTTATTGGATCCACCGATTTTAATTGTTAGTGATGGCGTACCAGTAACGTTAACGACTTTATTAAAATTGATAAGTATTGAAAGGGTCTCTCCCTCAAGGTATGTTTTTGAAGTTGCAGATATAAGAGTCATTCTTGGAGTTGACTCACTAGACTCACTAGCAGCACTGTCACCGAGCACAAGACTAGATGTTTCCCCAGAGTCAGCACAGGAAGTTACAAAAATTGTTAATATTATTAATAATAGTGCTTTCAATTCTCTCCTGTTTAAATATTAAAATAATCTTAACATGTTGCAGCTTACCTCGCTAAGACCCAGTCTACTTCTCGGGATTATGGCTATTTAGCCTTAGTGTCTTAAGCAAATATTAAGATAGGCTTAATAAAGTGATGATTATTCTTGGCAATTGTTAAATTATATTTAACCAAAAGCTCAAAAAGTGAATGACGATCCTTTATAAATCAACTATTTATAGTGAGAAACTTAAGGGAATTTTTATGGTTAATATGTATATCGGATTGATTCATCATCCAGTCTTAGGACGCAAAGAAGAGATTATTACAACTTCTGTTACAAATCTAGACATCCACGACATCGCAAGATCTTCGAGGACTTTTGGCTTTAAAAAGTACTTCATTGTAACCCCAGTAATTAAGCAGCAGGCGCTAGTACAAACCATCCTGGATCACTGGAACAAAGATGCGGACAATTCATATAATCCAGACAGATCTTCTGCTCTGGCCTTTATAGAGATCGCGAACACTATCGAAGATGCAATCTCTCAGATTAAAGAGTTAGAAGGGGTTGATCCAATAGTTGTTGCAACCGGCGCCAATTTCGATGAATTTACTGGAACAGAAAAAAAATTACGCGATAAGTTACAAGTTGACAAACGTCCCATCTTTTTGATATTCGGTACAGGCTGGGGATTACATGCCTCTGTTGTTAACAATGCGGACTACAAATTAGATCCTATTGTTGGCACTGCTGAAGATGGTTATAATCATCTTTCGGTTAGATCTGCGGTTGCAATTTATTGTGATCGTTTGAGCAGAAGCCTCTGAGTCCATAATTTTAAACCCTTCCCTCTGACTAGTAGATACAAGCAGATAAAGTGAATGGAAGGAATATTTACGGAGAGTAAAATGAATTTAGTAGATCTTGTTAACAAGAATCATTTCAACAAAAATGTAGAAAAATTTCCTGACTTTAAGGCTGGAGATACAGTTGCTGTATCTGTTAGAATTACTGAGGGAGCTAAGTCTAGATTACAACGTTTTGAAGGTGTATGTATTGCTACGAAATATAGTGTTACAAATACTGACGGTCACTTTAGAATAAGAAAAATTTCTAGTGGTTATGGAGTTGAGAGAGTTTTTCCTTTTCACTCACCAAACGTTGAAAAGATCGAACTTATTAAACGTGGTAAGGTAAGAAGAGCGAAGCACTTTTACCTTAGAGAAAGAACTGGTAAAGCAGCTAGAATCGAAACTGATTATAGCGCAGCTAAAAAGTAATTTTTTAAAAAAGAAAAGTACAAATAGGCCCGGTATTATTACCGGGCTTTTTTGTTTAAGGGGAATATGGCCGACAGTGATTTAGACTACCTATTCAAATTTGATAATTTAATTGGATGTGATGAAGTTGGAAGAGGGCCTATCGCAGGACCTGTGAACAGCTGTGCTGTCGCGATTGAAAGTCATCAGTCAGACCTAATTGAAAAATTAATTAAATTAAATGTTACCGACTCTAAAAAATTAACAGAAAAGAGAAGAAAAAAGATTCTAGAAACATTAAATATCGATGTGACGAAAATTGATCAAAATAAAGTTTATGAGAATAGTGCTTTAGGGGAGAAGTTTTCATTTGTAATTGGTGAGCATTCACATGAAGATATTGATCGCATGAATATTCTTCAGGCTTCTCTTTCCGCAATGAAAAATGCAAGTGATAAATTGATTCGAGGAAAAACGAAAATCCTTGTTGATGGAAATAAAGTTTTTGATTCTGCGGCCGCTGATATTGAATTTGTGATTAAGGGCGATAGTAAGTTTGTTATTATTGGACTTGCTTCCATCATTGCAAAAGTTTTCAGAGATGAAAAAATGAAGGCATTAGACATACTATACCCTGGTTATAATCTTGCTAAACATGCAGGTTATCCTACCAAGGAGCATAGAGATGCAGTCAAAAAACTCGGTCCATGTAAGATCCACCGCAAAAGTTTCAAAGGCGTTAAAGAATATCTCTAAAGGGGATAGGCTTGAACAAAAATTCTCAAAATACATTTATCAAAAGAAAGAATCAATTGTCTTAGTCTCCAGTCTTGTTCTACGGGAGATCAATTGTGGCCAGATCGACTCTTGTGTCTATTCCGATTGTAATCAGCGAATTATAATTTATGAGTTGAAATCTAAACCTGAAGGCCTTAATTCTCGCCAATTAAGAAGAATTCAGCAATCTCTCGAGCTTTTATGCAGTATTTTTAATGCAGAAGGACAAATATTGATTAAAAGTCATTGCCAAAAGAATTAAGCTTTTTTAAGCTAAGTGTATGAAAAAACTTTTAGTCTCATTAATTATACTCAGTGCTCTTATTACTCCAGTTAAGCAAGCTCATGCACTTGACGCTAAAGGGAAGGCCTTCTTAGTTATCTGTACTTATGGAACAGTTAGTGGAGCTTTACTTGGTTTTGCTACTATGGCCTTTGGAACAAACTCTAGAGCTATTGCTCAGGGTGCTTCTCTTGGGCTATATGCAGGTATTGCATTTGGTAGTTATGTTATTGCCTCACATGGGCAACAAGGTATGGAAGATGAAGATCCTGCTTATGATCAACCTCAACAAGGCTTACCTCCGGGTTATAATGATGGTTTTAGTGACCCTCGCGGTGGTGGCGGTCAAGGTTACGGGGCACCATCACCATCACAAGACGATGGAGGCGGAGGTTTTTTTAGTGGAGCACAAAGATCAATAGAGATTACAGACGATTTAATTTATAACTACAGACTTAAAAATAAAAAGGGCAGAGGTTTCTCTCCGCCCATTTATATAAATTTTGTAAATACGACTTTTTAGTTTTCGAAAGTTCTTCCGCGAGCTGCAAAGCGGTTACCCATATCACTTGTTTCATCGTTATCAAGATCAAACTGATCCCATATAAGATCTGCTTCATCAATGGAGTAGAGTCTAAAGATCTTTTTAAATTCCATGCTAACATTTGAAAGTCCGATCTTATTATATTCATTTTTTGATTTATTTAGTGATTGTACTGTTTCAACAAAATGACAAATCCCTGAAGATCCTACAAAGTCGATACCACCAAGATCAATTGTAATTCTAGAGTTTGGGTTATCCGTTGATAGGTCAGCTAATTCTTCTCTAAGGGGAGCGCTATGTTCATAATCAAGATCACCTTGCATTTGAACAGTTATATTACCCATTGCATCTCTTAAAATATTTGCCTTGATAGACATAATTAACCTCTCCTTATCCATGTTTTGCCAAATTCTTACGGCTTTCTTAGAATAATGGTAACATTAAATGAAACTTTTTTTTAGCGGGAATATTCCTCTAATTCACAATCAAAATAAGGCGATACAAGATGTCAGGTATATCTTTAATAACTCTACCTATTGGTAACAAAGACGATATTACTAAACGAGCAATTAGTACTTTAGAAGCACATAAGTATATTTACTGCGAAGATACTCGGGTATTTAAAGATCTTTGTCAGAGAACTGGATTCGATTACTCCGAGAAAGAGATTCGCTCTTATCACGACCATTCCTCTGAACAAGCTCTTGCGAAGTTGTTGCAAGTCGCTGTTGAGTTTGGTCTTTGTTTCGTATCAGATGCAGGGAGCCCTATTGTTTCAGATCCAGCTTTTCCCATTATTGAAAAAGCAATTGAGCAAGGAGTTGAGATTGAATCTATTGGAGGTGTGAGCGCAGTGATTACCGCTCTTGAGCTATCAGGCCTGCCACCAATACCTTTTCACTTTCACGGCTTCCTTCCCCGTGATGGAGGAAAAATAAATACGGCACTAGACATTGTTAATCAGCAATATGGAACTCATCTTTTCTTCGAAGGTGTTAGTAGAGCTCAGAAAACAATTCAATTGATAGGAGAGAAGTTTCCTGAATTCAATATAGCAGTATGCAGAGAGCTAACTAAGGAGCATCAATCTATTCATCGCTTTAAGGGTGAGCAGGTTAACGATGTTATTACTGATATAACCTTCAAGGGCGAATTTGTTCTTGCTATAAATAACTCCAATAAGTCTTCTGCAAAGGGCAGTGGAGACTTATTAAAGCTAGCTGAAGAGATTATAGCAAAAGGTGCAAAACCAAAAACTCTGGCAAAACTTCTTGCACAAATCACTGATAAAAATAGTAAAGAAATCTACGGAAAGTTAACTCAAGACTAGGCAATAAGTGATCTCAATTTTTTTTAATGTCATAAAGCACTAATTCTTATAAAATCATGATATTCTATATCAAAGGTATTAAATGCAAGTAAAGATTATTGGCGGACACGGGGGAGTAACCCGTAATTATGCAGCTACTTCATATTTAATTGATGATTCACTCCTGATAGATGCGGGATCAGTTGCATCTGGTTTAGATATTCAAGATCAAATCAAAATCGACCATATACTTCTTTCACATGCACATCTTGATCATACTAAAGACCTTGCGTTTATTTGTGACAATTGTTTTGGTTTAAAAAGTAAACCCTTTGAGGTTTACTGTCATGAAAGTGTAAATGACGCCGTAAAAACTCATTTATTAAATGATATTATTTGGCCCGACTTCTCTGTAATCCCAACAAAAGAAAATCCAACAATGAGATTTAATTCAATTGAAAAAGAGAAAGAGTTAACCCTTGGAGAGTATAAAGTATTACCAGTTCACGTAAATCATCCTGTCCAAGAAGAAGGCCAAGCTTATGGTTTTATTATCGAGAAAGGAGATGTCGCTATTCTTTTCACTCAAGATACTATGGCCACAGATAGAATTTGGGAGCTGGGTAAAAAGTATAAAAATTTAAAAGCTATTTTTACGGAAGTAAGCTTTCCAAATAAGCTACAAGCAGTAGCGAATATAAGCTTTCATCATTCACCTGCCACTATGAAAGAAGAATTAAAAAAGATGCCAAAAAATGTTCCTGTTTATTTAGGACATTTAAAGCCGAATTATCAAGAAGAATTGATTCAAGAAATAACGGACCTACACGAGCCTCGCCTGCATATTATGTATGCAGATGACGTCAGGTACAGCTTCTAACGATTTCCACTCATCATAAAGCCACCCATTCTCTGCCTTCTCTGAGGTGGAGCTAAGCGAACAGGATCATTTGTTGGCAAAGAGCCTATACCTTGCATGGTGACTTTTCCGATACATGATTTAAACTTCTTACTTTCCTCTTCAGAATCGTCATCATCGGCCACAGAGCCTTCTACAGCTTCTATTCCGCCAAACCTTGGTTCTACTACAACAATGAAAGTTGAGTCAGTTTGCTTGCGAATAATACCTTTAACAGATGTTTCGCCGGTACCTTTCTTATTTGTAATGATTTTTAAAGTATCTTTATATTCTTCTATCTCTGAGGCATACTCTCGTTCCTCATCACTCTCTTCATCCTCTTCTTCACTAACAGTACCTGCTAGATCTGAAGTATCAACTGCATTACTGTCAGTCTTATTACCTTTCTTTTCTAAATCGTTATACCAAAGAACATGATATTTTGGCTCGTCTGCCTTTTCTAATTTTTTACTTTCAGAATCTAAAAACTTGATAGTAGGTGTGAAATCAAACTTGCCTTCATCATTTTGTACCATCGCAAGCTCTACTGTACATGTGGCAGCTTTCTCTGGTTGAGTTGTCTCATCAGCTACTTCTTCTTCTTCTTCTTCTTTTTTATATTCACAACTGACTTTCTCGATGTCTGAGTTACCAGTTATTGAAACTTCCGCAGAAGCTTCTTCTGTTCCTTCGCTTAATTTAATATCAAAAGTATCTTCTTCTAAAGCTCCGCCTTCAACTGTAATAGAGTAGAGTGCAGGGTCATCAGTTTTAATTTCATCTGGATTAGGCGTAATACTAATAGCTACAGATAATAAGTCTGATCCTTCTTTTTCTGTTATCTCACATGAGAGTACAGGAGTCTCTACTTCAGCTTGAGCAGGCTCAACAGCGACCTTCTCTAGATTAACAGGACAAAGATCACCTTCTTTCGCTGTCTTATAAATTAAATCGGCCTTGTCTTTATATAAGCTTTTATCTTCTTCAAAAATTCTTTGTAACTCAGAGTTTGATAGATTGGTACTATCCACATTTGTGAATTGGATATTTTGTAGTTCATCTATGTATGTACCTATCTTATCTTCAGCAGTATTAAAAAACTTAATCCACTCTTGATCAAATTGGGCAGCGTCTGCACCTTCAACCTTACACGCCCTAAGGTAAGTATCTTTTATACGATCAGTATGTTGCATTATTCCTACACAAGTTCTTGAGGCAAATAATTTTTCAACATATTGTGAATTGATTGTTCCTGATAAGTCAGCATCTCGAATGGCCTGAGTACTTCCACCGCCACACATACATGTACTGTACATAGTCTTTAGGGTTTGGAAGAAGTCACCATCAGGTTTACTTATGGCCAGTGAGATTACATGGTCCATCATTTTATCATGGTCTTCTACTTTATCTGTTTTCATCTTTTGAAGTGCTTTATCACAAAGGTAGCTTATGTTTATTCCCATTGAGCTTCCACTTAGCCCTCTCTTTCCATCTTTAATACAGAGAATACTTTTAGTTCCATTCCCTTGATCAAGAAGGCCGTATACATCAGGATTACACATGATGTTTAATCTTCCTTCATTACAGCCTTTATCATTTGTATAATCAAGTTCAACACTACCGTCACTATTTGGATTAACCATTATAGAAGTGTATTCTTTTGCATCTTGAAATTGTTGTGAAACTTTTTCGTAATACTCTTTAACTTCCGGTGATTTATTATCTTCTAGAAAATTTATATTATCATCAAATGCTAAATAATTAGGGTGTAAACATACTGCTTGATTAGCATCGACACCAGTTTGTCTAATAAGAGAAATCCATCCACCGTAGAAACATTTATCTGATGCCTCTACCACTGCAGATGTTGGTATTACCGCAGCAACCGGTGTGGCAGCAACCTCATCATCAGCATGAGCAGTTCCAATAAATAAATTTAGAATTTTTATATAGCTATGATATTTTTTTGTTTGTTTAGGAGTTACAGTTCCTCGCTTTAACTTTAACTCGTATTCATTTAAATATTTATGTACAAGTTCAATCGTCTTCACTTGTTGGTCTCTATTCATATGAATAAAATCGGAATAGGAAATAGGACTTGCGAATGCAAGCGTGCTAGTTAACAGTAAAAATATAATCAAAATATTCTTTGTCATTACTACCTTAGTTTCCCTAAGACTTTATCGGACTAAACTTGTTAGTAGTTTAATTTAGAACTATATATATAGAGGAGCTAAATTACCGTATCCTTAGATATCGATAACTTAGCTATTGGAAGTAGCTGTATCTATTTGATTTATATGGCAAAAATTATTGTCGGTTTCTAAGTCAATCAGAAGCTAGGAATAGGTAGGGTGGAAGGTGAGTTTAGGTCAGATCAGTCTTCACTGTTCGCACTTTCAGTCGTCTCTCTCTTTTTATCTTCGAACCGTGCTTTGATATCTTCAACTTTCTGATAAGACTCTTCAAGATTTTCTTCCATTTGAATCTGTACTTCGATTGCGACAACAGCTCTCTTTGATGATTAAAGCTCTCAAATTTACTTAATTTAATCGCAAAAACATGAGTTGAATAAATATACAATAATGCGCTAATTAAATATTTCCCAGTCATAAATACCTATCTTATTTTAATTTAAATGGACAGGTTCCTTCCGCATTAGAGCCTTGCTGGGTGCTAAGTTGTCCTCTGAAATTTCGGTCTGCTTTCCAGTGTGCTTTAAAGCGCACTTTGCTATTATTAAATAGTGAAACGATTTTATCAATGAGCTTCATCTCTCTATGGAGTCCAATTAATTCGAATATACATGAGCTTAGTTGACCCTTTTTTTTAGTATATTTAATTGATTCATGCCGGTCATCAACATTTTTGATCATTAATCTATAGTATTTTGCATACAGTAGTGATGCTGTTTTCACATTTTCATCTTCAACATTCTTTTTAATCCAATACTCGATATCATCACGAACACCATCGTTATTTTTGTCGGGGCCAAGAAGAGTATCATCGTCTAGAGATCTCATGATCTTTTCTTCCTCAGTGAGTACTTTGTTCTCAGGAGCTTTATCCTTTTCAAAAATACAACTTGTTAAAATTAATAAGACTAAAAGCTTCATCTTAGTCCTCCTTTTTAATCTTAAGATGGTAAGAATTTCCATCTTTTCTGTACTCAACCAACTTTATGAACTGAGAGACATTTAAGCTAAAATCTTCTTTTAAAGAATCGATGAAGATTTGTTGAAAACCATATTCTTTATACTTATCGCAAAATGAGAAATTTTTGAATTTAGGGAAAAAAACTTTAATACCCTCTTCGCTCGTAGGGTAGCGATTGCAAGCCTTGTGGAACTGTTTAAGTTTTTTTTCTAGGACAATGTGAAAAATCTCAGAGTTATCCTCTACTATTGGGTCTGTCATGGTCTTGTAGCCAAAGACTAAAGCAAAAGCCATGGCCACAAAGAGTATTGACGTAATGATTTGTTTATTCACAGCTTTTCCCTCATTTTTAAAATAATATACTTCTTATTACTTAATTCTTTGAATACTCTGTCTTTGATATTGAAGTAACGAAAGTTTAGCTCAGTCTTGTCGTCACAACTAGCAGCAGAATTTCTAGATGAGATTATAATAATAAAGATTCATACTATTCACTTCATTGTTACTCTTCTTTTATTTACTTCTAAAAAAACATGCTTTTTTAGCTAATTTTTCCATTGTATATATTTGACCGCTAAGATGTTTATCCTTTTTCTTTTCAGCATCTTTTCTGGCCCAAGAATTATATATTTTATTATTTAACGCCCTTCTTAGATTCATTTCTTCTCGATGAAGCTCTTCCATGTATTTAATAAATAAATCTTTAGAGGAACTAGATTTTTCGAATTCTTTAATGTTCTCTTCGTAAAGTGCTGTTAGGCAATTTCTTGATAAAGTCATAAGGCGAGAATTTCTAATAGATTCATCTCTATTATGAATGTACCTAAATGACTCCCTAGCATAGAATGCATATTGTCTCATTGCATCCCTGTATTCTTCT
>CAJXPQ010000005.1 GCA_913058265.1 uncultured Oligoflexia bacterium
TCTCTGTATTATCTCAAGCAAATGCGGCTCCTCAACAAGCAGTAAGATTAATTGGGTAACAGTTTCATCCAATAGAATAAGTCAGGGGGCCTACAAATTAGGCCCCTTTTTTGAGCCAAATTTATTCGTGCCTAAGCGATTGAACAATGACAACATACACCATCAGAAAAACATTAAGTATTCAGCTTAATTCCTAGTTTAAAAGGGGTTCGCTTATAGCAGTATCTTATTCCACGATTAAAAAGAATAAGACCTCTCGCCTTATATAGAACTAATGAATCTTCCAATTGCACTTTGTAATTTTTATCTGGATACATATCAAGGAATATTATTAAGAGAACAAACATATTCTCAAAGTTTTTCTCGAGATTCTCATGCCATAATTTTGTATAGTCCTGCTTAGTTCGGGAACCAAGCACTGAGTGGTTTTTAATATCTTTATATTTATTTTTAGAGGACCAGTAATAAACTCTATCATCATTATAGAATTTAAAGAAGTAAGGAATATCCCCTCGCCTCAACTGGACTCTCTCTTCCTCAAGAAGTACTTCTTCTATTTCATTCCCCTCTAAGTAGCGCATGTATTTACCAGTATTGAGAAGGATCACTCTTGAAATGAGGCTCTCTACTCTAACCCCTCTAAATAAATCAGCCTTAAGTTCATCTTTTTTTGCAAATAAAACTTTTGAAAATGATTCAAAACCCTTCAGTATACTTGGAATAATTTTTCGACTTAACTCTTTTTTATCATTATATCTCAATATATGTTTAAAGACGGAGCTTAGACCAAACTTCATACAATATTCAGTCTCACAGCCGCAATTAAAACTATGGCTAGGCAAAAGATCTCGTCCTAAAAAGTCATCTCCAAAAAAGATACACTCAAGGTCAACAGGAGCAAAGATAAAATCTCCTCGATCACTCCTACCAAACAAGATGTTATCATCATGTAAGTCTACGACTCCAAGCCATGTAAGGATAGAAATCGTTGCACCAATCGACTCTAGATTTTCTCTGGAAAGCCCTGAGTCAAGAGCTTCATACTTAATTTGAAAAATCTTATTTACCTCTAAACTAACTTTATCAATGTTTGGTGATTTAAACTCCACTTCAGGCAAGTTCGATAAATCAATACCCACTCCTTGCGCTAGAGCTAGTAGTTTCTGCCTAAATATACTTTCTGAGGAGTATAAAGAATACTCTCCAAAAACAGGTCTTGGCTTAAAGACATAACCTCCCTTAGTTTCAACATATTTATTAAAATTATGCTTATCTCCGAACATTTCCTTCACAGGCCATCTCCTAAATAAAGTTAAAAGGCTGAATACAAATATAGTCTTACAAGAGCATACTCAACATAATGTATCGCTTCTAATAGGTCCAGTTTATAGAGACCTATATCCGAGGAGCCTAAAATTAGAAATTTGCTCCTAAGAATGCACTCATAAACACATTAATATTAAGTATTGGCCTTTGTATCTAAAAAGATAATAAGACATATAACTACAAGTGCTGAAAAGAAATAGAGATTCAAAAGGACTGCTAACACTCCATGAAAGATGCAAGCCAAGAAGAAAACTTGCTTGCGATATCTCCCCCACAAGAGGAAAGCGAGGAGAATCTGAGAGATCATAACAAAGTAGCAAATGAGATACCCTAAGATTTCAATTGAAGAAAAACTTGCTAACCAAAGTGGTAAGATCTCAAAGTAATATAAAGCTTGCCCAGATCTCCAGACTGGATCTGCCAACTTGGAAACAGATGTACAAATATAAATATAGCTTAATTGTAACTTAAAGAGGAAAATTGAAGCTCTTCCCAAATTAAAGTCTCTCGACCGACTGTAAAGTGGAGTCAATGTGAGATAGAATGTAAGGAAAAAGGCATAAGAATCTGCACCATAAAGTAGATGTTCATTAAATCCTGAGATATAAAGATTTAATACTAAAATCAGTCCCCTAAGAAGAAAGCCTCCGATACTAAAGGTGGCCATTAACAGAAGTAATACGAAAGCACTATTTACAGCAAACATCAACTCCATACAGCTCAATGGCATCAACTCATTGTTCATAACAGAAGGCATAAGACAAAAATAGCGAGTAGAGTTTAGAGTACGATCGAGGTAATATATAAATAGGAAAGAATATCCAATTTTCAGTTGGATATTAATCCAATCTTTCTTTCGCAGAAAAGCATGATACTTTAGCTTAATGATGCCTAACACTTAAATTTTTCCGCTTGTTTTTTATCCAGCATCAACTTGTATAGATTCGTATTCAAATGACCTTCACTTTTTTTTCTATGTCTATCCATAATTGAGCGCAATTTATAAAGTAAGCCCTGCTCATTAAGTTTAAAGACCAAGTAATATTGTCGAGCGTAACTAGACTTTTCACATATCCAATCATGCAGCTTTCCTTCATTTCGATAAAGTAGATTAATATTAAATAAGGTTTCTCTATAGTCAGCGACCAGAGTATTAAAAAAGAAGTGCCCTGGCCTGAACTCTAACACAGGAACAGTATTCTCATCCACGACAAGAACAAACTTATAAGGAGTGTTTTGTACAGTATAAAAAGACCAACGACCAGAATGTCTTATCATATTACTGTAAGAGTTAAAGACATTAGTCCCCTCAAACTTAATGATTTTTCTACTGAAAAAAGGTGACAAGATAATCGAGGAACCATGAATTATAAAAAAAGTGAAAAGAAAAATTTTTTTAAACATGCCAAATACTACGTACAAAAAAGAGTTGCTCCACCGCAGCCTCCACAACTCAAAATAGATTGAGAATACGCATCTAAAACACTGTCTTCCTCAAACACAATATTCTCTTTTTTTATACCACCGAACTCCTTCGAAAATCTCACAAGCTTAATTTCAACTCGATCTTTTGGAGCGCTTTGGGAATTAAAAATGAGACCGAGCTCTTCCAATTCCTTTAAAAAAGCTAAAGAATTTTCGAGTAAGTCATCGCTATTCTCGTCAAGCTTTTGAGATAGCGCTACAACAACTTCGCCAACTGACTTATCTTCATTCACAGTATTCAGAAAGACTCTTCTTGCAATACCACTGATCTTAAAAAAAAAATCATCATCATTCATCAGTGCAATAAAAATTTCCTCCTCGCCTTCATCTATAAGCTGGCAAAGTGTGTCTCTATTAATTGAATATTTCGAATTCTTCATAAGTTCTCCATATGCTAAATATAAAAAGAAAAAAATATATAGCATAACAAATCATTAGTTAATATATTTCAACTATTTGCTTTATGCCAAAGTTTTTGTAGCTTTAACAACTGACTACTAGTCAGACCTGGCTTTATACACTTTTCTTTGTAATTTTGGATAAGATCAGTAGAAAGCATAACAAAGTCTTTCGATACGTCTTCAGAGTAAAAGCTCCATAGCGATGGGTATGACCTAATATCGTGACAAGACTTCAGAGCAAACAATGCCGGAAAATAGAGACAGGTTTTTGCGACTCCTCCACCAGTGAAAGATATCAGTTCCAGCTCTAGCCCTCTGAGTTTTAAAGCTAGTCTGGTTTTGAGACGTAAAAATGCTTCAATTCGCCCCGTAACATAACACATAACTACCTGATTCGCCAGTTCGACATATTCAGTGTTAATACGTAAAATCTCATTATAATAAGGAAACAGGCTAAACTGCTCAAGATCCTTAAAAAGACCCTTTAAATCTTTATCAAATTTATGATCAAACTTTATATATATATTACTATGAATTCCCCTGAGGAAGAATAGAACTGTCTGATGACGATAGTCTAATGGATTTAAAATCATTTTTAATTACCTACTATTAATGTATAATCTTTGGAATGAAATTAATAATCCATTATAGCATAATTATACCCACCCATAAAGAGAATAAGAGCTTTTACAACTGTCTTCATGCTATATTAAGTCAAGACTATCCTCGAGCACACTACGAAGTCATAATTAGCGCAAATCAAATAGCTCCTAAGTTCAAAGAAAAACTCAAGCAATTTAAAGAGGTTTTAGTTATTGAAGCCAATCACTTAAAATCTGCTTCCCATGCAAGAAACCAAGGAGCCAAAGCGGCTAAAGGTGAATTTCTTATCTTTATTGACTCAGATGTTGTAATAGATCATAACTGGATATCAACAATTCACTTTGAAATAAAAAATAACCCTTTTATCCAGGTGGCAACAAGTACAATAAAGCCAAATTATGGGACAAGCCTTCTAAGTCGATATAGGCTAGAGCGATTCAAAAAAAAAACGGAGGAAGACGGTACCCCGAGAGTCGGAGATAATGTCCAGTTATTTCTAAATACAGCTGCCCTTGTTATAAGAAAAAAAATATTTAGCGCTCTTTTATTTAAAGAAGACTTAAAGCGCCACGAAGATACACTACTCTCTGCTCAGATAAGTCACAGCTATCTACCAACATATGCAACTTCAAAAACAAAAGCGATTGTTTTCTTTGATGGCAACCTAATAGACTATCTGATTAGAAATTTTAAGAACGGACTATTTTTTTTTAAACTGATGCAGTTATTGCCGACAAAGTATGTACCCCGTACTTTTTTAAAAAGCAGCCAAGTCAAACAACTAAACGACTTCCGTAACTCTGGATGGGAACTGTACTTTTTTCATATCATTAACAACTTTGCTTATCAGATTGGTTTTACGATCGGTAATATTTTTGGAAAAAAAATTAAGATTGAATATAAAGTATATAAACATAAGTTCCAATCTAAAATTATAATCAGAACTAATTTAAAAAAGCGATTTCGAATTTCAAAAAATGTTCTCATATATATCAAAGATGACAAAGAGGTCTGGATGCTTAAACATAAAGAAAGAATAGTCTTCATCGAAAAAGACAATCAACTTAGCTTAACGCAACTAAGCTCTTCGTGTACAAGTTTTCCTATAGAGGAAAAAGAAGTTTTTAACATTCTGGTAAAAGAAGAGATGCTTATTCCAGTTTCCGATAAGGAATAATTCCCGAAATTTGCTCAAGAGAAAAATGATCACTCTTCCATTTGAGTTTGTCTCCTTTTTGGATCGTTTTAACATAAGGACTAGAGCTCTTGAATTCTAAAACGTAGTGACACTTAGTTACGCGCCCAGTTGAAATAGGGTAGAAAAAATAGGGGCTTTTTTCCATATCTCGATCTATATGCACGACACTAAGATCTTTATCTAAGTAAACGATGTCTATGTTAAAAAAAGTCTGCGGCATTCCAAATTGACGATCAGAGTTATGACGAAAAACAAAAAGTGCCGCCTCATCATCCGCGAAATTGTCACTAGCTATTCCACTTAAACCTTTAATGATTTCATATTCTGTCCTGAAAATTTTATCAATTTTTACGACATCTTTATTCGCAAGAACGAACTGATCAAAAGCGCCAAGATTTAAAGAGAAAAGAATGAAATACAAAAGAAACGATAATTTCATTTCAAGTAACCTAGTGAACTCATAGCGCCCCATAGCAAAATAATTAATTGTATTATAGTTTATCAATAAAATACAAATCGAAGTTGTTTTAAAGCATGAAGCCGCTTCCACTTTCAAACTCAAAACCTTAAGTCTCCGAAATTATGAGTCATCATCACTAATAAATGGCCAAATTAGCCCAACTAAGATATAAACCCACATGGATGATCAAAATAACTCTGAAGATAAATCAGAGAAAAAACAAAAAACTAATGAAAGCGATTTAGCATTCCAAGCTGACTTCAAATATACTCATGATAACCCTTATCATGACAAGCTTGGTGTATTTGATCAATTTGTTTTAAGAGACGATGAAAGTGAAACATATGCTGGTTCATGGTCTAAGGAAATTTTTGGAAACGATTCACCTGTTGAGTTAGAGATTGGAACTGGCTATGGCCATTTTATGCAGGAATACACACAGAAAAACCCAAAGGTTAATTTCGTAGGGCTTGATCATCGCTTTAAGCGAAGTTTTAATTTAGCTCGAAAGCTTGCTTCACTAGAACATAAAAACTTTAGATACCTTCGTGCCAGAGCTGAAAGGCTTGCTTTTATTTTTGGAGAAAATGAGCTCTCAAAGATATTTTACTTCTTCCCTGATCCATGGCCAAAGGCTCGTCACAAAAAAAAGCGTTTGTTTCAAAAAACTTTCCTCGATGAAGCCTATAAAGTGCTAAAACCTGGCGGAGAAATACTCGTAAAAACAGATCACGATGGTTACTTCGAATGGATGCTAGAAGAACTTAAATCTGAAAAACGCTTTGAAATAGGTATCAACACATGGGATCTCAGAGGTGAACACCCTGATCACTTTCTTTCATCATTTATTACAAAATTTGAAAAAATATTTTTAGAAAAAAATAATAAAATAAAGTCCGTAACTCTAAAAAGTTTAAAAAAATAGATGGCATCAATCGACGAAGCAAAAGATATTATTAAGGGAACTCCAATTTCATCGGTGATTAATTTTTATCATCCGATTAGCAAGCGCGGTGGAAACTATGAAGGAATCTGCCCCTTTCATGGTGATACGCAACCTTCGTTAAAGATTAATGACTCTAAAGGTATTTACAAATGTTTCGCCTGTGATGCCGCAGGTGATTCAATTAAATTCGTCCAAGATAAACTTAGTCTAAATTATATTGAAGCTATCAAGGATATTGCAAGTAATCTCGGAATTACAATTGAAGAAAAAGAGTGGAAAAATAAAGATCCACGCTATGAAATTGCACTAAAAGTTTTAAAGGCCGCCAATAGACTTTATAAAAAAGTCGCCTCTGAAATGAATCCTGCCAATTATAAAGCATTCCTAACCAAACGTGGATTAAATGAAGAGTCAGTGACTAATTTTGAAATTGGTTACGCTCCCCCAAACAATGCATTAACAAAATACCTTAATACAATTTCTGAGTCTGAGCGGACCATGGCAATTAAGGTTGCTAAAGAAATAGGTCTTATCAGAGATAACAAACATGGAGCCGGTTATTATGATTTCTATCGTGATCGTGTTGTCTTCCCTATTTGGGATCACTCAACGAAAGTTAGAGGTTTCTCTTCTCGAGCTGTTCTTCCAGATCAAAAGCCTAAATATCTAAACTCGGGTGAATCCTTTATTTTTGATAAAGGAAATACTCTTTATGGATTCCACCTTGCTAAAAGATCTATTCGAGAAACAGATAGTGCCATTGTTGTGGAAGGAAATATGGATGCCATTACTCTACATCAATATGGATTTAAAAACTCTGTTGCTACAATGGGTGTCTCATTAAGCCAGAGCTCTATAAAACTTCTAACAAATATGGCGAAAGATATTTACCTCGCAATGGATTCTGACCCCGCAGGAATAAAGGCTATGACAAGAATCAATAATGATTTTCTTGCTATTGGAATCGTTCCCAAGTTTATTTCCTTTGAACCTGCCAAAGATCCAGATGAATTTTTGAATGAATATGGTCGACTTGAGTTAATGGATCGCATTGAAAAGGCGGATACTTTTCTTGATTTTCTTATAAACCAAGCAATTCCTGAGAGTATACCGCAAAGCACCGATAAAAAACTTGAAATACTCAAGGAGGTTTTTAAAATTCTAATGCCTCTCGGTACAAATATTAGGGCCAATGAAAAAGTGATTGAAACTGCTAAAGCACTAAGTCTAGCGTCTAGTAATGAAGATATTATCAATGAGTACAAAGAGTTTATGAATTCGAATAAGCCACTTGTTAAGTCTCAATCGTTTAAAAAACAGCCTGTTAAAGCACCTGAACCTGAATACATTCCACCCACTGACGAGATGCCACAGTTTCTGGAAGAAGAATCTAATGCACTCAGCAATGTTCCTATAAAAATCAATAAGCCTGAAAAAGTATTTCTTGAAATTTTACTCACCCATCCTGAGTTAATTTTAAAAGAAGAGATGACGGAAATACTTGATTTAATAGAGCATTTTGAGGTAAAAAGGATAGTTCAATGGTTAAAGAATATCTACCTTGAAATCGATGAGGCCGAGTACCTTTTGTTTGCTAATCAAAAAATGAAAGAAACGATGCCTGATGAAATAAAAATGATCTTCGCAAAAAGTTTACAGTCATACAAAAACTTGAAGCTGGACTCAGATATTATCGGGAAAATGCTCGGTGATTTAAAAGTAAACTTAGAAGTTGAGAAACTTAAATTTAAAAGAGAAGCACTGAGAAATAAACAAAGAAATGCAATCTCCGATGAAGAAGGCTTAACTTTTTTAAAAGAAATACAAAGTATTGAACAAGAGCTATTAGCGTTACGTAACAAATAATATGGAGTCACAATGTCTGTCATTTCCGCTTTTTTAAACACAAAAGACTTCTCTAAACTTTTATTAAAAGGTAAAGAGCAAGGTATTTTAACACCAGAAGAAATCAACGATGCGATTCCTGCAAATATTGTAGACTATCACTCGGTCGACGAATTACTTCTAAAGCTTGAAAGTTTAAACATTACGGTTAACAAGGTCGAAGAAGAAGAAGAAGAGGAATCTTCTGCTACAGAACTGGAGCTCATCGATGAAGCCCTTTCTGCGCAGGAAGAAAAAGAACTCAAATCATCTTCGTCGGATCCAGTTAAGCTATACCTCAAGAAGATGGGCTCTGTTGCTCTTCTTACGAGAGAGGGTGAAGTTAAGATTGCAAAAGAAATTGAGGAAGGTGAACAAGAAATCGTTCTTTCTTGTTTGCACTCAAAGCATGCCCTTGAAGAGGTTGTAAAACTTAAAGAAAGAATTATCAGTGCTGAAGAACAATCTCAGTTTACTAAAGATCTAGTAAGAGGTCTTGATGATGAATCAACAGAAAAAGAAATACAAAAAGAAAGAAAAAGAATCATTGAAGTTTGTGATCATGTTTCTCAGCTTCTGACTGAAATCGTAAATGAAGACGGTACTTTAAGAAAGCTAACGAAAGAAGAAAACAAAACAATGGCACTTGTTGAAAGTGAGCTTGTTGATTTAACTTTTAATAGAAAAATCATCAATAGTTTTACTGAACCAGTGAAAGCTTACTATCTTCAATTTAGAGACCTTTATGGGCAGCAAGATCGTATCTATAAATTTTTAGAAGTAAATACAGATCCAGAATACCGCGATCTTTATGAAAAAGTTCTAGATGATGATGCCTACAAAAGAAAGTTGGCCCGTCACCTCTACACGACTGATACCAAAATAGAGCAGATGATCAGAACGCAAGAAGACATTCTAAGAAAGCTTAGACGTCTTCAAATTGATTCTGGAATGGCCTACGAAGATATCTTAAAGGTTTATAATATTATCACTACTGGTGAAGAGAAAGCCGATGATGCGAAAGCACAATTGGTTGAAGCCAACCTTAGACTAGTTGTTTCAATTTCTAAGAAATATACTAACAGAGGACTTCAATTCCTAGACCTTATCCAGGAAGGTAATATTGGTCTTATGAAAGCAGTAGACAAATTTGAGTACCGTCGTGGTTATAAATTCTCTACCTATGCTACATGGTGGATTAGACAAGCAATTACAAGAGCAATTGCCGATCAAGGTCGTACAATCAGAATTCCAGTTCATATGATTGAAACAATCAATAAACTTGCCCGTACTAACAGACAACTTGTTCAGGAACTTGGTCGTGAGCCAACACCAGAAGAGATTGCTGAAAAAATGGAAATGAGCGTTGAGAAAGTTAAGAAAGTTTTCAAAATCTCTAAAGAGCCTATTTCTTTAGAAACTCCAATTGGAGAAGAAGAAGATAGTTCATTAGGTGACTTCATTGAAGATAAGAAGATCATTTCACCTCAAGATGCTGTTATGAGTATCACTCTTTCTGAGCAAACTCGTTCAGTACTTTCAACTCTTACACCAAGAGAAGAGAAAGTCCTAAGAATGAGGTTTGGTATTGGTGAGAAATCAGATCATACTCTAGAAGAAGTTGGACAAGATTTCTTTGTAACGAGAGAGAGAATTAGACAAATCGAGGCCAAGGCGCTTAGAAAGCTTAGACACCCTAGTCGTGCTAAACTTTTGAAATCCTACATCGATAACTAGTACCAATCAATATTGTATTATATCAAAAAATACCTCGCTTAATGCGAGGTATTTTTTTATACAATAGCTTTAGAACAGCTTCTCTGTTACAATCGAACCTTGAATTAATTCTGAGGAAATATTGCTTATGATGCTAAAATCCATTCTTATACCTAGTAATGTCATAGATCTTGGTCGTAGTTTATTTAACTCTCAAGTCCTTATGAAGGGTCAAAAAGTCTTAGAAAATGGTCGTATCAGCGTATCCTTTACCAAGACTCGTGAAACTAGATATATTGTAAGTGGAATTGTTACAGATGCAGACCCATTTCAAGTAAAAGTTCAGGCGCAAACTAATACAGAATCAGATTCAGAAGTTCTTACAACACAATGTACATGTCAGCTTTGGAATGAAAGCGACCACTGTCCTCATACTGCGGCGCTATTTCTTCACTACCAATTAGCAAAAGGTGCTGATGAATCAAGAAAAGATGATGATGATTTAAAATCACATATCAGCTTTCACGGTCAGTCTGTTCATGTTGAGCATTACGGCCGCATGGAGACTGGACCCAATAGACTTATGGGGGCCCACCCTAATAGTACATACTCTTCAATGCAGTATATGCTTGTAAATAGAAAAACTGTTCATTTTCCTCTTCCAGTTGAAATGAAGGGAACGCTTGTGATGAATCTAGTACCATCTGATACATTAGATGATGCTGATCAACATCCTTATTGGAAGAATAAGTACTACCCTCTCTTCTACTATATTGATGAGAATGGTGATGAATTTAAAAAGATATCACTTTTTGAAAACCTCTATCTATTTAACTGGCAAACCGGAACGGCTACATCAATACCAAGTAGACTTAGCCACACACTAAAAAATGTTAAGGCCGAAGGTACTGCAGCAGAAATTAACCAGCATATAAAAAGATTACTACCACTAGCAGAAGAAAAATACTTCGAGCTACATATTAATGGTGAAAATATAAGTAATATAGAAACCCTAGATTGCTTTAGTCGTTTTTCTATTTCTCAGGCAAAGAGAAAAGGCTTTCTTAACTTCTCAATGGAGATTTATGATAAGGCGGAGCGCTTAGTAACACCTCCAGATGTTTTCAAAACTATTATCGGTGAAGGTGGTTACCTAAATTCATTTAGAACGAAGAGTGATAGCTATGAATTCATCAAGATCCTCATAGATTCTCTGACTTATGAGAATCAAGAATATAAAAAGTTTGCCTACTCATCTGGTGATAGAAACAAACTTATTGATTGGATTGATTTTACTATTCAAAATGATGAAATTATTTTCTTTGATGAAATAAATAAGAAACTTTATATTCTTAAAACAGATTACTTTAAAGATATTGCTCAGGGAATCTTTGAATGTTTCTCTGAGACGGCAGCAAGATTCTCATTCTTCTCTAAAGCGGATAAGACTTTCTATTATCAATTACCAAAAAGTCATCTCTTTAATGGAATTGCCACATTCTACAAACGTATGCAGAAATATCAAGTTCCTATCTTCTATAACAATGTTGAAGTTAAAACTTGGAGTTCAAATATTCGCTTTGAAAGACAGAAGTCCAATCTTGATTGGTTTGAAGTCAACTTAGTTGTTGATCAGCATGACCTCGACGTCATCAAGAACGCTGATATGGGTGAAGACTACCTCGTATCTGACCAAGGCCTAGTTCTTCTAGATTCTAAAGAGAAAGAACTTTTAAAGTTCATGAAAAAATATACTAAACATGAAGCACATAAATCAGAAGTTGATGATCGTAATGTTCAAAAATTCTCTTTGAATTTTAAGCGTTCACGTATTTTTGAGCTTTTTGAGCTTAAGAAACATGGAATTGAGGGTGCCTTAACTCCTGATGAAGAAGTTATCTGTGAGAACCTTTTAAACATGAAAGAGATGCCATTTTATGAGCTTCCTGAAATTTTCAAAGGAATTCCACGTGATTACCAATTAACAGGCTATCACTGGCTTAGATTCCTTTTTGAAAACCGTTTCGGTGCATGTCTCGCTGATGACATGGGACTTGGTAAGACCCTTCAAACTATCATGTTCTTAGAAAGCATCATTGATAAAGTAGAAACAGTGCTTATTGTCTGCCCTGTATCGATCCTTATTAACTGGCAAAAAGAAATTGAAAGATTCTCATCTTTAGACGTAGAAATTTATTACGGTGAAGGAAGAAAACTTTCTGGAAATAAAAAAATCATCCTAACAAGTTACGGTGTCATGAAAAAAGAGTCTTACACGACTTTTGCTGACACACAATTTGACATCCTTATTATGGATGAAGTTCAGCATTTAAAAAACATACGATCACAAGGTGCAACTGCAGCTAGAAACTTACAAGCTGTCTTTAGAATTTGTTTAACAGGTACGCCTGTAGAAAATGATCTTTCAGAATTTTATAATATTATGGATTTAAGCATACCAGGTATTTGGGGTGACTTAAGTTTATTCAGAAGTACATCAAGTAAAAAAAGTCGACTGCTCGCAAGACAGACAGTAAGACCATTCATTCTTAGACGTACTAAAGACCAAGTTCTCACCGAGCTCCCAGAGAAAGTTGAAAATCATGTTTACCTTAACTTCACTCCTGAAGAGAAAGATCACTACCTTGCAACTATTGGTAATATTCGTAAGAAAATGCAAGAGGTTCAAACGGGAAGAAAATATTCTGAGATTCTTAAGAGTTTGCTTCAACTTAGACAGCTTTGTCTTTGGCAGAACACAAAATTTTTACAATCTACAAAAATAGATTTCCTTATGGAAAACCTAGAGCAACTAATGGAAGAAGGACATAAAGTTTTAGTCTTCTCCCAATTTACAACTTACCTAGATCATATTCAAAATAAGATCCGTGAGAGAACATGGAATTTTGCAAGAATTGATGGATCTCAAAACCTTAAAAAGAGACAGTCTGAAGTTGATCGCTTTCAAAATGGCGAAGCTCAAGTCTTCTTGATTTCACTCAAGGCCGGTGGTGTTGGTCTAAACCTTACAGCTGCTAGTTATATCTTCCTTATGGATCCTTGGTGGAACCCAGCGGTTGAAAATCAAGCAATTGATAGGGCCTACAGAATTGGCCAGGAAAACAAGCTCACTGTTTATCGTCCAATTATAAAAGATTCTGTTGAAGAAAAAGTTATCGTGCTTCAAAATAGTAAGAAAGAGCTATTTAAAGATCTCATGAACACGGAAAATGATAGCTACTTCTCTGGAAAGCTTACGTTGGATGATTTTCAGTCTTTGATTTCGTAAAAATAAAAGTAAAAGTGCCAGGACCTTTAGCTTGTCTAGGTGCGTTAATTAGTTGGGGTCCATCCGCCATCAAATTATGTTAATATAATATCATGCATACAATTATTAAACATAGGCTTCTTAAACATTCCTATAAAAAACTATTTCCAATACTTAATCTCTTTAACAATAAGAAAGACTATGTTTTATACTTTGCGTATGGAGCAAACCTTTCTATCGATCGCTTTAATAAGCTCGGTATCCTTGCCGAAGAAATCGGCTCAGCCTGCCTTAGAAACTACGAACTACGCTACAATCTTCAAAATGAATACCTTGATAAAGGTTACGCTGGTGCTAATCCTAAAGCTGGATCCGAGATTTGGGGAACACTATTTAAAGTAGAAAAACGAGGAATGCACCTTCTCGATATATTGGAGTGGGAAGTTTTTGGGATGTATGAACGAGTGACTGCAGATGTTGTCAGTGGAGAGAATAATTACCCGAATACTTCTTTCTATATAACTAAGGCGATAAAAGAAGGGCTTTTTGCTCCAAAAAAGTACCATGAGTTTATTTTAGCCCAGGCAAAGAAGCGCAGTTTCCCAAAGTCCTATATTGATCATATTGAGTCGCTACCATTCAAAGAACACTTTGAGCTTGATACTAGTTTTAGATTGTCTAATCCAAGTAAAAAAAAAGAATTCTTTCCAAAGAACTTCATCGTTTATATTTAATGCATGATAAATTGAGAGAGAAATTGTGTGGGTGGATTTAGGTAATATCGATTGATGAAACAATTTGCTTCGGAATCATTTGAATATCGTTATCCATACAATATTGAACAACTTCAGGAGTGTCGTAATTAGATGTTACGAGTACTACTTTTTTCAATTCATACTCAAGAATATAATCTATACCCGTTTTCTCTGATCTAAGGTCGTAGTCAATAAGGACAGCTGTATTGTTATCAATTTCTGAGAGAGCAGAAGATATCTCATCGTCTTTATACAAGTGAATTATTTCAATACCAAGACCACTTTCTTTGATTAGCTTATTCCAGACATCGTGAATACTTTGGTCGTCGTCGATGACTAATATTTTATCATAATGAGAAACATTAATAGATTTTTCAAACCACACCGGAGATTTGACAAGAGGAATACTAATCGTAACTAGCGCACCTCCATTCGTTACTTGATTACCAATAACTAACTTGCCTCCCATAGCTTGGACGGTTTCTAGAGCATGATAGAGTCCTAGGCCCTGACCGTTACTTTTCCCAACAGTTCGTCCCTGTGCTATGCCTTTATCCAAAAGCTCTAAAGGAAAGCCCTCGCCACTATCCTCTACCTTCACAATAAATTCAGTATCTGTATTTGCGAGGATGATTGTAACATCACCCTTCTTTTCCATAGACTCAACTGAATTATTAACAATATTAGATAGAACTCGCATAAAGCGACTTACATTGCAATTTATAAAGTTAAGATGATCCGTATTTTCAATAAGGTTCAAGTTAATATCTCTAGAGTTTTGATACTCAATTTTCTTTTCATTTATAAGTGAGCGTATTAAGACTGATGGTAAATCATGAGTAAAAACATCCTCTATTAATTCTTGTTTTGAAAGATTGTTTGCAATATCTTGAATTCGATTAATCGCATGTAAAGTAAGCTCTCTCGAGTCTTCAGGGAGATTCTTAATATCATCCATAACAATTTCGAGAGCAGCAAGTGGAGATTTTATGTCGTGTGCAATTTGTTTTGCAAGCCTATACTGTACATCTGTTTTTTCTTTTATAAGAAGCAGCGTACTTCTCTGTTGAAGCTTCTCTTTCAGATTATGAATCTCAACAAAACTTTCATCGATATGGTCATCCTCATCAATATTATTAATATTACTAATTATGATACTTATTTTTTGGATAGAAAAAATAAATATCAATCCAAACATGATTAATATAACTAGGACTGTAAGTATTACGACATAAGTACTAGGAGTAAAACCAATTTGCTCCATCTGAAGGTACCCAATATTTTCGCCATCATTATTTGAAATTTCAAATGTATTAAGTTTGTGAAATTCATCATTCAGAAGATTCGGTCCGTACACTGCAAGCTCTTGCTTAAAGCTATTAAGAACTTTTATCTGTATCTTGCTATCCCTACCAACACTAGCTATAAGAGTATTTATTGCTAACTCATCACCAACAATTAAATTATTACGAATTGATGCGATTAATGTATTTGCAGTGATACTAGTTGTCTTCTCTGCCTCCTTGTTAGAGAGATAAATACCAAGCCAAAGAATTAATACTAAAGTAAAGACAATCCCAATAGATATAGGAAATAAAACATTCTTTCTCCAAAAAGATGAAAGAGAGTTCATTTGTTACGCCCTATATCCCACCACCTGTTCATATGCATCCCCAAGGGATGCATATGTGCGCGCACAACATCACTTGCATAAACGAATTCAAAGACTGGATACCCTAAAACATATGAGTAATGTGTCTCCTTAAATATTGAATCAATACGTAAGTAGTCTGAACTTGTCCTTAAACTAAGTTCTTTGGAGTAAAGATCTTTGTAAACATCATTCAGGACAGCATCGTTATAACCTAAGGCATTTTCTTTAAACCCTTTTACAAAATATCTATAAAAACCAAGTGAATCAGGTGAATTTGTATCAACAGCTGAAATATAAAAATCATATTTCCCAGATAAGTGATCAATTCCCCACTGTCCCATCTCAAGAATATCTAACTTCAGTTTACATCCAGTACTTCTCAAAAAGTTTTTTTCGATTGACTCCTTGAGCTTTTTGTCATTCTGTACACCTTCAACTATCGCACCAGAGATTTCACTAGAACATGTAAATGTCGAGTTTTCTAGCTTCCCCTCAAACTCCCTATATCCCTGCATCCCCTTTGGAATCAAAGAACTTCCAGGGATAACACTTGCCTGCCAGTCTTCTAGAATCTTTTTACGATCCATAGATTTAAAGAAGTCTTTCCTAGCTTCTACAGTATTTAAGTGTATCGAAGTAGGATTTAAAGATATAACCCAAGACCAAAAGACCCTATTCTTCAAAACTTTCTTTTGTTTTAATCTTTCGATATCTGGCTTTGATAACAAGTAAAAAGAAAGATCATCTATTTTCTTTTTATCGAACATCTCAAGTGCGTCTAGCTGATTCAAGAAATAAACTTCAATCAGCGGCTCTAGATGCTTTTCAGGAAAGTTGATGTTTTTCGTAAGGACTATCTTTTCCTTGATACTTGTAATTTTGTAAGCCCCAGCTGAATTAGGTGTTTTTCTTGAATCGATTTGAATGAATGGTTCATTTGAATTCAAGATGCAAGAGGATGAAGAAGCAAGCTGATAAAGAAGTCTAGGGTTTCTTTTCTTGAATGTTATTTTAACTTCATTATATTTTATTTTCTCCACATTACTTATATCACTTAGCCAGCCGATATCACCAGAAGTCTGCGCTCGTTTAATTGAGAAAACGATATCTTCTGGTTTTATATTCTTCCCATTAAAAAATTTACGTTCAGTATCAATTAAAAAAGTATAACTAATATCTTCCCTGTCTAGCTTCCAGCTTAATGCGATATCCCCTCCAACCTGCATATCCTGGTCAACAGTTGTTAGTCGTCCGCACACTTGCCCAAGAAGAGAGATCAAATTGTAATCTTCGAGTACACTTGGGTCCATTGAAGAGTCTGGGATTCTACCAAGCAAGGCAATCCTGTATGGCCCTCTTGAGTTAAACTCGTTTGTACACGAAAATAATTGTACAAATATTACGAATATCAACAATCTATTCATTTATAAACCTTTTATTTTTTTCGTAGTTCCAATAGCCAAATAATGTTGCAATTAATAATAATGATATTAAATAAAGTGCCATCAATTGCCCTGAATTTTTATAATATAAATTTGCAATATAAGCTAGTGGTACTAATGATATTTTAATGAATGCTTCATAGGTCCACTGAATTGATGAAACCTTATGCTCATTGCCGATCGATATTTGCCAATCATAAACTAGTTTCTTAGTTGCATCTGAAATAGCCTTTAAAAAACCTAATGTGAAGAATAGGATTATAATTGATAGGCTCTGCATTGAATAAGATGTTATGATTGTAAGAAGAACCCCAACATAACTAAAGATACTCCAAAATCTAAGCATGTTTTTCTTATTGATAATTGTAACAAATTTAAATCCGAGAGTTACCCCAACGCCTCCAGAGATGAATTGTACAAATGTAATCTGATCATAGGGTAATGAAATCCAATTATTAATTACTGAAACAGCTGATGATTGTCCCCAAGAAAAAAAACAGGCAACAAATGAAGATGTTATGAAAAATTGCCTCATACTCAGTCTCAAGTCCGGATCTTCATCCCCTTTTCGCTTTAAGACTTGGTTTCCTTTAGAACTACTGGACTCTGTATCTTGCTTCTTTTTACTCAATAAAATGAATAAACCGTATATAATGAAAGTCATAGCATCAACAATAATTATTTCGTTAATAGTATAGTGTTCCATTAAAAAGCCGACTATTAATATTCCAGAGAACATTCCGAATTCCCGAAAGAATGATAGCATTGAGGTGTACCTGATAATATTACGAGTCTCAAAAGAATCTTGAATATGATAAAACTTTGGCACAGCATATATATTATATAAAAGTGCCAAAGGGATAATCCCCACTAGCAATATCCACTTCTGGTTAAACGTATTAAATAGTATTAAGATTATAAGTTCAGTGACTCCCATGATGATCTCACCATATGCCACGACCTTTATATATGAACTTGTTGTATGTAGCTTAATGATGAACTTTCTTGAAATGAAGACAATCAAATTAATAAATATAGATACAAATGTAGCATGTAATAAATTTCCATCTCCAGATTTGTAAAAATAAACTGGTAGCCCTACTAAAAAAAGAGTATCTCCAATAGATGAGATGAATGTAAAAAACAGGAGGAATTTCGAATTATTCAAGGCTTCCTCCCGTTTTTTTTTGTCTAGTGCGGCTCTCCACTTGATTTTGTGGCAGCTTTTCTAATAGACTTTCGGACTGTTGTTTTTTTTGTTTTTTCCATTTTGCCTCCTTAATGGATGAAAATATTATAATATTATCTTTATCTGAAGTGACTGTGGAAGGGTCCTCTTGTTCAACGAAGTCGATCTCATCTCCATTTTCTGAAATACACAACTTATAAAAGCCCTTACTAAGTTCATCAATGTCCTTACTAAGATCCAAAAAAACATCGACATCAAAGCTCGTGTTAAATTGATGAATTGAAAATATTTTAAAAGAGATATTAAGTGCAAACTTTGCACACAGCTCTTCATCCACGTTATCATTTCCAATAATAAAGTGAAGGAAAGGTGTTAGTGTGTCTAGTTTATCCTCACTTGATCCATACGTTGGAATCATAGTTACTTTTAAATCTTGCGTATTTAACCATAGATAAAATTCTTCAAATATATTTTCATGCTTTTCTATTAGCTCACGTACTAATTTCTCTTCATTAAACGCAAGTAAATTTTGAATTCTTCTTTTCAACAGTTCAACACGGCCCTTTTGTTCTACTTTATCGATATTAGTTAATAGTGGACTTAGGTGCTTAGTATTATCAGCCTTAAAATCTTCAAAGGTTTCTTCATTGTTATAGAGACTGCGAATGTAATTAATATCTTCAAGGTTATTATACTTATCTATTTCTAATGTAATATTATCTGGTTCTATTTCCATCTTTTTTAAAGTAGTTATAATATACTTAAGATATTTTTCATCCTTATGCAGATCATTGCTATGGCTATCATGAAAAATTCCATACTTATCAACCTTAATTCTAGATATATGCAGCTCGTAAATCCTTCTTTCTGACTTTGAGTAGAATTCCAATAGCTCTTCAAAGTCTATCTTAAGGTTCTTTGCTGTTACATATAAGTGGCTTATATCTAACAGCCAACCTGTATTGGCTGGAAGTTTATGGTCTAGTTGCCTCAAGAATTCTATAAGTGTCATTGTAGAATTCTTTGGAGTTTTGTAAAATACTGGATTTTCAAGTGCCAGTGGTAGACCTATTTCTTCCTGAAGGCTAACAGTGTTCATACCTATATTATTGACGGAATTAATGTTCAACTCAGGAGGAAATATATACCCAACTGAAGGTAGATCCTCCCTAAAACTGAGGCTTCCAAAATGTTCGCCCAAATATAATGGCTTCACTAGTTCCAGCTCTAGTTTAATTTTTTTTACGATACTTTGAGGTAAGTATGAATTACTTAGTGATAACTGAACACCGTGTGGTATTAGCCTGCTATATGGAAGCTCTAACTCACTTACAATTAACTCAAAGCCTACCATTGGCATAGGGTACTCTATATAATCAACTTGCTCTAATATTGAGTTCGCCATCTCCGTAGATGAAATATTAGCTAAATGTGTTTTAATGCCAAATTTTGTCATATAGTTTTAGAATATATTACAAAACACTGCGCATCTCGACACAAATATAAACTATGTGAAATTATTATCCTTTTTACACACCCCCTCCCAAACCGCACCAAATTACGGTATATTAATGGCTGCTCAAGGGACCAGATGATCAAGGTTTATTCGACATTTTTATTATTTGCTTACTTCGGAATGAAGGTCTTCATTGTGGGTTGTATGCAGTATTTCAGTAGTTAATTCAGGGCTTTATAACGCATCGTAAGTACGGAAATGGTCCTGGCACCTTTACTGGTTGATAGCATCTCGGCGGTACTGATAAGTGATATCACCTAGGAAGTATTTTTCGGCCATAACCATCGCTATAATCGCGCCCCAAGATCCGACTTTTCCAAGTGGCTCACGACACATCAACTCAAAGATGGCTAAATTCATAATCAGCCCTTCCATATCCCATAGAATATTTCGAGCCCTGTAGAATGCAAATCGGTCTGTATCCTTTCCACCAGTTTGAAAAAGAGGCCAATCCCCCATACTCTGCAAGTACAGTCTCTCAGCAACCAGTTCCATTACCATCTCTCTCGCCTCTTCAGTCTCTAAATCCTCTTGGGTGATTCTAAAGCTATCATCAAGGCTAGAGTGAGTAGAAAGGTTAAAGTGTTTATCTAAGAAATTCTTTGTATTATTCTTCTTCCCCATGTCATCGAGGTAAGCAAATAGCTCGTTAATTTGTTTCTCAAAATCTTTTGAGTTTTTAAGCTTATTAAATGCTTCCTCTATCTCGGACTCAGGAACTTTTCCCTTGTAGAGTTTTTGGAAGTGTCTAATCAGTGATTTACCACCAAAAAGTTCTTCATATGACCAGGCCTCAACATAGCTTAAGGCCCCAAACTTCACGTAACCTTCGACGTATTTTCGCCAAAAAGTTGTACTGGTATTTGTAAATAATTTATTTCCTACGTATGTGAAAAGAATCCCCATCACAACTTCATGGCCGAGCTTTTCCCAGAAGTATGGATCAGTATCCATTTTGTCTGTGTTATTAAAAATATAGAGTGCCGGGCCAATCCCTAATGTAAGTCCAAACTTGAAGCGTGAGAATTTCTTTTTAGCACTATCAAGTCTTTGTGAATTCCCACTATTACAGCCGTTTAATAATTTTCTATAGATTGATGTTTCATGCTTTGCTTGAACAGCAGCACGCTTTTTTAATGATGCTGGTAATGGCTCGTCTGCCACTCTTTTCTTAAGTCTTAATTTTTCTCTAATATCTACAAAGAATCCGTTAGCTTCTTTCTGTACAATTTCATCAATCTCTTCAACTACTCCAGATTTTTGTTGAAGCTTTAGGCCTCTTTCAATTTCCTTAACTCTTTTACCAGTAAATTTCTCTAAACGAGCATTCTGTTCTAGAAACTGTACATGTGGTTTTTGCAGTGGATTGTATGGAAGAATACTTGCTTTGTACGAATAAACGTAAATGTCTTCAATGTTTTTGAGAGCTTTTTTTATTTTGTGTGGTTTCGTGTTATCCAAGAAATCTAAGTATCTTTTAAACTGCTCAAGATCTCGTGGATCCTCACGAAGCTTCATTCCTTTTTTGATAGCAAATTGAAGATCGTCATGAGTAAGATTTGAGCGAAGTAATGTCGCTTCGTATTCAGTTTGTGTTTTTGCAGATAGTTCAAATTGTGTAACTATCTTTTTTATATAATCCATTTTTTCAGGATCTATATCTAGAAATGTTGTAACTTCATTCTTTGCAGATGAATAATAGAAATTTGCAAACTCGAATTCTTTTTTAAGAAAGTGTCTATCTATGAATTGCTTATCAATTATACCTTCTCTTTGGTATTTATTAATGAGACTTACAATATTATCATTAAAAGTTTGATCTTTATGGACTAATTTTGAAAGCTCTAGCAGGTACTTTTGTTGTTCATCTTTAGGAAGAGATTTTATTTTTGCAAATACGAGAGATGAATCAAAGCTTTCATTCCAAAGATTGATAGCGGGATTCTTTGCAAGATCTGCTGGCATTTCTCCATTAATATATTTTACAAAATTGATTTCACAACTATGATAAGCAAGCGCTGAACTTGTCATCATTATCATTATCATTGATGATAGAATTATACTTAATATCCGCATTCACATTCCCTATAAGTGTTATAGGGCTTATCGGATATTAAAAACTAAATATTAGGATAAGATCTTGTTTTTATATGAAAATTCAAAATCAGGATGATCTTTTATAAATTCCTTCAGTCCTGTATTTCTAAGCTTACAGGCAGGGCACTTCCCACAACCTTCTTTCTCTACTCCCTCATAGCAACTGAGCGTAGTTTCCACTAGATAGTGGAGAACTCCCATCTGATAACCGAGGTCCATAGTCTGTTTTTTCGTCATATAAACAACAGGTGTTTTAATTTCAAAGTCGTGGTTATTAAAGTCAAAACGAAGTCCCGCCTGAATAATATCCATATATTTTCTAGAACAATCACGATAACCAGAGTTTGCTTCATCTACTTCGATAACACCCATAAATATAGAGTCGGCCCCTATATGTTCCGCATGGATCCCAGCAACTCGCGCCATCAGACCATTTCTTCCAACCACAAGAGTATTAGGAGACTTTCCTCTCTTGTGCTCAATTGCTATGTCTGAGTTTAAAAGGGCATTATCAGTTATCTCATTTAAGCATTCTAAATTTATCGTGGTGTGATCAACTTTCCATTCTTTACAAATAGATTTCGCGTGATCAATCTCCACGCTATGTCTTTGTCCATAAGTAAAAGATAATGCCAGTACATGCTCGGCGCCGTATTGCTCAGTTGCTAAGGCAAGACATAAACTTGAATCCATTCCACCTGAGTGAACAACAACAGTCTTCTTCTTCATTTATTTTCTCCAGGAAGTAAGAGTCTCACTCTTCTCCCATTCATAAGCTGTTTTAATGATAAAGTTAAGATCGTCATATTTTGGCTTCCAATTGAGAGTGGATTTTATTTTATCCACCTTCGAGACTAAAGTTGCCGGATCTCCAGTACGTCTAGGTGCCTCTTCGACTGTAAAGTCTACACTCGTAACTTCTTTTACGGTCTTAACAACTTCTTTAACAGAAAATCCATGTCCATAGCCGCAATTAAATATATTAGATTGTTTCTTCTCAAATAAATATTCTAGAGCTGATAAGTGAGCTGCCGCAAGATCAGAGACATGAATATAGTCTCTCACACCAGTGCCATCAGGAGTGTCAAAGTCAGTTCCAAAAATAAATGTCTTATCCCTCTTACCAACAGCTGCTTCGCAATTCACTTTAATTAAGTGTGTCGCTCCCGCAAATGCTTGTCCTATTTTTAAATCTGGATCTGCGCCGCTTACATTAAAATATCTCAGGGCAACAAAATTAAAATTAGAATTCGCATTTGATACATCTTGCAGCATTCTTTCTGTCATTAATTTTGAATGTCCATATGGGTTTATTGGATTGGTTGCCGTCTCTTCTGTGGCATACCCACTCTCAATAATTCCGTAAGTTGCCGCTGTAGAAGAAAAGATAAAATTAGGAATATTATTTTCAATACATAGTCGAATCAAGTTTAATGAGTTCTCTGTATTATTTTTATAATAGATTAAAGGCTTTTCAACACTCTCAGGGACAACAATAGAGCCAGCAAAGTGCATAACAGCGTCAAACTTATGATCTTTCAAAACCAGATCTACAAATTTAGTATCTGCAAGATCTCCTTGAATAAATTCGCCGTAAGTGACTGCCTCTTTAAAGCCCGTAGATAAGTTATCTAAGACAACAATATCATATCCACTCTCACCTAAGAGTTTTACATTATGGGAACCTATATAACCTGCACCGCCGGTGACTAACACTTTCTTTTTCATAGTGTGATTATCTCGCGGTTTTGCAATTTAGGCCATAAAAAACCCCTCACATGGAGGGGCGAATAATTTATAATTTTTAATATATGCTATTTAACAGCAGTGAACGCATTTACTCTACCAGCTCCAAGAGTTCCAATATACTTTGAATTCTTAGCGTCGATATTATCAGCTGACTCATAAAGTCTTTGCCTAACATCAGCAGCTGTGAAGTTAGGATTCACAGACCAAATTAAAGCCGCTACAGAGGCCGCAATTGGTGCCGCCATAGATGTTCCACTTAGCTCTCCATATTTATTTTGAGGTCCTGTACTCCATGAACCACCTTGAATAGGAGCATAAACTGGATCTCCTGGAGCACAAATATCAATTTCTTTTCCGTAATTTGAAAATCTACTCTTAATATCGTGGTCTCCATCATCAGCAGACTGAACAGAACAAACCAAGATCACATCCTTTACACTTCCTCTTTTTGGATCGAGCTCTCCACTGTTACCAGCAGAGTTAAATATAAGTACATCATTATCTTTAGCATACTGAACAGCATCTAAGTAAACTTCATCTTCAGCAAAGAAATCAATATTGTATGAAGTTGAAATAATTTTTGCTCCATTATCAACAGCATAGTGATAAGCTTCTGCAACTATCGCTGAAGTCCATCGCCTTTCAATTCCATACCACCTAAGTGGCATAACACGTATATTTGGTGCAACACCTGAGCCACCGATACTATTATTTACAGTTGCGCTAATTGTGCCTGAAACATGAGTTCCATGAGTGGGCTCTTCAGTAGAATCAACATCGTTATCTTGCCCAATAAAGTCATATCCGGTCACATCATCAATATAACCATTATTATCGTCATCAATACCGTTATCAGGTATCTCATTTTTATTTTTATACCAAGTTGTTTGAAGATCAGTGTGATCTAATTGAAATTCATTATCAGTAACCGCAATAACAATTTCTTTTGATCCTTTAGTAACTCCCCAAGCTGAAGTCGTCTTGATCATTTGATGATGAAACTGTGAACTAAAATCAGCGTCATTTGGTGTATTTGGATTTTTTGTACTTTTCATAACGTCTTTATATTCTCCATAGTATGCATAATTAGGTGATGCATGCTCAAACATTGATAAAGACTTTATTGAATTTGCTTTAACTAGAAATAAGTTTTTACCAAGAACTCTCTTCACGTTCATGATCGATTTTTCACCGTTTGATTTAATAATGTATTCACCGTGAATTTGTACTTTGAAGTTTTCGCCTTTTTTAACTGGTAAGGCAATTGAAACACATGGCACTAATAGTGCCAAAGTTAGTAATTTGATCACGATCCCTCCTTGGATACTTTAATCTAAAAGAATATTTTTTCAAATTTAGGAGGGTTCGTCAAAAAACAAGATCTTACATCTAAGCGCTAGAGTTTAAAGTTCTTTAAGAGATTTTTAGCTGCATCTCTCTTGGCCTTCTTCTCGGCCGCCTTTCGCTGCTTTTTAAGTCCAGAAGTTACCTTCTTAAGCTCTCTTTGTGCCTTATTTGCTTGTTCTGTATACTGAGAAGTAACTTTACTTATCTGACCATTAATCTCTTTCTTTGTACCTGCAAGCTGAGCTTCAATATCGCCCTTAATTTTGTTTTTCATTTTATTAATTTTAGCTTGAATCACTGCCTTGGTAGAATCTTGAATCGCCTTTGCAAGGTTTGATTTAATATCAAACTTTAGGTCGTTCCAGCTACCCTTCGCCTTAGCATCCAGGCGCAAGATATTGGTCTTATTTGCTACATCTTTTAGAACCTCTTCCACACCAGGTGACTTAGCGCTAACTTCATAGTTAATTTTTGAAAATGAATTATTTAATTTAAAAGAAGCTGTTTCCTCTTTAAGATCCCCCCTAAATTCTGTGCGAACTCTTGAGTCACGGATAATAAATCTTGCGTCATCCGTGTCGGAAAGTGCTTTATTCTTAACGGGATAGCTTCCTATAACAATATTTGTACGAGCAATCGGCTCTTTCATAAAATCAAGTACCACTTTCGCACTAATATCTCTGATATCTTCTTTAGGGAAGTCTGCCTTCATTTTAATTTCTGTAAGTTTACCAATTAGGCTTTGATTACTCGTCACATCAGTAATTACGCCTGCAACTGTTCCTTGATCATTTTTAGAATCAATCTTAGCTTTCTTCATCCAAAACAAGGGGTAAGAGTTTGGAGTTCCAAATCTATAGTTACGGCCCTTTCCTCTTGGAGATTTAATAGGTTCTACTTTCTTATCTTTCTTTGGTGGCATATATTTCTTTGCCATTGTTTGATATTTTTTAGCTTGCTCTATTTTACCTAAAAGATCCTTACCAAAAAGCATCTTTGAAATAGTTGTAGGATCAATAGAAGGAATCTTCATTCTCTTTTCAACATTCTCGATATCTGATTTAACCAGCGCCTCAGCTTCCTTATAACCTCTATTAATATCCTTCATACTCTTATTTAATTGTTTATTCGCTTTATCATAGGCCTTTAGAGTTCTTTGAATCTCTTTATTAGCACTATCTGCTTCCTTCAGAACCTTGGGCGCCTTACGAAGGTTACCAAGATCTTTCCATCTGATATTTTTAATTTTCTTTTGAAGAGCAGAGATCTCTTTTTGTTTTGGAAGCTTTGCAAACGTCGTTTTCAGGGCAACTTCTTTTTCTTTTATTTCCACCTTTAATAGTTCAAAACGTTTTTTACTCTCCAGACTATCTTCGATATTCTTACCTGCATCACCTGTAGATCCACCGCCAAGAACACCAGCAATATCACCAATAACATTCCCATCAAACTCTTTTTTGGTATTCGCTAACACCTCTTGAGTTTTAGAGTCTTTATCATTTGATGGTGGCGCAGGTGGAAGAACGTGACCTCGACTAGAGCGCTTTCCTTTAATTAAAATATTATTCATCTCTGCGGTATTAATAACAACTTTTCCTCTCAGAAGAGCATCCCAAAGCATTTGAAATCTTAAACTGCCAACTTCAAAGCGATTAAAGTCTGGATTATCTGAGTCCGTAAATTGAATACCACTCACAACCATCTTGAGGTCAGAGAAACTCGTTGAAACAGAACCGACATTAACCTCGGCCCCATTTGCTTGGGTTCCAGCGAACTCAATAGACTTTTTAATTGTCGAATCCAATAAAAAGACACTAAATAGCACTACTAGCGCTACTAAGATTACGATTGGAACGACAGCTCCAGTCCTAATCGGTCCTGGATTCTTTACTTTTTTTTCTTTCTTTTCTTTTTTATCGCTCATAGTTTATCCGTATAACTCAGTGTACTTTGCATACCATTTATAAAAACTTGTTGCCTTAACTGCTTTCCAAAACTTCGTTTTTTCAAGTCGCTTTACAACAGTCACTCTATACTTAACGATCATTTTTTTAGAAATGACATAAATAAAAGGACTTAAGATTATCGAAACAATTCCCGCACCCATGACAATTGAATTATTAAACTTAGTAAAAGGAATAATGGGCATATTATAAAGAGTTGTGAAAATTCCAGAAAATACATCCATCTCGAGGATAACACTGCCAACAGAGTCAAATACGGGATCAAGTATCCAAGCTATAAAGGCAAAAAAAAAGGCAGAGGCAAATGCAGCTCCAGCTTGAACTCTAAAAAGAAGAATAACAAAAATCACCAACAAAGTTTGCAAAGAAAACACTGGCGCAAATCCAAGGATTAATCCACAGGCAAAACCAACTGCAATTGATTTCTCACCCTTCTCTGAGTTTAATAGCTTCAGAAGTGCGAAGAGCTGTTTAAAAATTAAAGTCATAAATACCTCTGTCTTACTAGATTGCTTTACCTACTGCATAGTAATCAAAACCCTCTGCCAGTACATGTGCTGTTTTATATAAATTTCTTCCATCAAACAGCACTGAGCTATTTAATCTTTTCTTTATTTCTCCAAAATCTGGTGCTCTGAATTCTTTCCATTCAGTTAATACCATCAAGGCATCTGCCTCATTTAGACAATCGTATTTATTATCAACTTTCACTGCTGAGAATGATCTCTCTTTAGCTAAAACCTCAAAGTGATCGGCAGCTTCAGGATCATAGAAAGTCACCTTTGCTCCAGCTTTTGTCAGCTCTTCAACAATATACTGAGCAGGGGTTTCACGAATATCATCTGTATTGGCCTTAAAAGCAGTTCCCCAAATAGCAATATGCTTTCCACTTAAATCACCAAAATGTTTTTTAGCTTTTTCAAACATATAAAGTTTTTGTTCAGTATTTACTTCTTCAGTAGCACTTACAATTTTAAAATCGATTCCCATCTCTTTAGCTTTATAAATAAGCGCTTTCACATCTTTTGGAAAACATGATCCACCATACCCAGGCCCTGGATATAAGAATTGAGTTCCAATTCGTGAGTCAGTTGAGATTCCATGACGAACTTCTTCAACATCAGCACCAGTAGCATCACATAGCCTCGCGATTTCATTCATAAATGAGATTTTGGTAGCAAGAAAACAATTGGCGGCATACTTTATAACTTCAGCAGATAAATTCGAAGTCTGTATTGTTCTTGAAATTTGTCTATTAAATGGCTCGTATAACTCTTCCATCACCTTAAAAGCACCGTCATCATCCGTTCCAATGATAACTCTCTCAGGTTTCATAAAGTCACTTACAGCTGACCCTTCCTTAAGGAACTCCGGATTATTTACAACATGAAAATTTTTATTTGTTTTCTCTGCTAAATATTTTTTTATATTCGTACCTGTTCCTACTGGAACAGTTGATTTTAAAACGACAATTAAATCGTCTTGCATGACAGGTATTAAAGAATCAAGTGCTGCATACAAGTATGTTAGATCTGCATTTCCATCATCACCACTTGGTGTTCCAACTGCCATGAAAACGGCTTTTGCCTCTTTAATTGAGTCATATGAAGTCGAAAAGTTAATTCTTTTATCTTCAATATTTCTTTTCATCATTGACTCAAGTCCAGGTTCATAAATCGGACTTTTACCATCTTTCATGGTTAGAACTTTATTTGCATCAATGTCGATACAAGTGACATTATTCCCCATTTCTGCAAAACATACACCTGAAACTAAACCCACATAACCAGTACCAATTACTGAAATATCCATATTCTTCTCCTAAAATTTAACCCTGTTAGCTTAGCATACGTGGTCTTAAAAATACTAGATTTTTGAAGATTCACAGTGCATCATTAAAGAAAATACGTCAGGTATATCGTTGTTAATTTTCAATACAAGTTTCTGGAGTTAAGTTCACAAACTCTTTTAGATCTTTACAGAGGATGGATTTACGTTTTATCTTATAATCTCTAAATAATTGAATATTATTCTTGGCCTCCACATCAGAAATTTCAGATGCTATTAGCTCATAACGCTTTAGAACTTCTTCATGCTCAGCACTTTCAAGTATTGTAAATAATTCATTCACTTTATCACTGAAGTACTTTCTAAATTTTTGATCCTTATAAATTAAACGATTGAAGATAGACCACAGGACTTTCCCCTTCTTCTTTTTAGTGACAAGATCAACACTTCTAGTGTTGAAAGCATTCGTTGCACCATTCGAGGAATTATAGCCATTTTTTGAAAATGTTGTGTCAAAGTCCCATGAAATATATTTCCACTTATTTTTTCCTTCTAAATCTTTAAAATACATACCTTGGGACCAATCGCCATTTCCTGAATACATAACTACCAGCACGTCGGCAATAGCAGAATCCATACTAACCTTGTCATCAACAAAGTCATAATTTATATCAGGATACTTCTCTAAAATGGATCTAAGCTTTTCATAAAGTATTAAGTCCCGAGTTGTCATTTCACCGTAGATTTTAGCCAGTACAAAATTCTCATGTCCCACAGAGAGTTTAAGTTGGTTAAATGTCAGATGTGCCGTCATGGTGTAAACTCCATGAAGCTCTCCATTTATCATTAATGCCGCGTGCTCAAATTTTGGTCCTAATCCCCCAAGTTTATGCAGTAAGAATGAGGTGTAGTCATTTCTAAAATAAATGCCATGCTCTTTTCTTAGTACCATTCTCTTAATGGGGCTACCTTCTTTAAAGGATATATGGGGCTCTAATTTAAATGATTTTTCGCCGTACTTGTCTCTAAAATATATGCGAAAGTTCTTTTTTTTCACATATTTCTTACGACTTCCTCTACCATGCTGCCTAAGTCCAACGATACTTTCAAAAGTATTCTGACCGTTTTTATAATAGCGCATAAAAGCGGCTCGCTCCCACAGACGGCCCTTCTTAAAACCATTAACGATTATTCCTCTATCCTCATCATGAAGATCTTCAGGGTCACCCCAAAGAGAAATAACTGGAAGGTGTTTGTAGCGAGAGATATCAACTTTATTTTTCTTTAGACGCTTAAGCTCATCACTAATAACGAATGCTTTATCGATTGGGTTATATACGTCCCTAATTTTACCAGTATATATTCCACGTGCATTCTCTGACTCTCCCCGGTACACCTCAAATGCGTCCTCATATTTTTCACTCTGTTTTGCCCAGGATACCCAAAGGATTAACAACAAAGTTATAATAAAAAATGAAAGAGTCTTTAGATACTTCACTTGTTAAATTTGATTTTGATTCTGATTAAAAAAGACATTAATCCTAATTTGATCACTTATTAGGTTGAGCTCAGATCTCATCTTACTTATGACGACTTCATCTAAGCCTTCAAAAATGTAGGATATAGTACACTCATCATTACTCTCTGTTATGCTATCGATCCTAGGATTTACTATGTTGGACTTAAAAACTTGCATAATATCATTGTTTTTCTCATCATATATTTTCTGTGGAATTTTAGAGATTATCATTCCTTCATGATTTTTCTTTCTAAAGAGTCTTTTATCTTTCTTAAGTATCCATAGTCCAAGAATAGAAACGAACATTATTAAAATCAAAAAAGGCATATTGAAAGTCGCACAGGTGATACTTGTTGCGATTACTAATAAAATAAAACCTACTTCCTCAGGATCCTTAATTGGAGTTCTAAACCTCACAATTGATAAGGCCCCTAGCAACCCCAGAGACAGTGGGATTGAGAACTGTAGACTGACAAAGATTGCTGTAATGGCAACTCCAAGTAGTGGAAATGCTCTGTGTAATGTACTACCAGTCCCCTTACTTCCATAAAACTTAACATATAAATGAGATATAAAGAGTGAAGCCATTAATGAGCAAATTAGGATTAAAAAGAATGGAAAGATTCCTATATCCGCCATTTTCTGTATTCCTGAGTTCGATAGTACCTGTAAATCAAATATTTTTTCCACTTTATACTCCTATTCTATTAGTTCTCTGTAACATTGTTCGTACTTTGAAAAGCTATTTTTGTGAAACCCAAAATTCTCAATTCGCTCTAAACTTTCAGGCAGGACCGCTGTCTCACCCTTAAGCTCAAATACACAATGAGAAAGGTTCATGGGTTTAAAGTCTTTTTTCATAATATTTTTATTAATCTTTCTAATATGTATATCTCTATCTATGCATAGCCTTATCTCTGTCCCTGGAATGACAAAGCGACTACGAGTGTAACTTAGTTGAAAAACGGGAAATATATTCTCCAGTATAGTTGAATTATACAACCTTAACTCATCAAGGCAATTTATAAACTCAGGCGAGTCCAAGTCCAAATCACTAAAGATATTCTTATTTTTAATTCTCTTTTTAAATCTGTTCTCACCAACTTTATGTTTAAATTCAAAAAAGCAGACATCACTAGGCTCACCAGTTTTCATATCCTCGTACCACCTTATGCGGAATTTTGATTTTATATGATCACTTTCAAACTTTTCGTGCATGTGAAACATGGAGGGGGTATCAAAATAGATACTTGAAATGACAGCTTCTTTAAACTTTGGATCTTCAGCAAATCTTAGCTTCATCCATTGATAGGCATTATTTGCGAAATGGTTTTTTGCCACATATTTTGTTTCAAAATCATTCATGACTTAACCTCGGCGATATAATCAGAATTTTCACCTGAGCCTTGCAGTTGGAATTGACTGAATGCATATACGAAAAAGATTAAGTGAGAGTTTATCACATCAAAAAGAAGTTCCACCTGACCGGCGACTGTAAAGGCAACAATATAGCTGGCCACCACCCACGAAAAATCCGTTCCATGCTTAACCATCTCAATGAACCAAAAAATTAGAAAGCCTAGGAAGAAAATCAAACCAGGTATTCCGTAGTTTGCTGCATGCTCAAGAAAGATATTATGAGAGTGCCCAATGTAATTTTTTGACCAGATTCCATAGCGCTCTTTTATATCTTTCACATTATAACTAAACTGGTCGGCACCAAGACCAAAGATTGGTTTCTCCTGAATTGTTTTAACTGCAGAGTAGAACTGACTTAAACGCACGTTATTCGAAGAATCATTAATATTAAAGTACCTATTGGTAGATTTTGAAGTTGCCGAGTAAACTCCAATTGCAAGAATTCCAGTAATACCAAGCCCAAATAAAGACTTACCAATAATAGGCTTATAGCGTAGAAGTAAAAATGGTAACCCAACTGAGAGCCCAAGAACGGCCCCTCTTGTTTGTGCAGTAAGAATTGCAGCAATATTAAAGGTGATAAAGACAATTAACCATTTTTTCGAAATATATTTTTTAACTTTATCAAAGTTAAACCATGCAGCGATCCCAAATAATAACAAGAAGGAACTGGCATAGCCGTAGCGCATATAGTTTGTAAATCCACCAGATCTTGGATGAAAATCACCTGAGCGCCACTTGACGACATCAAAGCCAAACCATGATTTTCCAATGCCCACAAAGAAGCCCACAATGACTGTTAATAAGAGTATTTTTAATAATGCCTTTTTGTGTTTTAAAGGTGCATTCTGAAAAAAGAATCTAAGTGTAATAATAGAAAAGATACCAAATAGATAATACTTTACGTCCTGAAAAGCCTTAAATGGTTTTACTAGAGTTCCGTAATTGTAGAATGTTGCTATCACACCCCAAACAGATAGAAGGATAAGACACCATGAGCTTTTTGAAATCTGTATTCTATCGCCTTGAATGATTAAAAATACAGTCGGAACAAAAATGAGAATATGATAAAGAGAAACTCCTGTCGGGCTTGTCATAAGACCTAAAAATAAAAAGATTAAACCCCAAAAGATAAACTGGTAGCTCTTCCCCATTTCAGTATTCATATAGATAGTCCTTAATAAGCATTTTTATTCACAAAGCCTTTCCAAAAAGTCAGAAAAATAATTGAGATATCCAACCAAAATGACCAGTTTTTAATATACCAAAGGTCACACTCAATTCTTTTTTCAATTGAAGTATCTCCACGCCAGCCATTAACTTGTGCCCAGCCTGTTATACCTGCTTTAAATTTGTGTCGAATCATATAGCCAGGAATTTCTGCTCGAAACTTTTCAACATATACTGGTCTCTCTGGACGAGGACCAACAAGACTCATATCCCCCACCACAACATTCCAAAGCTGTGGTAATTCATCGATGCTTGTTTTTCGGATAAATTTTCCTATCCTAGTTACACGTGGATCATCTTTTACCGTCCAGCCCTCAGAATTAGCATCGCCTACAACCATCGACCTAAACTTCCACATTTTAAACTCTCTTCCATCGACTCCCATCCTCACTTGACCATAAAAAATAGGTCCCTTACTTGTGAATTTTACAAGAGCTGCAATGGTTAAAAGTATTGGAGAGATTAAAAGCATTCCAATTCCACAAGAAAGAATATCAAAGACTCGCTTGAAGAGCATTCCAAGAGGCTTAGCACTTGGATCGTTTATATGAAATACCGGTTGTCCCTTAAAGTCTTTTAAGGAGTAGCCTACACGAGCAAATTTTAAGTCAGGCAGGAAAACCAGCGGAATAATTAATTCGGACAGTTTTTCAAGGTATTCGTATGCTGTATTAATATCTTTATTATCGTAGCCAACGATGACAGAAGCGACTTGCTCTTTCTCTAGTTTTGCAAAATCAACGGTATCAACTCTATTCACACCTTCGATATCTGAGGGAGCATCAATCCAATAAAGAACCTTGGCCTTTCCACCTTTAACTAGATTTTCATAATAGTCGCAAATAACATGTCCGTTTCCAATAAAGACATATGTATTTGAAAGCTTAGACATTAGGTTGTGAAATATAATTTTAGTGATTATTAATAACGTTGTTGAAATTAAGACGTAGGCCACTAAATGCATCCTTGAAATCCTCTCCGATGAAGAAAAGAACGCAAGCACCATAAATACGATGAATGCAATGGCATTACCTTTAAGTTGACGCATGATTGTCTTAACTAGAGAGTTATTATTAAAATCCCCGTAAAGTCTGCTGTTTTTAAAGGCCACCATTGAGACAACTAATAATAAAAACCCATACCCAAGATATCTTTCAAATGAAACAACTTCACTTGAACCAAGAAGCTTCCATTCAAACTTCATAAAATAAGCAAGCATCCATGAGCCTAGCACAATCCATAGATCGATAAATCGCTGAAAGTAGTCTAGGTTTTTAAGTTTTTTGTTCATAGTAAAAAATTCTAGCTTTTGAGACGAGGTTTGTCATTTTATAGATAAAGAGGAGGTGCGTTAAGTAAGAAAAATTGGTGAAATCCGTTGCTTTAGTTTAAGAAGCTTCTTTTTTAATTAATTCACCATCTCTAACAATTGAATCTGCGTGGATATCATAACCGTTTGGCCAAGCAACTGAGCCGAGCTCAATATAAGCATTTTTGAAAAAGTCTTTATCCATAAGTGGTTTAGTCATTTCTGCAAGCTCTACATGAATATATGACATATCATACTTATAAATATCCCCATTCTCCATTTCACATTCTAAATATGAATCAAATGTCTTTACAGCTGTTACTTTTCTCATTGATCGGCTCCGGGGATCCTTTTTAGTTGCTTCCCTTCTAACATAAGATTCCAGTCATCGTATAACTCTGCTTGATAATCTTTTATCCATTCACTAATAATCTTATCAGCCTTTCGAGGAAATTTACCAATAATTTTTTCTCCTGTGTTAATTGAGTATGCTGCCTCATATCCTTGATAATACGCATGGATATGCGGTGGGTTATGCTCTCTATAGTACAATTTATGATAATTCCAAAAAATGTTAAGATTGCTGGCATAGGCTATCCCTTAATCCCAATTTTCTTTTTAGATGTGCTCTGCACTTTACTAAACTCAAGGCTATCCAACCTCTGGAAAACAACTTTAAATATTTCTGTAGTATTACTTTCTAGTTCATCTACCTTCTTGGCCAAGTCCTTCTCAAATAAAAGAAAGCTTCGAAGTCTTGTAAAGATTCTCATAATTGCAATATTGACTTCAACTGCTCGGTCAGAGCGCAATATACCAGAGAGCATGGCAACCCCGTTCTCAGTAAATAACATTGGCATGGCCCTCGATTTGTGATTCCAAGTACTTGTCATATCTGCGGTACCAAATTGGTACCGCAATTCTGAGTGCTCATCCTCCGAGGCTTGGAACATAAAGTCCGGAGGAAACCGCTTGATATTCCTTCGAACCTGCCTGTTAAGCATCTTAGTCTCAACCCCGTACAGCTTTGCAAGGTCACTATCCATCATAACTTTCTGGCCTCGCACTTTGTAAATTAAACTTGATAGTTTTTCTAAATCTATTTCCATAAGTTCTCCTCAAAAGAAGAACCTGCAAACTCGAGAAAAAACTCCCAATTAATAAATGTATGAAATTATAGATTAGTAACTTAGTGCAAGATGATTTTTCTAGCTCGCCATATCTTTTACAACAGCATCCAAAAGAATGCTTTTGATATAACGCTGATAGGGCATATTTCGTTTTTTTGCGGCCGCCATTAGCTTTTCTTTTAATTCAGAAGGTACTCTTAGATTTATTTTAGTATCAGATAGGGAGTTTCTAAGTCTTTCTGTTAACTCAATATCAACTGTGTAGTCTTGTTCGGCCACATGCTTTTGCAAACGCTTCAACTTAGAATTTTTCATTCTTATACCTCCTGTCTGGAAACATCGTTATTAATTGTATTATGCAGTTGCTAATTCTAAACGGTACTATTATCGGATACATGTTGATTTCTATCAAGAAGCATTTCTGATCTTTGTATTTAACACCAGGACTATCAATAATTTAAAAATCACCTTTTTCGATTTGCTCAATTGCATCCTCAAAGTTAACGCAGAAGCGCCCCTTCTCCCTGGCCAACAGCTGATTCTTGAAATCACAATATACTAACCACTCAACCATATTATAACCCTCATCGCCGCACATGTCCATACATTTGTGCACACACAATTCTATTGGCCCAACCTATCTACGTGCAAAACTAAGCAAAAAGAACAATCCAACAAAGCTCCAAAACCTCAGTGCTCTAACTTGTCGCATAAAGAAATTATTGCTAACTTAATGACATGAAAGTTGTAATTTTACATGATTGGCTCACGGGTTTTCGTGGCGGAGAAAGAGTTTTAGAGGCGATATGTGAAATGTATCCAGATGCTCCGATCTACACTCTGATTCATGACAAAGGAAAGTTGCCTCCCTCAATTGAAAATAGAGAAATCGTTACTTCATTCCTAGATAAAGTTCCTGGAATATATAAGAACTATCGTAAATTTTTGCCCTTGATGCCACTTGCGGCCGATCTCATGAAAATTACTCATGAATGTGACCTTGTTATTTCAAGTTCTCATTGCGTAATTAAAGGCGTGAAAAAGCCAAAAGGTGCCAAGCACGTTTGCTATATTCACAGTCCGATGCGATATATCTACGATCAATTTGAAAACTATTTTGGAAATGCATCCCTGCCTGTAAAGATTGTGGCGCATATTATACGTCCATATCTCGCGTGGTGGGATAAGCGTTCAAATACTAATGTTGATTTATTTCTACCCAATTCAAAGTTTGTAGAAAAAAGACTCCTCACTCAATATGGAGGTAGTACTCCAACTAATGTTGTCTATCCTTTTGTTGATCTTGCAGACTTTAAAGAAGTTCAAAAAAATCCCCCAGCAAAAGAAGATTTTTATTTAATGGTGACAGCATTTGCACCCAACAAAAGAGTTGATCTTGCTATTGAAGCATTTAATGAACTTGGATTCCCACTTCGTATAATAGGTGGTGGCTCAGAGGATGAAATTGCAGGAGTTAAGGCACTTGCAAAAGATAATATAAAGTTCATGGGTCGCCTATCACGTGCAGAAGTCGTTGAGCATTATGCCAAAGCAAAAGCATTTATATTCCCTGGTGTTGAAGATTTTGGAATAACTCCCCTTGAAGCTAATGCTGCTGGAACTCCTCTCATAGCTTATGGATACGGCGGAGTGCTTGAAACACAAACTGAATATACATCAACATTTTTTAATGAACCTACAAAAGAAGCTTTGAAAGAGGCGATTAAAAGTCATACTGATAAAAATGTTGAAGATTTACAAGCTAGGGCGGCTGAATTTTCGCGAGAGTTTTTCATTGAGAATATAAAAGGTCAGGTTGATGCAAGTTTCTAAAGATCATTACAAATTTGAAAACTACACAGATATCCCAAGATGGGTCTCGTATTGGAACCAAATTAAAGAGGTTTTAGAACTAAAACCAAAGTCAGTCTTAATCATTGGCCCAGGGGATGGAGTTGTATCTGATTATCTAAAAAAACATATTGATCTTGTTCATACATTTGATATCGCACCAGACTTAAAACCTGATATTCAAGGATCAGTACTGGATCTCGGCAATCATCTAACTCAAAAATATGACGTAATAGTTTGTTGCCAAGTCTTAGAACACCTTCCCTATGAAAACTTTGAGAAAGCATTATCTGAGGTTCAACAATTTAGTACTCACTTTGTCTTATCATTACCTTATGCACATACAAACTTGTTCGAATTCTTCTTTAGGCTTCCAAAAAAGGTAAGCCTCTATTTTAACCTTGTACTTCCTAAGTTCTACAAGACATGGAAATTTGACGGGGAACACTATTGGGAGATTGGAACAAAGTCGTACTCAAAATATAAAATTCGAAGTGATATCTCAAAGTACTTCGAAGTAAAATCTAGCTATCATATGAAATTTAATCGATATCATATGTTTTATGTACTAACTTCTTGCTAGCTCTTTAATAAATTCTAACCTTTCTTTCTCTTTAACTTCAATATTTAAATTATCTTCTGCAAACTTTCTTGCCTGCTTTCTTAGGTCTACATTACCAAAACACTTTTCAACAAATTCTCTAATCAACTCTAAATTATCAGCAACGTTTCCTGGAATATTTGGCAGCTCAAGTATGTACTCAGCTTTTAAATCAAATCCATCTTCATGATATCCATAAAAAATAGGAAGACCCTGAGCAAGATACCTCGTAGTTTTAATAGTAGATACTGCACTTAAACCTTTTTCATACATAGATAGTGTTGCGATAGCGACATCTGTTTTATTTAAGATTTCATTAACTTTTTCAAGAGAAACAAATCCATAATAAGTTAAGTTATCAAGGTTTTCTCCAGATTCGCCCACAATATGGAAGTCAAATGCAGGCATAGCTTTCGCCATAACAGGAATCTTCTCAATACCATTCCACTTGAAGCCTGGACTACCCACAAAAGTAATTTGAGCTCTTTGGTTTCCCGTAACTTCCACAAAGTTAATCTCGTCTACATTTATAGAGTTTTCAATAATCTTAACTTCTTTGCCAAATGATAAATACATCTCTCTAACTTCTTTACTCATTGCTATGAAGCTGTCTGCTAATGAAAAGAATAACTTTCTTGTTAATAAATTATATAAATACATGGATTTATTGACGGCTTTCCATTCTTCTATATCGTTTGTATTTAACTCAAAAATAACTTTATCATTCTTCAAACAAGATCTTGTAAAAGGTACATAAGGCCTAACTCTCATATATATTAAGTCGCGCTTATAATTGTGAATATTTAGTCTTAGCTTTAGCGTTGAATAGATTAATCGAAATAGTGTCATGTATTTATTATGAATGCTTATATCAAAGGACTTTGAATCATCTATCAATTCGAGATTACAATTATAGACTTTGAAGTTATAGAGAGAGAGAAGTTTTACATTTGCTCCATTTCTACACCAATAGTCGAGTTGAGCTGAAATCTTATGGATAATTCCTGCAGTCATCCCACCTTCAATTTCCTGATCAATTATATACAAGATGTTCAATTCACTCACTATTTTTTCGAAGAAATCAATTCTTTGCTTCTCTTTGGTACCAACATCTAACTTGTTCTCAGCAAAATCTCTCGCCAGTCTTCTTAACTCAATATTTCCCTTGGCATTAAGAACAAACTCTTTAATTTCTTTCAAGTGAGTATTAGTATTATCTTTCGTATTTGGAATTTTTAGTGAGAACGGTTCATCGCCAACGAGATCTGTGTCGTCATAGGCATATACTATGGGAAGTCCATGGGCCAAGTACTGTCTCGACTTCAAAGTTGAAGATTCTTTTAAGCCATTAATATATAGTGATAACGAACAAATTCCTATATCAGCTTGAGATGCAATCTGTTTTACTTCTTCAAGTGGAAGGTATCCGTGATACTGAATATTTTTAGTATTTTCACCATCGATACCAATTATTTTAAAATCAAATTCGGGAAGTTGTTCAGCGAGATAAGTAACCTTATCAAGACCATGCCAACTAAAGCCAGGAGCTCCTACAAAAATAATAACAGGCTTTTCATTTTCAGGAGATTCGATCTGATAGTTTGCGACATGAATGCCATTACCAATTGAAATGACTTCTTTATTAAACTCTTTTGAGTAATGATCTGCCAATTCTGACGTAACTCCCACAAATCCATCAGCAAAGGGATAAAACCATTTTCGACTATACCTATTATAAAGATACATTGCCTTCGATATGACTTGATATTCTTTTTCATCAAATGTATTGATTTCAACGATGACTCTGTTTGAGCCTAGAATTTTTTGGGAGAATGGCATCCAAGGCCTTTGCCTCATATAAATCAAATCGTATTTGTTTTTTTTAAGATATAAAAAAAGTTTAAATGTCGAAAGAACCATTCTAAGAAGGGTGAAATAACGTCCATGCCTTTTAATATCAAAGGCTTTTGAATCATCCTTTAAGTTTAGATCTGCATCATAAAGCTTAAAGCAATACATGGAAAGTAGGCCGACTTCGCACTCATTCTGAGACCATTGAGAGAGTTGCCCCTTAACTTTGTGAATGATTCCAGAAGTTTTACCCGACTCAACTTTCTGATCAATTATATACAGTACTTTCATTAATATTCCCCAAGAGACACTAAGATAGCATATTGAGTAAATAATCGTAAATATTGAAATTAATTAAGGTACTTACTAGCCTAAATTATATTTTTTGATGTATATTTTGATCTTGGAGAATTAAAGATGATTAGATTTGCACTTATTGGATGTGGACGCATAGCAAGAAAACATGCTGGAAACCTCGGTGAACAAAGAATTAATAATGCTAAACTCGTAGCAGTTTGTGATCTCATTGAATCTAAAGCAAAGTATTATGGCGAAAAGTACGATGTACCTTATTTCACCGATATGCATGTGATGATGAAAGAAATGAGTGATTCGATTGATGTTTTAAGCATCCTTACTCACTCTGGAGTTCACGCACAAAATACTATTGACCTTGCTCCATACGGAAAACATATTATCGTCGAAAAACCCATGGCCCTGACTTTGTCAGATTCAGATAAGATGATTAAAGCCTGTGATGAGGCAGGTATTAGACTTTTTGTAGTCAAGCAAAATAGATTTAACTACCCTGTTTTAAAGCTAAGAGAAGCGCTTGAAGCAGGGCGCTTTGGTAAACTTGTAATGGGAACCATTAGAGTTCGCTGGTGTCGTGATCAAAACTATTATGACCAAGCTGATTGGCGTGGTACCTGGGAGCATGATGGTGGAGTATTTGCCAATCAAGCCTCTCATCATGTTGATTTACTTCAGTGGATGATGGGTGATGTTGAATCAGTTTTTGCTAAATCGACAACAGCATTGGTTGATATAGAAGCGGAAGATACAGGTGTTGTTATCTTAAAATTTAAAAATGGTGCTCTTGGAGTAATAGAGGCAACAACGGCCACAAGACCAAAAGATCTTGAAGGATCAATTTCAATTTTAGGTGAAAAAGCCACTGTTGAGATTGGTGGTTTTGCAGTTAATGAAATGAAGATATGGAACTTTATTGAAGGCCAACCTGGAGACGAGGAAGTCGTATCAAAATATAGAGTCAATCCTCCAGATGTTTACGGATTTGGACATACTGAATACCTAAACAATGTTGTCTCTGCATTGAAGGAGAATAAATCAGCACTTGTCCAAGGTTTAGAAGGGAGAAAATCGTTGGAATTAATCTCTGCAATATATGAATCAATAGAAACTGGAAAAGAAGTAAATCTTAATTTTACTCCAAAAGAATGTAGGCTTGGAATGCCAAAGAAGTAATTATGAAAATACCATTTGTTGATCTCGATGCTCAATACAAACAAATAAAAACTGAAGTTCTAACTGTTATAGAAGAAGTCCTAGACTCCAAAAAATTTGTTATGGGTGACTATGAGCGAGAATTTTCAAAACAATTCTCTGAACTTCAAGGAAGTACATACAGCGTTGGTTGCTCGAATGGAACAAGTGCTATTACAGTTGCATTAAGGACACTTGGCATAAGCACTGAAGATGAAGTAATCACTCCTGCAAATAGTTTTTTTGCAACACCTGAGGCAATTTATGAAGTAGGAGCAAAGCCAGTATTTACTGACTGTGATCCTAAAACTTACTCAATGAAAGTTGAAGATATAGAAGGCTTAATCACTCCGAAGACAAAAGCCGTTATTCCCGTACACCTGTACGGGAATCCTGCTGAGATGATTAAAATAAAAGCAATTTGTGAAAAACATAATCTCTTTTTAATTGAAGACTGTGCTCAAGCACATCTTGCAGAACTTAATGGACAAGGCGTTGGTACCTTTGGCGATTTTGGAACTTTTAGTTTTTACCCTGGTAAAAACCTTGGAGCCTACGGAGATGCTGGAGCAGTTACAACTCAAGATTCAAATCTTCTAAAGACGGCCACTATGCATATAAACCATGGTCGAACTGAAAAGTATGAACATGAATTTTGTGCTGGAAACTTCAGAATGGATGGTATTCAAGCCGCCATACTAAGTGTAAAAGCGAAGTATATAAATACCTGGACTAACCAAAGAATAGCAGCAGCAAAAAAATATGATGAGATTCTGAAGAATAAGGGTTTCAAAGTTCTTGAAACGACACCTAATTCAAAATGTGTTTATCATTTATATCCAATTGAAGTATCAAACCGTGATGAAGTGCTAGCTCACTTAAAAAATAAAAATATTGGATGTGGTGTTCACTACCCTATTCCCCTTCATATGCAACCAGCTTTATCTGAGCTTGGATATAAAAAGGGTGATTTTCCAAATTGTGAGCATGCGGCAGACAATATGTTAAGTCTTCCTATCTTTCCAGAAATTACGGATGAGCAAATTAATAAAGTATGTGCCGAATTTCTCTCTATTGCTAAACTATAAAGACTTATAAACTTCTAATGTCTTAGCTGCCATTTGATCAACACTGAATTTTTGGATTACTTTTTCGCGAGCTTTTTGGCCTAAGTTTGATTGAAGATCTTTATTATTTATAAGCTCTAATAACTTTTTCTCAAACTCTGAGTAAGAGTCTAGGTTAAACATATATCCATCAACTCCATCAGCGATTAAATCAGTATTTCCCTCAACATTTGATATCAAACAAGGCTTAGCATGTGACATGGCCTCAATAACCGCAAGAGGAAGTCCCTCCCACCGAGCAAAACTAATATATAAATCAATATCTTTTATAAAATTCTGTCCATCAACACTTCCAAGAAACTTAATAGACTTACATTTGTTTTTAGCTTTTAGCTCACCTTCGAGCTCTCCGCCACCAGCAATAAGACACTTAAACTTCACATCGTTCTTTGATTCGAACTGAGAGATAAATTCTAATAAAATATCGAGGCCCTTTTGATAGTTTAACCTACTGAGTGTTCCCATCACGAAATCCACGTTACTTGCAGTAGATACTTGCTCAGGAATGATGACACCATTATGAATCACATGAGTGGTAGCCTCTTTTGTTACGTTATTGTTTACGGCATTTACTTTTTCAGAATCTGAGACACAAATGAATTTGTCCGTTAGTGGTACTAAAATTTTGTCTAAAAATAATTTAACTCTACCTGCGAGAGTCTTTTCAATGTGAATTCCATGAAAGGTATGAATAACCTTTAATCCAAATAATTTAAGTAGCCTTGAATAGAACCCTGCACCTCTACCGTGAGAATGAACAATATTGATTTGATTTTTCTTACAGACTTTAAGCAGCTTAATAAATGTAAAAATTGAGAATTTTCTAAAGGGTATATCTATAAACTCATTAGCAACTTGCTTTAGAGAGCTTGCATACTCACCATTACTCGGGGCAGCAATATAAAGAGTGTTTTCAGCTGAGGTTACTTCAGATAGATCGAGTAAATGCTTAGGTCCCCCACCGATGTCGGATCGAACAGATATTTCCAATATTCTCACAATAAATGCCCTTTAATATTCATCATTAAAAGAATAATATACTTGCTATGGAAATAACATTCTTATCTTTATTTCTGGTCCTTTCTATCATTTTAGGAAGCTACCTTGCGCATCGCTTTGGTGCTCCACTATCCTTCAGTGAGATCAACTTTTGCTCATGGTATATTGTCGTTGAACTAATCGCAATGGGTGCATTATCTACATTTTTCATTAGAAATATTTATCAAAATAATTGGGCACTCAAGATTATTCCTCAAGAGGAATTTCCCCTTGAAGCCGTTACCATGGCCATTTCTTGGTGTTTAATAGGAATCCCTCTAGGTTTTCTACTTGCAAATATTATTTTAGATAAATTCCGGTTTAACAACAACTTCAAAAAGTTCAAGCTTAAAAATATAGTGATAAATAATCTATATTTTTTAAATGTTTATTTTTGGCTTATTATATCAATACTTTATACAGCCTATACTATTTATAAGGTTGGTGAAATCCCTCAGCTTAACTTACTAAGAAGTGGTGTTGACCTTGATCAAATTAGAGGAAACTTAACCCACTCATATCCTGCAAATAACTATCTAAAAGAATTAATTGGATTTAGAATTGTTCCAATTCTCTCATTTTCAATGTTTATAACTTTCTTTAAAGATAAAAATATAAAGAACTTCATCCTTTTTTTATGTTTCTTTTTGATTACAGTTTTCTATGTAACATTAAACCTTAATAAGTCGGGACTTCCCCTCTATTTATTAGGCTTTCTGTTTGCTACCAGCTTTTTAAGTATTAAAATATCTTATAAGCATATAATACCCTCCCTATTAATACTTTTTGTAATGTTAATTTTATCGTATTCTAAAGTTAGGGGATTTCCAATAAAGGTCGCCGCTAAAGTAGTTGTTGATCGGATTATCATCAGTCAATCCTACGGGAACTACCTATCTTTCTATGCATACCCTAAGTATCGAGAACATATCGGATTTCATAGTACGTCTAAATTATTAAAAAAATTTAATATCGACTACAAAGAGCCTTCATCTCGTGAATTAATGAAATTGACTGCACCAGAGAGAGTTAAGGAAGAAAAAGCTGGTTACATGGTTAGTCATTTTTTTGCAGAAGCATGGGCGAACTGGGGTATGATAGGACTTATTTTCTCGCCTTTATTTGTCGGCTTTTTCATAAAATTTTTAATTGGTATTCTAATGAATATTCAAAAGAATCCTGTCTCACTGGGTGTCGTGACCTATGTCTCTTACAACTTGGGTCTAGGTAATGGATTCAATCAATTCATTTTTCCTAGATATCTCATTTTAACTGCCGTGTTATTATCATCAATTTATTTTATTTTTAATTATTTGAATAGAAGGCTAAAGCTTAATGATTAAAATAATACACTTTACCTCTGTTCACCGCAGAAACGATACAAGAATTTTTTTTAAAGAATGCCTTAGTGCAAAGAAAAAATACTCTGCTGTTAAGTTATATGTCGCTGACGGTAAAGGTAATTCTGAAGTTCAGTCTATACCAATTATTGATATTGGGAAGCCCTCCAACAGGCTTAAGAGGTTTCTTTATAGCTTTAAATTTGTTCTTCCCCTGTTGAGAGAAAAAGCTAATATCTATCATTACCACGATCCGGAGCTTTTTTTCGTTGCAGCTATTCTTAAATGTTTTAGAAAGAACATCATTTTTGATGCTCACGAGAATGTACAGTTACAACTTAAGAATAAAGATTGGCTCCCCCTAAAGAAATTAATCATTCTCACCTATCCCTTTGTTGACTGGCTCATAGGAAAGCTGTTTTACGTTATAATTGCTGAACCATCATATAAGAATAATTATCCTAGTATTTCAAAAAGTAGAATTCAGTGTGTAATGAATTTTCCTGATCTCAATAAGATCTCAGAGTTCTCGAGAACTGATAGGTCGGGATTACGTGACTTGTTCTACTTAGGAGGCGTAACTGAACTCAGAGGTATTTATGAAATGATTGATTTCAGAGCCTCACTTCAAGATCCTATGTGCAAACTTCATATTATCGGACCAATCACTGATAGCCTAAAGGATCAAGTGCTAAAGCAAATTAAGAAGAAGAACTTAGAGAATCATGTAATAATCTACGGAAGTATGGGCCTCAATGAAGCCTTAGAAATTTCTCAAGGCTGCATACTAGGTTTTTCAATCATGAAGCCAATCGGAAACTATTTAAACTCATTCTCAACAAAGATATTTGAATACATGGCAATAGGTCTACCCTTTGTCGTTTCAGACTTTAAAATTTATAAAGACATAGGAATTAATAATAAGTGTGCACTGTTGATAAACCCAACAAATATGTCAGGAGACTACGAAAAAATTCATAATTTGCTCAACTCAGGAGACGATATAAATTCATTTTCAAATATGGGCATAACTATGGTAAAAAACTTTAACTGGGAAAATGAAGAAACAAAGCTTCTTAGTCTGTATAATAACATTTTAAATAACGCAGAGAATATATCATGAAAAAAGCTCTAATTACTGGAATCACTGGACAAGATGGTGCATATTTAGCCGAATTTCTCCTTAAAAAAGGGTATGAAGTTCATGGAATTAAGAGAAGATCCTCGTTATTCAACACTGACAGAATAGACCACCTTTATCAAGACCCACACGAAGAAAAAGTTCACCTAAATCTACACTATGGAGACCTGACAGATTCTTCAAATATAATTAAAATTATTCAAGATGTTCAGCCTGATGAAATTTATAATCTTGGGGCAATGAGCCATGTACGTGTTTCATTTGAAATACCAGAATATTGCGCAAATGTTGATGCCTTAGGTACGCTGAGATTGTTAGAAGCAATTAGAATGCTAGACAAAAAAGTAAAGATCTATCAGGCTTCGACATCTGAGCTCTATGGTAAGGTTCAAGAAACTCCTCAAAAAGAGACAACTCCTTTCTATCCTAGGTCACCTTATGGTGTAGCAAAAATGTATGCCTACTGGATCACTGTTAACTATCGTGAGGCGTACGATATGTTTGCCTGTAACGGGATTCTATTCAACCATGAGTCACCATTACGTGGAGAAACATTTGTTACGAGAAAAATTACTAGAGCAATTTCAAGAATGGCCCACGGACTTCAAAAGATTACATACTTAGGTAACCTAGATGCAAAAAGAGACTGGGGTCACGCTAAAGATTACGTTGAGGCCATGTGGCTGATGCTTCAACAAGAAGAACCTGAAGACTTTGTTATCGCGACAGGAAAAACTACTTCTATTCGAGACTTTATCATTAAAGCCTTCACACATGTTGGCGTTACACTAAAATTCACAGGATCTGGAGTTGATGAAAAAGCAACCGTAGAAGCAGTAACATTCGATCATTTTGATTTCGAAGTCGGACAAACTGTTATTGCCATCGATGAGCGATACTTTAGGCCAACTGAAGTTGACCTGCTCCAAGGTGACCCTTCAAAAGCGAAAGAGAAGCTAGGCTGGGAACCAAAGCATGATCTTGATGGTTTAATTCAAGACATGATGTTATCTGACCTAGAGCTCTTTAAAAAAGAGTCCTTTCTTAAAACATCAGGCTACAAAGTTAAAGAATCACATGAATAAAAATAGTCGAGTTTTAATTTGTGGCTCAAGAGGTATGGTTGGCTCAAGTCTGCTTAGATCTCTCCTCAAGCAGGGGTATTCAAACACACTAACACCTTCAAGAGAAGAACTTAATCTCGAAGATCATAACGCTGTCATGAAGTATTTTGAAACCTTTAAACCTGAGGTCGTAATTAATGCTGCTGCGAAAGTAGGCGGGATTCATGCTAATAATACATATAGAGCTGACTTTATTCACAAGAATCTTTTAATTCAAAATAATATTTTTGATGCCGCTTTCAAAAATGAATGCAAAAACTTTCTTTTTCTTGGTAGCTCTTGTATATATCCTAAACTCTGTCCTCAACCAATTAAGGAAGAATATTTACTAACGGGCCCACTGGAAGAAACAAATGAGCCTTATGCAATAGCAAAAATAGCTGGGTTAAAAACAGCTGAAAGCTTCAGAAAGCAATATGGTTTAAACTACTTTTCTGTGATGCCTACCAATCTCTATGGAGAAAATGATAACTACCATCCTGATAACAGTCATGTTATTCCCGGAATAATTCAACGAATGCAAAAAGCTATCGACAATAATGACCCAACATTTGAACTATGGGGAACAGGAACAGTTAAAAGAGAATTTTTACATGTCGACGATCTTGCTTATGCATGTATTTACTTACTTGAAAATAAACTCGACAAACACGACTGGATTAACATCGGAACAGGAAAAGATATTACTATCCTAGAAGCCTGTAAAACGATAGCAAAAGAGATGGGATATGTTGGAATAATTCAAACAAATACAGAGTACCCCGACGGTACCCCAAGAAAACTTCTCGATGTATCCCAAATTAACAAACTGGGATGGGAATCAAAGATTTCATTTCAAGAAGGTATTCGAAGATCTATTAAAGATTTCAGAACTAATCACAAAGATAAATACTTATGACACTTTCAAGTGAACAAAAAATTCAAGAGAATCAATACGACTTCCCTTATCATTACATTCCTCAATTTGAGGGAAACTTTACTCAACATGTCAGTTGGAGTTGGGGGGTTAATTATTGTGCAACAATTGAGTTCTTAATAAAGAAAATATCTAACAAAAAGTTCAATACACTCGCAGATATTGGAACTGGTGATGGGCGCCTTGTTAGAGAGCTATCAAAAGCATTTCCTGAAAAAATCATAGAGGGAATTGACTACTCAGATCAAGCAATCTCTCTTGCAAAGGCGCTCAATACTCAACTGAGTTTCAAGCAAGCAGATATAACTAAGCTTAAAGATGATAAATTTGATTTAATAACATTAATTGAAGTTTTTGAACATATCCCCATGGAACTATGTCACGATTTCGTGTTTGGACTTAAAAACTTGCTTACAGATGATGGAAGGATTCTACTCACAGTCCCACATAAGAATAAGCCTTTATCTGAAAAACATTTCCAACATTTTACCAAAGACTCTATTATGGAGTATTTTTCGGAATTTTTTAATATTGTAGAATATCAACCGATTGATAAAATAAGCAGATTTGTTCGCTATTTAAAAAAAATATCTAATAATAAATACTTCTTAGTACAGTATCCTAAATTTAACAATTATCTATACTCGGTTGTTAAGAAGAACTATGTGAATACAAATGAAACGAACTGTGGCCGTATTTACCTTGAACTTATCTTAAAACAGTAAAACTTATTCTCATAAACTTAAGCAAAGCTCTAAGATTGAACCAATTGTTTAAATAGCTCATTTTGTAGTGTTTTTTTGAAAGTATTAATGCGGTATACGATTTATTCAGTTGATATTTAAGAAAATAATAATTACCAAGGTTGTAGTTAATGTTTGATTTAACACTTGGGTACTGGCCTAAAATAAATTGATATCGAGTCAATTTATATCTATTGGCAACTATTGAACGATCAATTCCTTTTAAATTTAAATTCGTCATTTTATCACTAGCTTCATCCATGTAATCAACCATAACTTCATCACTGAAATAAACATTATATCCTAACAGAATTATTCTTCGGTAAACGTCGCTGTCTGTTCCCTTTGGCAACTCTGGTGCAAATTTACCACACATCTCAAAAGCAGCTCGCCTTAACAGAGCAGCTGAGCCATAAATAATTCCATTGCTATTTAAAATATGCCTAACAAGGTTCTTTGGTCTCTTGATTCCTTTTTTAACTTTCCCCTTGCTTGAAACTAAGTTTACATCACAAGTTACGACTCCATACTCTAAGTCTTTATCATTCTCAAAAACCTGAACTTGCTTTGAAATCTTATCTTTATCAATCCAAATATCATCATCGCCAGTGAATGCTAAGTACTCACCTTTCACATACGAGTAACCTGTATTTGAAGCGTTTTGAACTCCTTGGTTTTTTTCATGACGAATATAAGTTATATTTTTATATTTTTCTTTTTTAAATATTTCAGAAGTACTATCAGAGGAGCAATCATCTACGACAATAACTTCAAAGTTATTGTAGTTTTGCCCAAGAATGGAATCAAGGCAAGGCTCTAGTACAGATGCTCTATTATATGTTGTTATTACAACACTAACTAAATGTGAGTTTTTAGTATCATTATTCATACTCTAAAGAAACCTCCACCATTGACTAATATTCTCATTCATTTAGCACCCTTTAGTTTCCTATCAAAAAGATCGAGTCCAAACTTGTGATTCAAACTTCTCTTTATTCCTTGGTTTCTTACCTTTATTAGTTCTGTAATCTGAACTATAAACTGAATTAACATAGTGAAATTCTTCACCTAGAATTAATCCCAAGAACTTGTAATATTCAGGTATCTTGCCTTTTGCAATACCCTCCATCCTGTCTCTAGTTCTTTCACTCACAACGATAACATTTACATTCTTTGACTTCAAGAAAGAGCTAAAAGCATCTTTGGAATTAAAATTTCGAGATAAGAATGACATTTGAAAGAGCTTAGAGTATTCCGGAATTCCAGTGCCATATTCATAATATGTTAACAACCTCTTAACTTCGATTTTTTCAAGAATCTTTCTCAAATCAGCTTGAAACTGTGCATATGATTCTTCTCGATTTGGGTAAGTTGCTCTTTTAGAGATTACAATAAGAGGAAAGCTTAGAGTCAGTACACATGCAATAGTTACAATTGTTTTAGTCTTTAATTTTCTTAAGACAGAATTAAATATAAGTACGCTTGAAGGTAATAACATTAAAATAAAAAAATAAGAGTGCCTAGGGCTAGGACTTCGTAATATTATTGCCAAGAAGGCACTTAACCAAAAAATGCATGAAACAAGTACCATTTTCCATATATCTTTATTATTTCTAAATAAAACGAGAGATACGATATTGACTAAAATAAAGAGAGAGAATAGGTCATTTAATTTACTTAGGTATCCTTTCTGAACAACAGATAATAAGGAATACATATAAGTTAAGTAAAATTTTGAATTTACCACTTTTGAAGCAGTTCCATAACTATTTGATGATAATGCTCTGAATTCATCGTAATAAAAGGACATTGGAATAATATTAAATAAAATAAAAACAAAGGAGCTAAGGCCTAACACTTTAAGCTTTGATTTCATTGAGCACTCGTTTAGAGTTAACAATACGGTTCCAAAACTCAGTAAAGTGATCAAACCATTCCAATAAATGATCGCAGAGAAACTAGCACATAAGCCAGCGACATATAGACTTCTGATCTCTCTACTCTTTAAAAACATTAATGTAAAGATGACACTCATTATAGTTAAACTGATGACAGTCCAGTCTGGTCGAATCATAAATAAATATTTTGAGATTTTTGGAAATACCATCACATATAAAACAGGTACTACTGAAAAGTAATTATTGATTTGAAAAGCTTTGAAGAACTTAACAAATGATAGATAAAGTAGAAGTAGTAAAAATAAATTTAATATTCTCTTATCAAAAAAGCCATTTCCAAGTGGAATATAATTAGTAGCCCTTAAAGCTAGTCGATAAAAAGGGAAAATAGCACCCTGATAAATATCTTTTTCGGTGACGTAACGTAGATCTTTTGTCTCTCCATCATTCCAAGATTCAGAGTAACTTAAGTAGTATGCTTCATCCCTAGTCCATGGGTGTGTAACATTAAGAGCTCTCCACATCACGATCAGTAATAATGGGAACACGATAAAGAGAATATATTTATTCAAGTTTTTTTTCATCAATTATATAATTCGGTCTAGATTTCGATTCAATAAACATCTTTCCTAGATACTCTCCAAATACTCCCATAACAATTAGTTGTAAGCCCCCCATAAAAAGAATACTTGCAACAATAGAAGTCCACCCGACAACTGTTTCTTTAAAGATAAAATGCACTAATAATGCATATACCGCATAACTAAAACCTAATAAAGAAAAGATTCCCCCTACAATGGATGCCAAATGCAGTGGCCGCACGCTAAAACTGGTTAAACCTGCCAATGAAAATCGAACCATTTTCAAAAAAGAATATTTTGATTTACCCGCATTTCTTTCGTTTGCAGTATAACTAATATATTCCTGCTTAAATCCCACCCAATGTATAATTCCTCGAATAAAAAGATGTGATTCATTAAACTTTTTAAGGACATTAACAACTTTTCTATCTAATAATCTAAAGTCAGCTGCTCCTTTAGGGAGGTCCAACTTTGAAATATACCGAAAAAATGAATAAAATAATTTCGAGGATATTTTTTTAAATAGCCCTGTATTTCGGTGATCTATCCTCGTTGTTCCAACTATATCAACACCACTCTCCCACCTCTCAATTAATTTAGGTATTAAACTTGGTGGGTGTTGTAAGTCACCATCCATAGAAATGACAGCGTCCCCAGTAGAGTGATCCAGACCAGCCTTAAGAGCATATTGATGTCCAAAGTTCCTCGAAAAAGAAATGTACTTTACTCGCTCATTAGAGTTGCTAAGCTCCTTCAAAACAGCAAGTGTATTATCACTACTTCCATCATTGATAAATAATACTTCAGAAATATAACCTTCGGGCATGCTAGTTAACACTTCAGTTGAAATCTTAGAAATATTCTCTTCTTCATTGTAAACTGGAATCACAACTGATATTTTTTTCATTACAGATATCCCTGATAAACTTTGTAATATGATTCAATTGGCCCATCCCAAGTAAACCTTTTATTAAAACGCTCTATTGAATTATTTTGTAGTTTCAATAACATTTCTCGATCTTCATCTAGCTTCTTAATAACAGAGATTACATCATTTAAGTCATTTGGCTCAGCTAAGAAACCATTTACTTCATGATCTATTACCTCAGTAACCCCACCAGCCCTGGCCCCAATCACGGCTAGGCCACAAGACATTGCTTCGGTAAAAACGATTCCAAATGAGTCACCAATCGTTGGTAAAATAAAGACATCATATGTTGGAAGCAATTTGTATAGCTCACTATTTTCTACAAATCCAAGAAAATTTATTTCTGCAGGACCATCATTTGCATAGTCCTTCAATTTTTGAAGTTCTGGACCAACACCGATGACATCCAGAGAAACATTTCCGATACTGTTTACCGCCTGAACCGCAAGGTCGACTCTTTTCCATTCAACTAATCTTGATACAGATACTAATCTCAAAGGTTTTGTTGTAACTGCAGTTGAGATTTTGGCATTTGATCTATCTGCTCCGTTATAAATAGTTATACACTTGCGCAACCCCAGTTTTTTCTCTGAGTAGCTTGAGGAAAAATTACTCGGACCGAAGCACTGCTTTGCGCCCCTAGCTACCATTTTACTAATTGGAGTTAGGATGAAGTGTAAAAGCTCAAATTGTCCCTTAGCAAAACCAGGAACATCCGCTCCACCAAACGTAATAACATAAGGTATTCTTTTAAAGTTAAAGAATGCCAAGATGGCTGAAGGCAAAAGGGCCCAAAAATGAATTAATGAATATCTATTCTTTAGAGTAAGATAAATAAAAGGGAAGATAGAAAGAACCAAAAACATAAGCATTCCTATAAAGCCTGTATTGATCTTATCTTTTCTTAATATTGGCACTTCAATAAAATTTATTCCTGGTATTTTTTCAGATCTTAAACCTGATTTTAAATCCCAACTTGTTAAAACATCTATTTCAATATCTTTTTTTCCAATCTCCTTCAAGATTCTGTGAGATGCTATCTCAGCTCCAGCCCCAAGTGGAAAAAATTCATAAGCAACAAAAAGAATTTTACTCACTCTTCTCTCCCTTAGTTGCGCAAACAAAAAAATTAGTCGACATCGATAGTGGTAAAAAATCAAAAGGAAAATATTTAAAAATCACTGATGCAAGTTCACCAAGTTTTTCTCTAACTAAAGCTATTCTAAAATCTGTAACAACTTTCATTTTGATAATTTGATATGTGTAACCATTATTTCTTAATCTTTTCTTTAATTGAAATACACTCATTAAGGATGGATGTTCTAACCTATAATCTAAGCTTTGAGTTTGGGCAATTTCCCATGGAATATTCGTCCATTTATTTGGTGTTGCAAAAATATACTGGCCATTCCTTTTAAGAACTCTATGAACTTCCTTAAAGTGCTCTTCAACGTTTGGAATGTGCTCCACAAGATCAAACGAAATAACCAAATCAAAACTATCATCCGCAAATGTTAATTTATCACCGCTGATTTTTTCAAATTGTATATTTGGGTAAGTTTCTCGAGCAAATCCGATACCAGAGTCAGAGATGTCAATTCCAACAATATCGTTAGAGATATTATCAAAAGTCCACTTTGTTAAGTTTCCAACTCCGCAGCCAATCTCTAAAATTTTAATATTCTCTGAAAACGAAAATTTATTGAGAAATTCAATATTATTTTCGATATTAGATCTATTCTGCCCTGCTTCATAAGTTGATGCAATTGATACTTTTTTAGACGCGTTCATACTTCTTTATAACTTATAAATTCACAGTTTGAAAACTCAGATTGCAGATATCCCGACTTTAATTTATTGTATTCTTTCTCACGATCTAAGTGACAAAGAGAAGTGTTTTTAACTCTTGGATGGACCATCACTTCTATGACCTCACCTTTAAATCGGTTAAGTACTTGATACGGCACCCCTTGCTCAAAAATTCTCGTTGAAAGCAGTGCTTTTGGACCGGAGAAGGAACGATACTTATGTCTCGACAGGTATGACAAAAATCTAACAACTAACAATCGAAACGTTCTATCTCCAAAAAGTGAGACAGTTCGTACTCTTTCTATACCATAACCTTTTAAATTTTTTGCGATCACTGTGCTAATTATAGGGAAAATATGAGTATGCTGATGCCCATCAAGGTGCGAAATCTCAAGGCCACAGGAGTGCAAAGCGTCAATTTGAGATTTGAGCTCAACTTCTACGTGCTCACGCTTAATGAGTGCGCAAAAACACTTTAATAATAATATATGTGCAGGATAAAAAACTCCATTTCGATCTACGAGTGATGAAATATCGTCAGGGTTTGACGACGGTAGTCCCTCAATTATATTAAAGTGTAGCCCCACAGAGATATCTTTAAACTTATTTAGCTCGCGAGCAAGATCTGGGGTAATTGAGTTTGCCAGAACAGAAGTACTTGTAATCATTTTTAAGCGTAACAGCTCTAAAATTGCTTCATTTGTCGATTCGTCCCAACTAAAATCATCAGCATTCACAATAACGCGCACGACAATCCTCCTACATGACTTACTTTATATTCTGTAAATTAATGATTATACTAACAGTCGACTACAAAAGTAGCAATAATTGAGATTTTGAAAATGAATATTTTAGGTAAAATTAGAAGGAAACTTACAAACATACTTATCATCTTTTTTGGTAATATAGAGTGGGTTTGGCCAAAATATCGACTTCCCAACATCAAAAATATAAATGCATCTGACAATTATAACTTTAAAAATCCCTTTTTAATAAGCAAACCCTATTCACATAGTTTACTGGAGACCATAAGTGAACTTGGAAGTAGAATTGTTAAAGATCAGCCTTTTTGCCTTATACGTCTCGGCGACTCAGAAATGATGTTTCTAAGTGGAAAGATGGTTGGGAACATTGTAAATAGATCTTTTTTAACTAGTGATATTAAAAAATACGACTTAAAAGAATACAAAGACAAGTTATCAAAATCAGACTATGTATGTATACACGATAATAAATCAATGAAATCTCTACTTCCAAAATTAAGCCTTAACGGCTTAAGCAAAAATATATCATTTGAAAATATGTATCAACTCACCTCAAGCAGAATACTTTTTTTATTACTTAATGGACTAAGGGTAGGCGTAATAGGAGCTGAAGAAAAAGTGAATGTTATAAAAAAACTTATTACCTATTCGGAGTACAAAGACTATATTAAAAACTGCGATATTAGTGAGTTCATCGGTGTTCCCCAGAAAGGAGCTTCTCAAGACAACTCAAAAACAATGAAATTGATTGAGGATCAAATGCAAAGTAAAATCGATGTATATCTCGTAGGTATGAGTGTTGCAAAGATATTAATACTTCCTGAATTAAGAGATAAACATAAATGCTCTTTTATCGATATCGGCGTGGGAATTGATGCCTTAGCAGGAGTTATTCCAAACTCAAAATCTTTTTTTGGTAATTGGACTAACTATAGAATGGTTAACTACGACTACAGTAATATTAATTTTTTCCATCAGCAAAAGCAAACTAAAATAGTAATCGAAAATATTCACGAACTAGGTATCAAACATGATTAAACACATCTTAAAAGAGATATTATACAGACTAAAAATACATAAGCGCCCGTTTCTCTTAGATATTGCAAAGACATCCATGGAGGACTTCAAACTAACTAGTTACAAGGGAACAACCGTTGATGCCATTCGGAAAGTCACTTCATCAAATCACCCTGAAACAAGAAGAGGCAAATTATTTTTCGGAAAACATGTTTCTATACGAAAAACAATAACTCTAGATATAACGGGCGATATCAAAATCGGTGATTACGTTATTTTTTCTGATAATGTTCAAATTTTAACTCATGATCATAACGTTAAAACAAAAGAAATAATTTTAGCTCAGGATGAAAAAAACAAAGTATCATGGTCCAACATTTCTATTGGAGATGATGTCTACTTCGGAACAAATGCTGTTATAGTTAAAAATGTTACTTCTATTCCAAAAGGTGTAATTATCGGCGCAAACTCAATCTTGACTAAAAACCCTAATGAATATGAAATTTGGGCCGGAAATCCCGCAAAAAAAATTGGCGAGAGGATTTAGTTTTTTGAAGTAGAATAAAAAGATGAAAGTTCATATACATTTAATTGAAAAATTTTATCTATAATTTCGTCTACACATTGATCAATTCCAACATCGTTCACATAAGAAATAAGCTCATTTTTTGAAACTAATCTTTTCTCGCTACGATAGAATTCAGAAATCTCATCTTTTGTTTTTTCTCGTTTACGAGATAATATATTCTCAACACTAGGCTTTAAAGAAATATACAACTGAGGCTTGCATGGCAGCAAAGATTTAAAGATCCAAAACTTAGAGAGATGGCCATTACTCTTAATTAGCATATGGTTTAAATTTCTATCAGATATTATAAATTTCTTTTGATCCACGGATTTAACATATGAGCAGTAATTTAGTGTATAAGCAAGCAGCTTAAGTACTCGTCGGGTCCTCCCCTTAAAAAAAACATGAAATGTGTAAGGCATGGTTTTTTTGTCATTCCCCTTAGAATAATGAAAGTATTCATTTTTGAATCCCAACCGATTTAAAGCGAGTGACACTCTACGAGATATTTCCGTCTTTCCTGCTCCATCACACCCACTGAAAACAATTATGAACCTATCTCTAACGTATAGCTTTCTAATTTTACGACGAAACCTCATTAGCAGATTCATACTTGCTCTGACCTCAGAGAATTTTATTCCCTGGGTAATTAAAAAGGCTTCTGAGTCTGTAGTGTCGTAGTTTTCAGATTTGATGTCTAAAACATTTAAGTATTTTGTTTTTTTTCGTGGTTTTGTAAGAAGTTTATAGTGATAGTATATTTTTTTTGGTATTCCATTGAGTACGTTTATACCTTTAACTTTAACATTTTCAGAGTTTATATCTATTGAGAAGTTCTCTACTAAAAAACTTTTCATAAAATCAACATAGACGATTTCTTTACGATCAATGGAATATATAGCATATGTGATCTCATAACGAGTCTTAGAAACAATATAAACGTGAACCTTATCATCCGAATAACTCCCCATAACGTTCTCTACTTCGTCTAAATCTGCGACAATAAAATCCAAGTCAAATCCGCTATCCATAAAAAAATATTCATCACTGAGCAATATATAATCTGTGATATTATTCGCAATTATTTTTTCAACAATCATATTATTGATGTTCATTTTTTAGCACCCATTTAAAATCGCTGTTAAAGGTTGGAATTAGCACAATTAAACCGACAAAATAAAAGGGCGACATGACCCAGAGGTTACTTTCCTGCATTGGCTTAAAAATGAAAATCGTAAGTATTACGGTCAACAAGAAGAAAACCCACTTTGACATGGACTTCACACTAAAAACCATAAGAATCGTTACTAAGATCTCAAAAATCACCAGACCATAGGCTAAGCTGATAGCACCATATTTCTCTGAAAAAAGATACATCACGATTAAAAGTAAGAGAGATTTCAACAATTGTAATTTAGAAAATATTAGTACATTTCCAAATCCTTTTAATACGCCCTTCATAAAGGTTGAATTAAAGAAGTGCAGTGTTGCAGCTAAGCAAAGTATATAACTATACTTAAAGCTTTCATGCCATTTCACATTAAATATATATTTTAAATTTGGTATAGAAAATAGAAATATAATTAATCCAATAATAGCAGAAACACAGAGTAGCCTTAAGATTCGTAACTGAATAGGTGATACAGAAGATGTATATTCCCGCTTAATTCTTGATGTATATGGATATAGGATACTTACACAAAAATTAGAAACGACCGTAACAGGTTTGTAGGTAATAGTCTTTCCAAGTTGGTATAAACCAAGTGATTCAAGATTCCCAACCAGAAGAATAAAAATTTTGTCTAAATTATTTCCGAAATATGTAAATATCCTTTCAACCATTACAAAAAATGAAAACTTAAGATGAGGTATCAATGACCTAAAACTAGGTTGAAACTTAAAACAATATGGGGTGAAGAGATATGATAAGAACACCCTCATACTTGTTCCAACAATCATTCCATATAATATACTCTCAACACTCTGGGTATTTATAGCATAAACCAAAGAGGTCACCGAATTTAGTACCTTCGGCAATGACTCGGATATTGCTAGTTTTTTATAGTCTAATTCCTTTCCTAGTAAATACATTCGAGGACTTCGAACTGAACTAATTATAATTACGACAATCATTAGTTTTATTAAATAGGAAAAATCATAATCATAATAACTTTCGAGTAGATCAGATATCACATTAAAGATAATTATAAATACTATGGCCCTCACAATATTAATTAAAAATATGGAGTCATTTACTTTACTTTCACTACTTTGACTCTCATTCATTTGGAGTCTAGACTCACCAAAAGCCGGTCTCCCTAATAAATTCAAACCATTATAGATTAAAAGTACAATAGAAAGCACTCCCAATTCTTTAGGACTGATATATTGTGTTAAATACAGTGGGGTTATTATAGAAATAATTATCGCAATAACTTCGATCGCAGAGAACCACTTTATTCCATGCGTGAGACTAGACATCAGATCGACTCTTATATTTATCAATCATAAACATAACATACTTTACTTGTAGTGAACTTTCACTAAACTTCCCAGAGTCGTCAAATATGCTCTGAATACACGGCCGAAAAAATCTTTTCCACTCTTTAGAGTTTTTTTCAATAAGATCTTCCGCGAGTTCTAAATAATTCTGCAGATAACAAAATAAATAAAACCAGCTCCACCTTTTTTTAACTAACACCCACTTTATGCTACTTGCAATGTCAAAGAATGCATCTCCGTACCCTTGATCATCCTTGTCTCCTCCCTCACTCCAGTCAACAAGATAGACCTGATCATTATTGATTAAGATATGATCTGCTTTATATAGTTGACCATGAATTACACTCTTAATCTTTTCGCCTTGAGTTCTATTATATTTGTTGGTTGACTTCAATAAAATTCTTAAGGCATTTAGATTATTATGAACTGAGGAAATTATATTTTTTTTCCGAGGATCATCAATGTATTCCTCTTCAATATACTCATCATGAATTTCAAAAACTTTTGGAGCTGGTAATTCTGGATACATTTCCCTAAGTAATCCATCGCGAAGATGACTGTCATCAGTCATAATAGAGGTTGTAACCACTCTGCCTATGTTTTCAAATATTAGCCTTATCTTTACTTGGCCGATAAAAATCTGAGTCGGTATATTGTTCACACTGAAACAGTCTAATTCTAATATCTCATCACTTGGGATATCAATATAACTTGATGTTAAATATAGTTTTTTTAAAGTTCCTACTCTTATCAATGAAAATGAAATTGATTGACTCGATTTTACAAGAACATCTCCCTGTAGAGCTTCAAATATTTGTTTTTTAATTTTTATTATGTTCACACAAACCTCTTCAGTAGATTCTTAACACAACTTGGAAAGAATTTTTTTATTAGTGATTTGAGTAACTCTAAGGCATAGAATTTTAAAATCTTTACCTTCTTTACACGACGGTCCCATAATTTCGCAACGATATTGTAAGCATCTCTAAATTCACCTCTCAAAAGTAAACTAATCGATAGTTTAGAGCAAACTTTAATAAAATAATTATCTACAAACTGAGAGCCTTTCTCAGCTCCAGCCCACAATATTAGTTGTTGCTCCCACTTCTCAATAAATTGAAAGATGCCCTTTGTCCGTTCACTAAAAGAAGACATCATTGTTAATCTCATACCTGGGTCGTAAATTGTCACAAGTGCATCGCTCAAGCCAATGACACACTTATCTTCTCTAGCTAACTGCATCCAAAAGTCATGGTCTATTGAAGATGCTAAGTTAACGTCAAAATTAATTCCACTACCACTAGAGACAAGATTTTTTTTAAATAGAAATGATGATGATATTGTTCCTATTCCATCATTAATTATGGATTCTTTTAGATTCCCTTGATTTATAGGGCGAATGATTGAAGGCTTAGTGCCGTCATGCTTTAAAACTTCAGCTGCACAGTAAACTAAGTCATACTCTCCGATATTACTCACTTGGGATTGTATTTTTTTAGACTTCCACTCATCGTCGTCATCCAAAAAGGCTATAAAATCACCTAAAGCATTAGTCATCCCATAGTTTCTAGCATAAGCCAGTCCCCTATTTGAACCATAAGAATAATATTTTATATTTCCATTTAGCTTAGCAAGATCTTCTGTTAACTGTTTAGCTCCCTCTATTCCAGAGTCATCAACTATCAAAATTTCAATGTTTCTATAGGATTGTTTTAGGACTGAGTTAATGGCCCTTTCAAGAAACTCGTTTCTCTTATATGTTGTTATAATGACTGATACTAATTCCACATGTACACCATACTTAAAATTGACTCTTTTTGATTATAATGAGAGCTTTTTCAAATGAAAAGAATTGTTCACATTGTAACTTCGATCTATGAAAGAGATTCTGTTAATAGTCTTATCAAAATCTTAGAGCAACAATCTCTAGTCAATATTAGCTTAATAATAGTTGATCATAGCATAAGCAAACAGAAAATTATAAGTTCAAGTTTAGTAAATATTAGAGTTATTTGCGCCCCAAGTCATTTCTGGTTTACTGCTGCCATTAATACTGGCTTAAAAGAAGTAAGTAGTACCCTTAAAGACAGTCCCATTATTATTTTAAATGATGATATCTTAATCAAGGGAGAGGACTTCATAGCAAACTTAATTAAACCCGTTGTGGCGAGTCCGTTAAGTATAGTTGGTGCTGTTTGCATCAATATGGATACAGAATTAGTTGAATATTCAGGATTTAAGTTTAGCTACCTAAAATGTGCATTTCTTCCAAACAAGACAAATGACTCTTTTGACAACGATACGCTTCCGACAAGAGCGATTGCTTTCAATAGCAACCTCTTAACACATATCGGCTTACTAAATGAGGATGTTTTACCTCAATATGGATCTGACTATGAGTGGACTATTAGGGCAAAAAAATACGGATACAAACTTTTAATTAGTAGCGAATGCAAAATTTATACAAAAGTTGATGACTCAACGAGACATATCGTAAGTGCCAGAAAAGTATACAGAACGGACAAGCTATCGACATTTTTTTCTGAATTATTTAGCGACAAAAAACAAAATAGTGTTATCACTAACCTTAGATTCTCCTCTTTAGTTTTCAATCCCATTTACTCACTTTACTTTACAATGTACAGGGCGCTAAAAGTTATTATCGGTTTTATTATTACAAATTATTTGTCTAGAGATCCTCTATGAAACGAATCCTTTATTTTTCTGGATTAAACCCTGAAGGCAATTCTGCAGCAGGAGTTAGAGCAAAGTTTTTCATTGCCGACTTATCTAATGAGTTTAAAATTAAAAATTTATCTGCAGAGAAAGGACTAAGTCATCTAACCTTCACTCTCGCATCAAACCAAGAACGTTTACTAATACGACTTCTAAAGGAAGTGATTGTTGCCTTTGAGCTTTCGCTAAGAATACTTACAACAAAATGTGACTTAATAATACTCAGTTCCCCACCATACTTCACGAACTTGATCGCTGCAATCATTCTTAGAGTTTTTCGGAAAAAATATATTTTTGATATAAGAGACCTTTACCCAGAAGTATTTTTTCATATGAATTTATTAAAAAGAGATACTATTACAGGACGTTTTCTATTATGGATAACTAAAATCGCTCTAGATGGAGCTACCACTAGCATTACAGTCACAGAGGGATTGGTAAAAGCGATTCAATCTAATTATCACATTGAGCCCGTATTAATATATAATGGCTACGATGCAAATCATTTTTATGAAATCCAAAAGGATGATGAGTTCAAAGTTCTGTTTCATGGTAACTTGGGAAAAATGCAAAACATAGATTTATTAGTAAGTGTTGCTAAAGAATTACACGATATTGAGTTTATTGTTGCCGGCAAAGGCCCCCAAGAGCATAAGCTTGCAAACCTACCAAACCTATCGTTTCTAGGAGAGGTTCTGAACTCTGAGATACCAAAGATTGTAAAGTCATCACACTTAGGATTATCTTTTCGTAATGATGGAATAATCAATGAAACTTCATTTCCTGTTAAAATCTTTGAGTATCTTGGTGCAAAGCTACCAGTAATCTCAACTCCACACTCTGAAGCAGGATTTTTTCTTGAAAAAAACAAGCTTGGTTTTCAATATAAAAATTCAGAACGGAATCAAATCGTAAACAAAATAAGAGAAATCCAAAAGAACTCAAACACTAACAATGTCGATTTGACTAAATATTCGAGACAATATCAATCAAAAAAATTTACGGACGTAGTAAGAGAAGTCCTTAATTAACGACCAATTTTACCTATGACAATTTTAATTGTTTTCAAAATTATTCTTAGATCTAACCAGGACGATTTATTTTTAACATAAAATAAATCATATTGAAGCTTTATTAAGGAATCATTCTCGCTAGCACCATAACCATAGTTGACCTGCGCCCAGCCAGAAATTCCAGGTTTAACCAAGTGACGATAATTATAAAAAGGAATTACATTAATTAATTTTTGCTCAATTATTTCTGGCCTCTCAGGTCTAGGTCCAACTAGGCTCATTGTACCATTTAGAACATTCCACAACTGAGGAATTTCATCAATTCGTGTTGTCCGTAAAAATTTTCCTATCAATGTTATTCGATCATCATTCACAGGAGACCACTTGGCACCATTTTCTTCTGCATTTAAATTCATTGTTCTAAATTTAAAAATTTTAAAAACTTTATTGTTCAATCCGACTCGGTCCTGTGAGTAAAGAATTGGTTTTCCGGAGACTAGATATAAAATGGGTATTAAAATGAGTACTAATGGAAACAGTAGACATATTCCCAAAATGGCAATTACATGATCAATAAAAATCTTTGAAAAATAGTAAGATCCCTGGTTCAAATTAATTCTCGAGTCAATAAACCATGTATGATCAATTGCTTCCAATGGAACTTTCCCAGAGATCACTTCGCTAAATTCACTAAGGGACAAAATACTTTTTCCTGTATTTAGCAAATTAAATAGTTCTGTGCCAATATCCTCAGATCCTAGTAGATTGTCCTCAATTACAAGTAGCTTTGTATCATAGTCAGGTTTATAATTATTCATACTTTTAACGTGTGCCTTAATTGAAAAACCCAGATATCCTTTTTTATTGAATAGATCTTTAAGCTCTGTGAATGTGCTGGAGTTACCAACAAAAACCACATTGCGAGTAAATACTTTATAAGAAAAAACCTTGAAAAATATTTTTCTCCATAAGAACACAAAGACAAATGTAATGCAGCCAAAAATTATTAAATTTGTCTTTGGTGTAATCCCAAAAATACCTCCAAAAAGATAGAAAAAGATCACCGTTACAACAGATGAAAAGAGTACCGAGCGCAGTAAAGAAATAATCAAGCCATTTCGGTTAAAAACTCGAAGGGAATAAAGGCCCTCAATAAAGAAAACTGAAACCCAAATAGGTGTTAAAATCATTGTTATCAATAAATGTTGCTCTAAATATTTTGTTACTGCTAAAGAGTGTTTATCAATAAGTACTGTACACATCATTGAAGCAACAAATAAAAACATGTCTCCGAATAATAATAATAATTTCTTAGATCTATTTGACATGAATTTTTTATTCTTTTCTAATTTGAGAATTCTCTAAAATATATTTTTCATTTGTATTTGGGCATAGCCAATTACCATTCCCAGAAATGGGTAAGTCTATTCTCTCTCCAAATGCACTCATCCAGCCGACATGTATAGCTGGCACCCCTAGCATCAAGGCAAAAGATTTCACATCTTTAGTAACAACCGCCCCGGCTGCGATAAAAGAATACTGTCCAAGAGTTACACCGCACACAATTGTTGCATTTGCTCCAATTGTTGCACCTTTTTTGACTAGAGTTTTTTTATATTCTGTTTTCCTCTCAATGGAGGCTCTTGGGTTGATTACATTTGTAAAGACCATGCTAGGTCCACAAAAAACATCATCTTCTAAATGTACATTATCGTAAACGGAAACATTATTTTGTATTTTCACACCATTTCCAATTGTGACTTCATTGCCCACATAAACATTTTGTCCAAAAGAGCAGCGTTCTCCAATTGTAGTTCGGGGACAAATATGAACCCAGTGCCAAATTCGGCAATCGCGTCCAATACTGGCCCCATCGTCAACAATTGCTGTTTCATGCTTAAAGTAATTCATCTGTTATGCCTTAATTATATGTGACTCGTTGCTTCTATATTTTCCTCTGGTATCGATGATCAATCTTGATCCGTTCTTAATTACCTCATAGTCAAAGCCGTCATGATCTGTTGCCAAAACAACACAATCAAAATTGGCTAAAGTATCTAGAGATATTGTTGTGTTTTTTAGATCAAACTCATGTGATCTCATTTCAGGAAAAATCGGAACATGTGGGTCAGAGTACGATACAATTGCTCCCCGATTTCGTAACTTCTCCATCAAAACGATAGATGGAGATTCCCTAACATCATCTACATTTTTTTTATACGCAATCCCTAAAATTAGAATTTTTGCACCATTTATAGTTTGTTTTTTTTCGTTAAGACCTTGTGCAACTTTTTTAACGACGAAACTTGGCATAGAATTATTTATTTCTCCTGCCAACTCGATAAACCGAGTATGAACTCCAAACTCTCTCGCCTTCCAAGTAAAGTAGAACGGATCAATCGGAATACAATGTCCACCAATTCCAGGCCCTGGTTTATATGCAACAAATCCGAATGGCTTTGTTGCTGCCGCATCAATTACCTCATGGATATCAATTCCCATTTTATCAGCAACGATCTTCATTTCATTAACTAAACCAATATTTACAGCTCTATGAATATTTTCTAATAACTTTGTTAGTTCGGCAGCTCTAGTTGAACTTACTGGTACGACCCTATCGATTACGGAGCGATACAAAGCTATTCCCACCTCAAGACAACTTTTCGTATGACCGCCGCATACTTTTGGAATTGTTTGTGTTGTATAATCTATGTTACCTGGATCTTCTCTTTCAGGGGAGTAAATTAGAAAGAAATCCTCTCCAACCTTTAAGCCCGACTTGGATAATCGTGGCAACAGCTCTTCGTCTGTCGTACCTGGATATGTAGTGCTTTCCAGTGAGATGACATGACCTTTCCTTAAGTATTCACTGCATTTCTCTGTTGTTTCTATAACATAACTTAAATCAGGTTCTCTATACTTATTCAAAGGAGTTGGAACACAAAGTATAATTGCATCGGCGTCAGATATTCTCGAAAAATCAGAAGTGGGCTCAAAACCCGATTTAATTGAAGTACTTACCGACTCTGAAGAAATATGTTCAATATAGCTTTCATATTTATTCAATTTTTCGATTTTACGATCATCTATATCAAAACCAATGACTTTATAGCCTACCTCAGCATATCGAATAACTAAGGGTAGTCCAACATAGCCAAGACCAACAATTCCAATCACTGCATCTTTTCTCAACAGTCTATCTATTAATTTTTTTTTCATATCCCACTTTGATAATAGTTTTTAATTATATTACAGCCAATGAAGTGATTAAAAAAGTTAATTTCACACTAAATAATGACCCCACACAGAAATTTCGCACTTGCACCAATAGTACTCTCAATTTTACAAGAATTTTCTTATATCGTGTTTTCTTTTAATGTAAAGTCTAGGATTTTCAACATATAAAAGCCATACAGGACCAGTGAAAACATTACCTTAAAGTTCCACGCAATCATAAACAGACATGTACCCAATGCCAAATCCGAGTTCCTGCTCCAATCTTTGCACCGGCGTCTATAATTGCTGTTTCATGGGTAGTTATAGTCATAGTTTCTTCTCTTCCAATCTTATTCCATATCTCCTTAGAAAAGATATGAAGCGGTTAATGCCATCGACTTCTTTGTTCACAGAATATGAGTAATCATTCATGTCTATGCTTAAAGCACACTTCTCTTTATCAATTGTTTCATCATTTCTCACAAACTTAACATTCAATTCGCTTAGCTGAGAACTTTGATTTGGAGTTCTTTTTTCATATTTTTCAAATTCTTCAAAGATATGTTTGATCCTAGTTTTAAACTTCTCATCGCTTAACTCTTGATTTATATTTTCTTTAATTACTTTGCCTGGTGACCCTGCAACCAACGTGTGAGCTGCTGTTGATTTCACAACGGTAGAGTTTGCTGCGATTATTGAGCGTGTTCCAATTGTCACTCCAGGCATAATGAAGACTCTCCAAGGAATCCATACATGATCTTCAATATATACTGGGCCAAATTGAACTGGTCCCCCATGTAAATAATCTGACCATGAGCCATGAGTAAAGATCAAGGTATGTCCGCCAATTCCAACATGATCCCCTATGTATACACCTTCTCCAGGCTCAATCCAGCAGAATGGAAAAACACGGGAATGCCTTCCTAATTCAAAATTACCTCCATCAATTGATGGACCATTGATAATGGCAAAAGATTCAATATGTGAAAAATCTGAAAGTCTTACTTCATTCGCCTTCACAACTGAAAAAGGAGAAATCTTAACATTCTTTCCAATTAATAGTTTTTTAGAAAAAACAAAACTAAAAATGCTTATATGTGTGTTCTCACCAATATTTTGTCCGAACATTCTTCGAATAAATGCATTCAATGGATGTGGAACAAAAATTAAAAGAACAGATAGTATTTTATTAATCATATCAGATCACCTACTCAAAACTTCTTCATATAAGTTTCTTGTTTCCTTATTTGAAAATTCTGTATTATGCCACAAGGCAGTAAACTGTCCATTAACTTTACGACAGCTATTTTTTAAAGCCAATATTTTTTCCAATGCCTGCTCCAAACTTAACTTCATATATCTATCAGCTGTAACAGTACAGTCCATTACGATAAGTGGGCGAATTCTAATAGTCAGTTGCTTACTTTCAACAGGGTCAAATGCAGGATACTCAAAACAAGTCCCACATCTAAATCCGGCCATATCTGAAAAGCCTAAAGTGCTATCGTACGCCATATTTGCTTTCTGGCAGGTTTTTAAGGTTAACGGATGCGTCCATCTTAAGAAATGCATTCTACCACCAAATTTTTTAAGTGGAATTTTCTCTTCATCACATACTTTTTTTAATAAATTTGCCTCAGATAGAAATCGCTCTTCATCCTGATAACAATTATAACTGGGGTGTAACCCGATCTCATGTCCTCGAGAGTGAATATCACTCATCAATTTTCTCATTGCAGGATGCTCAATATCATAATCAGCATCATTCATTGGATGAGACTTTCCGCAAATGAAATAGAATGCACTTTTTAAATTATTTTTTTCGGATACATCCATAATCCATTTAAAAGTATTTGCTTCATCGAGCTTTAGCAGATTTTTATTAGTACCAAAATATATTAGAGGTGCAGTAAATATATTTATAAACTTCCTGTTTCGCAATACATCGACACCGAGCTCTCTTGCAAACGCCTTAAAGCTTCTGAATGCATAACGACTAGGCTGATCAACATCATGACTGATATTAATCTTAAATTCGTTTTCTTTTAACTTCAGATCAGGCCAGGTTTTTACTATGACTTCACTAAGAATATGCAGCCACTCATCAACAATAGGTCTTTCCAAATATTGGTATTTATAAGAATGCGAATCAACTGCAGAGAAGCGGTTATGGTTATCTGTTTTTTCGGGGGTAATTTCCTCTATCCGATTTAGCATCCAGAAGATAAGTCCGAATACATCAAACTTAATCTCGCTAGAATCATCTCCGACAATAATTAATGGAGAAGCTAACTTACTATTACTAGGAGAAGGCAAGTTTCCATCAAGAGTCTGACCAAATTTTCCAGATTCATAATCCCATTCAAAGCAGTTTTTAATTTTACTTGGAATTTTATAAAAGTCACCGCAGTGACTCACAGAGACATATTTTAATTCATCTTCATATTTAATCTGAATATCAATCTCGTTAAATAATAATTGAAATTTCTGTCCAAAACGTTCTTCAAGAATAGTTTCAAACCAATGTAAAATATTCGAATTCATGAGATCTATTTAAGTAATTCACTTGGCTTCTGTAAAGGCATAGCGCTATACTTAAAAATATATGCTTTCAAAACTACTAAAAAAAACAGAAGTCAAAAAGAACCTAACAATTAGCGTTATTGGGACCGCCGCTGGTCAACTGATCCACCTCGGAACAACCCCAATAATTTCCAGAATTTACTCTCCAGAGCTATTTGGACAATACTCCTTGTTCTTGTCATTCCTTGGAGTTTTTACTGCCATTAGTCTTTGTAAGTTTGATCTTGCAATTATTGCTGTAGAGGATGATGAAGTATCTTTTTTTAGAAAAATTCTTTTCAAGCTTAGTGTCCTTACCACTCTGATTTCAACAATAGTTCTGATTTTCCTTTATTTTACAGACAGTGGGAATATATTAAGTTTTCTCTTTCTTACTTTAACAATACCTGTTTCAGCGAAATATTGGATGCATAGGAGTATACTCAATAAATCTAAATTATTTAAGAATTTAAGTATCGGAAAAGTTTTAGAGAACTCATCAAACGGTCTTATTGCCATAGGCCTAGGTTTAATGAGTTTAAAAGATATTGGCTTATTTGCAGGTAAATTTTTTGCGCTATTATTTAGTTGGCTCTACTTCAGAATACAATCATCTAAGCTCTACCTTAAAAAATCTATACTTCCACCAAAAGATATATTAAAAAAATATATCAACTATCCAAAATACTCTTTTCCTGCAGAGTTAGTAGGGCAATTAAATCTTAATACTATTATCTTTATTTTTGCCTACTTATTTTCACCTCTTGAAGTAGGACTTATAGGACTTACGACGAGAGTCATGTCGGTTCCAGCAAACTTCGTCTCAATATCTTTCCTTGATGTATTTAAACAAAAATCCATGCAAGATTTTAAAGATACAGGTAGCTTTCGTACTATATTTATAAAGTTTTTTTTCGCACTGTCTGCCATTGCAATTTCAATGATTACTGTCATTTATTTTACAGGTCCGAGCTTATTTAATCTAGTATTTGGTAATGAATGGGGAAAGGCAGGAATTTATGCTCAGTATTTATGTTTTTTCTATGCTATTAGACTTGTAACAGGCCCTCTCGCTTATGCTCTAGAAATTGTTAATAAGCACTATATAAACTTAATATTTCAATGCTTATATCTCATCACTGGCGTAGCTAGTATTTTAGGAACTTTTTATATTACCGGTGATGATCTTCTATGCATCAAGGTATATAGCTTTAGCTTGTTCATATTATATGCAATACATACAACTGTAGCCTTTAAATACTCTAAAAAAGTGAGCTAATAGATGACAATCTCAATGATCATGTACATTTATACACTTCTCATTAAGATGTACTTTAAATGGACTATCTTTGCTTGAACTAATAAGGTCACCATTACTTGAACAGTTAAAGAAGTTCTCAAATACCTCTTTATAATTAGTACTATTTAAGTTTTGTCCATCTGATTCAAATAGGCTTGAGTCTTGCGAAAAAACCTCACTCAAAATGGTTCCGTAAATATCGATATTTTCAACATATTTAGTATTTAATGTCGTCTGCTTTGAACCCACAAATTTTACAATAATTGGAACTTGAACTATCTCTTCTGGGCCCAAGCTTCTAATTCCGTACTCTATTGTTTTCTCAGACTCACTTCGCACAATTCCATGATCAGACATAATAATAATTAATGAGTCTTCATACTTTCCCTGCTCCTTGAGACTATCTACTAGCATAGAAAGTTCATGATCAAACTGAATAAGTTGACTCTTATATCTTCTAAAAATATGAGTGTAAAATAAGCCTTTCTCACCCTGCTTTGCTGTTTTAATTCTGCTAATTAAGTCATTAAAGGTATAGCTCTCTTTTTTAGGATTGAATTTTTTGACTTTAACAGGTAGCTCAATTTTGTTTAAAGAGATATTGTACAGATACATCCGCCAAATAATATTATAAAGTCCTAAGTCTTTTTTATCATGATTAAAGGGAGAACATGCCAAGTTTTCATAAGCACAAAAGCTTTCATAATAACCTCTATAAGCAAAAATATTTGGTTTGTAATGCTTGGCGAGTATGTGTAAAAGTGATCTTCCTTCCTTCGAATTCTTATATGCTTCTTTATACTCTCTTATTCCAGTCAATAAATTTGGAATTGAAATAAAAGTTTGTGGAGAATTTGAACGTGCATTCGGAAAAAATTGAGCATCTTCTCGAGAAAATTTACTTAAAAAAGGCAGCTTCTCCGGTAGAGGATACATATCCTCACCTAAAAAGTCACTTGTAAGGTCTGTTCCATCGAGCATGATAAAGATAATGTTTGATGGAGCATCATCCTTAAGGCTTAATTCTTTAATCTCATTTTCATATTTCCCGTAGTCAAACCACCCCAAAGGGAACAAGTCTCTGCTAAAGCCTGAATACGTTTTATTGGCGGTATGTAACGTTAATAGAATAGATAAGACTGATAGTGTCCAAATAAAATTTTTAAAGAATTTATCTTTAAAAGCATTAAGTATTAAAATCAAATACATAACAACTAGAAAATATCCTTGAATGTTATTTTTTACGGTTAAAATACCGGCAAATTGCAATAATGCTAAAACTAAAAAAATAGTTCTAAATACTTTTTTACCATCAAAGAAAAGCGAAAAGACTCCCTGAAGGAGAAGTGGTAAAACAAAAAGACTTCCCAGTATCAAGCAAAAGGTCGTGGGAGTTAATCCGTAGTACTGCTCTAATATTGTGTTCTTTCGCATTAAATCTAATACAGGTTTGTATACGGCCAAGATGTTTATGAATGTAATTGAAAGGTAGTACTTATATGAATCAGATTTCATTTTTTCTTCAGCAGGTATAGAGTTCTCTTAGAACCCTGTACATTCTCTTTCTTTTCAACTGTGTAATATTCAGAAAAGGCTTTTTCAAATCCACTTTCATTATAATCAGAAAAAATATCTTCTCGAGAAGACAATAAGATATCAACCTGAGAGTCACCCTTTGGAACAAACTCAATAATTAAGTTCTCGGATAACTTAGAAAAGAACATTGCAATTTGTTCAAGAGGAACATTGTTACCAATGGCCAAATGGTGGATAAGTGCAAGTGCCATTACAAGATCTACATCCTTAGCTCTTTCGACAAAGCTATCCCTCTCAACAAGTGACCACCCTATTGATGGCGTGGGATTTGTTAAGTCCACCAAAAGAGGTGATATAGAAGTTTCACTTGATTTTTTTATTTGATTATAATTTTTCTCAACAGCTATGGGGTCAATATCCCACGCGATAGTATTTATGCCCTGATCTGCAAAAATTCGGCTAAAAACACCTCGATTTGCACCTAAATCCCATACTTTTTTTAATTTCAGTTCTTTAGAAAAACTCTTAATCAGCTCTTTTTTCTCATTAAAAGACTCATCTGAGTAATTAGTATTATTATAATAATCTCCCCACTCAGTATCCACAGTAGAAAGCTTAAGCTTAGAAATGGTTGTTTTTAAACTATCTAATATTCCTAGTGTTTGCATCTTAGGTATTTTCTTTACCTCTTGCTTGGATATTCCAGAATCAGAGTATTTACCTTGCATCTTAGCATGAAAAAATAAATGCATACTTAATCCCAAGCTCAACTTAGATTTTAAAGGCATCAAACTGGCGGCCAAATCTAGAGGGATTCCATCTATATAATTTTTTAATAGTGAGCCAAGCCTAATATCTGTACATGACATTAAAGCTAGTGGTGCCAAAAAGTGCTGGCAAAATTGTTTATAAGCGACCCAAGCCTGCCCTTCAGAAAAGTTTTCAAAAGATGTTGTATCAATAAAAATTGGCTTACCGTTTTGAAATTGAATATTATATGCACTCGCATCTTTTAAACTCATTCCATGCTCAATTGCGACTTCCTGAATTTTCAAAGTTAAAAGCGCGGCATCTTTCAACTGAGAAAAACTCCATTCATACGGATAAGATATATTAGAAATTAACTCGGGCTTAATTAAAAAGCCACCTTCTCTCTCTCCGTTCTCTTCATGGTCAACTATAAACTGATTTTTAACTAACTCTTTATGTAAACCAGAGTTCATCAATTTATCGTATTTAGACTTAAAGTTATTTGAGACAAATCGATGTAAAACATTATCTATAAATAATATTGCCCCATCAGGATCTCTGAATGAAGCAGGGTGATTAGTAATATTCATTAATGAACCTATTCTTTCTTATTTTTATTTAAAAATGTTTTGATTTTCTGCCAGTATTGTTTAATAAAAAATAATGAACCTGCAATCGCACCGATTACAACTTGAATGATAAAACTTCCAGTTCCCGGGTCTAAATACGCGTATGCGTCATGAGTTATAAAAGTCGATAAGATTAAAATTAGAGGGTACATATATTCACCTTGATTGCTTTTTGGATGAATTTATTAAATGATAATATGGGTATAATGTAAAGATTTTCTAGAAAGGGCTCTACAGCAAACCCTTACAAAATAGAATTACGAACAATTAGTTCCGATACAATTCCAATTGAAATTAGCTGTATCGAAAAAATCACCAAGAGCACACCTAGCATTAGAAATTGAAGAGAATATTTAAATAATTTTGTTATAACCTCAGAGCTTTGAGACTTTAAATCAAATGTGGAATTTCCTCTAAAAAATTATGTCATGCTTGGAATTGATATGATGGATTTGCTGGAAGTGCAGATTTTTCAAATATAATAGACAAAATATCTAATACCTCAACGTACATCATAATAAAATCGGGTACTTAGTTATGTCCAATAGCTGAGGATTATTGCAATCTAAAACTCGTAACTAAAAAAGGAGTTTAAATGATTAACGCTATGAGGTATACTAGAGATCTAGAGGAAAGCGGCTTTACTAAAGAGCAAGCAAACACAGCGCTCAACGTCGTATTGGAAATTATGAACGATAATTTTGCAACATCGAAAGACATTCAATTATCTGAGCTAGCACTTAGGTCTGACATGGAAAGAATGGAAACTTCTATTCTTAGTGATATGAAAGAGATGGGTGCTGCAATTCGTAGTGAAATGAAAGAGATGGAAACCTCTATTCGTAGTGAAATGAAAGAGATGGAAACTTCGCTTCGAGGTGATATAAAAAATATTCAGTCAGACCTTGAGTCTCTGCCGGACAAGCTCACGATTAGGTTAACTAGAAATGTCGTAGTTATTGTTGGAGTAATCGTGGCCGCTCAAACAGTTATACTTCGCTTATAATTCTATCCCCTGATAAAAAGCATAATTATCTTTATAGTGAGCAACACACCTATCAATTCCCTCAGTAAAAGAAATTTCTGGTTTCCAGCCTAAAAGCTTATTCGCCTTATCAATATTGGCCCAAGTCTTATGCATATCAGACTTATTAAATTCAAGGTTATTAACTATGGCTTCTTTCCCAAGCCTCTGTTCTAACATTTTTATCATTTGATTTATCTCGATGGGATTCTCTCCTCCGCCAAGATTGATGATCTCAAAGCCTAAATCTTTCTCAGAGGCAAGGATCGTTCCTCTGGCAATATCATCAACGTGAGTAAAATCTCTTGCCTGAGTGCCATCACCGTAAAGTGTAATTTCTTGCTCATTATCAATCCATTTCATAAATCTTAGTTGTGCCATATCAGGTCTGCTTAGCTCTCCATACACTGTAAAATACCTCACAATCGTACAGTCGATACCATAGAGATGATGATAGCTATAGCACATGGCCTCTGCGCCTTTCTTGGTGGCGGCGTAAGGTGAGATAGGCTCACTTACATCCAGAGTCTCTAAAAATGGCATCTCTTTTCCAGCATAAAGTGAACTTGTTGAGGCGAGGACAAATTTTTTGATATTATGCTTTTTACACATATTTAAAAGATTCAGATTACCCTGAATATTTGTTGAGACGTAGATATCAGGGTTCTCCATTGAATAACGAACTCCTGCCCTTGCAGCAAGGTTTAAAACCTTAGAAAATTCATTCTCTGCAAAGAGTTTTTCTAAATCCACAATATGTTCAATATCAATATTATAAAAACGAAAGTTTTCATTTTTTTTCAATTCATTTAGACGAAATTCTTTTAATTTCACATCATAGTAAGAATTCATATTATCGATACCGATAACTTCGTGTCCTGCATCCAGTAACATTTGAGCTGTTCTACTTGCAATAAAGCCTGCCACCCCTGTAACTAAGATTTTCTTACTCATGACTATCCTTTAAATCTAATCGTCCTGTGGTCTCATTAAATATATATTTTTGCTCAGTCTGTATAAAGTCATCCATTTTTTTAATTGGTATAAAGAAATTCTCTCGGGCAACACTATCTAAGTTTAAGAATTTCACACAAGACTCTCCATCACCACCACTTAGCCGCATATACTTATCCAGATTTAAAAGCAGCGAGCCTATCGCCCCCTCTAGTTGAGTATACTTTTTACCATCTTGCTCTTTCACATTTTGAATAAGATCTGGTGCTATAACCTCACTGAAATCTCCAAAGCTCATATCTGAAAGGTACTTTTTAAATAAACTCTTCACTAGAGATCTATTTATCACCACAATATTTGTATTAAACAAACAAAGATTATCTGAGTCCCTTAGGCCTAGTTCTTCAAAGTAAGCTAGTTGATCTGCTTTTTCAGCTTGGGCCTTCTCAATTATTGTGATGTATTTCTGATCACCTTCTTTAACTAAAGAGATCTGACCACCCTTTTTATCTTTTTCAAGTTTAGTGGTTGTGATCATAGCAATAGGAACTTGCTCCTCAACCATCCAAGTTAAGATTTTTTCATCTGCAACAGAATTTAAGTCTTCGCCGTTTCCAATGGTGATAATCTCATCAGCGGACTCTTTCTCGTTAAAGATTTCTGATAATAAGTAAAAACCTAAAAATGCATGGCCCCCAGGAGCAACTCTATCCAGTGTTAGCTTCCCACTCTCATGAATTGTTGGCATTTTCAGTTGAAAGATTTGAGAAGCTTCTGTAATTGTATCTTTAAATTTTTTTTGATCTATATACGAAGTTTTCTCTGAGCACTCTTTTACAATTTTCCAGGTATCTTCATTTACAAGGCTTTGAATTGAAATATGACTTAGATTCTTTTGTTTTTCCATTAACTGTATTTGAATATATTGAAGTTCGGCCAGAGATCTATGTTCACCTTGAATCTTTAAATACAGATCTGTACCTTTTGATCCCAAGGCTGATCTACCAGCAACTTCACCTAAGTGCTCAAGTCTTTTCACACTTGAACCAAGTCCTGCATGCATCTTCATAATCTTAAGGCTTATATTTTTTATAAGTTCAGGTTTAACCTTAATATCTTTATAATGCCCGATTGAGACATCTAATAAGTCCTCACGGCTTGCAATTGCAAAGGGCACAACAGGTGACTCAATTCCCTCTTCAGGACAATGAAGCTTAAGTTCTAAGGAGGAAGAGGAAGCGGAAGCGGAGGAGTTTTCCGTATATTTTTGATAAAGGGCCGTAAAATATTCTTTGTTTAGTTCCTTAGAGGCAGCGTCACCGCAATCGATTTGCAGGACATACTCTTCTAAAAGCTTGATTTCATTTGCATTCATAGATGCTGACTATACCTTAAACAAAGGATCTTTAGCAAATGGTCCGGCTGCGCGTCAAATCAATTTTTTTTTCATTTTACTTATGTTTTTTAATCAACTATCACTAGCTCATGAAAAAAATAATCCTACTCGCAACACTTTGTCTTACTCAATTAACTCATGCAGTGATTTTTGAAGTCACAGACATCTGTGAAGATAGACCGATGCTCAAAGAAGATATTCAAGTCTTTCAATCAACGACAGTAGGACATCTGACTAAGTACACCTTTGATAGCTACTCTGTTCCTTATATTGGGGATGAGATGGAAATGCATTCTATCTTGAATACACCATTTGCCCGTGATGCTATTCAATTTTTAGCTCCAAACACTGTTCGCGTTTATGGATGGTGCTTTGAAATAAATGGAATGGTGTCATCTCTTCCAACCTACCAATCTCTTGTAAGCCCTCACTCTAAATCACATATAAGATGGTTTTTTGGTTATGCTGAAAGACAAGCTGATAGATGGGTTGAATATTGTAAGCCCGCTTATGAGATGAAAGATGGCTTTATGTGTTTACAAAAAAAATAAACAGAATTAACAGACACAATTCCTAGATATCGTAACGATGCAAAATACCTTTAAACTTTTTATCATCACATACAATTAGTGCACTAATTTTTTTCTCATGCATGATCTCTTCAGCTTGAGCAATTTTCATACTTGATTCAACAGTAATGGGATTGGTACTTCCAAAGTCAGAAGTTTTAAACGATAACGCTTTTTCTTTTTCATTACGAAGTAAACGACTAATATCTCCATCAGTTATAACTCGCTTAATTCTTTCTTCTTGATCAAGCTCAACCGCCATCCCTAGTCTTCCCTCAGAGATTACCGCTATAATTTCATCAAAGGCCATATCTGACTTTAAGATAGGCAATTTCTCAACCTTCATAATATCTGCAACTTTAGTTAGAAGCTTACGTCCAAGGCTTCCACCAGGATGAAATTTGGCAAAGTTTTCAGCTTGAAAGTTTCTCGCTTTCATCAGTGCTACAGCAATAGCATCACCAACTGCCATTGTGACAGTCGTTGATGTAGTTGGAGCCAGCTCTAGAGGACAAGCCTCTTTACTAATACCAATATCAAGAAAGTAATCACAATGCTTAGCTAGAGTTGAATCTTTCTTTCCTGCCATGGCAATGACAGTATTTTTATTATTCTTAAAAAAGGGAAGTAGTTTGATGAGCTCATCTGTTTCACCAGAGTAAGAGATAGCAATAATAACATCACCATGGTGAATCATTCCGAGATCGCCGTGATAAGCCTCACCTGGATGCATAAAAAATGATCGTGTTCCTGTTGAGGCCATAGTCGCTGAGATTTTTTTCCCAACTAGCCCTGACTTCCCCATCCCCGTAATCACACATCGGCCACTGGCATTTAAAATCGACTCAATAATTTCATTAAAGTATGTGGGTAGTTTTGCTTGAACTTCTTTTAAGCCTGAGACTTCAATATCAAAAACATTATTCGCTATTTCTTTATAATCCATACACCAAATATAACATAAGATTTAAATAAGTAATAGCGCGATGAATCCTGAAAGAAGTAAATAGGCTAGAATACCAAAGTTGTTAACTTTTCTCTCTTGGATTCGAATCATTTTACGAGTTATTTGATAAAGAAAATCTCGCTGATCACTTGAGAAATTAGCACTTAGAAAATGATTATCTTTTCCATTTAAAAAGGTATGAAAGACCTCTCCATCAGCAGCAGTAAACTCAATCTCAACTTGGGGGCCCCCTATTCCAAAAACAGGACGAGAATACTTAATAAGTGTCTCTACATCTCGGTAGTCATATTTAAAAAGTTCGCTATTTCTAACAAAAGCTATATATTCTGGATTAAACCTAATTTCATCCACAAGACGATCACGAATTAAGTCGCTAATAAGGTCTCCAAATAGAACACCATATTCCAAAACGAAAAAAAGTAATTCGGTAGTAGGTTTAGAATCCCGTTTAAACCGACTTTGATATCTTGCTTTCATTTAACTATATTAATAGGGATCTTAAGTTGCATTTAAGGTATCTTCTGATTCCTTGTCTTTTTAGATAGTTAACAAGAGTAAAGGAGTGAAAAGAGCTGTGAACTATCAATAATTTTTGGCACTAAAGCTTAATCATCTCCACTAGTTCCTTGGCGACTTTAAAGGCACTTAGTTTTGACTGCCCTGAAAAACCTCCCAAGTAATAGAGAGAGTTATTTCTTAAACTGCGACCCATAAGAGGAACTCCATCAGTTGAATAGGTAATACTAGCTTCATTAATTTCTGAAAACTCACCCGTGGGAAAGTTTTTTGCCTTAAACTTTTCAAAATTTAGTATTGTTCTTCTCTCATCAATTTGTGCATCATCTTCAGCTCTAAAGTCATCATGATGAGCAAAAAAATAACCATCTTTCAATTTTACAAAGTAATCATTATCAGATGCACTAGAATAATTAAATAAATCTAAATGATTTTTAGGTGACTCTACCCTCATAACAAAGCTCTTTTTAACTTTTATTTTTTCTTTTACTTCGGGAATAAATTTTCCAAGGGAAGCCCCAGCAGTCAAAATGACATTTTTACCAAGGTACTCCGAACCAATGACTGTTTTAACTCTAATATCATCCATAAGCTTACTTAATAGTTTACAACTTTCATTCTCAACAATATCGATTTGAGTCGTTAGTTTCTTATATAGAGTCTTCATCATACCATCGCTTTCATAGTTGCCATCATGAGAGAACTTCACTCCTAATTTCAAGTTCTCACTCTCAACTTTCTCTAGTTTCACATGACTCTTTTTAAGTTGGTGAATAAAGCTTTCAAAAGAACCATTATCTTTAACACTATCTGAATCAAAATGATTTACCGTGCCGCCAGAGAATACATTTAAATAAGGATTTCTATCAATGACATTTAACTCCTTATTCATAAGGTCTATGTTTTTATCAAACTCTTTAAAGAGATCTACTACCATCTCTATTCCATGGGTTTGGTATAGATCATACATATAAGCAAGGGAGCCTACAGTTAAGTCTGGTATTTTTGAGGAGCTTGTACTTTGAATTATTTTTGAATCATTTAGAATAAGGATAGTGGCCTTTGGGTGATGCTTCTTTAGCCAATAAGCGCAAGAAAGACCAGCAAGTCCCCCGCCTACGACTATAAAATCATATGTCCTAGATAAAGCTTTATTTTTCATAGAACTATCTTAAATCTTAAGGTGAACTTAAGCAACATTAAATTTCAATAACTTAAAAATGTGACAATAAATAAAATCTATTTAGCAAATCTAATATGACTACCTTCAAGGGCAGTTAACTCCTGAGACAACTAAAAAGCTTACGGGACTAACGGACTCGAATGAAAAAGTACTCTCTTCAAGCACAAGGGCAGACTCATAAGTTTTCAAGTCGCCTAAAGAGCCTCTTAAAACGACAATGGCGTCCTTATCATTTAACTTTAAACTAAACTTTTTTCCAGCTGGGTAATTTATAAGCTCCACCTGGAAATCTTTATGTTTTGCCAGAGTTATAATCTCTTCACTCTCAAAAAGATGACTCTTAGATGTTGTTAATAATTTTTGATTAAAATCTTCCGAAAAATTAAGCACGTCCCGAGCTTTATCTATATGAAGCTCACGGGGATTTCCATCTAGCCCCATACGATTCCAATCCCAAACTCGGTAAGTAATTCCTGAGCTTTGTTGAGCTTCGCAAACAGTTATACCCGACCCAATAGCATGAACAGTACCAGGAGGAATATAGAAGAAATCACCAGAATTTACCTCTATGAAATTTAAAAATTTATCTACTGCCAACCCACTTGCAACGGCATTAAAAAATTCTTTTTTAGTCACACCTTTTTTAAATCCTAAATAAATTCCGGCCCCTGGGTTTGCATCCAAAATAATCCAGCATTCTGTTTTTCCAGAAGCATTCTCATGTATGCGAGCATACTCATCATCTGGGTGAACTTGAATTGAGAGGTTAGCAGCTGTATCAATAAATTTAACCAGATATTTAAGTGAGCATAATGTACTTAAATCAATATCTCCCACTTTTGAAGATCCCTGACTTAAAGTAGAAACCTCCCAAGTTTCACCAACAGGGTTAGTTGAGTTAATACCTTTGGCGCGAGCCAGCCTGGATCCTCCCCAAACTGTTTCACTAATAAATGGATTTAATTTAATAAGCTTTCCCATAGAAAAATAGTTTAACAAAAGTGTTACAATTCTCAAAGTTTCATTGCTAATAAACTAAATAAATAATACACTAGTAGCTCAAAATGAAAGGCGATATATAGTGAATAAAATTCTCATACTAGATGGTGCCATGGGTACCATGATTCAAAAATATAATCTCACAGAAGAAGACTACCGGGGTGAAAGGTTCAAAGACTATCATATGTCTGTTAAAGGTAATAATGATCTTCTCTCCATAACTAAGCCTAGTGTTATCGAAGAAATTCATCGAAACTTTCTAGAAGTTGGCGCCGACATTATAGAAACGAATACATTTTCGGGAACAACAATTGCCATGGCCGACTATGGTATGGAAGATATCGTTTTTGAGATGAATTTAGAGAGTGCGAAACTTGCTAGAAAAGTATGTGATGAATTCACGAAAAAAGATCCAACTAAACCAAGATATGTAGCAGGGTCTATAGGGCCTACTAATAGAACAGCGAGTATGTCTCCGGATGTAAATGATCCTGCCTTTAGAGCTGTCACCTATGATGATTTAGTCATTGCTTACAAACAACAAATCAAAGCACTTGTTGAGGGTGGCTCTGACTTTCTGCTAGTAGAGACGATATTTGATACCTTAAATGCAAAGGCGGCTTTATTTGCAATTCAAACATACTTTGAAGAAACAAATCAAAAACAATTACCTATTATGGTTTCAGGTACAATTACAGATGCTTCTGGAAGAACTCTATCCGGACAAACAGTTGAAGCTTTTCTTTATTCAATGTCACATATGAATCTCATGAGTATTGGTATAAATTGCGCCCTCGGTGCAGATCTTATGCGCCCTTATATTAAAACTCTTGCTGAAAAAGCTCCTTTCCAAATTTGTGTTTATCCAAATGCTGGATTACCAAATGAATTTGGAGAATACGATCAAAGCCCTGATGCTATGGCGTCAATTATCGAAGACTATTTAAAAGATGGCTATATTAATATCATTGGTGGCTGTTGTGGAACTAGTTACGAGCATATAAAAGCGATTGCAGAAGCCGCAAAAAAATATCCTGCAAGAGTTGTCCCAGAGAAAAGTAAGCTTACTCATCTTTCAGGATTAGAACCGCTACTTATTACTCCTGAGCTAAACTTTATTAATATTGGTGAACGAACAAATATATCAGGCTCAATTCGTTTTAAAAAAATGATTTCAGAAGATCGTTATGAAGATGCTCTCGCCGTGGCAAAAGATCAAGTTGAAGGCGGAGCACAGATTCTAGATGTTAATATGGATGATGGGATGATAGATGGTAAAGCCGCTATGGTTCGCTTTCTCAATTTAATTGCAAGTGAGCCCGACATTGCCAGAATTCCTATTATGGTTGATTCCTCTAAATGGGAAATTATTGAAGCCGGCCTAAAGTGTGTTCAAGGTAAAGCCGTAGTAAATTCTATTTCCTTAAAAGAAGGCGAAGAAGAATTTATCAAACATGCCACGCTGGTAAAACAATATGGTGCAGCCGTAGTGGTGATGGCCTTTGATGAGTCAGGCCAGGCAGACACTTATGATAGAAGAATTGAAATTTGTGAAAGGGCCTATAGAATCCTAGTGGATAAGGTTCACTTCACTCCTCAAGATATTATTTTTGATCCCAATATATTGGCGATTGCCACAGGGATTGAAGAACATAATAATTATGGTGTTGATTTCTTAAACGCCACTCGCTGGATAAAAGCAAACCTACCTCATGCCAAAATTTCCGGTGGGGTATCTAATCTCTCTTTTAGTTTTCGAGGAAATAATCCTGTAAGAGAGGCGATGCACTCGGTATTTCTCTACCATGCTATTCAAGAAGGCATGGACATGGGAATTGTGAACCCAGGAATGCTTGAAGTATATGATGAAATCGAACCAAAACTTAGAGAATATTGTGAAGACGTTATTCTCAATAAGTCTCCCGATGCGACAGATAAACTTCTTGATTATGCTCAAACAGTTGTGGGCTCAAAGAAAGAAAGAGTTGTAGATGATAGCTGGAGAAAAGAGCCTGTTGCCAAAAGACTGGCTCACTCTCTGGTAAAAGGGATTACCGAATTTATTGACGTAGATGTAGAAGAAGCACGCCATAATTATGAGAAGCCTCTACATGTTATTGAAGGTCCTTTAATGGATGGAATGAATATTGTTGGTGAACTCTTTGGGGCAGGGAAAATGTTCTTACCTCAAGTCGTAAAATCTGCCAGAGTTATGAAAAAAGCCGTCACCATCCTAAATCCATATATTGAAAAAGAAAAAAACGGCGCCAGTTCATCTAACGGAAAGATACTAATGGCCACAGTTAAAGGTGATGTCCATGATATTGGTAAGAATATCGTATCTGTTGTACTGGGATGTAATAATTTTGAAATAATAGATATGGGAGTCATGGTTCCTTGTGAAGATATTCTCAAAAAAGCAATTGAAGAGAACGTCGATATCATTGGCCTCTCAGGTCTTATCACACCGAGCCTAGATGAAATGGTCAATGTGGCCGAAGAGATGCAAAGACTAAATATGAAGATGCCGCTACTTATTGGAGGGGCAACGACCAGTCGTGTTCACACAGCTGTAAAGATTGATCCAAAGTACAATGGAACTGTTGTGCATGTATCAGATGCTTCAAAGAGTGTTCCTGTAGCTCAAATGCTCATTACTGATACCAAAAAGATTCATGCTGACACTAAAGATCAATATGAAAAGATGCGTGAGAATCATTCTCTAGGTGCAACCTACGAGACAACTCCAATAGAACTTGCGAGAGCAAATAAAACTCCCATCAATTGGGAAGAATCAGCTTTGCCAACTCCTAAAAAGCTTGGCATTACTGAGTTCAATGATATCCCTCTAAGTGAGCTTGTTGCTTTTATTGATTGGACTCCATTTTTCTCTGCCTGGAGATTAAAGGGGGCTTATCCAAAAATTCTAACAGATGAAAAGTATGGAGAAGAAGCAACCATATTATTTAACGAAGCACAGGTATACCTGAAAGAAATAGTAGACTCTGGCATTCAGCTAAACAAAGCCAAAGTAGGAATATTTCCGGCCAATAGCCTTGGCGATGATATTCAAATATATAACGATAAAAAAGAAATTATTGAATCTCTTTGTATGCTTCGATCTCAAAGAAAAATGAAAGAGGTTGATTCATACAATAGATGTCTTGCAGATTATATTGCTCCTCTAGAGTCAAAGAAAGATGATTATATTGGAGCCTTTGTTGTCACTACTGGTCTTGGACTAGAAAAACTTCTAGTAAAGTACGAGAAGTTAGACGATGACTATGCACTCATAATGATAAAAAGTCTTGCGGACAGACTTGCAGAAGCCTTTGCAGAATATATGCATGCCAAAGTAAGAACTGAACTTTGGGGCTATAATTCAAATGAAGATTTAAGTGCCAGTGAGCTTATTAAAGAGAAATATATTGGAATTAGACCCGCTCCTGGTTACGCTGCATGCCCGGATCACTCAGAAAAACAAAAACTATTTAAGCTACTAGGTGCAGATTCAATTGATGTAAAATTAACTGAATCTTGCGCTATGCTACCGGCTTCAAGTGTTAGTGGTTGGTACTTCTCTCACCCACAGGCTAAATACTTCAATGTTGGAAGAGTAGAAAAAGATCAAGTTTTGGACTATGCCAGCAGAAAGGGTTACACTGAAGTAGAAACTGAAAAATGGTTAAGATCAATTTTAAATTATAATTAAAGGGTTACTGATGACTAAGGTTGTTGATCATATAAAAAAAGCAAATGGAAAGACCTTATTTTCCATTGAGATCCTACCTCCAATGAAGGGACAAGGGATTCAGAATCTCTTTAATCAAATTGAACCTTTAATGGAATTTGATCCTAAGTTTATCGATGTGACTTATCACCGTGAAGAGTATGTCTACAAGAAGCGTGAGCAGGGACTATTAGAAAAAGTAGCTATTCGAAAGCGTCCTGGGACGGTTGGAATATGTGCCGCCCTGATGAATAAGTTTCATGTTGATACTATTCCTCATATTATATGTGGTGGTTTTACTAAAGAAGAGACAGAGAATGCCCTTATTGATCTCCAGTTTCTAGGTATTGATAATATTCTTGCTATTAGAGGTGATGCCATTAAATCGGAATCAAGGTTTACTCCCACTCCTGGTGGACATCATTACGCCTCAGATTTAATAGAACAAATCACAAAAATGAATAGTGGGAACTATTTAAATCAAGAAGTTGAGAACGCTTTTGCCACAGATTTTTGTGTGGGAATTGCTGGTTATCCTGAAAAACATTTTGAAGCTCCAAACTTTCATACTGATTTAAAATATCTTAAAAAGAAAGTTGATCTGGGCGCAGAGTATATTGTGACACAGATGTTCTTTGACAATACTAAGTACTTTGCCTTTGTAGATGAGTGTAGAGCAGCTGGAATCAATGTCCCCATAATTCCAGGTCTCAAGTCTCTTTCCACTTTAAGCCAACTGACAGTACTACCAAGTATTTTTCATATTGATCTTCCAGAAGATCTTGTGGCCGCCGCTGAAAAGTGTAAAAATAATTCAGAAGTTAAGCAAGTGGGAATTGAATGGGCAATAGCTCAATCTAAAGAGCTAAAAGAAAAAGGTGCTCCATGTCTGCACTACTATGCCATGACGAAAAGTGATAATATCGTTCAAATTGCAAAAGAGGTTTTTTAATATGCTTCCCTTCCATCAGGCCTTATTAATAGTTCCGACATATAATGAAATCGATAATGTTGAAAAGATGTTAAAGATTCTTACAAGCCTTTATGACACTTTAAACATCCTTATTATTGATGACGGCTCACCAGATGGCACTGCCGATATCGTAAAAAAATATCAGCAATCAAATGAAAAGATTCATCTTATTGAGAGATCAGGAAAGCTAGGTCTTGGAACAGCTTATATCACTGGTTTTAGATGGGCGCTTGAAAGAGACTATAAATTTGTATTTGAGATGGACTGTGACTTTTCTCATGACCCTAAAGACCTCCCCTCACTATTAGAGGCAGCACAGAAAAATGATTTAGTTATTGGTTCAAGATATATAGATGGTATTAGAATTATCAATTGGCCCTTTCATCGGTTACTACTATCCTACTGTGCCTCAATCTATACACGGGTTATAACTGGTATTGATGTGCTAGATGTTACAGGTGGATTTAAGTGTTTTACAAGAAAGGCGCTGGAAAGCTTAAACTTAGATAATGTCATCTCTAATGGATACTCCTTTCAAGTTGAGCTTAATTATAAAGTTTGGTCTAAAGGACTTTCTGTAAAAGAAGTTCCTATTATTTTTACCGAAAGACGAGACGGGGAATCAAAAATGCATGGTGGAATTGTAAAAGAAGCCATCTTTGCAGTGATCATGCTTAGAGTAAGAAAAATATTTGGAACCCTACACTAATGCTCAGTTTAATTAATACTCTTGATACTAATCTTTTTTTATTTCTAAACGGATTACACTCTCCATTATGGGATAAGATAATGCTTGAGATTTCATATAACAAATATGGATTTCTCGCTCTCATAATTTTTCTGAGTTACCTTGGGTTTAAAAAGTACAAAAAACAGTTTTTCCTTGGATTCTTTTTCTTACTGGTTTCATTCGGGTTGAGTGACTCTATTTCAACAAGAGTTTTTAAAGACAATATTAAAAGACTAAGACCTTGTCATGAAAAAGTCTTGGCGCCACAAGTTCATCTAGCGGGACAAAAATGTTGGGGAGGAAAGTTTGGTTTTGTTTCTTCTCATGCGGCAAATAGCTTCGCTATTATTACTTTTTTCTGGTTAATGCTAAGAAGAGAGCACTCTTGGCTCAAATGGTTTTATCTACATGCAGCTGTAATTGGTTACTCAAGAATCTATTTGGCCAAGCATTACCCTCTCGATATTTTCTTTGGAGCAATACTTGGTATTTTATGTGGCTTAGCTGGTTACAAGCTATTTACTTCTGCTCTTGCCCGTTGGTGGCCACAGTCTTCAAATCAACATGGATAGTACTACCTTTAACGGTCACTCCATCTAACTCAAGTCTTTTTATTTGCTTCAGCAATGTCTTTTTTATTGAGAATATTCCCAATTTTGCTTTTAAAAGAAAAATATCAATTTTGGTATTATCTTTATTGCTAGTCATTTTACCACCAACTCTCAGCCAAAGATTTATGTATGAGTCGATAAGAGCTTTACCATCGAATATTCCATCCTTAACTCTATAGTCCACTTTGCGTACGATCATAGGAATTTCAAGGGACTGCCCTCTTCTTTGTATTTCATTTATCTCTACAGTTTGCGCCGGATTCTCAGTTCTCATATCATCAAAGATAATGTCCTCGAAAGCTGCAAAGGTCATTTTTCTAATCAGTAAACTCGCGTTTAGAATCAATCCGTCTACAACAGAGATATCTTCATCGTCTTGGGTAGGAATATTTCTAACGTCTGTTTCGACATAAAGCTCTTCAAGGTGGTACTTTTTAGGATCAATATATAGATCAAATTCGTCACTACTAATTGTAAATAGCTTATCTGTTGATTGGATATCGAGATCCTTAAATGAAAAAGCTTTAAAGACATTCAAGAAACTAAAGTCAAAGTCTAATTCAACTCTTGTACTAGGGTCACTAATCACAAGGTTCTTTTCTTGTTTATTAAATTTTACATCAATATTTTCATGTGAGATTCGCACTTTAGGTAATTTATATGAAGCTTTCAGCGCATACGCCGTGCCATTACCATCAAGATAATCTCCACTGATATTCTTCACATCAATAATGGGAAAAGCCGCAAGTGCTGAATTAATTGTTATACTTAAGATCATTAAAATTTTCATCATTACCTCTACGCTTTACGTCCCTTTGTACCACATCGAAAACATCCATGCTTTTTCATTTGTCTCATTGTATTCAGCTGGCCATAGAAAGCCTTAGCTGCTTTTTGTGTGGCCTCATTATCTAATAGCCAAGCAAACTTTTTCACTGCAGGAAAATGCTTAAGCAGCTCTGTTATAACTTCACCGCCGCGGTAAACCTTTCCTTCATTGATAAGATGGACTTCCTCTTCACAGTCTTCTTGATTTAGTTCTGGATATTCAAGGTAGACTGCAGGATCTGTCACAGCAAAAAACTGAATTTTGTTTTCAATATCAAGAAGTTCAAGGCCCTTCTTAAAACGCGAGCACATTGAACACTCATTATCGTATATAAGTATCATTATAGGCTTATATCTAGAGTTTGTAGTTTAGCGCCAATACTAATTCTCTCTTTGGCGATAATCTTATCAGCAACAACAAAATGAAGATCATAATCACCTGGGTTTAACACCAAATGATACATTCCTGTTTTATGTCCAACATAAGACTGAAAACTCTCTGTCTGACCTGAATTCAAAATTTCTACTTTAAAATCACTCACAATGGCTTTATTCATTGTAAACTGACCTCTAACACCACTTTCTTCTAGACGTGTAAGTAAGTGCTGCCATCCAGCTCTATTCTTAATAACAGTCTTATCTCTCCACTTAGCATAACTTGGTTGAAACCCTTCTTTATTAGAGTTCAATTCAATGACAAAAGGAATAACCTGATAAGCATCATACATCCAATCGATATCACCACCATCAGCATTGTAGAGTAATTCCCATGCAGTACCTGCAGTATAGTTTAGCTTTTTACCAATCTCTTTTCCTATTTTTTCAACAACTTCCTGTGTTGGTGTTCTTTCTGGTGAACAGCCAAAAGGATAGATAACAAGTTCTGAGTATGAATGATAAGATATATCAAATACAGGTCTAACGTTTGCAATAAAATTCATCATCGCTTGAGTCTCAGGTTCTGATGCAGGATCCGGACCTCTATAAGTTTGAGAGCTTCTCCAACCACTAGATCCGTTACACTTATTCCAACCCGAAGGATAGTTTCTATTGAGGTCGACTCCGTATCCACCTTGATTATTTTTTCTCCACCACTTATCTTTAGTCCACATTTTATTGTTTCCATCAACATTAAACATTGGCATAACCCAAATCTCGTATGAATCAACCCACTTAGTGATTTGAGTATCGTTTCCATATCCACTCAATAGAGTTTCCATAATATCAATTGCCACCTCTGGTCCCATAACTTCTCTTGCATGGTGCATGGAATTGAATAGAACTGCAGGTTCTGAAGATTCATCAATATCTGCATTATCAGAAATTTTTACTGCCCAGATATCACGCCCTTCTACGGACTTACCTATAGAGATTCTTTTGGTTAAATTTGGAAATTTATTAGCAAAATCTAGAGTCAATTGCTCTATCTCTTCTGGATTTCTATATTCTTCGTCAGGGCCCTTACTAATTCCCTTAACTTCACGAATTTTAAGTTCAATTCCTTCCTTGACTAGATTTTTATAGTCGTAGTCATTAATCAGAACATCAATCTCGTTTGTCTTCATATTTACACCGGCAATATCGATTTCTAGATGATGTAGTTTTTCAAACACAGGCTTAAATACTTTTGCTTTTATTGAAGCAATAAACTTCCAGTCTTTTTGAAAAATAGGGTTATGATTTGCATGATTTGGTGATGCTATCGCTATCGAGCTTGTTAACATCATGGCAGCTGCTAAAATAGTGCTCACTTTTTTAAGATTACTAAACATATAACTCTCCCGTCCGTGGAATTAATAATTAACTCTCCTAGGACAACAAAATAAATTTAAAGAGTAAATGTTTATTTGTTATTAAGAACTTACATGAAAAACCAAGTTTGTCAGTTGTTTATGCTGCTTGCTTTGTATTGATGCTAAAAATAGTCGGCCATTGGTGATTGGCCTCCTCAAGATACTCATCCGCCTTTTTATCAGAACCCTCATCTCTTAAGGCCTGAATAGTGATCTTCATACTTTCAGGATCTTTGATACCATTATTCCACAACTCTAATCCCTGAGAAACTTTCTCAGTTGATGATAGAGTATTTGTATATGCTAAGAAATTAGAGATTTTGAAGATTGCTTCATCATCTGGTTTAGAACCAAATCTTGCTATTAATTTTTGAGCATCATCATGGTGTTCATACTCGGATAGTAATTTTATCATGGCGCCTAAAAACTTTGATTTTCCGCTACAACTAATTCCGACCTTATCAAAGATCTCTCTACACTTAGAACTATCACCTTCCAGCATAAAATATTTTCCAGAAACATACATTCCCGATGAAACGTAAGTGACAACATCTTCTGTTCTTTCATCAAGTTCGACAAAAATATTATAATAGTCTTCCATGTCTGCATAATTCTCAGTTCTAATTGCTAAGCGAATAACTTCTTTCAATCGATCTGGGTTTGCTGGGAAGTACTTCGCAATATTTTTAACAATTGAATAAGCTTCGACATACTTTTCATCTTTCATGAATATTTCATATAAACCAATCTGACACTTAAAGTGAATATTATTGATCTCAAGACCTTTTTTATAATCATCCTGAGCTTCATCCATAATTTCCATCATATACTTTGTTTGACCATGATAAAACAATGCCAAAGAAGGTTTCTTACTCAGAGAAGTCGCTTCATCAAATAGCTCAAGAGCAACATCATACTTGCCCTTAAACATTGCTTCCTTTCCTTTTTCAATAGCTTGTATATATTTATTTGGATGAATTTTGCCAATCACAGTTGTAATTAAACTTTTCTCTAAGCTTTTAACTGTATAAGGTTTAATAATAAAACTATCTACGTCTTCCTCTGCTGCTTTTGCAACTGCGGACTGAGAAATATTAGAAGTAATAAGTATAAGTACTGCTTTCTTTTCTTCAGGGTGAATAATGCGATACTCTTTAAAGAGATCAAAACCAGAGCCACCATTAAGAGTAAAGTCAGATAGAATAAGCTTGGGTTTCTTTTCTTTGATTACATCAATCGCTTCAGAATAATGAGAAACACTATCAATCTGTGAGCGCTTAGCTCCCATATCGACCAACGTCTTCATTAGACGACGTCTTGATGCAGAACTTTTATCAACAATCATAACATTGCCGCTTGATAAAAATTCTTTGAATAGAGCTTGCTTCTTATCAGCCTTCATCTATTATTAGTATCCCTTTGCTCTTTCCATAAAGTCATTAATACTACCCTGACGATCCTGGTAAAGAGTTATAAAAGCATCATATTGCTTTTTATCTATTTCACCAATCGCTATAACTAGTGTGTCTTTTTTGTTATCTAATTCTTCTATATCTTCAATGGTACCTTCTACTGCTAATTTAATTCTCTTTCCATTATATTGAAGACTTACACTTGCGAAAACATCTGTTCCCTTAGTCAAGGAATTCTTAGGTGATAGAACAATAAGTTCATCTTCATAAAAATCTTCAAAATCACACATAAAAGTAATTTCATTTCCTGCTTGAGTCTTTTGTTTAACAATAACTTTAAGTTCACCTGACTCTAAGTTTAAATCAGGCGGAGTCTCGCTCATAATCTTATCTAAACTTGGACCATTATCCGTAATATCATCGTCTAAATTACCAGTCGGGCCACCGTCTTTGATGTCATCGTTAGCTCGGGCCATTTTTTCATGAAACTCAGTTAATCCACCACCGAGAGCATCATCCATTTCGCTGGCAATTGATGCTGCCTTTGAAACCTCACTTTCTTTATTTTTTCCATAAAGATTCTTTCCACTTTCAGTTTTATTTTTTGTATCGACTTGTTTTTTTTCTGTACTTTCTTTTCCTGGACTTTGCTTAGGTTTTTTGTCATCTAAGTAACTCATACCTTCAGCTGTAATTTTTGCTTCTCGCTCTTTTTGTTGCTTCTTTTTATCTCTCAAGCTGCGTAGTTCATCTGCCACTTCTTCTGCAGACTTAGCAGCATTGGCGAACTTCTCTGCTTTTTTACGCTTAATATCTTCTAGGTAGCCTGTATCACTCATTGCCCCTTGATCATTGGCAGTTTTAGTTAAATCAAGAGGATCACCACTTGCACCCTGCTTCTTCTGACCTGAATCTTCTTTAAAGGAATCAAATCCATCTTCGAAGGAATCCTCAGTAGGTTTTTTAAGTCTATCGAAGGCAAGAGTTTCAGAGTTATCTACTTTTTCTTTTTTCTCTTTATTATCAATAATTTTATTTAATTCATCTTTCTCAAGGCCAGGTGGTTTCTTCTTACCCATGCCATCGATGACATCGTAAGCGCTTAAATCGTCATCTGTATCCTCAAAACCTTCAGGAGCTTCAGGATCTAAAATGATACTATCTTCCTCGTCCTTAGACAGCTGTACAGGATCAAGAACTGGATTTCCTTGATCATCTAACTTCGGTGGCATAGGTTTTCCATCCGGACCTTCCTCACCTTCATAATGCTTTTGAAGAGATTCCTCTCTAAATTTATTTTTCTTAGGATCTGTATTTTTACGGCTATTTGCACTGTTTTTACCAGCAAGCGCCCCACCTAGATCATCTTTATTCGGTTTACCGGCTTGAGGATCTTCACCCATTTTATCTGTTGAAGATTTTCCATCAAGTGGGCCACCAAGATCATCTGTTCCAGCTTTACCAGAAAGTGGATCTTCACCCATTTTATCTGTTGAAGATTTTCCAGCAAGTGGTCCACCAAGATCATCTGTTCCAGCTTTACCAGAAAGTGGATCGTCACCAAAGTGATCAGCTGCACTTCCTTTTCCGCCAAGAGGTCCCCCTAAATCATCAGAGCTACCCTTGCCACCAAGAGGATCTTTTCCATATTCGTCAGACTTGCTGTCTTTACCTGCTAGTGGGTCTTCACCAAGACGGTCAGCCGCACTTCCCTTTCCAGATAAAGCATCATCACCATAATGATCAGCTTCAGAGCCTTTTCCGTCATAGTGCTTTTTAATTCCTGCTTCGCTAAATTCATTATTAGAATCATCGTCTGATTCTTGCCTTTTATTTTTCGTCTTTCCAGATATTGGGCCACCATCTAAGTTATCCGTTGAAGATTTTCCAGATAGTGGATCTTTTCCAAATTTGTCAGTCGAAGACTTCCCCGCAAATGGGTCATTTCCAAGTTGATCAGCAGCACTTCCCTCACCACTGAGAGGGTCCTCACCCATCTTATCTGTTGAAGATTTTCCAGAAAGTGAATCAGCACCATATTGATCAGCGGCTCCACCCTTTCCAGATAATGGATCTCCTGCAAGTTCTTCAGTAGATCCTTTTCCTTCCATATTTGACAAGTTATCAGTCTCACTATCTCCGGCCAGGTTCTCACCTTCGTCATTCTCTGTAGCATCACCTTCAATATTAAACTTACTATCGCAAGTTTTGAGAATCATTCCTTCCCGAGTCTTCGCAAAGACTGAGTTTTCACATAGTTTTACATGTCCACCCTCATACTTAAAACGTGAATATACAGTTCCATCTTGTGCATAGAAATATAGATGAGGTGCTTCTGATGGAAAAATCCAGCGATTAATTTTCCAATCGAACTCTGGCTTATTTCCTTTAAAAAACCAAGAACCGTCATCACATACAAATGTCTTACTCTCTGGATTCTTTAGTAGGTATCTCCATGTTCCTGGCTGTGACTCAACCTCAACCCAACTTCCAATATATGGAGATGGACCTAGCATTCTTACAAGCCATCTTCTTAAAATTTTCTTATAATCTGTTTTGGCCTTAATTAGCCAGATATCACTTTCAAGTTCAAGAGGTTTCTGTAAAACAAAATCCTCTTTTTTCTCTGGTTGCAGAGCAGTCGCTTTTGCTTGCTTATCTTTCCTAGACTTAAGCTCTTCTTCCCTTTCCATTTTTGCAAGATGAGCAACAATTGGCTTAGACCAAAAATCAAGCTTAAAAGTTATAGTTTTGGCACGAGTCGTTGGCTCTAAAACATCCATACACCCATACTTGGCAAGTACTGATTCGACTTTTTTATTTGTTAAACCGCTAATACAAGCAGGCTTCAAAAGTCCTTTTTTTATTAATTTTTTCTGTGCCTTTAAAACCGTTACAGCATCTCGCATGTCCAATTTGTTTGTGACTTTAAAAAAGAAAATACCATTCCCCACGGACGAAATAAATTGGTTTACCTCTGCAGCCGTATTGATTGTCTCCACATCAAACTTTGATGAGTCTTTGTAGAACGATTTTAAATCTCGAATTAATGCTATCGAGTCATCAAAACCAAAGAATATTAAACTTACCTTACTCATAATTTATAATTCATCCTCTTATATTTCAGTACCTGTATCGGTTATATTTGATGGAACTATAAAGGATTTATTTTTTTATTTCAGATACTTGCCTCTATGACTCCACTAATTTAGAAAAACTAATTACTAATTATTTGAGCCGAATACTCGAAAAGAAATCATGGATGAAAAAGAAATAGATGACCGGAAAGATCAACTTCGAGTTGTTCTAGATACAGGTAATCGAGATTGTATTATTGAAGCTTTAGAGGAGTTTCCGCCTGCTTTTATTATTGAGATCCTAGAAGATAAAACAGAATATGAAATTATTAAGTTTCTTCAAATGATAGAAGTTGAGGAAGCCGGAAGAATTTTCAGTTATTTTTCAGCTGATAAACAATATGACCTAAAGAAAACTTTAGATAAAAGAGTTTTCGCGTCCATTTTTACTTATATGTTTTCTGACGTTAGGGCCGATCTATTTCAAAGTTTTCAAAAAGAAGAACAGATTGAAATCCTTCCCTATCTAGATAAAAAAACCAGAGAAGATGTCATTGTCCTTAGTGCGTACGAGCCTGAAACTGCTGGTGGTATTATGAGTACTGACTTTGCAACAATTGTCATCAATATGACTTGTAAGCAGGCGATTGCAAAAATCCGTCATGATGCTCCATCTCAAAAAATGATCTACTATATTTACGTTGTTAACGACGATATGGAAATGCTAGGAATGATCACCATTAAAGATCTCATAATGGCTGACCCAAAAGATATTGTTCGAGAGCTTTATAATGATAATTTCATTTATGCAGATGTAAATGCTGACAGAGAATACGTTGCATCTGAGATTGAGCGACATGACCTAATTGCGATTCCTATTTTAAATAGTTTAAATCAGCTCGTAGGTATTGTAACCCATGAAGAAGCCATCGATGTCATACGAGCGGAACAAACCGAAGATATGGAAAAATTCATGGGGATCGTTCCATCTGAAGATGAGCTTAGCTATCTTCATACAACAGCTATCCAACATTTCAAAAAGCGAGTTGTATGGCTAGTAGTATTGGCCGCAGTTGGATTAATTTCAGGAGTCATCGTCCATCATTACCAAAATGTCTTAGAACAATTAATTATTCTTGCTCTCTATATGCCTATGATGACTGCCACTGGTGGTAACACAGGTTCACAAGCAGCAACAGTTGTTATTAGGGCGATGGCACTTCAAGAAGCATCTGAAAAAGAATGGTTAAGTATTTTGTTTAAGGAAGCTAGAATATCTTTTATGTTATCAATTTGTGTTGGAGGTCTTGTATTTGTTAAAATTGCATTTCTAACATCATACTCTTTACTGCCAGATAACTTCACCTTTCCTTTTCTCGGTTTTATCATCTCTCTCTCGATCGCTTTGCAAGTTATGACTTCTGCTATTGTAGGAGCAGGACTTCCTTTACTTGTTAGAAGATTAGGTGGAGATCCCGCTGTAGCAGCAAGTCCCGCGATTACAACAACAGTTGATATCACTGGTCTTCTGATTTACTTTGGGATAGCATCATATGCATTACAACTCTAAAAACGGTTAACAAATGAAAGCAGTTATTTTATGTGGTGGATCTGGAACAAGGCTATGGCCTATAAGTCGAACCAGTCATCCAAAACAGTTTGTTCCTCTTTTCGGAAACAAATCTTTATTCCAACTCACAGTAGAGAGAAATAAAAATCTTGTCGATGGTTTTGTCATTGTCGTTAATGAAAAACAACTCTCTCTTTGCCAAGAACAAATTCCAAAAGACTTAATCAGTAAAACTCAATTCATTATTGAGCCATGCGGAAGAAATACTGCGCCAGCAATAGCTCTCGCAGCTCACTTAAACCCAGATGATGATTTATTCGTTCTACCTTCTGACCATTTAATTAAAGATCAAACGGCTTATAACAATACCACTGGAACGGCGTTAGGATTTTCAAATTCTGGCAATCTAGTTACCTTTGGGATTACACCGCAATACCCTGAAGTAGGATATGGTTATATTGAAGCAGATAAAAATACTGTCCTCTCATTTAAAGAGAAACCAAATTTAGAGACAGCAAAAGAATACCTTAAATCAGGAAACTACTATTGGAATAGTGGTATGTTTCTTTTTAAAGCAAAGACCTATTTGGCCGAATTAGAAAGTCATCACCCTGATATATCTGAAAAATCAAAAAAAGCTCTTACAAATGCAAATGTTGAAAATAATATTTTTCGTATAAATCTAGATGATATGCAAAGTATACCTGCTGATAGTATCGACTACGCTGTTATGGAGAAGAGTTCTCGTGTAAAAACTGTCCCCTCCGATTTTGGATGGTCAGACCTTGGATCTTTTGATTCTCTTTTTGGCGAATTTACTAAGGATAAAAATGAAAATGCTTCCCAGTCAGAGGCGATTCAAGTGAATTCTCATCGCAACCTTATTATTTCAGATAAGCTTGTGACGACTTTTGACGTTGATGATCTTATTATCGTAGATACCAAAGATGCACTGCTTGTAGGGAGACGTGGCGAGAGTCAGAATGTAAAAAAGGTTTTTGAAGAAGTTAAGAAGTTAAAAAAAGAACTTCTAGATTAATTTTGCCGATTCTTTATCCAGAATAAGAATAGCATTTGGATGCTGTTTAATTGCAGTCGCTGGAACCTTTGAATTAATATCTCCATTCACAACTTTTTGAACAATGTCTGATTTTGATAGGCCCGTGGCAACCATAACACATCTGCTGGCCTCCAGAATAGTTCCGATACCTATGGTTATAGCGGTAAGGGGTACATTTTCATTACTAAAAACCATCTTGTTTGAATTACGAGTACTACTTGTTAGCGCCACAACTCTCGTGCGAGAGTCAATACTCGACCCAGGCTCATTTAATCCAATATGCCCGTTAATTCCAATTCCCAAAAGCTGAAAATCGATCCCTCCGGCATTTTTAATGCTGGCCTCATAATCTAAGCAGGCCTGATCAATATTCTGCAACCCCACATTAGGTATGTAAACCTTGCCTGAGTCAAAGTTTAGTTGATTAAAGAGATGAAGGTCTAAATAGGCCTTATAGGAGTTTGCACTTTCATCAGCTAAGCCAATATATTCATCTACTGCAAATGCACTTACTTTATTCATATCGAGTGTTTTCTCTCGGGCATGTGAGATAAACTTATGATAGATGGCATCCATAGTTCTACCCGTGGCCACTCCAAGGTTAGAATCTAGTTTTCCCTCAATCTGTCTCAAAAGCTCTAAAGCTGCAAAGTTCGAAGCTTCCGCCGCCGAGTTAAATATTTTGATCTCCATGACCTGATTATATCACCTATGTAAAATATTCGGAATCAGAATTATAAATTTGATTTCGGAATAAATAAGGTCTATTGTGCTTCGCATGAGCAAGATAAAAATTAAGATACTTATTTGTGATGATGATAAATACTTCAGAATGGCGCTTAAAGAGCTGCTATCACCTCACGGAATCGTTATTGAGGCAGACAGCGAGCTAAGTGCTCAAAAGCTAATAGAGTCCGAATACTTTGATTTAGCGCTTATAGATATGGACATTGACGGGCCACTATCAGGTATACAGATATTAAAATCATCCAAATCCAAAGGTATACACTCTATAATCCTTAGCTCACAAAGCGACGAGGGAATTATCGAAGAGGCCTACGAATCAGGCTGTGACCATTTCCTAGCAAAAGTTCACTACAGAACTCACCTTGAACCCTATATTCATAGTTATAAGAAAAACTACCTAACGAATGATATATCAACCTTCTTTTCTGAAAAGTACATAACTCAGGACGAAGAACTTAAGGCAAGTATTGAGAATTTATGTCGCATCAACTTAAAGAATAAAACAATCTTTATTACCGGAGAGACCGGGGTCGGTAAAAGTTTAATTGGTGAGCTTCTTCATTATCAAACATATGATAAAACGAAGCCTTTTGTTCACTTAAACTGCTCTGAGATACCAGAGAATCTTATTGAATCAGAGCTGTTTGGACACTTAAAGGGATCCTTCACAGGAGCTTCAAGCGATAAAGTTGGGAAGCTTGAACTCGCGAGGGGTGGGACGCTATTTTTAGATGAAATAGGAACTATGCCTGCTAGTATGCAACAAAAAATTCTCAAGGCGCTTGATCAAAAAACGTTTTACCCTGTAGGTGCAAGTAAGCCTACTCGCTCTGAATTCACCTTGATAACAGCTACATGCGAAGACCTGTTCGAGAAAATTCACAAGGGTGAGTTTAGAAAGGACTTATTCTTCAGAGTAAGTGGATTAAACCTTGAAATAAAACCTTTAAGGCAAAGAGTAGACGATATCCCTCTACTCGTTAAACACTTTATAAAGCAATCACATAGACGATTTATTGTTAAAGACTCTGCCATCATCGCCTTTAAAAAGCATGAATGGAATGGAAATATAAGAGAGCTGAAAAAGCAGCTTGAAATACTCTCAACGAGCCAAAAAGGAATTGTCTCAGAAAGCGACATTCAGTTCACTAGACAATCCAAAGCACTAAGCGACCACTGGCTAACAACTGCACAAAGAGACTATATTGAAGAAAATGGGCTCAGATCATTTATTAAGAAGATCGAAGAAGAATCTATAAAAGACTCACTTGAACGAAACCAAGGCAAGATCACTGGTACAATCAAAGAGTTAGGTATCTCAGCTTCAGCATTCTACAGAATCTTTGATAATATAAAAGTAAACGCTCATTAAAGTTGGCATAACTCTTGCTCTACTCCTCTTCATAAAACATGAACGAGGAGAACGACATGACAACACTACAAGAAAGTATTTTAAATCAGTACAGAGAAACCTTCCCAAACGATAAGCTTAAAGATTATTGTGCAAAAACGGGAATTCAAATCACACGCATTCACAGAGTATTAAATGGTGCAGAGATGAAACTCTCAGAGTTTGAAGCCATTGAGAAAGCTATTCAAGGTGACGATCCCATCACAGAAGATTTTATCAAAACAGCATTCAAATGTATCAAAAAATTAAATTCAAAAAAAATCAGTGAATATAAGAATCAAATGAATCATGCACTAAAACTTGCAACAATGACAGAGCTTCAAGTTCAACCTCAACTCTTTGAGATGAGACTAGCTTAGGAGGCAATATGAACTATAATATAACCTTACCTGAACGAATGATTCTAGAGTCTCTAAGTAAAAAAAGTAAAGATCTACTAGAGCTTACAGATTGCACAGGACTTCAAGATAGGATCGTACAAAACATACTATCTGTCTTAGCAGCAAAGAATCTGATCGCTACTCATCATAACAAATATTGCATCAGTGAATATCTTAACTCAGACATGGTTAAGGAATTAAATGATCCTGAAAACAAAAAAATTGAAATACAGTATGTTTTAAAATCGACATTGGATATGAAGCAGAAGGAAGCCTTTAATTATAAAAAAGTGTCTATGAACGATAGAGAAAAGAAAATATTTAATGGACATATCTACAACCTTGAAGCCTTTATAGATAGTCTGGATAAAAACAAAAAAGATGAGCAATTAAAAAATCAAAACATTATATTCTGGGGAGAAGTAAATTATGGAAAAGTTATTAATCATATGCTTAATTTTTAATATTATATCATGTGGAAAAGAAGAAACAGATAAGAAAAAGAAAACATCAACTCTACACTCAAAAGTATTAGGTGAAGTGGGATCAATTATGTCAAAGATTGAACTCGACTCTGACTTTTCTCAAAAAATATTCATTCCTAAACATAACTTCAAAAAGATGCATATACTTAGTTCAGGTACCGTGACTTCCTTTGAACAAGCTGTAGATAAAATTACATTCTCCCTGGGTAGAGGTACTGCAAACTACAACTTAAGTTGTGTCATAAACAAGTATACAATTCATGCCCAAAAGAAAGAGTCTCTTGAAGTTGCAAAACCCTCTAACTATTTTGACATTTACTTTAACCAACATCTTGCTAGCTTAGATACAATCATGATTGCATGGAATAAGGCACTTAGAGATAAAGGTGAAGTTGTAATGGTGACTTTAAAACTTAGAGAGAACTATCGTTTTAATCTTCGGACTGGAATTGACTTTGTAAAGACGAATATATGCACTAAAAACAGTCGAAAAATAGGAACCCAAGTTTACAGAGACAATGACAAGCGAGTGATAAAACCAGCTCAGTTTGATGGAAACATAGCCGTAGAATTTGAATACTAGTTTAAATCAGCCACTTCATCACCAAGATGAATATATGTTTCAACACCAAGCTCTGTATTTTTCAACATATCTGAGCTTGGTTTCCACTTACCTTTCTCTCCACAAACAATCACAGTGCTTCCTCCAAAAAGAAAATACCCTTTCTCATCTCCACGCTTAAATGATTGAGATTCATCAAAAGATTGAACAATTTTTCCGACACATGTAGCACCAACTTCAATATAAGCAAGTTTTCCACAATTTTCTGTCTCAATGATTGAAACTCTTCTCTCATTCTTAATAAAGATATCTCCCCTATGCTTTAATGCAATAGGATTAACTGAATGGTAGTCACCATGAACAGGGAAGCTTTTAATGGTCTTGCCAGAGTCTGGATAGTGATAACGATGATAATCAACCGGACAAAGCCTAGCAATCATAAGTGGCCCGCCCTCAAAGTCCTTAGCGAGTTCACTATCACCGACTAAATCTTTAGCCCTTAGCATGGAACCTTTAACTGGAATTGTTAACTCATCATGAATTTCGCCGTAACCAAAATATCTAGCTTCTGCAAATGCCGCCATTTTACTTTTGTCCTCTATAAAATTTCTTTTACCATCCTTGAAAGTTCTAATAAAGAATTCATTAAATGATTTATAAGAATTCTCTATGGGCGCATCTTGAAATGACCCTTTATTATAATCATCAATTTTAATATTAAAGCTCTTAAGAAATGGTGGAACTTTTTTTGCTGACGAAGCCTTATCTTGGAATGAACCATAAAGACGACTTAATGTCTTACTTCCAATAATAGGGCCGAGCAGTTTTCCTGCGAAAGAATTATAGGCAAACTCTACTGCCTCCTGGCCGTAAACCTTTTCGACCTCGTTAGCATTTGTATATCTATTAAATATTGTAATTTCATATGGTTGACTCATAGCTAACATACCTTTTACTGGATAAAATCTAATTTATTACTTATTATATATCTGTTTTTTCAAACTAAGAAAAGGAGCATTGTATGAAACTTATTCCACTACTCGCTATTTTATTTCTTTTTCCTTTGACCTCATCTTCAGTATCTACAGATCTACTTCAACTTGAAAAAAGAATCATAGAAGTTTATAAAAACTCAGTTCCTGCTGTCGTTAATGTTGCTAGTATTAAGGTTGCTCGAAACTTTTTCTATGGTGATGCTGTTGAGGTGCCACAAGGATCTGGAACAGGTTTTGTTTGGGACGATAAAGGACATATCATTACAAATTTTCATGTGGTTCAGGGTGGAGATAATTTCATTATTACTTTTCATAAAAATAAAGCTGAATACAAAGCAAAGGTTGTTGGAACAGATCCTAAAAATGATATTGCCGTGTTAAGGCTTGAAAGCATGCCAAAGAACTTTAAAGTTATCCCTATTGGAGAATCGAAAGAATTACAAGTTGGTCAATTGGCCTTAGCAATCGGAAATCCATTTGGCTTTGACCATTCCATATCAAGAGGAATTATTTCTGCCTTAGGAAGAAAAATGGATGGTGTTGGTGGAGTTAAAATTAACGATATGATTCAAACGGATGCTGCCATTAACCAAGGAAACTCTGGTGGTCCCTTGATTGATTCCATGGGAAGAGTCATAGGGATGAATACAATGATTGTCTCTAGGTCAGGAAGTTCAGCAGGCCTTGGCTTTGCGGTTCCTATTAATACCGTCAAACGAATTGTTCCTCAGTTGATTGCCCACGGAAAAGTTATACGTCCGGGTCTAGGGGTTGGCGTACTCGAAGACCATATTAGAGAAAGATATGTTGGAGAGAAGGGCGTTGTTGTTACCTATGTTGACCCCAATGGAACAGCAGGAAAGGCGGGACTCAAAGGGATGACCAAAGATCGTTACGGTAGAACATACCTAGGAGATATAATAACTAAGATTAACGGAAAAGAAGTAAATACGAGAGATGATATTTTTCAGATCTTAGAAAAATTTAAAATTGGTGATACTGTGAAGCTTGAGTTTTTAAGAGAAAAGAAAAAAGTCAAAGTCACTGCAATTCTAAGAGAGATCTAGAGAATGCGCCTCGAGTCTAGTGGCTGATATCTCATTAAGAACGACCAATTTACTGGACTTTATAACCAAGTTTCGTTACAAATTATAAAACACATAAGAGGCAAAGGTTATGGTAAAACTAGATTCAGATATTAAGGCGTACCTACAATCTTTAACTAAGATTCCTATTGAAGATTGGTCTCCTCTAGAATCACTCATGACAGAAAAATCTTTCAAGAAAGGTGATCACTTCTTTCAACACTTTGATCATTGTGATGAAGTAGCGGTTGTAAGATCCGGCCTACTTAGAATTTACTTAACTGACCATGAAGGCGAAGAGAAAACATTCTCATTTATTCCCGAATATTCTTTTATCTTAGACTTCTTTCTTTCTTGGGAAGCAAGATCTAAAACAATGGTTTCTATTCAGGCAATTGAAGATACAGAGCTCTTAACAATTAAATACAATAATTTCCTTGAGCTTATGGGTTCGAGTAAAGTTTGGCAGGAAGTTTATAGAGAAGTTCTACTTCGTAACTATATGTTTAAAACTAAAAGAGAAATCCAATTTGTTCAGTTTAATGCTAAAGAAAGATTAAATATGTTTATGAAAAACAGAAGAATAAATGTAAGTAGAATTCCAAAAACATTTTTAGCCTCATACTTAGGTATCCAGCCACCTTCACTTTCAAGACTACTAAGAGACTTAAAAAACTAGAACACTAATGATACTAGTGTTCTCCTCGTTTATGTGGATCCATAGCATCTCGAACAGCTTCACCAACAAAATTAAATGCCACTAATACTGTAAATAAAGCTATAAATGGATAGAGAGCAAGCCACCACCCAATCGTAAAGTTTTTCTGTGCTTGAGCTAAAAGCTCTCCCCAGCTTGGAGTTGGCGGTGCAAGACCAAAGCCCAGGTAATCAAGTGCTGCTAAGCCTGAAATTCCTCCAGCAATAACAAATGGAGAAAAAGTTATAATTGGCCCAAGTGAATTTGGTAGGATGTGCCTAAAAATAATTTTCATATGTCCTAGACCAATCGCTCGCGCCGCCTCAACATATTCTCTTTTTCTATTTTTAAGAAACTCTCCCCTCATATAAATACTGATGGAGATCCAGCCAAAGAAACTGGAAATAACTATAAGTAACGTTAGTGAAGGTTCAAAAACTGCGATGAGGATAATTAATAAAAATAAGGTAGGAACTGTACTTAGAATTTCTGTCATCCTTTGTCCCACAAGATCCCAAGCACCACCATAATAGCCCTGAATACTTCCTAAAATCGTTCCAATGATAAAGGTTATAATCCAAACACCAATAGCATATCCTATGGAATATCTGAGACCATATAGAAGACGAGTTAATACATCTCGACCTCTATCGTCAGTACCCATAAGGTTTTGACCACTAGGTGGTGCAGGATAGTCATCTACTTTTTTATTTGATTCAAACGGGTCCCACTTTATTATGGGCCAAATAATTATATCGCCCTCAGAGAGTTTTAAGGTCCTGTAGTCAACTTGCATTGTATCTGTAATTCCAAATTCACTAACAGCGTAGTCTTTCACAACTGGAAAAAAGGATTTCCCTTGGTAGCTTAAATACACTGGTTTTGAATTGGCCCAAAACTCTGCTGTAAAACTAAAGAAACACATTATCAGTATCAGCCAAACTGAGAAATAGCCTGTCTTATGAGATTTAAAAGCTCTCCACTTCTTAAGTGTTTCCTCACTTTTTATTCTTTTTTCTATCATTTGAAATCTATCCTTGGATCAACCAGTACATAAGCAATATCTGAAATTATATTTCCAATCAACATCAATAAAGCCTGTATAAAAACTAGGCCCATAATCACATTATAATCTCTTGAGAGAATTGAGCTAAAGCCCAATAGACCAATGCCATCAAGTTGAAAAACTTTTTCAATAAGTAGAGAACCCGCAAAGAAAATTCCCAAAAAGCCTCCGATACCGGTGACAATTGGGATCAATGCATTTCTAAGTGTGTGCTTAAAGATAACAACATTTTCCGCAAGGCCTTTCGCCCTGGCCGTTCTGACATAATCTTTTTTAATTTCTTCTAGTAACGAGTTACGCATTAGCATAGTTAATGTTGTGTATGATCCAATGGTATAACATATAGTTGGCAACACAAAGTGATAGGCCCTATCAACAAATTTTTCCCAAGAATTCATTTCATCATAGAAATCTGAGAACAGTCCACCAATGGGAAAGATATCGAGATAGCTTCCGCCGGCTAAAAATACGATTAGAATAATACCTAACATAAATCCGGGAATGGCATAGGCCACAAATAAAACGAAGCTCGATAAGTAATCAAATTTAGATCCGTATTTTACTGCTTTATAAACACCCAAGGGAATGGAGATTAAATAACTTAAAATCAGCGAGATTATTCCGAATTGCAAAGAGACTGGGAATTTACTCATTATAACTTCTGTGACCTCTTCTTCATAAGTAAAAGACTCACCAAAGTTTAGGGTGGCCAAGTTCTTTAACCATAAAAAATATCTTTCATGTATAGGTTTATCAAAACCATACTGCTTCTTAAGCGCTTCTAAGACTTCATTGGACACGGTAGCAGTACCAGCTCCTGATTGCTCAGTCGAGCCTGAGAACTTTAATGCCTGTAATTGTTGCTCAATTGGCGAGCCAGGGGCAAGGTTAATAATAAAAAATACTACTAATGTAATACCAAAAAGAGTTGGTATCATTAACAGTAAACGCCTTAGTATATATACTCCCACTATTATTCCTCTCTTACTTTAGATTTAAAATCCCAATAACTGGATCCAACACCGTAACGGTAAGTATCCTTTTCTCTTTTAATCCTATCTGTATATCCATAAAATGTATCTTCAGTGTAAGAAAACCATATATATGGATATTCATTAATTATAATTTCTTCAACCTTTTGTAGAACTTTAATTCGTTCACTTCTGTTGTGAATAAACTTGGCCTTAGTCATTAACTCATCCGCCTCTTTATTAGAAAATCCAATAAAGTTAGATCCCCCCTTAAACGAGTCTGTATGCCATATTTGAATAGGATTCCAATCAAGTACTGCTGACCAGGCCAGTCTACAAGCATCAAATTTTCTTTCATCTAAAAGTTTTACGAAGGAGTTCCATTCAATAATTTTTATATTAATTTCAACACCAGCTTTTTTAGCATCTTCCTTGAAGATAGTGAGGTACTTCATGAAAGTTTCAGATGGCTCCATAATTGTAATTGAAAATTTTGTCTTTTTTCCATCTATTTTTTTATCTAAAATATTGTCACCGTCAGTATCACGCCAACCAGCATCTTTTAGTATCTTCAACGCTAACTTTGGGTCAAATTCCACGGCCTTTAATTTTTTATTATGATAAGGTGAACTTGGATATATTGGCCCCACTGCGGGGACTGAATAACCATATTCAAACTTATCTATCATAAGTCTTCTGTTAACAAGATGAGATAAAGCCTTACGAACTCTTCTATCTTTCAGTATTGGATGCTTTAAGTTCCAACCAATCCAATTGTATCCCTTAGGTGCATTATTTTTTGTTTTGACTTTAAAAACGCTTTTTCCCCATTCATCTCCACTTGTTTTTTTAACATAGTCTTCTGCTCGCATGCCTAGAAAATCAAGTGATCCCTTCTTAAGCATTTCAATTTTAACACTTCCATCGCTAACAAAGCGCAATACAATCTTTGAAAAGTTCCACTCTTTTTGCTCTGGATCTTTAAAACCCCACCAATCCTTATTTTTAATTAAAACAATTCTATTTCCACGACTATATGTTTCTAGTTTGTAAGGACCACTACCTATTAAATTTTTATTAAAAAAACTTTTCTTTTGATCTTGTTCGTAAAAATGTTTAGGGTAAATTGTTAGCCCAGCTGCTCGCTCAAAATTTTGCCAAAACTGATCTTTTGCAATAACTTTTATATTATATTTATCTATTATTTGAATCTCTTTAAGTCCAGTGTAGTAAGGTCTTACAGCTACTGTATTAAACTTATCTTTAAATAATATATCAAAAGAGAATTTAACATCTTCTGCTGTAAACTCCTTTCCATCTTGCCACAATACGCCTTCCCTTAGTTTAAAAGTGTATTCCATCTTATTTTCAGATACAGTCCACTCAGTCGCCAATGCTGGCTTCCACTCTTTAGTATCAATATCTTGACCTAACATAGACTCAAATATATAGCCTGCGACTTTAGATGCAGAAGCATCCGTGCTTCCAACAGGGTTTAATCTTGAGGGTTCATTTACAATATTAAAATAGAATGCTGTATTGGACTTTGGTCTCTGCTGACATGAACTAAATAGGACTACCATCAGTATGAGTAGTACGGGCCTTAACATTAATATCTCCTATTTTTTATAATAAAGTTTTGTATCAAGGGACCATCGGTCTTCAACCATATTTTGATCCCTAACTCTATATTGTTGCATTTTGAAATCTAGCTCATGCAACCTTGAAACGGTTTGTTGATAATTTAAATAACTTCTTGATTTATCTTCTTCCACACTAGAGAGCTCTTTTTGCCACTCAAGCTCAAGTTTTCTACGAAGAATTTCATAGCGTTGGTTTACAAGGTCGACCTTTTCTATATAGCCATCAACTTCTCTTTTATAACGGCTTAACCTTGCATCTAATGCCGTACGCTTTCGTGTTAGAACATCATTTAATTCTTTTGCAGTAATCAAGCTATTCTCTAAATCTGCACTATACATATGAAGGTAACTTCCAGCAGCGAAATATACGGCCGAGAGACATCTTTGCATTTTTGGAACTCTAATCAATAAATAATCATTTGAGCGTGCTTCTAAATATCCAAAACATTTTTTATCTGGAACAGATTCGTTCCACATTTCAATACGATTATTCTTTGATAGAAATTTGGCATTTTCAAAATTGATTTTAATTCTTACTAACTTTGCTACTTTATTAAGACGCGAGATTCTACCAGGGAAAATAACAGTATCGTTATCTAATACATATTCTTTTGCAAAAAGAGGTTGGCTTAATATAACGATTAAAAGTGCAATACATTTCAATAACATAACTCTATTATGCCATGCTATTAGAATATTAAAAGAGAAGAAATACCTGACTAGCTCACTTTATAAAAGGCTGAATTCTTTTCATTTTCACGAACTTCAACTTTTGTAACCCATACCCTGTTATCAGTCTGTTCTTTAACCATTTGATCTACCTTATCAAAAACATACTTAGCTGTTCCCTCCATTCCTGGATTTGGTAGAACTCGTAGCTGAATAACACCATCCTTATTCATTTGTTCAAACTTTTCAAGGTAAGGATCATCCGATGCAATTAAAAATGTATGGTCAAACATATGCTCAAGCCATTTTTTAACTTCTTTTAAACCACCAAAATCCATGACCCAAAATTCATCTGTCATTTCACTACAGGCAAATTCGAAGTAAAATGATCGGCTATACCCATGAACATACTTACAGTGAGAGTCAGCTTTCCACTGTCTGTGAGTACAAGGAAAACCAGTAAAATTTTTTGTTGAGGTATAGTGGGCCATTAAAACGCCTTTTGAACAATGATGCTTGATCTAAACTCTCGCTCGTGTAGAGGTTCTTCGTATTTAAGAATTTTTGCATTTGAAAACATAGTCAGTAGCTCCTGCTCTTTTAAATAATAGCTTTCTTTCTCATCCTCTGAATTTTTAGCTTGAAGCTCCTTAATAGTGTGAGCTTCATAAATTAAAATACCACCAGGCTTGAGCCATCCCATAATTTTTTTATTAAGTGAGCGATCAACATAGTAAAAACAAATAATTGCATCATAGCTATTTAGAGGTATCTTGTATTTTTTTAAACTGCCTGTGATAGTTTTAAACTTTACTCCTCGCTCGTTTCCCAAGCGCTTTGCTTTCTTTATAGCAACAGAGCTAATATCAATACCTGTAACCAGGTGGCCTTTTTGTGCCAAAAAAACAGCATTTCTACCTTCTCCCATCCCCATATCAAGAATCTGTGATTCAGGCTTTAAATAATCAAAGTTTTCTGCAAGGAATTTAGCTGGTGCTTTGCCATAAACAAATGTTCTCTTATTATACCTTTTATCCCACTTAGTCTTATTATCAAAAGGCAGTGTCGACTCACCAGATAGTTTATCAAGCCGAGATGGACTCATAAGGTCCTTAGCAAAAGTACTGATTGAGAGTTGTGAAATCAGTAAGATAATTAGCTTGTTCATATTATTTTCCTAAAAGCTTGAGATCATAAGAAATTAATACATTGAATCATATAGCTTTGTAATGCGCAAGGCGTCAATTAAGGTATATCTTCTAAGGCATTTAGATCGTCTTCTTGAATAAAGAGGTCGTTACTCTTAGTTAAATCCTCGGATTTGTTATTGGATATCTCTCCAGAGAGTTCGGCGTCGATATATAGTGTAAGTACAGTGAACTTCTTCCCTATCAAAGCTATATTTCTGATGACTTCGTCTTCAATAGCATTTGGCATATCTTCAGTATGCATAAGATACCAATAGAGAAGGTCTACAGTTGTATAGAAATCATTTGCTAATTCAATAACTTCGCTTGGAAGGTGTGCGAGGTCAAACATACTGGCCTGTGCATACCTATTAACAAAAACTTCATCAAATATATTACGATCTCTCTTGGCAGAAAAGTGTTCCATATAGATCTTTTCTCTTTCCTTAATACGTTCAAATAAATTCTCTGAATCAATCTTGATTAAGATGAGATATCTTTCTGCTAAATTTGTGTGAGTATTTTTCATTCTATGCCGCCAAGCTCATACGAGGTTTTTTCCCACCAGGCCAACGGTTTACTGGTGATACTTTAATATCGATCATACTTGATACAGAGTAACAAAAGTAATCAATATCAACAGGTAGCTTTGCAAAGTTATAAAAGTTTCTTTTCATAACAGATGGATCATTAACAGAATCAAAGCTTGAAGCAATATAAAGATGAATATTTCCGGCCCTCATTAAGTACTTTAAAATTCTTGTTACTTTATTATGATAGTAAGACAGTTCACTTCTCGATTTGATAACGATAAGTACATGGATGGCTTTTCTCTTAGAAACGCATTCAAGTAGACCTTTTAAAGTTATAGGTATTAGACTTTTATTTGATTTTTTAAACTGCTGATCAAGACGAATATACTCTCGTGGTAAATCTTTAGTTAACTTTAAATAAAAAATCCAGTGCTCATTTGCTTCCATACAATACTGTATCGGAGACTCAAAGCACTGGACTTAAGGGGAAATAGGGAAAAGGGGAAAAAAGGAAAAAACTGCCTGTACACCATCCTGGTAAAGCTTAACATCCATGTTAATAAGAAAAGGTATCCATCCTTGGACTCTTTCTGCCCATCCGTAGGCACAATATATAGAGCAAGTGCTGTGCCAAATCTAACCTACTGAAATATGGATACTTAAGAATTCTAAATATGACACCAGGGTCATTTCATCACAGCAAACTGGCACTTTGAAATAATTTCAATGAAAGATATTTTAATAAAGAAATTTTAGAAGGTATGCATCAAAGCATTTACTTGATTCTTTAACATAGATTTTATCAAGGAATGAGACCGCCTCAGTACAAAGAGTCCCGTTCGCCATAGTTGTGGCCCCTTGATAGCAGCTTGCATTGTCCAAGTAATTTGACCAATCGACACCATCTGGTGAGATTGCTTTTTGAGCATAACTAAAACTAAAAGAATGTGAGATATCATTTGGTGATAAAGATGAAATTGGAACTCTGGTAATCTCACTTACAACATGGTCAAAATTTTTGAAAAAGACTTTGTTCATGTCCTCATAAATCTCTCGAGTAATCCAACTAGGATTACTCATTCCATGCAAAGTGCCAGTAGCAACTCTTAAATTTGTATTCATATATTCATTTAGCCATATTTCTATAATACCTGGAAACTTTTTCTCAAACTTCTCAAAGAATGGTTTCATCGCCCAAGAGTCAGCAATATCTCTAAACACAATTTTGCCAGTGGGCTTCATATTTTTATCAAGTTCGATCAGATATTGTTGTGAATGTGCAGATTGAAAAGTTAATCCCATAAAGGAGAACATTTCTGCAGATGCTTTTCCCAGAGGGGCATGATAATGTTTTGTCCAAAATTTTGCAGGATTGTTTGCTCCATTCGTTTTTGAGATCGATTCACCAACGGCTTCATTTAGTGCACTAAAGCCAGGAAGATAATATTTTTTACCCGATACGAAGTCGTCTCCAAGTTCACGAACAATAAATCCATGATCTATATCTGCTATAACTCCGCCTGCTGTTTCTAACTGAATAACAAGGTTCTTAAATGCAAAGCGTCTCTCTACATTCTCTTGTATATCGTTGGCAAGTCTCGCTTTAACAACTTGATTTCTGTTAACACCTTTATCTTGCCAGTTACCACCAGTTTTATTTGTTCCAACTTTGATTGAAAATATTGCGCCTGATTTTGGGTCAGATACAAGCATTGATCTTGAAGATGTAAGAGCTCCTACGAATCTTGATTTTAGTGTAGCATCAAGTCCCTTACCTTTTAGCCAACTTTCAACTTTCAAATAATTGCTGGTATCCTCTGAGTTCACAACCCAGCGAATCCATTCCTGATTATCTTTTGTAAAAATTAATGCTTTTCTAATCTTAGGATCTAGTGTGTCTGCAAAGTGACCTTCAAGTTCACTTAATGGAAACTCAAAATGCTTCATTTGAAAATATTGATTTCCTCTCGTACTTGGATTGTTTGCTGTATTTGCATGAAACTCCCATTCAAGAAATTTTTGAACTGGCTCAGGAAAAGCTTCTTTGAGTTTAGCTGAATCATCTCCAAACGAGAGAGACGAAGTCATAAGAAAAATGAGAATTAATATATTTTTAAGTTTTAAGTTCATACTATCTCACAGTCCTAAAGACACTTAGACATTGATTCATAGGATTTATCCCGCTTCTGAATCTTGCTTCAGGTGAAGGGGTTGGAGTATCAACTCGAGGTGAATCTACAATGAATGCTTGATTCTCAAAGGGGTAATCAGCAAAGTACTTAAACCTTGCTTCATCTAGGCGACTTTCTTTTACCAGTTCGGTAAACCTAGCAATTTTCTCTTGCCTAGAAAAATTTATTCTTTTAGGGATCTTAACCTCTATGGGTCTATTAATATCCCTGAGATAAGTAAGACGACCATTTATAAACTCAGCCTCTAGAATAAACTCATTAATTGTCTGCTGGGGTCTAAATCCTCTTAATTCAATTCTTCTCTGCTCCTCAGCTACACTTTGCCCGATACTTCGAAAGCTTAAGTGTTGATAGTAACTTGGGGTCCAAACTTTCTTCTTATTATTAAGCCAGAACGGGTTACTTACATAAACTCTTCTATCTATCTCTTTCCCAAGGTGTTGCATTGCTGCGAGTCCACCAGTTGCGTCTAAAGTTTCATCAAATATTCGAATAGTATCTTTAAACGAGTCATGAAGGTGTGGCTCTAGAGCTGAGATCGGAGGTGAATTACCAGTATGATTTCCAAATATTCCCGCAACTAAGTGAGGGTTATTAGCTTGATCAACAACGAAGTTTCGGAATAACAAAGCATCATTATTTGGAAAAGCAGTTTTTAAGTCGACATTTACATGCCCTCCACCAATTCTAACATGAGGTTTTAAATCAAGTTCTGCACCTGATTCCCAAATCATTCTTTTAATTATATCTTTGCGCTCTGTAAACTCAGATACTGTAGATGGTTTCGCCTGAACTTCCAAGCATCCAGTATCAGTACCTGCTTGAAGCCAAAATCCATCTTCAAACTTAATTCTATATGCTTCTCCATGCTTATCGCTTGTTTTGACAACTTTACATGCAAGCACTACACACAGTAATTCAAACTTAGCTTTCCATTCCCTAAGAATATCAATATTTAATTTATTGGCATAGTCTGTTGCACCAGTCATTGAGTTAAGAATTTTAGAGTTCGTGAATGAAAATTCTGGCCCGAACAAAGCATCAATTCCTGTGTTTGCAGGGTCTCGAGAACTTTTCTCAATAGTCGTTAATGAACAAGCACCGAGTACAAGACTTAAAAGTACTAATAAGATTATCTTTTGTTTTTGAATCATAGTTCCCTCTTTAACATTTAACTTATCGAAATTGTGGAGCGAATTCTTGAGGGCTTATTTGAATTTTGACCAAAAAAAGGGAGGCAAAGCCTCCCTAAGTAAATGATATTATGTTATTTATATTACATCATTCCTGGCATTCCACCCATGCCGCCCATTCCTGGCATTCCGCCTGGCATTCCGCCACCTGCAGCATCATCCTGTGGAAGGTCAGCTATCATCGTTTCCGTTGTTAGCATCAGCCCAGAGATAGAAGTCGCATTGATTAATGCCGACCTTGTCACTTTAGTTGGGTCGATGATTCCGGCCTTAACTAAATCTTCAAACTTAGCATCTCTTGCATTATATCCATAAGAGAAGCTTTTATTCATTTTCACTTCATTAACAATTACAGAAGCTTCTTTACCAGCGTTTGAAGAAATTTGTCTAAGTGGCTCTTCAATAGCACGTCTAACAATTCTGATTCCAAAGTCATGCTCTTCATTACCTGTTGTAAAGCCGTCAAGTGCTTCAGTTGCGTGAACTAAAGCAGCTCCACCACCAACAATGATTCCTTCTTCGACAGCAGCTCTCGTTGCATTTAATGCATCTTCAACTCTGTCTTTCTTCTCTTTCATTTCTGGCTCTGTTGAAGCTCCAACATAAAGAACCGCCACACCACCTGCAAGTTTCGCAAGTCTTTCTTGTAGTTTCTCTTTATCATAATCTGATGTTGTATCTGCAATTTGAGCTTTAATAGCGTTAACTCTACCATCGACATCTGCTTGAGCTCCCGCCCCATCAACAACAGTAGTGTTTTCCTTATCAATTGTAACTTTTTTCGCTGTTCCTAAATGCTCAAGCTCTGTTGTCTCTAAGCTCATTCCAAGCTCCTCAGATATAACAGTTGCACCAGTTACAGTGGCAATATCTTTTAACATTTCTTTTCTTCTATCTCCAAAACCAGGAGCTTTAACTGCTGCGACCTTTAAGTTTCCTCTTAGTCTATTAACAACAAGAGTTGTTAGTGCTTCACCATCAACATCTTCTGCAATAATTAAAAGTGGCTTACCAGTTTGAACAGATTTCTCAAGGATAGGAAGAAGATCTTTCATATTTGATATTTTTTTATCAGTGATTAGAATATTTGGTGCTTCAAAATCAACTAACATTTTCTCAGTATTTGTCACGAAATATGGAGATAAATAACCTCTATCAAATTGCATACCTTCTACAACTTCAGAGTAAGTGTCAGCAGTTTTAGATTCTTCAATCGTAATAACTCCTTCTTTTCCAACTTTTCCCATTGCTTCTGCAATCATATTTCCAATTTCAGAATCATTGTTCGCTGAAATTGATCCAACCTGTGCAATCTCTTCATTCGTTGCAATCTCTTTTGAATTCTCTTTAAGAAACTCAATAACTTTCTTCGTTGCTAAGTCAATTCCCTTTTTAAGATCCATAGGATTGTGACCAGCAGCTACAAGTTTTGCACCTTCTCTGTAAACAGCTTGAGCTAAAACGGTTGCAGTTGTTGTTCCGTCTCCAGCATCTTCATTCGTTTTTTGAGCAACTTCTTTAACAAGTTGTGCTCCCATATTTTCAAATGCATTTTCAAGTTCAATTTCTTTTGCAACAGTCACACCATCTTTAGTGATATGAGGTGCTCCAAATGATTTTTGAATAACGACATTTCTTCCCTTAGGCCCTAGTGTCACTTTAACTGCGTCAGCTAAAACATTCACTCCACCTAAAATTAAATTTCTTGCACTTTCTGAAAATTTTAATTCTTTTGCAGACATATATACCTCCTAATATTTCTTATTGTTAACTACTGGAAAACACCAATAATTTTTTCTTCTTTCATCATTAAAAATTCTTGTCCATCAACTTTAATCTCAGTTCCACCCCATTTTTCGAATAAAACTTTATCCCCAACTTTTACTTCTAATGCTCTGGGGGAACCATCTTGGTTTCTATAACCAGGTCCAACGGCCATAACTTCACCTTCGCTAGGCTTTTCTTTTGAATTTTCTGGGATGATGATCCCTGAAGCTGTTTTCGTTTCTTCTTCAAGTCTTCTGATTAAGACTCTGTCTTGCAATGGCTTTACAGTCATGACGCTCTCCTGAATTATATTTATATCGTAAACATTTTTGTCGTTATCAATTTAATACCTATTAGATCAATGTCAATGTTACAGAACCTAAAAAAGCTTCAAAAACCGACTATTTCTTTTTTAATTCATGATTATGTAAATATATCGATCGTTTTACCGACAAGTCACTATATGACAAAGAAAATGACTAGCTGCAAGGCGCTTCTATTAATGACACTCGTGAGCACACTTTTTGGATGTGGTAAGCCAGTTAAAGATTCTGAAAGTACAAATGATGAGGGTTCTACGGTAGTCAATCGACCAGGAGCAACTGTGAGCATGCTAGAACTTAGCCTTGCAATGAACCCCCAAAGAGATAGTATTGCGAGCTCATCTAACCTTGTTGCTGGTGATGCCTGGGCCAGAATCCCTGAGTCCGTTTTTGTATCTGAAGGATCTCCACTAGTTATATCTTCAAAAGTTTATTTAAACACAAAAGAAACTAGTAAGAGAAGCTCTCCAGAGTTATTCTGCTCTTATACATCCATCAGACAAGTTACCGGAACTGATCAACCATCACCGGATGGATACAATCATTATTTTAAAGGTTGCTACCAAGATGTTGATAATGACGGTCAGGTAGATGAACTAAATTATATTCCGGGTGATGAAATCGCCGTTGATAAGGGCAATTATATTGTCCTATCAGTTCAATCAGACAACTCAGTAAATTCCCTAGTAATTTTATCTGAGATAGAATTGCGCTGGCTCTAAGCAACCATCTGAAATTTTTTCCCACATAAGTGTCATTTGGTGAAGCTAGCTTCCCCCCTTACAATAGAGCTATAAACACGATGGCCATTTAAGGAGATCATATGCGCATACTTTTATCACTCATCTTGCTTACGGCAAGTTTTATTTCAACTGCATCTGTAAGTATAGAACAGACAGCGAATATAGATTGCAAACTAACTTCTAAAGAGACACTTGTAATAGGCTGTACAAATTACTGTGGCAGGTTTAATAAGTGGGCCTTAAAGTGGTATGCAAGAAAACTTAACTATAATATCAAAGTCGTAAACCTAAGATCAAAGTATCAAAGTATAGATCATACTCAAGTTGACGGGATTCTCATTCCAGGAGGATCTGATATAGATCCAAAATGGTATATCTCAAAGGTCGATGGAAAAATTAAAGATTACCTTGAAAGTGTTAAGCACCTTGCCATCAAATCTGAGATTGGCACCAAAAGAGATGAGTTTGAGTTTTCATTACTTGATGATTACTTTAGTAATGAGGCGCAAAGATACCAACCTGTCTTAGGGATTTGTAGAGGAATGCAGGTTCTAACTGTCTCACAAGGAATACCTCTATACGTAGATATTAAGACAGAGCTAGGAATTAAAAATCGTAGATATACATTAGATCAAGTAAATGTACTCAACCCAGAGTCATTAATTAAAGAGCTTATACCCAGAGATCAATTTCGAGCAGTTGAATTACACCATCAAGGACTTAGGCTTGACTACTACTTACAACATAAAGAAGAATGGCCACAACTAGAAGTCACAGCTGTCTCCAATCAAAATAAGATTGCTGAAGTCCTTGAATTTTATAATAGACCAATTCTAGGAGTGCAGTTTCATCCAGAATACACCTTTGGTAAAGTACGCCGAGGAGTTTTTAAATGGCTTCTTAAAAGAGCGTGTTTCAATAAAATCATGGGAAAGAAATTAACAACAAAGGAAATTAAATGAAATTAGTAATTATTTTTTTATTATCAGTTTCAATAGCACTAGCTGGGTTTGATCAAAGACCTCCGAATTTTAATGTTGGTAATCAAAGAGCGGTTTTTGTTGATTTTGAATCTGCAACCTATGATATAAATTATCAAGCTGACAACCAAGCAGCAGTTGTTAAGACAGAGATTACTTTTTATCAAGCTGAAAAAGGTTATCCAATATTCGATTTAAAGATTAAACCTATGTCGGTAAATATGGGGATGGAGTATGTAGGTCAAACGCTAGTAAGTCCCCCAGGACAAGTGACTAGTTTTAGAATGCTACAAAAAGAACTCAATCCAGGAACTCATACAATTTCGATTCTTTCGCAACTAAAATCTGGTACTCGTTACGATACAAAAAGAAAAAACTGGCATAGTGTTTCTAGTGCATTTTTCATCAGAGACTTGAAGGACAGAATGTTTCTAGAGAAATATCTGCCAACAAATTTAGAGTATGATCAATACCAAATGACAATGAATGTTTCTGTATCAGGTACTAAAAGGTTTCACTCATTATTTGCGAACGGAAAAGTTACCAAGCATAGTGAATTTAAATATACAGTAGTCTTCCCTGATTGGTACACATCGTCTTCAGTATTTTTTCACTTTGTCCCAATAAATAAGTTTGTTAGATGGTATCTGAAATATCCTTCAATCGATGGACGTCAAATACCAGTTACAATTTACTCAAGCTATAGATTTTATAATCACTATGTTAAGAAAAAAGCTTGGACTGTTATGAAAGAGCTTGAGGCCGACTATGGGCCTTGGCCTCATGAAAAATTGATTATATACGGAACAGGTATAAAAGGTGGAATGGAGTATGCTGGAGCTACTGAGACATCCATCATATCTCTTGGACATGAATTACAACATGCCTACTTTGCAAAAGGGCTTCACCCGGCAAATGGAAATGCAGGATGGATGGATGAAGCAATTGCGAGCTGGAGAGATAAAGGACATCAATCTTTTGATAAACCATTTTATCACTCAGCAAACTTAGGTGCTCAGAATATTTATACGAGAAAAACAGATAAGCGATCTTATGAGTATGGTAGATCATTTATGGCGTATCTTGATTACCAGTTAAAAGATATTAGTTTACCAGGGCTTAAGGATTTTCTAAGAATCTATTTTGATAAAAGAAAGTATACAACAGTAACAACACAAGACTTTAAAAGTGATCTCGAAGACTATGCTCGTATGAGTTTTGACTCTGATTTTTTCCAATATATATATGGGGGAAACAAAACTTCGCATAAACATGATCACTCTCATGAGAATCCTCATCACCCTACTATTACTCAAGAGCAAATAGACTCAATCCTTTAATTTAGAAGAAATAACCTATCTCGATGCCGGAGCTTTTAATGGCTCCGTCGTCGAGAATACTTTCGGACCTAATTAATGTCAGATCAAAAGATTTAAATGAATAGCCCAGATTAACAGTATTTGCTTTCTCTGTTTCTTTTTCTATATTTGTTACTATTAAATTATGACTAAAATAGAGAGATACTTTTTTATAAAATATACTTATACCAAAAGACTGTGATGTATCCAAGAATCCATAAAGAAGGCTCTCTAAGTCTGGCAATAAAGAAAGAATGACAGGCTTTTTATTTGGAATAGTATTTGGATCTTCTGCATACTCATATTTTGTATATCGATACCTCACACTCACAAAATCGCTTAGCTCTTGCAAAAGCCCTATATAAGAATATTTTTCTTCGAAATCCAGTTCTAAATCATTACTAGCATTTTTCAATTCGCGATAGTAAGTATGCTTTTTTGCTCCTCGCCCAAGAGAAATAGATGTTAAGTAGTATGATTTCCACAAGCTATTTACTCTTATTTTCATCGAGAGTTCATTCTCTGTACTCTTAAGATATTCAGACTCTACGGACTTATAACCTTCAATACTGACACTTAAGTAACGACTTAGGTCATGTCCGTAACTCAGACCTCCAGAGTTCGATACCTCTGAATCTTCATCATCATCATCGCTTTCGTAACTCGTTCTACTTCCACTTAGTTCAATAAATCCATCTTTGAATATTTGACTTCCGAAAGATAAATCCTGTGTTTGAGTTTCTTCCTCACTTAAAACAGAAGAAACAGATAAAATCATCTGTCTCTCCTGCGCACTTAAGTTATTGGCTAAACATAATATAAATAAAAATGCAAGTAATCTCACCTGTTATTCAGATTCCCTGCTATCACGTCTCTCTTGACGCTCAGCTTGTCTTTCGCTTCTATTTTCTTGACGCTCGCTCTTTTTCTCAGCTCTGTTTTCTTTTCTCTCACTTCTGTTTTCTTGGCGCTCGCTCTTTTTCTCTGCTCTGTTTTCTTTTCTTTCGCTTCTATTTTCTTTTCTTTTACTTCTTTGTTCTTGGCGAATTTCTTTTCTTTTCTTTCACTTCTTTGTTCTTTGCGATTTTCTTTTCTAGCTGTTCTATTTTCTTTTCTCTCACCTCTTGCCAAGGCAAGACTTGAAAACATAAAACTTATAATTAAAATTAATCCTGTATTCTTCATAGTTATCTCCTAGGTTGAAATGTAATTTCGTATTATTTCGCTTATTTTATCACTCACATGAGTAAAATTCTATATCATGACTCTCATTACCTCTTGTCACAGTCGCATTACCACAACTATTAAAGTTAACAGTTCCTATTCCTGAAATTATACCTGAGAATGTTACATCAATCGTTCCCGATGTAGGGTAACAACACCCCTCAGAATAAGATAAATTATTTGGCTCTAAAGTCACTTTATACTTGGCAAGGTTATGGGATATTTCCAGAGCCCCACCATCAACTAATCTATCTTTTCTTTTTAGTTGATTCATAAATATAGGACTCGATGTTTTCATTGAGATATCAAGTCTAGATTTCCCCTGACTCCCTGTTCTTATTCGATGCTTACCAAGAATCTCTAACTCATATCCACCATTTATAGTCGTAATTTTACCACCACCTCCATAGGTATCGCCCTCAAAATCTGATCTCTCAACAGAAGTTGTTCTTATCTCGGCCCCCCATGATGTCGTTCTTGTTTTTTCAAAAGTTCTAACTACTGACTCTCCTTCTTGATCAACGCTACATTCTGTTATGTCTGAGTAATCAAGAGATACGTAACCAACAAGTGTTTGATCTGATTCACCAATATTACAATTATAATTCTTTACCTTTAAACCATTAACACAATCAGACTCAACAGCTCTTCCACTACACACTTCTTCAGTATCGATTTCCGCTGATTGAACACTTAAAAGATTAGATGTAGATAATTCCTCACCCTCTTCTTCATCCCCTACACTTCCAATAGATGTTATGGCCATTTCAACACTATCTGCGATTGCCTTGTCAGTCCTTTGCTCTATTAGTTCTTCAGTTTGAGGCTTACAGCCAGTAAGGACCATTGATGCCAAAATGAATGATATTAGTAAACTCCGCTTTTTCATTAATCTCTCCTATCTATTGTCATAATTAATATGTTATCCTTCTGAATCTAATACGCTCAGTCGTGTAAAAAGTTTCGCGCTAAGTTAAAATAAACACCTATTTGATGATAAGAACATATAATTACATACACTTACAGGGCAAACAAAATAATCTATGAAAAAACCGCAACCTTTAGACTCCTTATTCGTATTAGTAACTGATAGCGATGAAAAGCTTATGAAGTATGTACAAAATGGAAACAAAAAAGCCCTTGAAAAGCTATATGAAAGATATAAGGGTAAAATATTTAACTTTGTGGTGAATATGATGAAAGATCAAAAACAAGCAGAAGAAGTTACACAAGATGTCTTTATAAAGATAATCAAAAGTAGTGCACGATTCTCTGATCAGTATAAGTTTGCTACGTGGATATTTACAATCGCTAAGAATACGACGCTTGATAGAATCAAAAAGAAAAAAGAAAGTACCTTCGGACTTGATGCTTTGGAATCTGGGAACTATGTGGATCAACAAGTTGATGATTCTGTTAACATTGAAATGGATGCGATCGCGAAAGCTGACAGAGAAATTGTTGAGAAGTGCTTAGGGAAACTCAAGTATGAACAAAAAGAAGCCCTAATGATGAGAGTCTACTCCGAAGAGTCATATGAAGAAATTTCCAGAGCACTAGATAAATCACTAAGCTCAGTAAAATCTCTTATTAATAGAGCAAAAGTTGCGCTAAATAAATGTGTGACCGAATGTATGGAGGCTTAAATGGATAGAGATGAGCTTGAACTACAAAAAAAATTAAAACAAAACCTCTCAAAGGACTTCGATAAGAACTTTTGGAAGCGTTATAATAATGAAATCAACGAAGAGGAATCATCATTAGGAATATGGGTTCCACTTTCAGGTTTTACTGTTGCATGTTTCCTCGTACTTGTGATTATGAATACAACTAATATTCATAAAATAACCGAACAAGACATGGTCGCTATGAGTATAGATAAAGAAATGTATGAAAATATGGATCTGCTTGCAAATATAGAGGACGATATGATGAATCTTAGTGATAAGGATTGGAATGAACTACTTGAACCAATTTAAATACATCGCTCTTTTCTTATTATTTCTTCCTATTGCTCTAGCAAGTGATGATGAAATAATTAAAAACTTAGAGTTCTATGAAAACTTTGATGTTTACGTGAGTGAAGAATATGAACAAATCATTATAGATGAAGAAGACAAAAAAACACAATCAACAGAAGAGAATAACAATGTATAAACTTATAATCGTATTGATAACATTTTTAGTCACAAATCTAGCTTTTGCAAATATCGAAGATAATAAATCCCGCTGGAACAATATGTCCGAAGTACAAAAACAAGCGATTCGCAAGAACTTCCAAAAGTTCAAAGAGCTACCTAAAGAAAAACGCTCGATTCTATCTAAAAGATACAAAGCATTTAAAAAAATGCCCAAAGAAAATCAATTAAAGATAAGAAAGAAGTTCAGAGAGTTTAAAAAACTATCCCCTGAAAAACGAAAAAGCCTCAAAAAAAGATGGTCAAAGTGGAAGGGTTTATCAAAAGAACAAAGACAAAGAAGATTTAAAAGACTTAGACAAAAAATTAAAAGAAGAAGGAATAATAATTAATCTAAATTACGCGTAAATTCGAAGATCGCCCACGGTCCTGGATGCATATCCGTATGATAGATTTTCTTTTGGACTAATTGGAATTGATCGAAACAATCCTTCTCCTTAAGCTCTTTTTTAACTCTGCCATCAGGGTTATGACTATCCAGAAGGAAGAAATCCCCTCGCTCTTTACAAAGATCTTTCTCATCCACATGTATAAGTTTAATATTTTCATCGAAATATGAACGATATAGTCCACTCATATAGTACTCAGTATCATATTCACTAAAAAGGATAAATTTTTTATAGTCGACCAGCTTATATTTCATGTCAAAGACGGCATTTTTTGTTAACTGACTCTTCTCTAATAAAACGCCCTTCACCAGACCGGTAGAAAGCATACCAAAATAAATAAGTGCCACCATAATACTTAAAACTTTATATTGTACAGATTTGAGAGATATCTTATCCAACAAATAAAAAACAACGAAGTGAAAAACAAAAATATAAAATAAAAAATACATGGGCTTGATTTCATCCAGTCTTAGTACAAGACTCAGAAAGATAAAGCCAGCGCCACTTACGATTGAACTTATTCCGACATAGGTTTTTAGAACTATATTCTGATCGTTTTTCAAATAATAATAAAACGCAACAACACCAAAGCCTATGAGGATAAGCTTAAATATAATTTCAACCGATGTGTTAGTCTGACCTCCAAAAATAAGTTGTTGAGCGCTATAGAGCACTTTACCAAAAGTATATTCATAAGATTGAGTATCCCTATCGACGAATCGAAATAAGAAAATCACAGGTGTTTTTAGTATAAATAAAATAGACATAAAAGAGACAAAAACCTTAGGGATCTTAACTCCGTCTCTATGTCTATAAATGAAACAGACAAATACTAGTGTCCAAAAATAGAAATATCCCATATAAAAGAATAATGAACCAATCCCTAGGGAATAGATTGCGTACCTAATCTTGATTTCAAGATGAAGATTTTTTCGATTAAGAAAATAAGCCGCTAAGACACAAAAAAAGAAGTAATGAATATACATATAAATATACTGACCAATCTCAATTAAAAAATAATTTAAAACAAATGAAAGGCCGAAAAGCGACCCAACATACTTTCGTTCAAAACTATCTCTTCCAATTCTAAATAACGTTATAATTGCTAAGATATAAAAAAGTAAGGAGAATCCCTTTAAGACTGGTTTTGAAAAGCCAAACAGAGAGCTCCACATTTTCAACCCCATTGAATAACCCGGTTGGTGATCTAGAGAGCAACAACAGGGCTGTCCATAACCAAAACTTAATAATTCTCCAATAGACCTCATCGCACAATTGATCATTGTGGCCTCATTCAATCTAAAATCAATTGCCATCATCTGACTTGCAACTATTAAAATGGCTGAAATAATTATGATAACTTCAATAATAGATATCTTCTTAAGCAATTTTAATTCTCCCTTAGTGAAGTTTATCATATGATTCTTATTATTCTAATGCCTTCAATATAAGCCTAACCCTCTGAAATAACTGAACAATCAATATAGTCATCGAAGTTGTTTAAATATAAGACATAGTCGTAATCTTTTCAACTTCTTAGATCGAAATTAGTTATAACTCTATACTAAAGAGAATAGAAAAAAGGAGATCAAGTGAAGAAGTTTATTACACTTTTAGCAGTTAGTTCGAGCTTACTTTTAAGTTCATCAGCTATGGCCAATACTCTTGACGGTAAAGAGTTTACTAAATGCTTTAAAAAAGCTTTTAACGATGCTGTCATTGAAACAAAAGAGAAATATCCTAAAGTGAAGCTTTGTGAAAAATTATCAGATAAAGCCTTTAAAAATATTACTTTGTTTAATACTGGCTCTGACAAGTACGGAAACACCGGCCCCCTTTCTGCAGAAGCTATGGGTGAAGACAGTATAAGAGAATATTATGAGAATATTGTTTGGGAAGTAGAATGTTATGATGAAACTTCTTTTCTACCTGTATTATTCTTTAAACGTCTAGGGCAAGCGGCAAGTGATCTTGCAGGTGGACACAATAAGAATGACCTACAACTTGTAGAGGATGCTATGTCTATAATGCTTAGTCGCCCCATGTGGTCAGAGAATGGATCCGATCTTCTTAAAGAGAATGACCTTTCATACTGCGAAGAAAACTAAGAAAATAAAATAAACTTCATACCAATTATAAAAAACACAAAAGCTCCCAAGAGATACTTACTTGGGAGCTTTTTTTCTAATATTGATTCAAATAGAGATGTAAAAATAACGCTTGTAATGGCAATACCAGACAATGTTGCCAAGTGGGCGGTCTTTATCGCCTCTAAATAAAAAGCTAAAGACAAAAATGTTCCAAAGATTGCCCCCAATGTGACCACATATCGGGAATTCCAGTTGAGACTTTTAAAGTTTGCCCGAAAATCAAAAGGACGATATCTACTAATAATCAAATAAGCGAATAGCGCTCCAATACAACGGTAGAAATTCCCCTCAAAACCAGTCAGTAATTCGTTCATATCAAACGCAAGTCTTGTGATAATAATTCCAACACCATCTATAACCATAGCAAGACAAGCGTACAAAAGACCTTGAATCTCCCAGTGCCCTTTGTTCTTAAAGTTTTCATAGGAAAAAGTAAGAAGACAGAGAATAAAAAAGATAATTCCAATGAGCTTACTTTCTTGAACTGCTTGTTCTAATAAAATGAAAGAGAGAACCCCCACCACCAGAGGCTGAAAACCAAAGAGAACCATCGTCCTCGCAGGACCAAGTACAGACAGTGCTTTTAGCAAATAAATATCCCCGATCCCTAAAGCTATAAAACCAGAAATAAAAAATATACCAAAATTAAGAATCGAGATCTCATGAAATCCAGTGGTAAAGATTATAAAGACGAAGAAAAGAATGGCCGCGACTACCGCTTTATAAGTATTCATCCATAATGATGAAAATTTACGTGTATAATGAGCAAAAAACATCGCTCCAAGAGCAAAAGATAGATTTGCTCCTAAAGCATAATAAATATATTTTTCAGTCATAGATATATCCTATCAGATTGTACTTGCATAATAGATTAAAATTTATTAAAAATCTACTATGACTTTGACTCAATTAGAATACATTTTGGCCGTAGATCAACTCAAACACTTCGGGAAGGCTGCAGAGTCCTGCTTTGTCACCCAACCCACTTTAAGTATGCAAATACAAAAGCTTGAAGATGAGTTACAAGTCACGATCTTCGATAGATCCAAAAGTCCGATTCAAACGACGGTAGAGGGTAAAGCGATTATTGATCAATCTCAAATAATCATCAAAGAAAAAAAACGACTTTTCAGTATCCTGGATGAAAGCAAAGAAGAGCTTACCGGTGAATTTAAACTTGCAGTTATTCCTACGTTAACCCCTTTCCTTGTCCCTCTCTTTATTCAGCACTTTGTAAAAAAATATCCTAAAGTGAACCTTATGCTAGAAGAGGCCAAGACTGAAGATATCATCGAAATGCTCAAAAAAGATGAGGTTGACGCGGCCTTGCTAGCGACACCTCTTGAAGAGAAGCATATTGAAGAGAGAGTTTTGTACTACGAACCGTTCTATCTTTTTGTTCATGCAAAACATCCCCTTGCCAATAAGGTCAAAGTCAAAGAAGAAGAACTTGATATAAATGATATATGGTTACTAAATAAAGGAAATTGTTTCAGAGAACAAGTTCTTAATATATGTGCTCAAAAAAGAGGAAACTCTACTAACGAGCATATTAACTTTGAGAGTGGAAATTTTGAAACTCTTAAGAATATGGTCCTTAAGGGCTTTGGCTACACCATCCTTCCTCATATGGCAGTCCAGGACCTTTCTAAAGCTCAAAAAAAACTCGTTAGGCCCTTCAAAGCACCTATTCCGACTAGAGAGATTTCTCTAGTATTCAGTAAAGACTGCTTAAAAAGAAAAATTGTTGACGCGCTTGAAGAAGAAATTCTTGGTGATATACCTGATGAATTACGTGATATTCAAAAAAAGAATCTACAAGTTATTGAATTTTCTGTAGGTCATTAACATTGCACATCATCAATATTATTTAGTTATCTACAGCTAGTATGATAGATAAACTCTATTAGTATAATAGAGATTAACGATTGTATTTTAATTGCTTTTTGAACGATACTCTCAACACAGTAATTAAATTGTTAACTTTTAATTTTAGGAGATAAATTATGAGCTCATTAGTAACGAAACAAGCACCAGACTTTAAAGCGACTGCAGTGATGGCAGATGGATCTTTCAAAGATGTATCTCTTTCTGACTACAAGGGACAATACGTTGTTCTTTACTTTTACCCACTAGACTTTACATTTGTATGTCCTTCAGAAATCCTTGCTTTTAATAGCAAAGTATCTGAATTCAAAGAAAAAGGTGTTCAACTATTAGGTTGTTCAATTGATTCACACTTTTCTCACTTTGCTTGGAGAAACACTCCCGTTGAAAAAGGTGGAATCGGTGAGATCGACTACCCTCTAATTGCTGATGTAACAAAGAACATCGCCAGAGACTACGGAGTTCTTTTCAATGAATCTGTTGCTTTAAGAGGATTATTCTTAATCGACAAAGCTGGATTAGTTAGACACTCAACAATTAATGACCTCCCTCTTGGAAGAAATGTTGAAGAAGCTCTAAGAGTTATAGATGCACTTCAATATACTGACGAGCACGGTGAAGTTTGTCCTGCAAACTGGAAAAAAGGTGAAGAAGCAATGACTCCTACAGCTGAAGGCGTTGCTGCATATCTTTCAAAGAATGCTAAGTAATTTTTTTATATAATACTTATGTGACTAGGCCCTCAGTTGAGGGTCTTTTTTTTACATAAAAAAGGGAGACTACAAGCCTCCCCCTATAAACTATAATTTTATCTAATTACTACTTCTTCTTTTTTGGAAGATCACAAGACCCAGTCTTACAACATGAGTGATCCGGCTTACACTTCGATTTCTCAGCTTTCTTCATATCACATGATCCATCTTTACAGCTTGAAACACCATCACAACTTCCACACTTATCTTCACAGCACGATTTATCGGCTTTACATCCTTGCTGGCATTCAGCTTTCTTTGCACAGCATGAATGATCACCCTTGCTAAAATGTGAACAAGAAGTAAATACAAATAAAGATAGAACTAAAAATAGACTTGAAAAAAATTTCATAAAATTTCCTTGGCTTAATAATTTTAAATAGATTAATAATCATTTAGTAAAAAATATTAAGAAAGAATTGGAGGCCTAAAGAGCTCTTTTATGATTCTCTTAATTTGTAGATTTGTATACAAGATATCGAGTTTATTATAGGAACGATTTATATATGAAAGTTGATCAAAACTATCTACTGTCTTAAGAGAAATATGACAGCAAGGCATTTCACAATTTGTATCTTCACTTTCGCTAGACTTGTTATCAGTCTCCTCTGTATGACAACTAGAGCTTAATGGCTCCTTATCAATATTGCTCTCATGGCAAACATCCAAGTGAGCATAGCTTGGTAAGCTAAGTAGTAAAGTGAATGAAATGATTAAGTTTAGCATTCTCACAAGATCAGTATCGGACAATTCGAGCTTTGAATCAAGCTATTCATGTAATTTTTATGTCAATTATTTAAGGTCATACCAATTACAGGCAGTTGCCATATCGACTCTTAAAGGGACTTTAAGACTCACAACGTTTTCCATTTTTTCACGAATTAGCTCTTCCATCTCTTTGACCTCAGATTTTGGCACATCAAAGATTAACTCATCATGAACCTGTAGAATCATTTTAGACTCAAGCTTTCTTGACTTCATCTCACTATCGAGATTGATCATCGCCTTCTTAATAATATCTGCTGCTGTTCCTTGAATGGGACTATTAATCGCCATTCTCTCGGCCACAGATTTAACTTGGCGGTTTGTCGAATTGATATCTTTTATATAACGTCTACGTCCATAAAGTGTTTCAGAGTAACCAGTTTCTTCACATTTTTCCTTTAAAGAATCCAAGTACGCTTTGACCTTATGAAATCGTGTAAAATATTTTTTAATATAATCTCGAGCTTCCCCCTGAGATATCTTAAGCATGTTTGCGAGACCGAATGATGACTGTCCATACATAAGACCAAAGTTTATCGCTTTAGCATAGCTTCTTTTCTCTGAAGGGACATCGCTTAGAGGGATACCAAAAATTTCACTAGCAGTTTGAGCATGAATATCTTCGTCCGCCTTGAAGGCATTAACCATGACATCATCCTCAGAGAAGTGAGCAAGAAGCCTTAACTCAACTTGAGAATAATCTGCGCCAATAAGTACATTCCCTTTACTTGCTTCAAAGCCCTTTCTTAACTTACGTCCATTATCAGTTCGAATTGGAATATTTTGTAAATTGGGATGCTCTGAAGAAAGTCTTCCAGTCTGTGCAACGTGCTGATTAAAATGTGTATGTAGTTTACCATCTGAATGCACTAACTCAGGTAAAGCCTTAACGTAAGTAGAGTTTAGTTTTTCAATTTCACGATACTTTAATATGAGTCCTGGAATCTCACTCTCTCCCATATCGTCGAGAGCTTCAAGAACAGAAGAGTCAGTAGATGCTCCTGTCTTTGTTTTTTTGATTATTGGTAAAGCTAGGTCTTCAAATAGAAGCTTACTTACTTGTTTAGGTGACTTCAAATTAACTTCTTCACCTGATATCTCAAGTACTTTTGCTTTAATATCTGAAGTAATTTCGGTAAATTCCTTTTCTAACTCTCCATAGTATTTCGTATCAAGATGAACACCGTTCCATTCCATTTCGGATAGTATCGGTAACAAAGGTGCATCAAACTTATTAAAGATTTCAAGTACTGTCTCTTCTTCTTTTAACTTTCTTTGTAACCAAGGATATATTCTAATCCCGCTATAAAGCCTTTTTGCAAAGCCAAACTCAAAATTTTTAATACTTGCGATATCCTCAAGATTTTCTTTTCTAAGATCTTTAATCAAAGGAATATTTTCAGATATAAATTCTAAGCTCATCGATTGTAGATTATGTTTCTTCTCTGGATCACAAACGAAATGTGCCTGAGTTATATCAAAAACCTCAACTTGAGGTGAAACCTTCTCCTTTAAAAAGCAGCAATGAAGAACTTTTGTGTTAGTGCTGGCAATAAGTAGGTCGTCTATTTCAGCGAGAGCGATCATAGACTGACAAAAATCAAAATCCTCTGTATAGAAAATATAATTTCTTTGAACTGTTGCGATACCAAAGGCTTTTGGATCAAGCTTATGATAATCATTATGAGTAAAAAAGGCTTCTACATATAATTGATCTTCATCTTTAAAACTATTAAATAATTCATCATATTTTTTTACTTCTTTGATGACTTCATAATCTATAAATGCCTTAGGCTTAGTATTTGTGACAGAATTACCTGCTCCAGCAGATACTTTTGCTCTAATCGTTTTAAAGTTGAGTTCATCAAGAAAATCAAGAAAGCCTTCGTGACCTTCCATTGTATATTTTAAATCATCTGGCTTATAACCTAAATCAAGATCGGTTACGATCTCAACTAACCCTTTAGAGAGGTGTGCATCTTCTCCATAGCTTTCTAATGCTGTTCTCGCCCTCTTATTTGTAAGCTTGTCTAAGTTTTTAAAGACAGTATCAAGATCTTGATACTCTTCTAAAAGCTTTGATGCTCCTTTAGCTCCAATGCCTTTTACTCCCGGGATATTATCCGAACTATCTCCTAGTAAAGATAAATAATCGACCATTTGTTCTGGCCAGACACCCATCTTCTCTTTGACTTCATCCCTGCCATAAATCTTATCTTTCATTGTATCAAGCATTTTAATTGGACCATCAATAAACTGCATAAGATCTTTATCACCAGATGCAATTAAAATCTCATCAAAGTCTCCTTTAAATTGAGTAACAAATGCACCTATGACATCATCCGCCTCGTAGTTGGGAATACCAAGATGGGGAATTTCCATTTTTTGGATCAGTTCTTCAATAAGTGCAAACTGTGGAATTAACTCCTCAGGAGCCTCACCTCTATTCGCTTTATACTCAGGATACTTTTCATTTCTAAAAGATCCGCCTTTAACATCTCTCGCCAGTACGACATGAGTTGGGTTGTAGTTTTGCAATAACTTCATAAGCATAGTTAAAACACCATAAACAGCATTCACTGGCTCTCCCTTTGGGGAGGTCATAGGCCTTATGGCGAAAAATGCTCTAAAGATAAAACTACTGATATCTACGACTATGAGTCTTTTCATTTACTGCTCCAAATAGAAAATAATATGTATGCAACATAACATAAAGGACGAGGTAATGAAATCTGAATTGAATGGGATTCTAACTAAAAAGTAGACTTATTTGCGGGTGACATATTCTTAGCATCGTTGTTAAACCAGGTCTCTTGCGCCTTACGAATGTCGACACGGTTAGAGTCATTTCCCATAACAGTTGTATCGGCCATAACATCACCTAGCCTATGCCCTGAATCAAGTTTAAATAATAAATAAACTTCAAGCAGTAGCAATGGCACTATTAAAATGAAAAAGACTAGGATTCCCCACGGTGGAATGATCGCAAATGCGAGAGGAATAAGTATTGGTAGATTTCTAATAATAGACTGCTTAACTGAGCATGGCTTTCCATCCTCAAGCGAGATAACGGAAAAACCAATTAGTTTCTTCCCCACAGACTGGCCACCATAAAGTGAATCCTTAAGAGCAATATAAACTAAAGCTAGCAATAAACTAAAAGGATACTGTAAAATGGCCAATATCATTGCAATAAAAAGATCAATAGCTTTTGCAATTAATCGGCTAAATTTTGCCGTTCGAATGGTGGATTTTAATAAATATTTTCTTTTCATCTTCATCAGTATTGTACCTAACTTTTAAATGTCTATAAATAGGTAAAAATATTGCTTCGCGGTGCGCGTCAAAGCAATAATCACTACACCTTTTTATTAGTTTATGTTATTTCTTTACCTTAGTTTAAACAGGAGCAATTATGAGTAATTTAACGAGCGTTACAAAAGATTCATTCGAAGCAGAAGTACTTAAGTCAGATAAACCAGTGGTTGTTGATTTTTGGGCCGAATGGTGTGGGCCTTGTAAAGCCTTGGCACCTATCCTAGAGGAAATCTCTGGAGAAATGGCAGATGCAAAGATTGTTAAGGTTAACGTTGATGAAGCCGGTGAATTGGCACAACAATACGGTATTAGAGGTATTCCAACTCTTATCTTTTTCAAGGGTGGAGAAGTTAAAAGTACATTAGTAGGTAACCAGCCAAAAGCTGAAATCGTAAGAAACATTAACGATATTAAATAATTTAGATTACGAATTTTATGGCCATGATTTCTTCATGGCCTTATCATTTATACATGAATTCACAATATATAAAAGAAGCCCTTGAGTCTGCTCAATCAGTTATAAATAAATTTATTGCTGATGAACAAAATATCGTTCTTATAGATAAAGCGGTTACCGCCTTCATTACGACCATCCAAAATGATGGACGTATACTTTCATGTGGAAATGGCGGATCGATGTGTGATTCGATGCACTTTGTAGAAGAATTAACTGGGCGCTACAGAAAAGATAGAGACCCAATCTCTGCGATTTCTATGGGAGATCCAGGACATATAACATGTGTTGCTAATGACTATGGCTTTGAATATATTTTCTCTAGGCATGTACACGCCTGGGGAAGAAAAGGTGACACACTACTAGCTATCTCAACTAGCGGAAACTCTTTAAACGTTATTAAGGCCGTAGAAAAAGCTCATGAAAAAGGTATGAAAGTCGTAGGACTTTTAGGTAAAGACGGTGGAAAACTTAAAGACATGGTAGATATTCCGATTATCGTTGACTGCCCTATTACTGACCGTATTCAAGAGATTCATATAAAGCTTATTCATATCTTCATTGAAGGCATTGAGCGCACAATTTATCCAAAGCACTACGAAGAATAACCAACAAACTCAACTATATTCAAGGTCTAAGCATTTATAAATAGGCAATATTTGTCTGTTATGTCTCCTAATAATAATAGCTTACAATAGTAAGTATAAATAAATTACTTTTCAATAGGAGTAGACATATGGAAGGTACCAGTATTAGTCTCATCAACCAATTAGCCGGCTTTATTCAAGGTGGCGGTGTGTTCATGGGTGTTATTTTAGTAGTGTGGGGAATCGGGATGGCCATTGCGCTTGAGAGATTCAGAAAATTATCCAGAACATATGATGTTGATGGACCATCTTTCATGAATGAAATTGAAAGGTATGTTCTATCAAATGATTTGCAAGGTGCGATCAGAGTTTGCTCTGGCACAGCAGCTTCTCTTCCAAAAGTTCTAAAGAATGGCTTAAAAAGAGCAAACCAAGGAACAGAACAAATTCAAAATGCGTTAGATGCAACAGCTTTAGAAGTTGTTCCTAAGGTAGAATTAAGATTAGGCTACTTATCATTAATAGCCAATATCTTAACTTTATTTGGACTACTAGGAACTATCCAAGGTCTTATGAATTCATTTGCTGCCCTAGATAGTATTGATCCAGCTCAAAAGGCTGAGTTCTTATCTAAAGGAATTGCAACTGCGATGAACACGACTTTCCTTGGCTTAATAACCGCTATCTCAATTATGGTTATTCATGCCTTCCTAACAAGTAAGTCAGAAAAAATCATTAATGAGATTGATGAATTTAGTGTAAAGCTTTTAGACCTACTAGGTACAAAAGATAAAGCGGAATAATTAAGAGGATCAGGGATGGCATATAAAACTCCAACCAGTAGAAAAACAAAGAGGAAGCAGGATAAACTTAACCTGATACCCATCTTAGATGCGGTATTTATATTTATCTTCTTTCTTCTCATGTCTACTCAATTTGTAAAAATATTTGAAATTGGAAGTGAGATACCTATTGTATCTAACGAACCACCTCCAAAGTCAAAGAAGAAACCACTGGCGCTAACAGTCGTCATTAAAAATAGTGGTTTTGAAGTTTCTACTGGAGTACCGTCCCGAATCGTTCGAAGAATCAAAAAGAATAGTGAGGGGGAATACGACTTATCTACCCTTCACGATTTTTTAGTAAATTTAAAGAAGCGTAACCTGTCTGAGTCCTCCGTTGTTCTTGAGCCTGTTGTTGATCTCAAGTATGAAGAGATCATAAAGATCATGGATGCAGTTAGATTACTTAGAAAAACCGATGACACCTTATTTTTCAAAGACAAAGATGGAATTGATGTTCAGTTAAAAACATTATTTCATAAAATTATCTTTGGAAATTTAATGAGCTAAACGAGAAAAATATGTCGAGATCACGATCAATTAGAAGTAGAAAAAGAAGAAATAAAAAAGATCCTATCGAAGTTGATATTACATCGCTACTTGATATTCTTGTTATTTTACTTGTATTTCTATTAAAGTCATATAATTCATCTGGCGTAACATTAACAATTCCAAAAGGTATTATTCTCCCCGATTCACAATCAATATCTCTAAACTCAGCAGGTATAATGATTCAAGTTTCAAAAGAAAAAATATGGGTAGATACTGAAACCGTCTTAGATGTAGAAAATCCACCATCAAGAATTTATGATGAAGGCGGAAAAAGAATCATTCCATTGTTCAATGAGCTCGTTAAAAAGAAAGAACAAATTAAAAGTATGGCGAAGCAAGCTCCTGTAAAAAAATTCTCAGGTATTGCTAACCTAATAATTGATAAGAGCTTAAAGTATTCCTATATTAAAAAGATAATGTATACGTGTGCTGCTGCTGGATTTAAAGAATATAAATTCGTCGTTATGAGTGAAGATCAATAGACACAAGTACTAGCTTACGGCCTGCCCCATATAATGGAGGGCCATTACTGCTAATATTATAAAAGAATAAAATACTATTAGTTTTTGCATTATAACTTTCCTTACTCCTACTCTCCAATTTCATATTAACATTGAGGCAATTTCGGGTAAATAAGTGCATTTTGACACTATGAAAAACCGATTAATGAAGGGCCATCAATGTAAGGAATTAACGTATTTCTTTTAAAATCAGATAGATGAGAATGTCAGAGGGAACTTGATAGTAAGATCATGACTTAATTGAAGCTCTTTAAAGTCCATTTGTCTAAACTCTTGAGTCAAACACATCTTAAGATCTTTTGGCATTCTACCTTTGGAGTTACTAGTAACCTGAGCAAACACCACCAAACCTGACCTTTTAACAGAGATCTGATTACATGTAGATATCTGCTGCTTCTTTTTTTCTTCAAATTTTAAGTAGTTTTGAAAGCAGTAAGCTAATCTAGAAGCCTTTATTTTGGCCGAAATACTTAAGTGCCTCGTAGCAAGGTCATGAGAGGAATTTCCACACTGGCCTGTAACTATAGCTTTAGTAACAGGCTCGGAAGAAGCACATGAGGAAAGTAGAGCAAATATGATTAAGCTTCTACCTAAGTTCATTATTAAAGTCGCTTAGGCATGAAATTAAATGGCTGCTTAACATCAACTGTTCCACCACCCATTGGCCTTGGAAATTTAATTCCCCTTAGAACATTAACAACACACCTCTTAACTGGAATTGGTAACTTCGTTCGTCCGTCAACTCCCGCTCTACTTACGTGGCCAGAGGCTCCGATGGAAAAGACAAGTCTAATAGTTCCCGAAATTTTACTTCCGCCACGAGCATCTAGTTCTTTTTGGTAACATGATCTAAAGAATGGAATATTATCCCTTAGGATCTTTCTAATTATATCTGGATCCATTGAGCCTAAGATAATTGTTTCTGAAGGAATACCTGCTGTATAAACGCCTGTTTTAGCAGAAAGACCCTTAGTTCCACGACTTTCTCCTAGCTTACCAACTGCAGAACCTGTCAAACTACCCACAGCTGTTCCAGCATTTGCTGTTTTTAAGTTTGTAGCGACTCCACCAGAAATGCTTGAGTTAGAGATGGAGTTTGAAGAACTCGCAGAAGTTGTAGCACCTCTCAAGCTTCCACCCTTGGCCATAAGAGTGTTAACAGATGATTTAAAATCAAACGATTTATAGACATCGACTCTTCCCTTATTGGCTGATTTAACATTAGCTCTTCTTGATTGAGCAGACTTCACAGATTTTTTAGCACCTGGATTCTTAGCAACTCTCTTGCTGCTATTATTCTTTTTAGGAGTTGGATTCTTAACTCTTTTAACTTTTTGAACTTTAGTGGCTTTTTTAGAGCCTGGATTCGGTGTGGTCTTAGCTGTTTTGACATTAGACTTTTGTGAAGTGGCTTGTGTCTTCTTTGGCTCAGATTTTTTAACGACTTGTTTTTTAGGCGCTGTTTGTTTTTTCACAGGCTTTTTCTTTGTTTGTTCTACAGTCTTATTCTTATTAACCACCATTTTTTGTTTATAAAGTATTGTTGCAATACGATCTGGATCTTTCTGATCATCGAGTTTTTCATCAACTTCGAACACACTTAGTGCAGCAACTACTAGAGTAAGAAAAAGTAAAATTAGCATAATATACTTACCGAGTTCTTTATCTCGACGAAAAATTGGAGCTGGCTTTACTAATGGAGGCGCTGAAACCTTGCGAATATAAATTTCTAATTCGCCGTTAGATAGCTTAACAATGTCGTGCTCTTGTAAGTTTACAACACCTGTTTTACTTTCATTAATCTTATTATCTGATAGGTGTAATAGTTTATAGTTGTGCAACTGAGTAACATTACAGTTTCCATTAGAAACCTCAATAAAATCTACCGTTTCATTCTTAGCTAAATAGGGAAATTCAATCTCTTTACTTTTACTAGTTGAACCCGAAATCTTAAAAACACCATCAGTCTCAGGCAAGTAATCGACAGAATACACGCGATCTGAGAAAAGAATAATAACCTCAACTGATTGCTTGTTAAGCTCATATTTAAAAATAGGATAGAGGTCTTCTGCATCTTCAAAGATATACTGAGAGTAGTCAGACCTAGGATCATTAGAAAGTGGATAAACGATATATGGAACTTCATCTACTGGCTCGGCGGCAACTTCTTTTGGGGAAGACAACGGTAAATCCACAGGAGCTACAGGAATAGCTGGCGGATTAGAAATTCTCGCATTTCCAGATAAAGGTTCCAAACTATCTAGGACAGGAGGAAGAGCCTCTTCTTTGTTATATTCTAGTAATGAAAATTCAATATTTCCAAAGGAAACCTTATCATTGAGACTCAGCTCAACAGCAACCACCTTCTTTCCACCCTGATGAGTACCGTTCTTGGAGTTCATATCATAAATTTTCACACTATTAGCTGTTACTTCCATAACAGCATGAACAGACGAAATAACTGAAGCAGGGATAATAATATCACAGCTTTCTGTACGGCCGATTAAATACCGACCTGTGCTCAATACAATAGGGTGATATCCATTAATAGGCTTTACAGCATTAAGTCGAAACAATTTTCTAGCATGGCCGGTTTCAATCTCCATCATATATCCTTTTTATAAAATCGAATCAATCGATGATTTCATTTCTCTGTGAAAGTTTTTTCTTTCTGGTATTTTATTCTTAAATATTTTTTTAATTCTAGGTCCAATTGATAAATCGCCAGGTGAACTTGCAGACCCTTCAACATCTAAGGCATCAAAATCAAAACGCTCAAATTTCTTATATTTGTACTTAACTTTCTTAGACTGGGAAAAAGCCCCAACCGAAAGGGCTAAAACAATAAACATGATGATCACTTTCATTTCTTTACTCCCAATATGTCAGCTACTTCAACGCGATAGCTTCTCCAAAGTTTATTCTTATCAATTTCAACATCTTCAAATATATCCATTGCCTTTTCTCTTGCACCACTCATATGTAACGCTAGAGCATAATTTATGCCAATGCTAGGTAGCTCATGAAAAGAATCATCTATTCTCTCAAAGTCCTTAATCGACCCCTTAAGATCATTTTTCATTAGTTTTGCTGTTGCAGATAAATTTAAGACATCCACATCACTCTTTGATAGGGATCTCAGTACAGAAATCTCAGATAATGCATCATCATATAGTCCAAAGCTCAAGTATAGATTAGCAAGATTTAATCTTGGCACTCGACTAAAAGTTCTTGTCTTGCGTGCCCTCTCAAAAGCAACCAAGGCTCTTGGGAAATCTCCCTTCTTTACATACATTATACCTAGGTTATTTAGAGCTGGTGCATAGTTACTTCTTAAAGAGAGAGATTTATTATAAAACAATAGCGCCTTTCTCAGGTTACCTTCTTGTAGAAAACAAGTTCCAACCTGGTTCCAATAGATTGGATTATTCAAAAAAGATCTACTTCCTAAGTCTATAAGTTGATAGGCCTCGCTAAATTTTTTCTCATAGCAAAGCTTCGCCACCTTACCCATAGGTCCAGGTAGTTCTATATCACCATCATATTTAAATATACGGTCAATGCTTTCTTTATTAGTCACATCTGAGAATTCACTTTTAACATTCAAGAGAACATCAGTTGCTTTATTATATTTGACTTGCTTCACTTGCTTAAAATCTTCATCTTTTATGTCTTCAACATTAACGCTTGTCTTCTTTGACGTTGTTGAACACGAAGAGAAAATAACCAAAATGATTAAAGCGAGTAGGTTTTTCATTACTTTCCTCCCCTATCCATCAGACTATAGCTTTTCACTCCATAGAATTTGACTGGGTATTTTGTGTTTAAGAAATTAAAATTCTCTGTACTTAATATTTTATTTTTCTTAATCGCTCGTTTTGCTTCTTCTTGATATTGATTTGCTGCTGCTAAGATTTGATTTCCAACACCATTAAAGTCTTTCTTAAAAGCAGAGATATATTCCTTCGTTTTATTTATTGGAGTAAAGCTAAAGATTTCTTTCGAGACGTCTCGATAAGTGTTACTTAAAATAGAAAAAGATTTAATAATTCCTGATCCCGACCCTACCGACTGGACAGAAGTTGCCTGATCAGTAAGTTTTGTTAGCAGTCCTAACTTATTTTTTTGCTTCTTCGCAAAGATTGATTCTGGAAAAGAGAACTTAATTGCATTGATTCTTCTAACGGTTTCATTCATCTTACTAAGATAACTTTCAGCAAAATAATCTAAACTTTCAAGAGAAATACTCGCTCGACTTTTCTTAGCTCTATAGTAATTTTTCCATGCCACTTTTTTAAGGGCACTTGATTTTTTATTATTATTAAATTTTTGATGTAAGTTACTTAGATTTATGAAGTCATCTATCACTTTATTATAGTATCTAGAGTTATCCTTTAATGAATAAGCATAAAACTCATATTTGTTCCAATTTCTTGCAGTGTAATACTCCCTCATCAACTCATACTCAACCTCACTTATGAGAGATTTTGGAATTCGACATTCCTTACCGATTTTAAGTAACCGCTCTGTTTCCTTAATTTTTTTATCTGATAAATATGTGAAGGCTGCATTTTTGAAAGCTATATTCTTCTTTTTGTATTTTGTACGACAAAGCTTTCTTACAAATATCGTCGCTAAAGCTGCTGATTTCTCAAATTTAAGAGATGTAAATAAGAAATTTGAAATAGTTATAAAGGATGCAGAAAACTTTTTGATATCACTAGAGTTCATTTCATCCATTGCAGATAAGGACCATTGATAAGCTTTATCACTATTTCCAAGCTCATAATAAAGAGCAGCTAAATTATATTTCGCATTAATTTTACTACGCTTCGTACTATAGGTATCCTTTAAAATTTCATGATAGCCAATAAGGGCAACCCTTTTGTTCCCTTTATTAAGACTTTTTTGAACGTCTTCAATTTGCATTGTTGTTAGTAATTCCTGAAGTTTAATTTTGTATTTAGAACTAACTCTGTATTTACCAGCGTCAATTGCTGTAATCCAAGCTCTAATACTATCGTTACGGCCTTTCTTTCTATCGATATCCATTAGGTTAGCGATCATGACCTCTTGAGTTTTATCTTTAGGATAGGCCTTTACGTATCTATCCAGTGTACCTTTTGCCTTATTATAGTTTCCAGTTTCTAAATAATTTTTAAATAGTCGCTGGTAGATATCTTTTGATTTTTTATTTGAAGGCCAACTTCTTAAGTAAGCCTCAAAAACAAAGATATTATCTTTATAGTTCGGCTTTTTATTAAGACTGAGTACCGCAAGCATTCCTTCCATCGCCCTCATCTTAAACTTTGAACGCTTATTCTTTTCTGAGTATTCAAATGTATCTTTGTAGTACTTATAAGCTTCTCTATTTTGTCTGATAGCAAAAGATGTCTCAGCTTGTAGATACCTGTATTCATCTGATTTATTTGAATCGAGTAAACTTAAATAACCAAAGTATGTAATTGCTTGGTTTGCCTTAGCTTTTCTAATCTTCGCTAATCTTCTATATGTCTTACTGACAACTTGCTTTTGAAGAACTGCTCCAACTTTTCCAAGTTGAAACTTAAACGTAGTCATCTGAGCATCATCTAAAAGGTTTTTTCGTGATGAAATGAATAAACTCTTAGAGGTTTCCGCATGCTTACTATACTTTCCATACTTTTGAAATAACCCTAACTGCTCGATTTGGACAAATACTCTTCTCTTCTCGGACTTCTCATTCTTCAGTGCCTGTTCAAAAGCCTTCTCTGCTCTAGAAAATTGACCTTGCTCCTGCAAACTCATACCAATTTTCACTAATTGCTCAGTGAAGTTAATTCCTACTTTCTTATAGAAGTTGACTCCTCTTTGAATACTTCCGGCAGTTGCATAAAATAATCCAATATCTCTCTCAACTGGAGCACTCATATCTATATACTTACTGTCTTTAGATTTCTTATATACCTCTTCCATTTTGGAAACGGCTTTATTATGGCGATTAACTCTGTGATAACACCACGCTAAATTAAACGCATCTTTTGTCCACCACTTGTCTTTATGTTTTGCGAGCGCGTTCTCATAAAGAGGTATCGCTTTTCTGTATTTTTTCTGATTGTAGTATACTTCAGCAAGTGAGATCTGAGACTTCACCTTTGTCTTAGGATCTCTAGTCTTTTTTGTTGCTAGAGATAAGTACTTGGAAGCTGTTTTCGTTTTATTCGCCTCTTTAGCGTTAAAGCCTAAAATATAATACACTTCACCTAGTCGCTTATATCTCTTATATTTTTTAATAATTTTTAAACTAACTGCATTTGCCGCACCATAATACCGGCTTGATTGTTTAAAAAAGTTCTTTTTATTTATTCTCGCGCGTTTTTTAGATGGGATAGCAAGAAAGTCCTTATTCTCCTTCTCTCTATATAGTCTGGCTTTTTCAAGATTTAGCTCAGCAATTCTTAACAATAAGTCTGGATCTTTTCCACGAGCTTGCTGATCAAGTCTATCAACCTCACGTAATTCCTCGTTTATTATTTTTATAATTTTTTGTCGACGTTCTTCTACATCGACTGCAAAAGCTCCAGAACTTATTAATATACAAAATATCGCTACAAAAATTTTCATTTGAGACCTACTCCATTTTAACATTCAGACCTTAACGCAAATACATAGTCACCAAGTTCATCTGCCCAAAACTCACCATTAAAGTCCCAAAAATATTGTTTATCATTTCTTTGAATAAACTTAATATCTCCACGTTCTCTAGCTGTCTCATCAAATGAATAAAGCTTTGCCTTACGCTGGGCAAGCACTTCCAGTTTGATATAACTCATACCTTCAAATGCTTTATACAACTTAACATAATGAGATAATAACTTACCTCTTACATGACCACCTATGATCTTTTTCTGTGATGAAATTGATTCTTGAATATTCTGTAAAACAAATCTCTTAAATCTTGTATTAGATTGATTTCTAGCTTTCTCGAATTCACGACTAACACCAACGAGCTCCTTCTTAAGATCTCTAAAAACTTCTTCTTTACTAATACTACTTAGAAGAGTTTTCATAAGTTCATTCGGAGCTCTTTTATTTTTTTTATACTGTGTAATGAGGTCATGATAATAACCTAAATTTTTTCTATATCTTTTCAAATACGTTCTCAATGACCTAGCATCTTTTAGATACTTCTTATAAAAATCATTACTAATTTTCTTTGCATCTGGATATAGACAGAGCTTTAAATAACTTAACGCTGATAAGACATCTATCTCAGGATTGAACATATGAGCAAAAACTGGTGCTTTGTAGCTTACCAACTTTCCAAGAGTTCTATTATAGTCTCTCTTATAATAACTATTCCATGCTTCTTCAAAAAGAATTTCGGGCCATATCATGGAAGATTTTGGTATATCTAAGTATAGTAGGTCAGCATCAATATGTTCTCTACTTGCGAACTTTGTTCTCGCTACTCCTAGAACACAATAATCACGGTTTAGTTGTAATCTTCTATTATTCTTATCTCGCTGTAAGGCCCTTAGCGAGGATTGCTCACACTTTCGGAACTCACTAATCGATTGATCATTTTCTTTTGCCAATGAGTAGATTACGGCTTTCATATTTGATGCAAATGGATAGACAGAATGTGTCGTTGTTATACGGTTTAATTCTTTTAAAGCACTTGAGTAGCGCTTCTTTCTCATATACTTCTTAGCTAGAATATAGCGTACAACTTGGGACCTGGATTTTTCAAGGTATCGAAACGGCAGGGTCTCAAATTGCTTTACACCAACCTTGTTGATAATTTTTGCTAGAGTTCGATCCATACTGTTACTTAATTTACCGCTCTTTCTTCCAAGGTATTCTTTAACCATTGGTAAAGCTGCAAAGTAATAACCACCCTCTACTAGCTCTTTGATAATTAAACTAAGCTTATTACGGTCCTTATAATTTTTTTGAGCTGCATCCCAACTCGCAAAACTATTTAAGCTAAACATAAGAACTAAAATTATTGAAATACGTGAGAACATCCTGTTCATCCTTTATAGTAATTTCTCTTAAAATGTATAATTTAAACCAACGTTAAAATTGTAGTAATGATTCCATCTTTCTTCTGTATCATTAGCATCAATCTGCATTTCAGCATTAATATGTTGTGCCCTAAAATCAAGTCTTGTACTCCAACTCTCAGAGATGTAAAACCTTACAGCTGTCATCCAAGCCGCCCCGGTATTTGACTCACTAGTTAGATCATCAGAGTCACTTCCACCCAAGAGTTCATTTCTATTGTCGAGTGTAGTTGCTGATGTAACACCAACTCCGAACATCCAGTCGTAGTAGAAAATTTTATTAAATGTATTTATTTTTGAATAAAAAGGTGACCAAACAATCATCGCACTCATGGCCGTATCTATTTTTCTAAAGATTGCCTTTGAAGCCTGTGCCTTAACTGCATCATGAGTTTTATTTGTCTCTCCGCTTGCTTTAGTATAACTAAGCTCTAGACCCCAATCCTCACTAAAGAAAAAACCACCAATTAAATTTGCTTCGTTACTATCAATGAAGGCTCCATTAACTTGTCGTCCTAAAGTACCACCGAGATAGACTTTACTACTTTTTCTAAACTTCCTATTTTGAAGTACATAAACTTCTTTATCGTTATCCAGCCACGAGAAATCATACATGGAATCTTCGGCCGCAAAAACAAAGCCTGAAATGGATAACAGAATAAGTGACAAAATACGTTTCATAACCTTCCCTGGTCTAATAAAATTACTAACTTATTAGATTTTAACATTAAATAAATATGGTGCAATATAGATACTACTATTTCTGACAAATATTATTGTACTGACAGTACTCACAGTGATCCAAGTTAAGTTGATCAGGAGTTTTACATTTTTGAAGTTCATTACTCAAATATTTTTCAACAATTGGCAGTGAAAGGAATTGGTCAACTACCTTATCTTCATCCACGAAATAGACAACAGTTTTGATCTGAGATGAAGGTTTTGCAAGTCCAAGCTTAAAACAGGCATAGGCATAACAATAAAGCTGAAAATAGTAAGGAGCAAGCTTCTCTTCACTATACTTTCCAGTCTTAAAATCCCACACTTCTAAATCATTTTTGTCAGTTTTTGGTTTTAGTATTAAGTCAGGTATACCTGAGATCATATAATTTAATAGCTCGAATTTAATCATCTGTTCTGAAATAAAATCAAAGTTATCCCTATAAACTTTCAACTTATCAACGGCCTGATTGATGATTACCTGATCTTTCTTATTATCTATATCGACTGTATTTTCAAAGTTTGAAAGAATGATCTCCGATAGAGTTTCATGGATAAAACTTCCCCTACCGGCCGAACTGAAGGATTTTGAGCTCAACTCTGTATTTTGATCATCTTCTATTATATCTTCAAATGATTGCTCATTTGGGCCAATAAATTTTAGATCGTCGTCATCGAGTTTAATAATATTTTTCAGATAGAATTTACGAGGACAATCAGCAATCATCGCGAGACGAGTAACGGATAACTCCGGTAGATAATAAAGGTCATCCGATTTAGGTGTCGTCTCCAATCCCAGATTATCTATATGAAAAAGAGGTTTTGCGAATTCTAAATTTTTCAGGTGTGCTAAGTTATAACTTTTTGCAATATCTACTTCTTCAATTGATAGATACTTATCCGAAGCTCCAGAGTCAAGTGACTGTATCCCATTTATCCAAGCACCACTTTGGGACTTGACTCGTTTTATATCTCCAAAGTCGATATTTACATATGACAAAGATTCCTCAGCTCTCGTATTTGCAACATAAAAAAGCCTTTTTGACTCAGAGAAATCTTTTTGCTTTCTGATATGATCTTCAACAATGTAATAAGGCGTCTTAAATTTTTTCTTATCATGAATAGTACGGCTCCACTTAAATGAAAGTGGATATTTCCCAACTAAAGATGTAAAGAGTATGGAGTTCTCGTTTGTATAAATTCCCCCTAAAAAGACATGTTGAAACTGAAGTCCTTTAGAGGCATGAACTGTCATAATTGTAATCAAGCTCGTGTTATCACCGTACTGAAAATCGAGAGAATACGACATCTTTCGTTGTTTTTTTATCGACTTAAAAAGGACTTCATAATCTTCATTACTATCCTTAATCAAAGTATCAATATTAGAAAAGTTATTAGTATAATTAGAGTTTTTAACCTTAAATAAATTCAACAAATCTAGAAATGCTTGATACAGGCCATAATAGCGAGATGAAACTTTAAATTGTTCTATCTCTTTGAGACTTACTCTATGAGCAGTTGCTCCAGACAACAAGCTCAAATAAGCTTGAATGGTATAGAGTAAATAATCATCTTTGGTGGCGTTCGCATTATACTTTGACTCCAATAGAGTATTAAAAATACCCATCAAGGGATCTTCAAGGTATGGAACCTTAATCTGTGCCGTAAAGCCGATGTTTTTACGAATGAGAAGATCAATCATTATAAGGCTTGGCTTCAATCGCTTATAGAGTATACAGGATGCCTCATCCTGATGATGATTTTTGATTATCTTGTTCGAAAGTACTAAAGCTTCAATATAATCAATCTCTTGGTTTGAGATCTTTCCTTCCATTTTTAAAAAATCTAGTTTGGTATTCAGCTGTATAACCTCACCCATTTTATCTTGAGTTGCAGGTATATTTTGTTTTTCAACTGGAACAGTGTGGTTATCAATACCTTTAAAGGAGACACCTTTTGTGAAAAGCTCCTCGAAGAATAGATTATTATAATTAATGACATTTTGAGTTGAGCGATAATTATTTAAAAGGCTAAGAGACTTTGGAATCTTTTTCTCACAATCTAAAAATACCTGTAATTCTCCACCACGAAAACCGTATATCGCCTGTTTTAAGTCACCAACAGAAAATAAGCGATTAAAATCACCTTGGATTAATTTTTCAATTATAGAAAACTGTATATTAGAAGTATCCTGAAACTCATCGACAATAAAATAGGAAAACTGCTCAGCAATAGCGTTTGCCGTCTTTGGATTAGAAACTCCTTGATGTACTAGGTACTCTAAATCTGCGAAAGTAACTCCCTCAGACAGAAGATACCTCTCATCAATAAAGTCAAACAAAGACTTCAGTTTTTCAAACCACGGGACAACAAATCCATCATAACTCTCATGAAAACTATGGAGGTGTTCTCCTTGTTTTTTCAAAAAGTCTTTCATATTTTTAACATTCTCATAAAATGTTACCATTTCTTCGGGAACAGTCTTAATGGAGGGCTTATTAGGCATCTTAAAGTCAAGATGATTAAAATATGTAAACAAGTTCACAAGTTCAGAGTAATTGGGTTTAGGACTTGAGTACTTGTTTAAAAATTCTGATATAAAAATATACCAAGTTTTTTTCTCGAACTCAGAATAATCATTAAGGTTTATTTTTTGATTAAAAAATATTTCAAGCCCAAAGATATCAATTAACTCAGTAGTCACGGACTCTAAGTCTTCCTCAGATAAAGTTGAAGCCTCTGTATTTTTCCAAGCTAACCTTAACGTAGGATCCATAAAGATATCCTGCATCGCCCCTAAGACATTTGAAAAGTCTCGTAATAATAACTCGGTAACAATATTTTCTTCGGAGTAGTTCTCAGCTATCCACTCATGAAGGTATTCTTCGATCTGACCTTTAAATTCAGCTTCAGTTAGAATATCTTGTGAAGCCGATATATTTGGAAAGTGCCCTTGCTTGATTAATTTAAAACAAAAACTATGAATGGTTCCAACAGATAAATAATTAATAGAGTCTAAAATTGTACCCCATAATTTAGTATCCTCACCACTTTCAACAGATTTCTCATATAAGCTTTTAAATTCATTATAAAGCCTAATCTCTAATTCTCCGGCAGCCTTTTTAGTAAATGTCATCAATACGACTTTACGATATTTACTCTTTATAAACTGTGAGAAGTCCTCGAGAGGATTTCCTTTATACTCATTAATCCATTCTCTCGTTAAATAGATAACATGCTCTTTTAAAACAAAAGTTTTTCCCGATCCAGCCCCGGCCTTTAGAAGAACTCCCCCTTTATGCTCAATTGCCTTAATCTGTTCAGCGTTAGGTGTTGCCATTAAGCCCCCTTGAACAAATATTGCTTACTGAGCAATAGGTACAACTTTCTTTATCTCTAGGCATAGGTAAGAAGTCTCTATCAGATAATAAAGCTGTTATATACTTTGACTCCAATTCACTATAAGCACTAAGGGTATCCTCGAATTCTTCAATTGCTTTAATTTTAGCAGGTGCGAGAAGGGGCTTATATGCCTTTGCCAGTTCTTTAGTTGAAGTAAAAAACATAGAGTTTTCTAATTTAGACAAGTCAATATAACCAGTAATAATATCACCCGTTTTAATAGCATCCATATCAATTAACTTTGTAAGATAAAACCATAATTGAATCTGCTTAAACTCTTCTACTGAAGTAAAACTTTTAAAAATATGATTCGATCTTTTAAAATCAATTAATATTGTCGTCCCATCACATTGTGCAAAGAGGTCAACGCTACCTAAAATCTTAACTTCGTTTGTTAAGTTTAATGGATACTCAAACTGTAGATTAAGTTCTGGAATACTTTCCTTTAAACCTAGCAGCCATTCTATACAAGAGAATGTATAAGCTTTAACCTCTAAGAGATAATCAGCTTTTCGCTCTATAATTTTTTCTAAAAAGTATGGCGCCATAACTTCGTTGATGAGTCTAGATAATATTTCGTCAGATAGTTCTAAGTTTTGCTTAAAAAAATCCTCAATAACCTTATGCTCAATTTGTCCTAATTCCAGTGGCGTTAACTCTGAGTTGAGACTTACACTGGGATTAAATTTTGAAATATATTGATGGTAATATTTCCTAGGACATTCAATATATTTTTGCAATTTTGATGCTGACATAGAATTGACTTCGACATTTTCAATATCTATATCGAGGAATGACTTCTCGACTAGATCCTCAGGAACTGCTTCGGCATTTTCCAATTTTAAGTTTGAAAAGATTTTATTTAGGGTTGTATCGTGATCGATCAGTCCAGATTCGGTAATAATTTCAACGTTATTATCTGAAAAGAACTCTTTCATTTTACACTTAAGTACTTCAAGCTCTAATTCAACTCTCCGAATCGGACCAATAGAGGCTAAATACTTTTCAACATTTTCAGAGTGTACTGCTCCCCCACCCTGTAATGCTCCATAATTTGAATTCAAACAAAAATAAACATTTTTATTCTTAACCTTTTCAAGGTCTGCAATACTATATAAGTTACAAGTTGATTTAGAATTAAAGCTTGATAAATTTATACGAGGTAAATCTAATAAAATTGATTCTTTTAAAATAGAAAGATCGAACAAGCCCAGTTCTGTATTTTCGCTTGAAAGAGATTCCCACTCTTCTATTTTTTGTAGGAACAAAGTAATCACTTTTATTTCTCTAAAACGCTCTTGATTGATTAGTTTAACTGAGTGTTCATTTAAAATCTCTCTTAATTCATCGGAGTTCAAGTCTTCATCATCAAACATTTCTTCCAGTTGGTTATAGATAAAATTAAACTCAGCTTGAAATAAATCAACTCCCACCTTAAATTTCATATCACTTATTGGGATTTCTTGTAAGAACTCTCTCGTAAGTTTTTTAGTTCCGAGTAGTATGTCAAAATCGCTCTCTTTTTTGGATAAGTTCTTTATCATTTTACCAAAATAGTTTTTTGAATAAGAATGAGTTTTTAAACTATTATTAAAAGCAAAATCTTCTGCTATATTTCTTACTTCACACTCATGGTCACCAAACCACTTTATCCAATCAAGATTAGAAGCATGTTCATAGGCTTCTTTGTAAAAAGGAATACTCACTTCACATCTTAGAGAGATAGATTTGATTAGATCAACCTGTAATGCTGTTAAGTAGTCGAAGCCATAAAATATAATATTACGTTCATCTTCATAGTTAACTGGTAGATCTCCAGCTCGAAGTCTTTCTGAAAGCATATAATAAGAGCGATGCTCATCGACTAAGTCTAACTCATTCAAAAACCTCTGCTGCAGTAAAACCTGCTCAGCAATTGTTTCATCATAATTTTCTAAAACAGACTCTAATACCTGATCAGAAATCGAAAAACTCCTAAATTCTGTCAAGAGACTAAAGGCCCTCTGAAAGGCAATAAAATCTTTAGCACCACCTATTTTTTTCCAGATCGCGCCCAATAGAAGTATAAGCTCCGATTTGCCCCTAAACCCTGCCAGGTCTTCTGGTTCAAACAAGCTGTTCAGTTCATCTTTAATAAATTTCGATATAGTTATGGCATTAACTTGCTTGCCCACCGAGTCAAATCTGGCCCTTACTAGGTCGGCCAATTGAGGACTAGGTGCAACAACAGTGAAAGCTCCGTCATTTACATCATCAACGACATAATTGTTGAAAAAGTCCTGAGTTCTTTTAATAAGATCTATTTTTAACATCTTTTTTTTTCACCTAAAAAGTTGTATTAAAGTTTACACAATTATCAGCACTTTAACAATTGAGCTATATTTATGACTACAAGTAGACAGTACCACTTTATCAGTAATATTCACGGATTCTCTGTTAGTTATATTGAGGGACATTCCACGCTTGAAGAGTTAAATAAAATTCATAATATAGGGCCTTTTGCTTTTAGTTTTTATCAGAAAACATTGATGAGCTCTTTGCAAATGCTCAGTTTTATTAAAGCGACTGAAAACATTGGTTTTTATATTGATAGCGAAGATCCGTATTACCGCTTTAAAGTTGAAATATCACCCTCTGGAACTTATAGAACTCTTCTTTTACCTGAAGATTTTGATGACTTTCCAAAGACCCTAACTGGCAAGTGTAGACTAAGCAAGATGACAGCTGGAAAAACTCCCTATACGTCCATACTTGAATTTAATAATCATGCCCTTGAAGAAATCGTCAATGAAGTTATTGATAAGTCTTACCAAACAAACGCCAAGATTCAATTATCAAAAGATGAAAATTCAAGCTTAATGGTACTGAAACTTCCTCCATCGAATATAAATAAAAAGATTGAAGACTTTAATGATCTAAACTTAGAAGCCATACATAAAAAATATCAAGGATTGTTCGACGAAGCTTTAAAACTTAAAAAAACAAACGTAGAAGAAGTTGAAAAAATTTTTGCCGCACATGGCTTAAAATACCTAGGTAGTAAGGAAGTTAAGTTTCACTGTCCCTGCTCAAAGCAGCGAATGGCGGACAACTTACTAACACTCCCTTTAAAAGATCAGGTCGAATTATTTGAAAAAATGCCCGTCATTGAAGTTAGATGTGATTACTGCAATAGCATATATGATGTCTATGAGAACGATGTTTTAAAGCCAAAAATTCATTAGCAATTTATTAAGCGGCCTTATCATCAAACTGACTAATAAGAGCATTTAGCCTTTTAATCTCCTCACTAGAACCTTTAAGTCTTTTAGCAAGTAAGCGACACAAGTTTAACATTAGTAGCGAGAATATCTTTGGATTCTTTTTAAATATACTAAAAATTACGTCATAACTAAGTACGAGAACATCCGTATAGGTTTTTGCGACAATGTCTGCAGTACGAATACGCTCATCTAATAAAACCATCTCACCAAAAAGGTCTCCCTTTTTCAGCTCTACGAGAGTAACATCACCTTTTTTAACCAAAGCCGATCCTGACAGAATTAGAAAGAGCTCATTGCCCTCATCTCCCTCTTTAAAAATATAATCCCCTTCTTCAAGGTTAAGCACACCACAGTCTTCAACTATTGATTCAATTTCTTCATCAAATAGTTCGAAAAATAATGGGCTCCCCTTAATGACATTAATTATACTCATTTATGACGCCTTATCTTCTGAATCATCACTCAGCTTTTTATCTAGTTTATCTAGGACATCAATAAGTTTTTTCATCATTGCTTCCTGAGACTTATCCGCATGAACATCTTGTTGAATATGATACCAAAGCATTTGAAGTGAGACTTCAAGCTTTTTAAATACTCTAAAACGAACCTCTTTTATTGGAGAAAGAGTATTTAGAACGGTTAAAATAAGTGAAAAGAAAATCCCTGCGATTGATGTCTTCATAGCATAAGTAACACTTAGTACGAAGTTCATTAATGTATCAGCAGAAGCATCAAGATCATTAAAATCGATTTTAGCAATTTCAGGCAAGGCCATACTAATACCGATAAAGGTTCCAAAAACACCGAGGATAATAAATAATCCTGGAAGGATATCAATCATTCTTGCCACGCCATCAATAGGAAAATGCTTCATGACCTTGGTCCAACTTGGATCTTGCCCCATTATTCTACGAGTTAGTTCAGGAAAGTTAGGAGGTGTTTGATGATGAAAGACGCTACTTTCAGCCTGGATACTCGTAATCAGTCCTTGTTTACCGGATACGTAGTCTCTTAAGGATAAAACTTTCTTTCCATCATCTTTCTCTTTATCTTCAGTCTTATCAGATCCTCCAAAGCGCACGGATCTTGAAGGTAACTTCTTACTTACTCTCCCCATTATTTCAGAGATATAATGATCAATATCCCCAACTTCGGCTCCGGACTCTTTGTCTTTTTCAACATTGAGTTCGAGTTCTCGGGTAAAGGACGAATAGTATGCATTATCATTCTTACTAGAACGATAGGCCGCAAATCTAAAGACTAAACCAATGGCGAGAGCTCCCCCCATAAATTCAATTAGGTATGTTGAAAAAAAACTTAGAACGAGTTCTAACATGACTCATCTCCTATTCTTGGACCTCTCGGGCCATATTAATTAGTTTATTTATTGATTTAACATCATCTTTTAACGTAAAACTTAATTCTACTCTTTGAGAAGCGTAACAATCATATGGTCCACACTTACTTCTCTTAACACTTGCGGGACTTCGGTTAATCTTCGGACTTGCAAAGACTGGTTTTGTAAATCCTTGTCCAATCGCTTTTGTGTATTCTTTTAGAGTTCTCTTATATGGGTAATCTGTAATTCTTTTACCAAAGATAAAGTTTGTTATACTCGCGGCCCTCTGAGCACTTAGTCTCATATTATATGAGTAAGCTAGATTATTATCTGATAGAGGTTTTACATACCTTCCCTTATGAGATGGTGAGGCATGTCCTATAACATTAAAAGACTGGATCTTATCCTTCACACTTTCGCTACCAAAAAGGACTTGAGAGTAGATTGGGATGATTGTATTTAAAGTTTTCTTGGCAGCTTTATTTAGCTTAAAGCTGTTCACGGCAAATCGGAAATTTTTATCCATTAGTAGTACCACGTTTCCAGTCTTACTATCTACATGGACATTTATATTTGCCTTTTTGAATTCATTGGCCAATTTTGAAGCAATATTTGTTCTTAGTTTTCCCTTAACCTTTGCCACTTTTGTAGCAAAGTCATTAAGAGATTCTTTTAAGTCTGTATTTTTACTTTCAAGTAGACCTTTCTCTCTCTTTGCTTGTGCGAGCTTTTGAGCTAAAGCCTTTGAAGCTTCCACATCAACACCTTGCTTCTCTTTAACTTTACTTTCTAAGTGAGCTATTCGTTGTGAAGAAGCTGACTTATTTTGCTTACATGAAACAATTTGATTTTTAGTAATTAAGTTCTTTTGTTGTAAGTCGTTCATTCTTTGCTGTAGACTAGCTATTTTTCTTCCAGCTTCAGCACTTTGTAACTGATTATTCTGAGAATGACTCTGTAACCTTTGATTTTCTTGTACTAAACCGCTATTTCTACTCTTTAGTCCTTCTATCTCGTTACCCAAACCGGCAACTTGTTGACCTAGGCTGCTATTACCTTGCGAAAGACTCTCTACCTTTCCTGCCATTCGAGCATTTTCTGCTTGCAAGCGTGAAAGTTGTCCTGCCTGTAGGTCGACTTTTTTGGCTTGAGATTTACTTTGAAGTTTACCTGATGCAAGTGCCTTATTAGCACTCTCCAGTCCACGACTTTTATCAGCTAAAGCCTGTTCAAGCCCTCGTTTGGCAGCACCAAGCTGAGCTTTTTCTTGACCTAATCTCGCAACAGAACCCTGAAGCTGTGAGTTTGAACTATTTAGTTTAGAGTTTTCGTTCTTTAACCCTTTAACTTCAGAATTTAGCCCTGCAATTTTTTGTGATTTTGCAGTATTACTTGATTCGGATTTTCCAAGTGCTGACTTCAGCCCTTGGTTCTCGCCAGCAAGACTTTTATTCTGTCCAACAAGACTAGCAATTTCTCTTGCTTTACCTTGAACATTACCCGTTAGGCTTTTCTTATCTGTAGAGAGTGCCTTATTAGCCTGGGCCAATTTAGAAGCCTCGCCTTGTAAGTTTTTATTTAATTGAGATTTTTGTGAGTTCTCTGACTGTAATTTTTTAACTTGAGACTGTAGTCCCGCAATACTTTGGCTTTTAGCTTTATTCGTATTATTAGACTTAGCTAAACTTGCTGTTAGGTTCTGGTTCCTAGTATTTAGATCCTTAGCTTCTCGCTTCATCCCTTCTATCGTCTGAGCTTTATTTCTAACATTTTCAGAGAGGCTCTGCTTAGCCTGAGAGAGATCACTATTTTTTTGATTTAACGCCGCAATTTGCTGCTTCGCCTGTTGATTAATCATTTTGGATTTCTCTAATGTTTGATTCTTTTGAACCACTTCCTTTGAAATCTTTTGATTTAAAGCTATTTGATTTTTAAGCTTTTGTTTTTTTTGATGTAGGTCATTTTCAATAACTTCGATATGTTTTGATTTTTGTGCTTTCCACTCTGATAGGCTTGCAACCTTATTTTTTGTGATTTGTATTTCTTTTTGTTTCGTTTTTATTTCATGATTATTGTTACTGACTGTACTTTCAAGTTTTACGACATCTGATTTGAGTTTATCAATATTTTTTGCTTTTACTGTTAAGTCTTTTGATTGGTCAGTAATTAATGTACTCTTTTCTACAATATTTTGTTCTAATTTTTTAATATCTTTCTTTAGGCTCTGCTCCGTCTTAACAAGTTCTTGCTTTTTTTGCTCTAGATTTTTAGATATTTTTTCTATTTTCTCTTGTCTCTTTTTAACGAGTTGATTTTGTTGCTCAAGCTTCATTGAAACTTCTTCTAACTCTTTTGATTTTTCTTCTTTTACTTTTGTCTCAAGATTAAGTTGTTGATTTTTCTCAACAATTGTCTTTTCTCTCAGTTGAACTTTCTTTGATACCTCAGTAAGTTGTTTTTCTTGAACCTCTGAAACTTCTGTCTTCTTCTTGAGGCTCTCGCTCATCTTTTGAAGTTCTTCTATTTTAGCTTCTTTTTCTGTAGTTTCTTTATCCAGTTTTTGCTCTTTTTCTTTCAATTTATCATTCAGCTCTGCAAGTTGTAATTTTAACTGGTCATGAAGTTGATCCATTTTAGTAATCTCTTCAATCTTCTCATCAAGAGTTTTTTCTAGTTTAAACTTGCTCTTTTTCTCTTCTTTTAAGTTCTTATCTAGCTCTGTAAATTTCTGACTTACTACAGTCAACTGAGCCTCTTTACGCTTTTGATCTTTAATTAAGTCTTTCATTATCTTTTTGTTTTTCTTTAGACTTCCTACAAACTTGTTCATCTCTTTCATCTTACTATCAATAAGATCTTCGTACTCTCCAATTTCCTCTATGGATTCACTGACTTTATTTATTTTCTTATCTGTTGATTTCTTAACTTTTTTAGAAACAATACCTTGAAGTTCTTGTTCATGAGTTTTCTTCTCTGCTACAGATTGCATTTTTGAAACACTTGATTTAATCAAGGCAAATACAAACATAACTAAGAAAATCACAGCTACTGTTGTAAAGAGATCTGAGTATGAAGTCCATACACTTCCATCGTCTTTATGTTCTTCATCATCATACATTTTAGAGACCTCAATTAAGATTACAAAGCTACTGATGTAATTTATCGGTGAGTTCTCCTGTGACTAAAGACACTTCAGAAAGATTAAGGTTTCTATTTAGTTTTTGTTTATTCGAAGGGGTTAATGATTGAAAACTCAAGGCCTTGCTGCTTGGCCCCACTAAAAATACGACTTAAGATATTGTTTTGGTTATAAACACCACAGAAATTTTCGGCCCTAGCACCCGTGGCATAAACGTTAGAGACGAGTTTTGTATTTACAGTTTTTATGTTTTTTGTATATCTTTCAAACCTTCTCCACTCTTTTCCACTTTTCGGAAAATTGAGTTCCTTTACATCTGCAGTAGTTACCAATACCAGTGCATCTGAATGTAATTTAGCAAATTCTTGCATTTTCTTAATCGCTGAATTGATCTCAATGAGTTCAGCCTTCGCTTCCTTAAACTTATTTGCCTGAAGGTAGTTTCGATACTGGAAGTTTCTCACTACATAAACAAAATTCCTTGTATTCTTGCTAAAGCTTTTAAATGTATTCTCTATATTTCGAGATGATGTTGTAAAACACTCTCCTGACTTACAAGATTTATCATAATAAATACTTCCCGCTTTATAAGAGTTTTTCTCATTTACGTGAAAGATCTTGCTCTTCTTACTGCTCTTACCCATCTTCCAAACAATAGCATCCTTTAGGTATCCCTCTCCCTCATCTTTACAGCTTTGAGAACTGAGAATACTTTGGGTTTTATAGCTTTCACCTTCAAAAACCCCACTCTTATAACCCTTTAAACCTAGATACGACCATATGGGCTTGTGTTTATAGTCGGTGCAATTTCTCTTTATATTTTTTTTACCAGAAACTTGAGTCAAGAATGTTTCTTGCGCAGAAGGTCTTAATTTATAGAGGTTATAATCCCATGCTTGTCCCACACATAGAGATTCTTCAAATGCAGTCGCTCCAGGCTTAGCAGGACCAGTAAACTTCAACATCGCCAAGTGTTCAGTAGAAAAACCAGCTACTTGAAACCAAATTATCTTTGTGGGTATCTTTCCAAATTGATGCTTCTTTAAATTTAAGCTTGTTATTTGGGCACAACTTCCAATTAGAAAAATCAAACTATACAAAACAATATTTCTCAACTATTAGCCTTTTTAAACTTTGAACTAATTAATACTAAATCTAGTATGGGAGAAATCCCAATAATAATCAATATTAAGGTAATATTTAACGCTAGAATCTTATAATCATTAATGAAATATACAGCCGCAATTGCCGGAATAAGTCTAAGCAACTTCTTTACTAAATAGCCATAATCACCTTTTGCTGAGTATAGAATAAAAGTTGAAACAATCAGGTACCCAGTACAAATATAAGGAATATAGTTAAATTCAAAGTAAAAACCTGCTAGCGCCCCAACAATAGGCACTTTCCACAAAACTTGTCGCTTCTTCTTATTCATGAGTTTTATAGTCAGATAAGTGGTAATCAGTAAAGTATATGAAAAAAGACTTGTAATTAAAACTCTGATTCCTAGATCTGCAGCACGATAAGGTAGTAAATCCACCAACATTGAGGCCTCAACTAAGACAATACCTAAACCTATGATCAAAAAGCTTGATATAAAAAGATTTAACTCTTTTCTAAGTCTGAAGCCCACAAAAAATAATGCACCAAATGCTAAAAATAATGAGAGATACTCTTGAATCATATCAATGACTTCGCTCCATGTTTGTTGTATATTATTAAGGTACAATATTTACAATTAATAGTGAACTGATATTCGGTAAGGAGTGAAAATGGATCCTATGCTTGCAACGCGGGAAATATACTGGCTAATTCCAGATAGTTTTAAAATTGTAATGTATGCCTTAATGGTGATTGCTTTTGCAGTTCTGATTCAAGGTACTTTTAAAAAGTATCAATTCGTTACTCAAGGTAGAGGGCTAAAGTCCTTACTTCCAGAAAAACTTAACTGGAAACGCTACTTAGAAACAATTTTCTTTACCGGAAAAGTTACAAGAGATAGCAAGGTTGGAATTTTCCATTCGATGATTTACTACGGTTTTGTTGTTTTAACTATTGCAACTGAACTTGTTGCTATCCATGCAGACTCCCCTTTTAAAGTTTACCAAGGAACAACATATATTGTTATTTCATTCCTAGCTGATTTTGCAGGACTATTCATGCTCATTGGTTTATGTCTTGCCTATAAAAGAAGATATATAGACAAGCCAGACTACCTGTCATCCACAAATCCAAAGAGTGAATTATTCATGTATGGAATGCTCTTCTCACTTTTAATCATTGGTTTTCTACTTGAAGGAATGAGAATATACGGAGCGGGAATGCCTAGCCAAGAGGCACTTTGGTCTCCCCTAGGCTGGTTGGTTGCGAATATGGTTGCAATGACTGGTGTCAATGAACTCACATTAGGTACTGTCTATAAGGGATTTTGGCTTTTTCATATGGTAAATACCATGGCCTTTATCGCCTGTATTCCTCACTCAAAATTCTTTCACATTTTATCTCTTCCTGCCAATGCACTTCTTACGCCAGAGCGTAGAGGGGCAATAATGAATCCAATGAACTTTGAAGATGAAACCGCTGAAACTTTTGGTCTTGGCAAGGCAAGTGAGCTTACATCAAAACAAAGAATGGATTTAATTTCATGTGTTGAATGTGGAAGGTGTACACAAGTTTGTCCGGCCAACCTAGCTGGAAAGCCACTTGATCCGAAAACGATTATAACAAAAGCGAGAGATGTATTAGATGCAGCGGGCACAGAAGATGTCGACTTCTGGGAAAAACAAGCCTTCTCAGCAACTGAACTCGACTCATGTACTACGTGTGGTGCATGTATGGAAGAGTGTCCCGCGAATATTGAACATGTCCAAACGATTATGGACCTTAAAAGATATAAAGCACTCACACTTGGAGAAATTCCCGCAGCTGCAGGTACAGCAGTTAATAATATCAAAATAAATGGAAATCCTTGGGGTGTATCACAAGATGAACGATTTAACTGGGCCGACGGTTTAGACGTTCCTGTTATTGAAGAGGGCAAAAAAGTTGACTACCTTTATTATGTTGGCTGTGCTGGATCTTACGACTCTAGTAACCAAAAAGTCGTACAGGACACTGTCATGCTTTTAAAGAAAGCGGGTGTATCTTTTGCCGTAATGGGTAAAACAGAAAAATGTAATGGCGACCCTATTAGACGCTTTGGTGATGAATATTCATTCTTCGAAGTTGCGATAGAGAATATTGCAAACATGAATAAGTATGACTTTGATAAAGTGGTTACACACTGCCCCCACTGTTTACATACAATTGGTAAGGAGTATGCAAAGTTTGATGATGGTCAGTTTGAAACCATTCACCATACAGAGTTACTAGCAGACCTTCTAAAGCAAGAAAAACTTAAGCCAACCAAACAAGTTAATGAAGAGTTAACTTATCATGATCCATGTTACTTAGGACGCCATCATGGTGAGTATGATGCACCAAGAACAGTGCTGGAAAGTATTCCTGGTATTAAAATTAAAGAAATGGAAAAGAATAAAGACAAGGCCCTCTGCTGTGGTATGGGTGGTGGGAATATGTGGTACGAAGTTCACGAAGGAAAAGACATTGTCGAGAATAGACTAGAACATGTCGGAGAAACCAAAGTCGAAAAACTAGCTACATCTTGTTCTTTTTGTATGATAAACTTTAACTCAGGTAAGGGAAAAGTTAAAGAAACAGAAGAGTTACAAATTGAAGATGTTGCATCAATTTTATCAAAATCTATTGAATAAAGCTTTTGCGGGAGTACTCTGTACTCTCGCCATATCTTTCAATGTCTACTCCCAAGGAATCTTTAATAACTTTAAAACATTAAGTGATATTTCAAAAGAGTCTTACAAGACACAAATTAAAATTCTACAAAACCAAGAGTTTAACTTCCAAGATGTAAAAGATATACAATCAGTTAGCCTAAATATTGATTTTATAAATAACCTTCTTATCAACACTCCTGCACGATATTTTGAAATTAGTAAAAGGGATAAGTGTACTTACTATGATCTAATCCTATCAAATATTTTTCAAAGTCCTGAGGGCAAAATCGAATTTATCATTTTTGACTACTTCAACAAAAAGAGTGAACAACAAACAGCACTAGCAAAGAAATCGGTCTTTATCGAAAAAGTTATTAATATTCAATGTCCAGGATCAATAAAGCTAAGCAAGTATTTTGACAATAATAATATTAGAAAGACGCTGCAAAATATAAAGCTTAAGCAGCCTAAAAACTATTCAGATTGTCAGAGCATTATAAATAGTTTTAAAGATGATGTTAAGGCCCCCTACATATGTAGCCTTTTAGAAACACTTAATAAAAAGTCTGTTAACAAGAGAAGACTACAAAGCCTTCCCAAGTCTAACTATAGAAAGAGAAAACCAATTGAGCAGGAAATAAATCTTGCATCAAGCTTAGAAAAAATATTAAAACCTGAAGCCTTAAAATATATAGATCAAATATGTCTCAACATTGATAACACAGAGAAATTCTGTAATGCTTATTTCTCTGATGACTATTGGAGAAGAGAGTTTATTAGTAAAAATTCTGAAGTCTTAAAATCTTTCTGTGATAAAAGTGACAATAAATCATGCCTGAAAAAATTTACAAATAAAAACTTTTGTCATTTCCCTCAAACAAAGAAAATAACCGATTCACTTAAGCCTTGGCCAAATTGTGAACATATCTCTTTGGCACAAAGTTATTCTAGGCTATTCCAGCAGTATAATGATTGTCCTGCCGCCGTGGGGAATAATGATGTTGTCACATGGGGAAGAGTTCTAAACCACTTTAAAGGCTTAGAGTTTAAGAGCAATAAAAACTGCAAGGTAAATTCAACTCTGCCTACTATAAAATTCACTGAAGAAGCTTCCGACTACAAATCATGGGGGGCACATGTATGCTATGATGACAAAATCAAGCGAGAAGAAGTTTGCTACCCAACCTTACTAGATAATAGTGATGAATTAAGTGATTACTCTCTATCCACAACTATTGGAAAAATTCTTAAACGACTTAAAGGTTATAATTATACTAATAAAGCCTGTAGAATCGTTTCTGCTGAAAGGTATAAGCCTACTCGGCTTGAGTATAAGAATGGTTGTATTATACTTAAAGAAATAAATCGATGTTGGGGAACAGATTGCTCCTTCAAAGTTATACTAGATGAACAAGAATTTAAACTCTTCAGTTTTAAAACTAAAACTGACTTTGAGATCTTACCCACGAGCTACCTAAATGAAAATAAATCCTTTAAGAGCATTCTAGAAAAGGTTGAAAAGCGTACATTCAAGAGAATCCTAAACATCTCGGCAATAAGAAATATAATGGAAACCCATAGCAATGCTATTCTTTATGGCGTTGGCTGTGCTGAAGATATTTTACCAAACTTCTTTCTTAGAACTGAAATTAATCGATGTACACCTACACCCTTCATCCTCGATGGACTTATAAGCGTTGATGGTCAAAATTCCTTAGTGACACGTACCTCATTTGATCATATTCATGCCCCTCGAATAATACCTTGGATGTATATATTCTCTGGAGTAAAGAGTTATCAGAAGCTACATCCACTTAATACATGGGGGTTATATGCAATCTATTAAGTACCTCATTTTCTGTCTCCTCATATGTCAGAGTGCCTTTGCATTACCAGAGTTAAAAACAAAGCAGGCACTAGAGAATCTCTTATATATATCCGATGATGGGAAAGTTACTTACTATCAGAAAAACTCTGGAGAGCTTCAGTACTCATTCAACTATAAGATTTCAACCATCATGAAAGGACAGAAAAACACCCGTTATAAAGTCATTGCAGCGAAAAATGTTAACCATATTGCCATTGAAAGAAATTCTCTTTACCACAATAACAAAAGTCATATTAAGCAGAATGATATCTTTATCGGAAAGTATTTGAGTACGGATGATCCCAAAATCATTGGTAAAGGAATAAATCCTCAGTTTCACCTCAAGGGGAAAATGCTAAGTTTTTATAATAAGCGTGATAAGGAAATTAAGATCTACAGCGTTACAAAAGAAAAAATCACACAAACGATTAAACTAATTAATAAATTACAGCCATACTTCGTTCCACAGGTATCCATATTAACTCCAGATAGTATTCTATATAATGATGTAAACGATAAAGGCTACGAAGCACTATTAATGTATTCCATTATTGATAAAAAATTTACAACTATCTACAAAGCACAGCGTCCAGCAATGACCTTATCATACTGTGTCGCTGGAGAGACTGGTTTTATCCTTGAGACTCCATTCGATTCTGTTTTATCTGGATCTCAAATACTAGGAATCAATCTTTATAATAACCCTGGCTTTAAAAATACATTCCAAGTTTACTCTAGCGAATTCGGAGATTTCCCGTCTATTGTTTGTAAAAATGATTCTATCTATTTCATTAAAACGACAAATTATATAAGCCAATTGAACTTAAAGCACACTGAGGTTGCAAGAATTAATGCTAAAAAACTTACAATACTTACAAAAGAAAAATACCTCACTCAAGTTTACGAGTTTGCGGGCATGATACTAACAAATCTCAACGGCAAGGTTCTGATTGTTGAAAATAATAATAAACTAAAAAGTGATGAAATAGCTACGCCAGAGGTTAGAGAATGAAGCTACTATTCCTTTTTCTTATATCTCTTAATCTTCACGCGGGAAAAATTGACAAGCTCGTTGTCAATTCTGAGATTAATTCCGACTTATTAAAAGGCATTGCAAGTCATCTAGAAGAAAGCGAGCACAGCGATAAGTATATTCGCAGTATTGAGGAGTCGATTACATCAATTAATCAAAATGCTAGATACTTCAAAAGATCTGAATTTATTAGCTTTCTCAATATCATATTTTATAAAATGGTCTTAAATTATCATAAAGATAAATTCAATCAAGGTGAACAAATAACCTCATCACAAATTTTTATATTGAGAAAAAAATTCAATAAAAATAAGATCGTCTATACTCCATTTTCACAGTATATTATTCAAGCACTTATTAACGACTTTGCCCCATATCTAGAAAAAGACTTCATCATACATTACCAAAATAAATCTCGTAGAGAGTCGAAACAACTAGAAATGATTCGAGAACTTAAAATAAAAGAAAAATTTCTTCTCCCTTGGATTAATATCGTTATATTAAGGTCTGCGGTTAATTTTAATAATATGATCAACAACTTCATTGCTAAATACTTGGTGGCAATTGCAAATCGTATGGCGGTTTACCCGCTTCTTGGAAAAGTGGATTTAGGTAATGGAGCTATTTTTACTGATATAAAGTTTAAAGTAGATATGCCTGCGGAACCGACTGAAAGTATCACCGCAGCACCAGATAATGATGTAAAAATACTAGATGACGTAAAGGATTCGGCCGCTTCCGAGGTAATCGATAAAATCATTGAAAAAATACCAGAATAATACCCTTTTTTTTCTATTTATTGGCCTTTCAACTCTTTGGATACATTAACTTTATGTGTTTAATTTGCTACAAATTGTAAGATCAATCAAAGGAACTAACACATGGCACTAAACAAAAAGCCCTATAAAGGTTGTAGAGACTTTTTCCCAAAAGGTATGAGAGTAAGAAACTACTTATTTCACCATATGTGTGATGTAGCAGAAAAATTTGGTTTTGAGGCATATGATGGCCCGCTATTAGAAGAAGTAGACTTGTACAAAGCTAAATCTGGCGAAGAACTTATCAATGATCAGATATACTCATTCACTGACCGTGGTGATCGTAATGTTGCTATAAGACCTGAGATGACACCAACGGTTGCCAGAATGGTGGCCAATATCCATAAACAAGAAACAAAACCAATACGCTGGTATTCAATTCCTAATCTCATGCGATACGAAAAACCCCAAAGAGGTCGTGTGAGAGAACACTGGCAATTCAATGTAGATATTTTTGGAGCCCCAGAGAACTTGGGTGAGCTAGAAGTTGTATCATTAGTTATCCAGTTTCTAAAATCTTTTGGTGCTAAGAGTGACATGTTCGCTATTCTCTTGAATGACAGAACACTTGTTGATGCGGTTTTTAATGACATTCTAAATCTTGAAGCTGAATCTGCTCTTAAACTATATAAAGTTATCGATAAGGCTAAAAAAGTTAGTCCTGGAAAACTGGATATAATGATCCGTGAAATTCTTCTTACCGAAGAGCAATTTATTATTTTTAAAGAGTACCTTGCTCTTAACTCAATTGAATCATTAACAAAATTCGCAACTCAAAATAATATTGCTCAGAAGTCAGAAAGCTTCATACAATTTTTAACCATGTGTCAGGAGTTGGAACTAAGTGAATTTATCGAATACGACCCAACGATTGTAAGAGGACTTGATTACTATACAGGTGTTGTCTTTGAAATCTTTGATAAACACCCTGATAATAATAGGGCCATAGCTGGTGGTGGAGCCTACGCAAACCTTTTAAAAATATTCAATGAAGAGCCTTTAGGCGGAATAGGCTTTGGACTTGGCGATGTTACCTTAAGAGACTTTCTTGAAACACATAAACTTCTTCCGGATCTTTCAAAAGCTTCTCATGATGTCTTTGTTGTAAATGTAGAAGATGAACACAATCTTTATAATATGACGATATCAAATCAACTAAGAGAGCTAGGCATAAAGGTTGAGTCTCACCTTGGTAAAATAAAGTTTAATAAGATCTTTAAACTTGCTCAATCAAAAGGGCATTCAAAAATATTAATAATCGAGGATCAAGGTGATGGTATTGAATTAGAGCTCAAAGATCTCACAACAAATAAAAACACCAAAATAGATATAAACAAAATCAATCAAATAAAAGATTATATTAAGGGATAATAATGACTAATCACGAAGAGCTTCCAAAGACTTACGACCCAAATGGCGTTGAAGATAAATGGTATAAAGCATGGGATGAAGGAAAGTACTTTAAACCTAGACCAAGTAAAAATGGTAAAAAACCCTATTCTATATTAATGCCTCCTCCCAATGTTACGGGGAAATTACATATGGGTCATGCTCTTAATCATACCTTAATAGATGTTCTGATACGTTTTAAGAGAATGCAAGGGCATGAAACAGTTTGGATTCCAGGACAAGATCATGCCGGTATTGCAACACAAGCTAAGGTTGAACAAAAAATATTCCAAGAGGGTGGAAAAACCAAACATGATCTTGGACGTGAAGAGTTTCTAAAAGAAGTATGGAATTGGAAAGAGGAATACGGTGGACATATTCTCGAGCAATTTAAAAAGCTTGGTGACTCTTGTGACTGGGACTACTTCACCTTCACTATGGATGAGACGCCAAATAAGGCAGTAAAAAAATTCTTCTGTATGATGTTTGAAGAAGAACTTATTTACCAATCGGATTATATAATAAACTGGGACCCAGTTCTTCAGTCTGCGATTTCAGATGCAGAAGTTGACCACAAAGAAGTTGATGGTAACTTCTATAACCTACACTATCGTGTAAAAGATTCTAATCAAGTACTAGAAATAGCGACAACAAGACCCGAGACTCTTTATGGAGACTCGGCCATTGCTGTAAATCCAAATGATGATCGTTTTGAACACCTGATTGGAAAATTAGCGATTGTTCCTATTTGTAATAGAGAGATTCCTATCATTGCAGATATGCATGTCGATATGGAAGTTGGAACAGGCTGTCTAAAGGTGACTCCTGGACATGACTTTAATGATTATGAAATAGGAAAAAGAAATAACCTTGAAATCATTAATATTCTTAATAAAGATGGAACCTTAAATGAAAATGCACAAGCGGTTCAAGGACTGACCGCTAAAGAAGCCCGCAAGAAGACAGTTCAATTACTCAAAGAATGCGAGCAGTTTGTGAAGATGGAGCCCCATAAGCATCAAGTAGGTCACTCACAAAGATCACATGCTATTGTTGAGCCAATGGTATCGAAGCAATGGTTTATTAACACAGATAAGATGGCCTCTGACTCCGTTACAGCTGTCGAGAAAGACGAGATGAAATTCTTCCCTAAGGGCTGGGAGAATACATACTACTCTTATCAAAAAAATCCACGTCCTTGGTGTATTTCACGTCAACTATGGTGGGGACATCAAATTCCTGTTTACTATTGTGACTCTGAAGCATGTGGCCATACATGGGCAAGTGAAGAAACACCAGAATCATGTCCAAAGTGTACAAGCTCTTTCACACAGGACCCAGACGTTCTAGATACATGGTTTTCATCAGGACTCTTTCCACTTAACACACTTGGATGGCCTGACGAAGAAAAAATGAAGGAATTACAATTCGATAAGTTTTATCCATCAAGCGTACTTGTGACCGCATTTGATATTATCTTTTTTTGGGTAGCTAGAATGATGATGACATCCCAAAAAATTACAAACAAAGTACCATTCCAGGATACATATATTCATGCCATCGTTAGAGATAAAGACGGCGTTAAAATGAGTAAATCACTAGGTAATGTTTTAGACCCACTAGACCTTATTAAAGAGTCTGGGTGTGACTCAATGAGATTCACTCTAGCAGTAAGCTCCGGATACAATCGAAATATTAATCTGGATCCATCAAAGATTGAAGGATACAGAAATTTTGTAAATAAGATTTGGAATGCCTTTCGTTTTATGTACCCACATCTTGAAAATGCAAATGATAAAGGTTTTGAAGTTTCAGATCTACATCACCATGAGAAATGGATTCTCTCTGAGCTTAACGAAGTTATTAAGGATGTAACAGCGGCGATTGAAATCTATCGCTTTGATGATGCTTGTAATAAAATTTATCAATTTGTTTATGAAAAATTTTGTTCTTGGTTTATTGAACTTTCCAAAGGAATTTTAAACTCTGAAAATGAAGCGATGAAGATTCAAAGAGCTAATGTCTTAAAATACTGCTTTAAAGAAATCGTGAAGCTTCTTCACCCGGTTACACCCTTTATAACTGAAGAGCTATGGAGTCATCTTAAAAATGAAGATGACGAATTACTAATCATTCAAGAATACCCTGTTTACAAAACTGAGCATGTTTTCACCTCAGACCAAGAAAACATGGAAAAATTCATGGAAGTGATTACAGCTATTCGAAACCTTAGAAATACTGTTCAAATTAAACCAAAAGAAGAAATTGAAGTCCGCTTCTACACTGATGATCAAAGCCTTGCTAAGTACTTCTTTCAGTCACGAGGTTTTATTAAAGAACTTGCAAGAGTTAACTCTGGAAAGATCAAAGATAAATCTGTTGAGCGTCCAGCCAAATCTATAATGAAGGCCACTTCTCACACTGAGGTCTTCCTACCTTTGGAAGGTGTTGTTGATTTACAGGTCTTTATTGGAAAACTTCAGAAAGATAAAGAAAAAACACAAAAAGAGTTCAGTAAGATTGAAAATAAACTAAAAAATCCAAAGTTTATGAAGAATGCTCCTGACGATGTTGTTGCCAAGGTAAAAGCTGAGGCGAAAGAATTTGAAGATAAGCTTTCTTCCATAACAAACAGTCTAGAAAACTTTCAAGCATAAATCAGAGCTCTATTTAGAAATACTATGTTTTAAATAGAGCTTTATTTCAATTTCGGAATTATCATTTTTGTCTCACCAATCTTCAGCTCTAAGAGTACACTATGGCCTTAAATCTTCTTTCTAAACAAACCTATATCTGAAGTCACTACAGGCTCCATCTCTTTATCTAAAGAGCTAAAAAGGTTATCGTGGTGGGAAGGGATTACTAATTTCGTTTTAGAGGGTATAATTTGTTTTGTTATGAGTTCATTATAATTTTTTGCATGGGCCAAACCTTGAATCATAATATCCACATTTATTTTTTTAGTTAAAGAAGGATATGTGGATGCATTTAAGAAAATTGTTTTCCCCTTGTACTTAATAAGAAAACTATAAACCTCGTCCATCTTATACGAAAGTGCCGATGAAGGGTAAGAGAAATCATCATCAACTTTTCCTTCAGCAAGAGTAAAATTCATGAAGTGAGTCGGGTGATTACCTTTTAAAACTTCTATTTCAAACTCACCGACCTTAATTTTCTGATTAATTTTAATCCTATTTAAAAATTTCTTTTTCACTCCACTTGCACTCGCGATTTTGATAGTTGAATAAGAGCCAAAAACTTTTGAATAACTTTCTTTATGAACTTCACCGATATCTAATAAGTGATCGTAGTGAGAATGAGTGACAAATATAGCTTGAATCTTTTTTCTCATTTCAGCTGGCAGCCATTTGTTGACAATTTTAGGGTCTGACTTAACATTTCGAAATAAAATAATATCTGTTAACGAGACTCTAGATAAAAAGGGATCAAATAATATCGTAGACTTACCATCTGTTAGGTAAAAATAGCTTGTACCGTACCATGTAATATCTAGTGCACTTACCTTAGTAAGAAATGAGGAGAATAGTAAAAGTGTAATAAAAAATGGCCAGTATTACTGGCTGAATTTATTATTTACTACCATCACCATTATCTGGGTGCTCATAATACATTAAAAAGTCATCATCTACTTCCGTATTCAGAATAACTAATGCTACAACATTTTGATTGAGTTTTGTTTTACTAGCATCAAAAACATCTAAGAATAGACCAATTTTTTGATCAACATGTTCTTTACCAGAATGGGCAGAATCTGCTTTCGCATTAAAGACAAAGATTCCTGCGTCTGGCATTGATACAGTATAATCACCTTTAATATAAGCTGACTTTGCGTTCGTTAATTGTTTTTCTCTTTTCTTTTTAGACATATTAGATCTTTTCTCATTAATCATGAAAGCCGCTTCATTTGTGCTCCCTCTTCTTAAGTCAAGAATCACATCATCTTTATCACTGAAGCCGCCAAGGTAGTCTCCAGGAAGAAAAGACATTTTCCATGTAGATGTAAAGCCCTCTAACAAACATAGTTCCTAGAGGACATTCCATTTCAGAAAATTTTGTGCATTATAATTTTTGCGAAATTGTCGAAATATCCGGAACAACTTAAAATGGATAGTATGCCGAGCACAATACAAAAGGTGAAAAATCTGAGAATGATAATGCTACTGTACAAATATTTTTTGTACCTAATGAAGATATTTCATTTGATGAAAGCAAGCATGATATAAGAGGGTATTTCTTGTCTTTAAAGTCTGATACGACTCTATATAAAGTATATGCTCTTGAACGATCAGAAAAATATAGTAATTTTTCCTCTTATGAAATTAAGAATATTCCAAAACACATTAAGAGTCCAAGTTAATTGGTGAAATTGTTCTTACATCACCATTTATTGCATCTATATTTAGTGATACTGGAATCTTCTTTAAGCATGATGCTGAGTAAACTTTATTACAAATAGACCCAATCTAATGGCTTAAAGGTTGGTACCCTTCAAGCTTATTAAACTCTTTACTGTCTTATAAACACATCATCGTCTTCACAAACATCAAATATAGTTCAACTCTAAGAGTCATGCTACTTAATTTACAGTTAGTTATACAACCTCCTCAAGCCTTATGATTATGATGTACCTGAGGATTTAAGACAAAAAAAGCCCCTCAATCGAGGGGCTGAAGTCTTTTTAATTTTAGCTAATATTTATCTTTGTGTGAAATCTACTTCCATTCTTTTTCTTAACATTCGACTAAGCTTCTTAAAGATTCTTCTTTTCTTACTTCTCGATACATACTCAGATCTGAATTCAAATGCGCTCGCATCATAAACAAATTCATCCCATAATGATCCAATATTAGCAAAAATACCGATTCCTGTGCCACCAGCTTCACCAGAGGTAAAAACTCCAGCAGCAACATCAAAGCCACCTAAGTTGATGATCGGAAAGATACCTGTGGCATCAGTTGCAAGACCATCTAATTGTTCAATTGCTACAGCAAGTCCGACTAATGTCATAGATCCAGACTTGGCCAAATAAACTTTTCCATTAATTTTTTCAATTTCTACTTCTATAATTCCTGCTTGTCCTATTTCAACTGGAATAGGTTGACCATTTGGTAATGTTCCAAGTCCTGGTCTTACGTCAAGAATACTGGTTAAATTTAAATCGACTCCGATGTAGTTCTCTCCATCAAGTCTCCAACTTCTAAAGACACCATAATCTTTTGGAAGTGGGCTACTTATAAAGGGAAGTTCATTTTCCCCTATGTCTAACTTAAAGTCAGAGACTAACCATGACTCATCACCTTGAGTGGCCGTTTCAACATTAACATCAGTAACCCATTTTTTACTATCGCCACCACAAGACATAAGTACCATCGACGACATGACCATTATTAGCATTTTTAAATTTTTCATTGAGTTTCTCCTCGTAAATTATCTATATAAATAGTTTAAGGCTTATCTTAGAAGTTTGTAGTCGGTGTAAATTATGCCGGATAAGCCTTCTAACAAGTATTTTGTACAATTAGGACTCTTCAAATAAGGTCTTCAACTCAGGGTAAACTTGAGTAAAGTTCTCTGAGCGCATACTATCTAATTTTTTCGTAACGGTTCTAAATTTTTGAAGTGAGTTTGATAGATCTTTATCATTCATGAAATCGATCTGATTCCTCATTGAGGCTGAAAATTCATCAAAATTTATCTCTGGAAAACGATCGTTTAATTGCGTTAGGTAGTTTTTAAGATCCCTAGTCACTATCCTCTTTTTTACTGAAGGTAGTACTTGCGTGCGATAAACTCTTGGGCTTAGTAAAGTATTAAAGATAAATTCATCAGGCCGAATGAGATCATTTTCAAAAAGAAAAGTATGAATCTCTGGTATACGGTGAATATTGAAGATACTAATGGTGCATGTAACATTAGTATTAATATTTCCCCTATGCTCTTTAAGTATTTTAAAGTTCTCTAGAAACTTATTCCAGTTTAGCCCTGATCTAAAGTACTCTCCCCTAGCTCCAATATCATCAATACTTATATTAATTTTAACCTTTGAAAAGTTTGCCCACATTTCTAAAATATTATACTTTTTAAATTTTAGTGTGCTTAGATTTGTATTATAGTCAAGATTGACCTCTGTCTTCTTTATCCTAATCAGCTCTGTGATTATTTCGTAATGCTCGTCCGTAATTAAGGGCTCTCCTCCAGCAAAATAAATTGTTTCGACTTCAGGTAATAATGTACTGATTTCCTCTTTGACTGTTAAATTATTTTTTAGAACATTCTCGAGTTTTGGCGTTTTAAGTTTTAAATCCCAGAGTCTTTCATAGTCTTCATACCAACTAGTACTTAAGACGGGTGAACAACCTCTGCACTTAAAATTACAAACATTACTTAACCTCATATCAAAGTATTTCAACTTTGGATTTTCAATTCCTCCACTAGAGTCCATATCAGAAACAAGTTTATGGTAATGTTCAAAGTCCTTATTGACTCGTAATCGCATGGACTTAATGCCACTTTCTTCTGTCTCATAACACCTACGACAACCATAAACTTTTTTGTCTTGAGAGAACTTTTTTCTCATGTTTTTAAATTTTTTATTATTCCAAACATTAGAGATTGAACTCTCCTTTAGGTTTCCATATGGATCATCATAATAACTGTCACAACAGGGCAATACATCGGAGTTAGGAAGTACATGCAAATGTATCCAAGGCAAAATACAGAAAGACTGGCTATCCCTTATGTCTTGCTTAGAAATGACTTTGTTGCGCTTTGAAAAGGTATGAACTAAGTATTCCTTAAGAAGGAAGCGTTGCTTACCAAGAAATGCTTTTATTCTTTGATTCAATTTTCTTCCGTTTGCTTTGTTTTTTCTTCAATATAAGCATAGATATCATCAAAAGCTTGTGCATAAGCATTACCTTTGACTGAAAAATCTCTAACATTTCCAGCGAAGTATTCTGCTCCCGTTAGCTTTAAGTTCTCAACCTTATTCAGGTAGAAAACATAAGCTCCAATATAGGCAGATAAATGCATTATGTATGACTCATGTGTAACTAGGGTTACTGCATAAGAAATTAGTTTTCCAAAATCAATATTAGAATTATATATAAATATTTTATAAGAATTTTTTGTTGGTAATTTATTTACATAATCCTGTAAGAAAACATTTTGTTCAACTAGAGGCAATTCTTTGCACAAAAGAACAAAGGTCTTATTTTCAAAAAGATCAAAAAATTCTATCCACTCAGAGTTGACCTTGCCATCTATTAAGTCCAAGTTGATAACAGTATAGGGCTTCTCACTCCAATCTTTATATACAGGGTCCAACTTTCTAGAGGTTGCATTTGGGATTGTAGGCAGCTCATCAGTGAACGCCCGAAGTAAGTTAAAATATTGTACAGACTGATGCTGCCCTTCTAAAAAATCTATTCTCTTATTAAAAAGCCACTTATTCTTTCCAATCTCAAAGCCTACCTTTGTCTTTATACCCAATTGTTTTCCAAGACTTGCATCAACAAAACTCTCAGTAGTTGATATATAAATATCTGGGCGGTCAATTTTAAATGTAACACAGGCCCTATGAGCAGAAAAAACATTTTTCACATCAGTGTCATCTAGCTCATGATAGTAAGCATGAAAGGGCAACAAGTTGAGAATATCTATATCTGCCTTCAAAGATATAAGGTGAAAGTTTAAAACTTCCTCTTCCTCTTCCTCGTTCTCTTCTATCTTCTTTGCAAAGTATTTATGCAGAGAGTGTAAAAAGGGAAACGTTAGAATACGGTCTCTAGTATTATTTGGTAATTTGATAACGATGTTCATTACTCTTCACCCATAGTGTTGTAAAAAAGCTTGTTGCAAGAGATGGAACGATTAAGTTCACTAATGGCATTGCAACTAAAATTAAAAAAAAGGCCCCTCCAAACGAGTATCCAAGTAAGTTTTTACGGACATCTCCCCTGCATTCCTTAAAAGACATTCCATGCCTTGACCATGAAAAATCTAAAAATTCCATTGATAGCAAGATCACCGATACAAAGACACTGATAGGCATCAAAATAGGGACAAAGCTAAATACAACAGCGAATAATGAAAGCCCTAAAATGAAACTGACTTTTTTAATTTCATTTAAAAGAGTCGGCACTAACTTAGTAATTGCTCCAGATAAACTTTCCGAAAATGCAGGTAATTCTTCGTTTAAGATTTGTTTCTCAATACGAGTACTTAGAATATCATTAAAAGGACTTGCCACTATTGATACCAATAAGACGAAGGTCCAGTTTACTATAAAGTAGAGCATAATCATTAAAATTGTAGCCACTAAATAGTAAACGATACTTCCCAAAGTACCATTTGATAAATACTGTTCGATATATTTATTTCCAAAATCGAGGGCACTACTAAACAGTGTCTTGCCAACAAGCCAGTAGAGGATAATTCCCATAACAACAGGAACTATTGCCAATAACATATTAATTTTATTTTTGAGAATCATGCTAAAAGAAAGTGGAAATGATTTTAATGCATTTACCATGCTTTAGAACCCTCCCAAGATACTAAGGCCGCTATCAACATATATCACTTGTCCCGTTACACCTGTTGAAAGGTCACTAGCAAGGTATGTCGCAGTTCCCCCTACATCTTTAGGAGTAACATTTTTTCTCATCGGCGCAACTTCCTCAACTTTCGATAGCAGTGATCTAAAACCTGATATGCCAGAAGCTGCCAGTGTTTTGATAGGCCCAGCAGAGATACAATTTACACGAATATCTTTTTGACCTAAATCATTAGCAAGATACCTGGTACTAGACTCTAAAGCTGCTTTTGCCACACCCATTACATTATAATTTGTAATAACTTTTTGTGAACCATAGTAAGTCATCGCCATAATAGAGCCCCCCTCATTCATCATTGGGTAGAGGGAGTTTGAAAGCCCTACAAGTGAGAAGGCAGACACATCACAGGCAAGCTTATACCCGGCACGTGATGTTTTAACGAATGAATCCTTTAAGTCTTCTCTATCGGCAAATGCAATAGAGTGAACGATGATATCAAAAGAATCCCAATGCTCTTTAATTTTTTCTGGTAGTGAACCGTAGTGATCATCATTTAAAACGTCCATTTCAAATGTAAAGTCTGCCCCAAGTTTCTCCGCTATAGGCTCAACTCTTTTTTTAATAGCATCATTAACATATGAGAGAGCAATACTTGCACCTTGATTCTTAAACTCTTCTGCAACTCCGTAGGCTATAGACCTATCATTTGCAATACCAAAGATTAGTGCTTTTTTTCCTGCTAAAATACCCATATTTACTTCCTATTCTAGTGTGTTTCTGACTTGGGTTATTCTCTCAAATGAACCCAACAATGCAACCTAATTTTAGCTACTGTAGCTCCATATGGGTTCAAGCCTCATTTCTGTTATTGGTTTGTATTATTACTTTCTTAGATTTTCGCTACGCACACAAAAGCAGAAGGAAACAGACAGAGCTTTTCCTTGCAAAAATGCATCTAAGTGGATAATTTACTTAATAATTTAAAGGTTGGTTGCAATGCAAAAAAGATTAATTCCAGAGTATATTGAGAAGCTTAAGGTATATCAATCGGGTAAACCAATTGAAGAGGTTGCACGAGAAAAAGGCCTTACAAAAATATCAAAACTAGCAAGTAATGAAAATCCCCTGGGTCCAAGCCCTTATGCAATTCGAGAAATGACAAATGCCTTATGGGATGTTCATCGTTACCCTGATATGCACGCAACTGATTTAAAAAAGAAACTATGTGAGCTTTATAATGTTAAACCTGCAAATATCATTTTAGGGAATGGTTCTGAAGGGATAATGGCATATATCGCCAGAGCATTCATTCAGCCAGGAGATGAAGTTCTTACTGCTGAAAAAACATTTATCGGATTTCATATACTAGCAACTGGAGCTGGTGCAAAAATTGTAACCTGTCCCAGAACACATGACATGCGCTACGATGTTAAGGCCTTAGCTGAAGCTGTAAATGAAAACACAAAAGTTCTCTATATCGCTAACCCAGATAATCCAACTGGAACCTATATTACTGAGCACGAGTTCGACTATCTTATGCAGTACGTGCCAAAGCATACCCTCGTTATTTTAGATGAGGCTTATTTTGAGTTTGCCCAGTCAACTTGGGACTATCCTGATTCGATGAAGTATAGATATGATAACGTTATTACTTTAAGAACATTCTCTAAAGCATTCGGCCTATCTGGAATTAGAGTTGGTTATGGTTTTGCTAATGAAGAGTTTATAACAGCCTTACACAAAGTAAAACTACCTTTTGAGCCTAATCTAATTGGACAGAAGGGTGCTCACGGTGCCTTATCAGACTACCCACATTTAGAGCGTACGATTAGAAATAATACAAAAAGATACTATGAAATTTTAAAGTTTCTAGATCAAAAAGGTTTTAATCCTGTAAGATCTATCACAAATTTTATATGCTTTAAAACCGGTTCCCTTGAGGCAAGCGATTACCTATTTGATGAACTACTTAATCGTGGAGTTATTATTAGACCTTTGAAGGCAAACAATATGCCTGACTGGGTAAGAGTTTCCATTGGCTTAAAAGAAGAATTAAAACATTTTTTTGATGCTATGGAAGAGATTCTTCCTGAGTATGATAAGAAGTATGGTCGTCCTGACTAACTAAAAATCAGAAGAACTCGCTATAATATCCTCAGCTGCTTTCTCTGCAATCATATAGATAGGTCATACAATAAAGAGTCCTGGAATTCGATTAAAAGAGGAAGCATCAACAACCCTAAGACCAGTTGTCCCATGAACTCGAAACTTTGAATCAATAACGCTTAATGGATCATCTGCGGTTCCCATCTTACTTGTACAGGAAGCATGATGCCCCCAAGCTTCGTTTTCAATCCAATTTCGAATGTCATTGTCTGAAACGTTTTTTTTCCTGGCAAGACTTCTTCTTTTTAAAAACGTTTCATGACTTTATTCATACGTCTGACTGTTTTAACACCTTCTAACACAGCATTTATGTCATCGATATAATCAGAATTACCTTCTTTAAAATATCTAAATTTTATATAAGGAGTGTCCTGAGGGGAATTAGATCTTAGTCTAACTTCACCTCCGGCATTATCTGTATGTGATTTCAAAATGGCTCAAGTAAAATAGTTAGACTGTATAGCATCTTTTGACCAGCCCTTATAATAGCCATTGAATTTACCTGGTAGTCCAAAGATAAAAAGATTTGGATCTTTTCTTTTCGTTGAGGATTTTTTTATAATACCACCAAGGACCCCATTGGTGCCATAGACTTCCCTAGTTGGATTTTCTTTGTATTTCTTCATACAGGGATCATTAGGCTCTCCGAATGTACAATCTTTTAAAAGCTTAAAGTCACCTACCAATTCGGTTACAACAGAGGTTTCATAACGATCTTGTAGATTTTTGCCAACGCCAGGCCTATTAATCAGTGTCTCAATTCCATGTTCACGAAGTTGAAGTGGATCTCCGATCCCAGAAAGCATCAGAATCGGAGGTGTATTATAAGCTCCACCAGATAAAATAATTTCTTTATTTGCTCTATGATATATTTGCTTACCTTTTACACTCGCATCAAATTTTGGTGAAGCCTTATAAAGGTTTTTTCCCTCAAGTACTTCAACTCCAGTCGCCCTATTCTCTTTATTTGAAACAACTTTGCTTACAAGTGAATGGGTTTTAATTGTTAATAAATCATGGAATTGCTTCTCCATATCTAATAGCAATTCTCGTGTGGAACTTCTCTTTCCGTTTCTAGTTGCCTTAGGGACATTGAAAACACTATCTAACTTATTCTGCACATAGCTCCATGTATTTGGATCTAATTTTTAATTTTTTGTATTAGAAAGGACATCAGATATTTCATTTATGATCCCTTCCTCCTTCAATGCTTAAAAAAACAGTCGAAGGAATTTTTTATCTTTTAAAAGAAGCAATGGTGAGGTTTGCTCAGTACTTAGCCATCCATTAAGTCCCATCTTCTCTCTGTTAAAAAGCCCTCTTTTTGAACGACTTTCTAAAGGCTTATCGTAATAATTATTTCGCTTCATTCTTTGAAAATACTTTCTCATTGATCTAGGGTTCCAAGATTCATCCCCAGTAACATTTACAAGATCTTCCCAGTCACTATTATTTGGATACATAGTGATCATTGCATTATGAATAGTACATCCGCCAAGACCAGTTGCTCTTGGATAGAAGATCCCCCCATTTGTTTGATCATATTTAGAGCTTAAAAATTGCTTAGTTCTATTTTCATAGTGCTGAACAAAGAACTCCCAGCTATAAGTAGGATCTTCCGTAGATAGGCCGTGAAATGCTGGAACTTCAATCACCTCACTTGTCTCTCTTCCCCCTGCCTCTAATAATAAAACTCTAAAACCACCTTGAACTAATCTTGCTGCAACAGGACCACCGCCAGCACCAGATCCAACAACGATATAATCATAAGTTTGGTCTGATGAATAACTTCTATAATTATCTGAAATATTTTTTTGAACTAACTCTATTTAGACTACAGCCAGGAAAGAGGGCGGAAGACAGTGCGACTCCAGCAGATAATTTAACAAATTTCCGGAGTGAAAAATCTTTCTTTTTCATTTGTACTCCACAGTTTATCTAACTAGAATTTTCTGAAATAAAGTCACCCTTTATTCTAGTCTAATACACCACGACTTCTTAGAAGGTAAATATTTCGCTTAAGAAACCTACATGCTGCACAGCAAAAGCCCTCGTAATTACTGACACTTATACAAGTTTATAATATAGAGCAGCTTGTTTAATTACCTTTTAATGGGTAATTTATTTGAAAGGATCGATCATGAAAATATGCACTTATATTCGCAGTACACCTCTGGGTGAATTTAATAGACTTGGGGTTTTCTTCAACGAATCTACAATTATTGATGTTAATTTAGTGTGGCAAAAGCAGTTTGAAATGGATGGCTATTTTCATGCCAAAGCTAAGGCGCAAGATACTGCACCTTCAAGCTTAAGTCTTATTCTAAAAAATTATCAAGAAGCTTCCATTGAGTTCTTGCTTGAAACCATAGATGTTTTTAAGGAGATGAGTTCAAATGGAATACTTAAAACACTGGATGGTGCTGACCTTAGCTTTGACTTAAAAGATGACAAAAAAATAAAGCTCGGCTGCCCGATAGATTCCATTAATTGTTACCGTGATTTTTACGCCCATGAAAAGCATGTCGCTAAGGGTTTTGAAAAAAGAAATGAACCCATCCCTCCTTCTTGGTATGAAATTCCTGCATATTATAAAGGTCCGACTACCGGCTTCATCGGTAACGATGAAATTGTGCCCTGGCCTTCTTATACAGAAAAGCTAGATTACGAACTAGAGTTTGGACTTGTTATAGGGCGAGATGGGAAAAATATTAAAGCTGAAAATGCTATGAATCATATTTTTGGTTATACAATTTTTAACGATATTTCAGCGAGAGATATTCAAAAGAAAGAGATGGCCATTCGCTTAGGTCCAGCAAAAGGAAAAGACTTTTGTTCTGTTCTAGGTCCTGTCATTGTTACTGCCGATGAGTTTGATTTCAAAGAGCCTAATCTACGCATGCAAGCCATTATAAACGGTGAAATATGGTCAGAAGGCTATACAGGTGACTCCCACTATACATGGGCACAAATGATAGAACATGCGTCTAAAGAGGAATGGCTTCTTGCTACAGACTTTATGGGAAGTGGCACAGTTGGTACTGGTTGTGGGCTTGAAATTGATAAATGGATTCAGTCCGGAGATATAGTAGAATTAGAAATTGAACGAATTGGAAAATTGAAGAATATAATTGGAACACCCAATAAACGATAAGAGAGAATTATGATTGAATTAAAAAGAATTCACCATGTGGCCTATAGGTGTCATGACGCTAAAAAAACTGCTGACTTTTATAAAGAAATGCTAAATATGGACCTCACTGTTTCTATTTCTGAAAGCCATGTTCCTTCCACAGGTGAGCCAAATCCCTATATGCATATTTTTTTAGATGCTGGCATGGGAAATGTTCTCGCTTTTTTTGAGCTTACTGGCCAAGAGGAAATGGGACGTGACGAAAACACTCCACAGTGGGTTCAGCATATCGCTTTTGAAGTGGAAAATGTCCAAAGTCTTGAAGAGGCAAAAGCCCACTTACAAAGTAAAGGTATCGATGTTCTTGGCATTACTAATCACGGGGTTTTTAAATCAATTTATTTCTTTGATATTAATGGCCATAGAATCGAGCTAGCAGCGAATGTTGGAACGAAAGAACAAATGAAAAAGTTACAAGAAATTTCAAGCGAAATGTTAGAAGAATGGTCAACAACAAAAACTCCTCCTAAACAAGCGGCTTGGTTACACGATGAAGAGTTTCTAAATAAAGGTGTTAAATAAATGTTAAGCTTTACTACTGACGAAGACTATACTCAAAATTATAAATTTCTTATTGGATCAATCCTTCCGCGCCCAATTGCTGTCATTTCAACAAAGAACGAAAATGGTACCAATAATCTTGCACCTTTTTCTTTTTTCAATGGCTTTAGTGCCAAGCCAATGATTGTGGGTTTTGCTCCTATTAGACGACCTAATAGCGGTGAAAAAAAAGATACTCTTGTAAATATTGAACGTGAAAAAGAATTTGTTGTGAATTTTGTCACTGAAAAAACCGCTGACCTTGTGAATCTCTGTTCAACAGAGTTGGCCGTTGGTGAAGATGAATTTGAATTTTCAGGATTAACGCCACTTCAATCCGAAGTGGTCAAAGCAGCACGAATGGCCGAGAGTCCAATACAGTTTGAATGTGTTCTTCGAGATATCGTATCTTACGGTGATGAGCCAGGAGCTGGAACACTTATTACGGGCGAGGTAGTTAGAGTTCACGTTGACGAATCTGTATATGAGGAAGGTCGAATTAATACTGCAGACTGGCTCCCTATGGGCAGAGGCGCAGGTAATGACTGGTTTTCAACTAAAAATCCCGTAGAAAAGAAAAGACTTACGAAGGCACAAATTCAGAAGTAGTTGTGTTTAATTTAGAACTCCCTATAATATAAATATATGATAGCTCGAATACTCATCCTATTTACTCTTCTTTCGTGTACTAAGTACAACGAAGTTAAAAAAGGCAACGGTCTTCACTATATCGAGAACATGTACTCCAAAATTGATCAAGTCAAAGAGGTTAACTGGAAAGTTGGCCGTAAAAAGAATGTTGATATATCAAAGGGCCTAAGACTCTATGTGAGCATGCCTAATATCTCTCCTGACGGAAGAGAATTACTAGAAATGAAGTATGGGATTAACTCATTAATCTATCGCCTAAATAGAGTAAGGAGAGGCGCATCTGAACCGCTTGGATACTTTTTTTTTCGCCTAGGAAATATGACTAGGACCTCTAAAAACTTTACGCTAAGTCTTTACTATCATGCAGCTTCAGTATCAAAAAGCTTTAGGATGTTTCATTGTCCTGCCTTTAATCATAAGTTTAAACTTGAAAACTTTGAAATCAATTCATCCCGTATGGGAGATCCACAAGATATGTATGTTCGTGGTGTAGGAAATATTGCAGCAAAGGCTACAAGGCTTAGGTTTGCACCTATGATTACGAGTGGAGGCCTTTCACTAAAGGGTAAGTATACTTTAGACTTTGCACTCTATAATGAAAAAACGAAAAATCGCTATTCTAAATGGCAACGTGTAGACGGAGTGCTAGACATTACAAAAGAAGTCACTAAAGCACTTCCATCATGCCTTGGAGTCAAGGAAGAGCTAAGGCCTCTTCCTGAAAGTAGACTCCGAAGTATAAGAGATCTTGAAATTAAATAGACTTAATAAGAAATTAGCTTCTTAAGTTCGTTATAAACATCACTAGTCTGAGGTAGAATTAACTCCTCCATCCCAGGATTATAAGCACAATGAACATCCTTACCTGCAACTCGCATAATAGGCGCATCTAGATCTTCAAAGCACTCTTCATTTATCCGTGCAGCAATCTCACCTGCAAAGCCCGAAGTTTTATGTTCTTCGTGACATATTAAAATTCTATTTGTTTTAGCAAGAGAGACCTTAACGGCTTCCATATCAAAAGGAGCAATTGTTCGTGGGTCGATAACTTCTATCGTCTTCCCTGTTTCATCTTCAATCTTTTTAGCAGCATCAACAGACTTTTGAACTAAGGCACCCCATGCAATAATAGTTGCATCAGCTCCCTCTTTAACGACTCTGGCCTTTCCAAAAGAAATCATAAAGTCCTCACCCGGATCAGCTGATCGATTATAACCTTGGTAGTATAAATGTTTATGCTCTAAGAATAGAACCGGATCATCACAACGAATGGCAGTTCTAAGAAGACCAGCTGCATCCGCAGCATTAGACGGATAAACAACACGAATACCAGGGCAGTGAGTAAATAAAGATTCACCGGACTGAGAGTGATAGATTGATCCACCCTTTAAGTATCCACCAATTGGAACTCTAACGACCATTGGACACTTATAATCCCCACCTGATCTATATCTCGTTGTTCCCATCTCATTTTTCAGTTGCATATATGCTGTCCAGATATAATCAAAAAATTGAATCTCAACAACTGGCTTAATACCTCTCATGGCCATACCAATTGCACGGCCAATAATATTTGCCTCAGCAAGAGGTGAGTTAAAAACCTGCCCCTCTTTACCAACTCTTTGAACTCCAGCAGTAACTTTAAATACTCCGCCTTTACCTTTGAGTTCTTCATTATCTAGTTTTTCTAATTCCGAAAAATCAGCAACATCCTCTCCGAACATTCTCATCATAGGATTTTTTTGGATCTCTGACTTTAAAACGCTATTAATTGCGCCGGCCATAGGAACATCCTCTTTTCCAGAAAACTGAGCTTCAGTATCAAAGTCACTTGAGGTTGGATCTACATCTTCAGAATATAGGTGATCCATATATGTTGTAGGATCAGGCCACTCAGTATTAATTGCTTTTTGAATGGCTTCCTTAACCTCTGTATCAATCTTTAAGTTAATAGCTTTCTTTTCATCACTAGTTAAAAATCCGGCCTGTATTAAAAATTCAGGATAAGTATTTAATGTATCGATTTTTGCTTCTTGATCTAACTCTTCTTTCGTTCTGTAAAATGAGTGATCATCAGACAAAGAGTGAGAGTACGGTCGCGTTACATGTGCATGAACAAGTGCAGGTCCATTACCACCACGGATGTATAGCTCAGCCGCCTTAACCGTATCGTAAGAGTCAATAGGACAAGTTCCATCACACTCAAAAACCTTTAAACCAGGTACAGCTGCTAAACATTTTGAAATTGAGCCGCCTGGTGTTTGAACTGCTGTAGGAACAGAAATTGCAAAACCATTATCTTGAATCATAAACATAACTGGAAGCTTGTTTACACAAGCGGTAGTCATACCTTCCCAGAATTCCCCCTGAGAAGTCGTTCCATCTCCTGAACTTACATAAACAATTTCATCTTTATGGTAAGCATGAGAATGATCAACACCATCCTTAGATAGTTTTGCATAAAATAATCCTGCTTCAGCTGTTCCACATGCTTGTAAAAATTGTGAGCCAGTACAACTTGAACGAGAAACAATATTCAGAGCTACGTTTGCAAAGTGAGCTGGCATTTGACGGCCATGGCTTGCAGTGTCTCCAATATTGCCATTTGCCTGGCAAAGCATCTCGTAAGGAGTTACTCCTAGGCCTAAGCATAGTGCCCTATCACGATAGTATGTTAAAAAGTAATCATATTTTGGTTTTAAAATTTGAGAGGTTGCAGAAAGAATTCCCTCGTGACCAGCACCACTGATTTGAAAAAATGCCTTAGACTGTTTTTTCATTGTGATTTCCGCATCATCAACTTTTCTAGAAAGATAAGAATTTTTATACATCGAAACTAAAGTTTTCTTAGTTAGCTTATTCTTTTTAATAAGATCTAATTTTGCTTGAAAAGCTTTATCTGATTTAGAGTGTGCACTTGATTCTGTTCTGGCCATATTATGGTTCCCCTATACATTTATATTTGGGCTAACCTTATAAAATTATTGATTATTTGACCAGTGGTGGAGTATTAATTTCACATGTGATATTAGCGACTTAGGCGCCAGCATCAAGAGATTTATCTAAGACGCCATAGGAATTACTTAAATAGCACTCCGAATTGCTTAGAGAGACAAACAAGCCCATCATCATTAAGTTTTGAACAGTTCTTAGTATTAATCCCACTCGTTTGCAGACTCTTAATAGGTTTTAGCTTTGCAGACTTCAATATTCGTCCAATAGTTCTTTTAAGTTTAGGATAGTAATCATCGTTTGGATGCACAATGTATTCTCCAAGCTTGATATAATTCTGGTGTTTAAAGCTATTCTCACTTGGCGGTGAGGTTTGAGTGAGTTTACTAATTTTAACTAGTGCTAGGTAGTGACGCTTAAAAATAGCAAAATCTTTTTTAAAGCTATCTTTATTTACCAAAATGAACTCACCAATGTCCTTTGATAGATCAAACTTATTTGTGTTTTTAAAAACCTTTACTGTTTTATCATTCATGACGATCGCATATTGAAGTTTTCCAAAATTGATGTCTTTTTTCTCAATAGAAAATGACAGATTTGCGAAGGCTGAAGTTGAAAGACAGAACATAAAGATTACTGAATAGAATTTAGCCATAATGCTTCATCCTTACAATAATCTGGTCGCTCGTCGCAACTATCTTCCAATCTAACATAGGAGTACTTTCCACACTCGCTATACCTTGTCGCCGCAGATTCGCAATCACCCGAGATTATCCTTTCAAAGTGTGCATTCCTAAGTATGGCATTATTATTTTCCGTAGGTGGAACAGCAATATAGGTTCCGTTACGAGGCTCATGCTTTAAATCTTCACCATCTGCCTCGACCATAAATATAGGACAAAATTTTGTACCGGCTAAGTGAGGTTCTCTATTTACTCGATTTATAGCTTGTTCCAAGTCTTCACAAGCTTTGTTATTCTCAGGTGTTGAGCAGTCGCATGTTTGTTCAAACATCCACATGACGCCAAAATCACCTTCTTCTGCTCTTAAAGAATTCTTAACCACAACTAAACTAGACCCCACTCTTCTCAAACTTTTATAATAAGAATAGTTTTTAACCTCATCATATGAACCTAAGGAATGTCTTGTTGTTTTACTTCCATTCAGCTTACATAGCTTAATATAGTCGACATTACTAAAGATTGCCAAAGGTGAATCAATAACTGAACTTGTAGAGTTAACTGAGAACTCTAAGTTTTTTGCAGGAACAGTTCCATAGTGATCCCGACAATCTTGATAAGTGTCACGCGGCTTATAGCCTCTATCGCTTACGGGAAAATCTGACTGACAACGACAAGTTCTTGTTGGTGGGTTTACCTTTAAGAATGCCTGACGGTCACTTGCCATAACAGATGGGGTTTCTGCAATTGCTCGGCAATGATTATAATCTGGAGTAAAGTTATACTCTTCAGGTGATTCAGGTTTCTCATCACCGACTAACCTTCTTCTAACGATATGGCCTGTTTCAGTGTGAACATACTGACCAAAAGCTGTTTCTTCATACTCATCATAAAGACCGGTAAGGTGAAGTATTTCATGAATAACCGTTGAACACTCAATATCTGATGTATACCTTTTACTGTGAGCCCTTGTATTTTCAAAATCGATACCAATATTCACTTGTGGTGGACGTACAGACCTGGGTAGTTCGGCAGTTTCCTCTGGTATAAGAATTTCTAGATTTAAACTATTTCCTCTATCATCTTTTAAATATTTATTGTTATCGGCGACACAGTTTCGAACATGGTCGACCATATTTTCTCTCTCAGCACCTGTAACTTGTCTGTCACCACTAGATTCTGAGTTAAAAAAGTTCAAATTAAAACTTGCAGTGTAGGACTTAGGACTATCCCTTCTTACAGTATACTTTTGTGTAACACCATTCAAGCTGTTATTAACAACTCTCGACTCATCTGTATTTAATTCAAAGCATTTATTTATTTCAGAAATATTTGATATCAGTTCTTCCACATCACTATTATCAATAATTTGATCCTTCTCTTCACAATAAAGTTTTACTTTTCTTGAACCATACTGATCAAAAACTAAATCTGCCACTCCTTCTTCAAAGTCTGCATAAACGGCATTTATTAAGTTACAGTCATTTCTTTTACAGTATACATTTTCTCTAGGATCATCTTGTACATATTTAACTTTTAAGTATTCGGTTAAAATCTTCTTCTTACATTTCGAATCTATATTTTTTGAGTTAAGCATTGCTTCGCGAAATTCACGATCAAATGAAAATGTATCTCTATATCCCTTACTCCATTTAGCAACACGACCAACGCATGCTTTCCCTTGGGTAATTTGTTTATTTATTCTCTCAAGATCTTTACTTTTTACTAACTCAAACTTAGAGTTTTCCAAAATATCCATCTGCTTTTCATAGCTCTCATAACTACTCGAAGATAGATTTTCTGACTCAATTCCAAATTGATTTAAATATACATTAATATCTCCCTGACTTAGGGAGTAGGCCGGTAAGCTCACAAAAAGAAGAATGAGTAAAAGGGTGTTTATATTCACTTAACTATTCTAGCATTTATAGGTTTAAATGCTAGAATGCAGATTTTTCAAATAAGCCTAAAAAGTGTTCCACTACTGCTCTATCAGGTTAGCGGCGGCCCTAATTGGTCTCTCAACCTTAAAGCCGAGAGCTTCAAGACTACGCTTTAACTCCATAGGTCTGACACTTGTCCCACTTTCCACAAAAGTCTTAATCAAAAGTCCCTCTCCCTTACAAGGAGATACCTCATCAATTACATCAAGTAATTCTGATTCTATAGCAAGAGTTCCAAGAGTAACCGACTTAATCTTTGGCTTAAGATCTTTTTGAATATACTTCTTTTTCTTCTTATTAAAGGATTCAATAAGAAGAGGCTCTTTAGAGTTTAATAAGTCCATCGCCTTAATCGCCTGCTCTTTATCATCAACTTGAACATAGTATGTGAACTCTGAAATTGCCTCTTGTATAGAAATTTCTTTTGAATCAATCACTCTTATAGAATTAAAGAGTAAACCCTTTTCACTTTGATCCTGTAGTAACTTTAAGATACCTTGTTGATCTTCCCAAGGCTCTTCTACCCGAACATCGAAGTATTCAGTCAGAGAACTTACTCCTAATGTAAGTGCTGGCCCGAATGCCATAAGTGGTCTAAGTCTAAAACCTTCGGAATATAGAACTTCTATATCGGCCCTTTTAAAGATTCGCATAATAATTTTTTGAAGGTCTAAATGAGATATAAAACTCAGGGGACCTATTTTTGAAAATCCAATCCTATATTTATAACCAATGAATGTTCCTCGTCTTTCTCGAGTTTCAACGATTGTTTTTCTTTCCGGACGAACATATGGTTTATCCTCAATAGCATCTACTCGTTGCAAAAAGTCTCGTCTCTCTTCGACCATTCCGCCAAGATCACACTCAACACCACAGTGATAACACACAAGTCTTTTCTTATCGATATCAAAAGTTTTCTCTAATGTTTCTAGGTTAGAATGGTGAACAATCATTCCCGCAACCTTACCACAAGGTGGAGAGATTCTATTTTTTGTTGCTTTAACCCATTCACGCTTAAGAAATTTGTCTTCAAGGCCTACATCTATATGGTCCCAAGGAAGGTTTCCGTCCATAGGAATAGTTCGGAGGTAATAATCTTGTTCTAATCCAGCCTCGTTAACCGCCTCAATCCAAAGATCATAATTAAAGGTTTCCCCCCAACCATCAAAGCGGCAGCCCTTTTCCCAAGCAAGATAAATAGCTTTACCTACTCTTCTATCTCCTCGACTAACGATTCCTTCTAAGTGAGAAATTTTTGACCAGTGTTTTCTAAAATTTAATCCATACTTAACAGCATGATCTTTCAAAAGGTTTTGTTTACGGATAATTTCATCAAGCGTTATCATATTTGCCCACTGAAATGGGGTGTGAGGTTTTGGTACAAAAGATGACACTGCAATTGTGATAGCAGGATTTCCAACTCCACATTTTTGCTGTCCAATTTGCTTTGCCTTGCGACCAGTCTCCATGATACCAATAACGTCTTCGTCTTCCTCGGTTGGAAGGCCGATCATGAAGTATAATTTCATTTTTTTCCAGCCACGACTAAAAACATCTTCAGCTGTTTGAAGCATATCTGATTCTTTGATATTTTTATTTATAACTTTTCTCATTCGCTCACTACCTGCCTCAGGAGCAAAAGTAAGTGATGAATTTTTAACCTCGGCCAGTTTATCAAGGACACGATTATCTAAACCGTATGCACGCAATGAACTAATTCCAAGGGTTGCTTTCTCCGCTGCCAACTTATCGATAAGATCAACAACTAAAGGAGTAACTGCAGAATAATCAGCAGTTGAGAGACAAGTTAAACTCGCTTCATCAAAGCCTCCATTCTTAAGTCCATCCATGACAATCTTTACGACATCATCAGGCTTTCTTTCTCTAACAGGTCTATAAATCATTCCTGCCTGACAAAAGCGACAACCTTCCGTACACCCACGACTAAGCTCAACTGAAAAGCGATCAAAGATAGCTGTCATATGAGGTATAGGTGACGTTGTTGGAAATGGATAATCTTTAAGACTATCTACAAAGTATCTCTCTACTCTATCAGGAATCTCTCCATCAAACTCTGGCTTAGGCCCTGTGACATACTCTAAATTGGTCTTGTCACAAACTTCTACATCATAAAAGCTTGGAACATATATTCCCTTTTGCTTAGCAAGTTCAAAAAGAATTTGATCTCTTTTCATGCCATCTGTTCTGGCGCGTCCAATAAAACGTGCAATTTTGGTAAAGATTTTCTCTCCATCTCCAATAACGAAGAAATCACAAAATTCTGCAAGAGGCTCAGGATGTGTTGCACATGGACCACCGGCAATAACAAATGGTTCCTCTTCTCTACGATCAGCTTGATGAATAGTAATTCCACCAAGATCAAGCATGTTTAAAATATTTGTATAACTCATTTCATATTGTAGAGAAAATCCCACAATATCAAAGTCTGACAATGGTCGAAAATTTTCCAAAGAAACCAGAGGAAGCTTTCTTTCACGCATCTCTTTTTCCATATCAATCCATGGACAAAAAGCGCGCTCAGCACAGATATCATCGTTTTGATTAAGCTCTTGATAAAGTATTTTAAAGCCAAGGTGACTCATTCCGATTTCATATGTATCAGGAAAACAAAGAGCGACTTTACCAGTTAAGGTATCCCAATCTTTCTTAATGATGAAGTGTTCACCACCAATATATCGTGCAGGTTTTTCTAATGATTCTAAAAAAGATGCGTAAGGATTTTGCATCCAGACTCCTAGGTTGTTTGTTGGCCAAAGCGAAGCTTGGGAGGGGGTTAAACCCTCGATATAGTAATGTTGATTAATTACCAATTGATAATATCATTGGCAAGGGATAGGATTTTTTACAGAGTACTACTTTGTAAAAAAGATCTTATGATACCTGTTTTTTATAATTTTAAAGAGATCTAAGTCTTTGTTTTCATTAATATCACTCATATCAACCTTATAATCCGCTAAACTCTGTTCCTTGGTTGCTGAGCCCTGAATTGTGTTTGCTCTAGTGAACTTTTCGATATTTTGGCCCACAGACGGTTTCTCAGCAATTTCTGGACTGCCTTTTTCTTTCCCTACAGTGTCTAGAGAATCGTAAACATCACTTTTCTTTAACTTACTCAGATCAATTTTTGCACCTTTAAATTTTTTAAGCTCTTCAAAAGCATTGTTTTGTAATGAAGCGACTAAACGCTTTGAGTGCTTGATCATATTAAGCTCTGGCATATTATGTAATTTAAAGTTTGCGTCTAAATTGTTGGCCGCCACAATCGGATCTAGTTTAGGACTTAATGAGCGCAGTGTATTCTCCAAAGAGGTATAATCTTGTTCTCTAACTTTTCCAACACTCATCTTTTTAACAAAGCTCATTTGCGCTCTCGTAAAATTTAAAAAGGCCGGATCTCCTTCAAATATTTCAGTTCGCAAAGGAGAAAATTGAGTAATTCGATTTCCACAGCTATTTGTTTTTAAACACTCACATGTAAGGTCGAACTTAGCCCCCTTCATACATAGCGGTTGAAGATTATTTGCCACAACATTTGCATGTGCACTTTGAATAGGACTAAACTTGTAAAAGAATTTCTTTTTAAAGGGAATTCCCATAGATGTCTGACCACCACTTTCCTCTTCAATCATTTTTTCAACGACTTTTAAATTATCCCCAATACGAGATATTTTTTTCTTTGTTGTATCAAGATTTATTTTCGCCATAAAATAACTTGCTAGATAATAGATCCCTCTTCTCATGGGGTTTCTCTGTAGAACAGTCGTTAGCTTCATACCTTTCTTTATAAACTTAGGAAAAAGAAACATTCCCACGACACCTAGCCCAAGTCCAGTAAATGCTGTGACCTCATTAGTTGTGCTAGTGAAGTCTTTCTCACTTTTCAGGGCATCATCTACTTGTTTTTCTTTTTCTTCTGCTGTTAACTCTTCTGCATAGGCACTACTTATTAACAAATTACTTTTCAAAGATTTCATAGCATCAGCAAGTAATCTTAATACATCTTCTACTTGCATTTTTCCGTCAAGATCTAAGCTATCGTATTCGACGGAAAGTTTCGAGTTATTAAACATTAACTTCACAACCTCTGATCTTTCTTCAGGGGAGTTATTATTTAAAGCTTCACTCCAATCCTTAGCAAGTAGCTCTTCAAACTTCATGGACTCACTTTTAAATAGTTGCATATGCTTATTGATACTTGCAGATACTGGAGGTGCTTCCTTGATTTCATCTTCATTAAGAAAATCAAATGCCGACGAGCACTCTAAATCATGACGAATAATCCAATTTGTATAATCTATTCCACAGGTATTATCTTTTCTTAAGTTTTCCCTTGCATCTGCTGACTTCTGATCATCTACAGCCCATTTTTCATTAATCTGATCATTAGTAAGATCTTTGTCAGCATCTAATTCTAAATCAATATCCATGTAATCAGAGTTCCATGCCCCTGACACTTCAGCCAGTAGATCATCAGCACCTGCATCTGTTGCCATGGTATCTAATAGCTTTTCGTCTTCTAATAAGTCGCTAGTTAGGCTTAAGTTTGCAACCATCTTTTTGAGTGCTGGAGCCACTTTAGCTGTGTTTCGAACCATACAAACACAGTTCTCCTTTTGTAGAAATGACTTTAGCGCACAGCTTGCAGAAATCGCTGCAGGACAAGCTGTACCAAGAGTTGATGCGGCACAAGTATCTACAAAGACTGATGCTGCCACATTTTTGGCCGTAGTCTCAGCTACTTCATTGACTCCTTCTGTAATACATTTTCTTGGTTCACTTTTCACTATCTCCTGAAGGCTTGAGCCCGGATCTGTTTTAAGAAACTCTATGTTTTCAGCAATAGCATCCGCCACTTTAGCTCCAACTTTTTTACCAATAAATACTCCAGTACCTGCCCCTGCTATTTGAGCGGCTTTACCACCACCGGCTTTCTCAGTAATTTTTTTACCAATAATTCCTCCGACAGCAGATGAGACACCTTTGACAACGGTATTTGTTACGGTTGACTTCGCTGTACTGATTAAAGTTTGCGCACTTGCAATCGTTTGAAATTTTGCCATACATTTGTTTGTAGCTTCCCCTACCAAGGCCGCTCCTGTAGTGGTACTATTTGCAGCTGAAGTTCCGATAACTGGGCAAGATGCTAAGTCAACTTGAGATTTAAGACACATGGTCGCTTCAGCACCTTGTTTATATCCACTCCAGATACCAAAGGCCGCACTCATTCCGATATCAATAGCGGCCGAAGCTCCAAATCCCATATTGGATAATTTTAAAACTTTTAATTTTTTCTTAGCTGCATCTTGCTTAGCTTGATAAACTTTTTGAAGTGCTAAAAGCTTTGGAAGTTGTCCCTCAACTTTTGCGCTATCACTATATTCTTTATCAAGTTTCCTAAGAGTTATGACGTTTTGAATTTCCGCGTAGATATAGATAAGTGCTGCAAGTTTATGTATCCAATGGGTGATACCTGCAGTGTATGATTTAGGCTTTAGTTCTTTTCCACTTTTAGTAACTTCACACTTACTATCAATAAGAGTTAGAGTCATCGTAAAAAGTAGAATCATGTTTACGACCTCATTAAGTAATTCGGGATCATCAACAGCGGTATCGAGAACAGTACAACCAAAACCTTCCGTTGAATCACAAGCAAGACCTGTTACCATTTTGTTGGCCTTCTTTTGAAAAGTTTTCTCGACCCCTGCGTGTACATTTTGTATTTGAAATACAAACACTAACTGCAGCACAATAATAGAGCTTAATAACCTGATCACACTTTCTCCTCAAAGTTCGTTCTTTTCTATTTTATCGTACTAAATGTGACTCTGATTAAGAAAAACTTAAGATTCTATAATTTCAAGTACTTAGTTTAAAGACCAAATGACATGGATAAGACAGATCGCCTATCTTCTTCTTCACGATAGCCATCATCTGAGGCCTCAATAGCATAAGTGGTTAAATCAAATTGGAAGCTTTTATTACGCACACCAATTCCACCGGATCCCCACCCGTCACTAAAGCCAAAGCGTACAAACATCATTCTCATATAATCGATTTCAATTCCGCCCATTGTCTTGCGAGAAGAAGATACATTCTCATAGCGATCGCCAAAGTCCTTTCTAGAAACTTCCAGGTGAAGTCTGACTGTCCTTCCAAGATTTGGTGTAATTGAAAAGCCAAACTCGCTTGTCTGCGGTACTCTACCTGGAGTTCCACTTAACTCTTCATCGTACCAATCTGTTCCTGATGAGTTTCTAAGTACGGCTGAAAATGTTGGCAAGAAAGCAATTGGTAATGTGATCCTAGCTCCAGCAGTTAAGTGGGTCATTGTTCCCTTCACATAATCGACTTCTTCATCAATTGATATTGTATCACCTGGAGCAAAGTCTTTCTGTAGTTGCTTCCTTGATAAATATACACCTGTGACTCCAAACTTTATAACTCCACCAAAAAAACCTCCGCTCAAAGACATAACTGGTCCCCAGTCCCGTCTCTCTGAAATTTCAAAGTTCTCTGTTACACTTTTTAAGCGAGCTCTGTTTTGTTGTGCGTACATCCAGCCCAAAGTAATTCCTCTATAAGTAATATTTGGATATAAGTTGACTCTGGCATGAGATAAATTACCTGGATTCTCTGCATGTAAAGATCTTAAGCCTATAGGATCGAATGCATCACTATAAAGTGATATTGAATCTGTAAAAGCACCATCAGAAGTAACTGCGAGGAAGCCATTATTTGTTTCCATATGGATATTAAATTGTGACTGCAAGCCTCTCACGGTTCCAAGACCTGCTGGATTATAAAATGCTGCATGCCCATCATCAACTTTGTTCATATAAGAGTTTCCAAGTGCAAGTGCTCTTGCAGAGGTTACTAACTCTGGAGATACAGCATCTTCGAAGGGCAATATTGCCCAAGTTGACTGTGTATGAGTGAATAGTAATAACAAGACTAATTTCATATGATTCTCTTTTAATTCCCTCTTTATTTTATCAAATTTTTCACTACTATAAATTGACCGGTAAAGGCTACCATCCTGAAGATAGAGCAAGGCCAAAGTGCTGGAAAAGCTTCGAATCTGTGTGGGTCCATTCAATTTTTTGAACTGCATACTCTAGTTTAAATTTGAATGAGTGACCACCAAATATCACCCCAGCAAATGCTCCTATAATATTTTTTGCTGAATACTCAAATGAATTACTATCTAAGCCAGATGCACCTTTTATCTTACCTTCAAAGCTATAATTACTTAGACTTATTCCATCATAAAAAAGAGTAATTGGATTTGTTCGATAACCATGAATAAGCGCAAAGTCTGTAACATCAGACTTCAAATCGATAGTAAAAGTTTCATCAAAAGAGTCTCTCTCACTTCCCATTGCCATTGACACTGACAGACTATGACCTTCTGAAGCCGCTTTCGCTGGAGTTCCTAGCACTTGAATTTTTAGGCCAATCATACTTGATGATTCTTTAGGGACTTTAATAAAGAGATCTGCTTTTTCTGCAACACCCAGAGCAAAGTAGAACTCTTCTTCTCGAATTGTACTCATCTGTAATGCATTTGTTGTTGAGTTATCTGAAAAATCAAGAACGCCTAAGCTTAATCCAGTATCTTTATATTCGATTTCAGCCCCATGACCTATTGCCTCGGGTGACATCATTCTATTGATGGGAACTTTGATTCTTTGAGCGCAGCCAAAACAGAATATAAATAAAGTGAAAATGAGTATTATTTTCATATCATCTATTCTAGCAATTTTGAGTGTTTAGATTTTGGAGAGGGAAAAGTTAACCCTTTGATATTTAATTGCCAATATTTTAAGACATTTTTAATATTTCATAGGACCATCTTTTTACACATAAAATCTATTTACCCCCTCAAACTGTTGAAACTACAGGGCCATTTCACACTGTAAATTATCTATAAAACTGTACCTATATCTGGAGTAAAATAGTCCTCAAGAAGACTTATTAGTATGCCGAAAAGCTATACGAGGGTGTATTTGAAAAATTTAAGTTATCTACTATTTATCATGGTCATTATTACTTCATGTAATTTTGAAGATGCAGATGAAAGTTCATCTGGGGGTGGATTATTTAAAAATCACCAGAAAGTTGAAAATGCATTCTCGATCACTTTACCCTCAAACGGTATTTATACTGAAAACCAAAACCTTGATTTCGTTGCCACACACCCTTACGAAATTACAGTTACCGGAACACCACAAATTACAATCGATGTTGGAGGTAACTCTTACACAGCAGATTACCTTACAGGTAGTGGTACAAAGAATATTACTTTTCGCTACACCGTTCTTGCCACACATGAAGATGATGATGGAATCGATCTCACATCTAGTATCGATTTATCAGGTGGTACATTACAGTTTACTCTTGAAGGTGTACCTACAGACGCTGAACTAGCAGTAAGCGACGCTGGAAGTACCAGTGGAATTAAAGTTGATGCGGTTCAGCCGACGATCAGTCTTCAAACTCCGCCAGCAATAAATACATATTATTTAAATGATGATTTAAACTTTCTGGTAGCATTCGATGAAAATATTGTTGTCACGGGTACCCCTCAAATTACTCTTGATGTAGGTGGCGCTGCACTAACTGCAGACTATGTTAGTGGAAGTGGCTCAATGGTATTGGTTTTTCGCTATCAAGTAGGACCAACTGATAGCGATCTTGACGGAATAGTTGCAAGCTCTCCCCTCGTGCTCAATAGTGGATCCATAAAAGATATTGCGGGGAATGATGCCGTTTTAATATTCACACCTACTCCTATGCTTACGACATTCGTTGATGGAAATTCACCATACATAGAAACTATAACTTACCCTACAAACCAAACATACCTCCTTGGTCAAACGATCACCCTCGATCTTGAATATAGTGAGGTTGTAAATGTTGTTGGAATCCCATCCGTTGAGTTAGACATTGATGGTGATATCGTCGATGCAACTTACACATCTGGTTCTGGTACAGATACTTTGAGTTTTAATTTTATTGTAACTCAGGGGCTTTATGATGCGAACGGTTTAGAGATTCAAGATACTGTTAAGCTAAACGGTGGCACGATTCAAGACGGCACACTCGCAAATGCCAATGCCACGATTAGCCCTTCGCTGACTCCTGGCATATTAGTCGATTCAAGGCTTCCAGAGGTTATAGGTATTACAGCAATAGCCAATAATGATTATCCCACTGGCAGCTCAATATACTTTGACTTTGAATTTAACGAGGCTGTTATTGTAACCAATACGCCAAGAGTACAAGTTAATCTTGATACAGGTAATGTTTTTGCTGACTATATATCTGGCTCTGGGTCTGCGGTGCTAAGATTCCAATATACAATACAGCCAGGTGACCAAGATAATAATGGGATTTCATTCTCCTCAACATTTCTAGATCTAAACACAACCGGTTCATTGATTGGGGTTATTACTGCTAATAATGCTGATTTAAGTTTCTCTGGTTTTGAACCTGTTTTAACTGATATCTTAGTCAATAACAGCCCTCCGACACAATTAGCAATTACAACTCAACCTGTAGATTATTATAATAACTATACTATGATACCTGCTATAACTGTCGAAGTAAGAGATGCTTCAGACGTTCTAGTTACAGCTGCTGTAAATGATATAACGATTGCGTTCTCTGCTGATCCAAGTGCAGGAAGTGCAAACTTAAGTGGAACGCTTACTGTCGCAGCTGTTGATGGTATTGCAACATTTTCTGATTTAGATATTGATTTCAATGCGACAGGGTACAGCTTTATTGTCACCTCTGGAGGGCTAACTGCGGCCACTTCAAATACTTTCGATATAACCGATGCTCCTCCAACAGATTTAGTCATTACAAATCAACCTAATGATGCACTCGCTGGAGCAAGTATCGCTCCATCCATAACGGTTGAACTGAGAGATTTTTCAGATAATCTTGTTACTTCTTCTACAGATAATGTCACTCTCTCTTTTGGTGCAGATCCAAGTGCTGGTTCTGCGACTCTTTCAGGAACTGTAACGGTAGCTGCTATTGGTGGTATCGCGACATTCAATGATATAAATATCAATAAAGCCTTCAGTGGATATACCCTCACGGCCAGTGCCGTAGGAGTAAACTCTACGACTTCAAATACTTTTAACATTTCACCGAATGTAAAAACACAAATTGTTATTATCACTGAACCGACAAATACGATTTACAGCACCGCGATTACTCCGGCCATAGATGTTGAAATTCAAGATGCCTATGGCAACAAAACAACTGATACTGATACGATAACTCTTGCCATGGGAACAGACCCGAGTGCTGGCTCGGCAATACTTACTGGAACCCTTCCAGTGGCTGCAGTAAATGGTGCAGCTAGTTTTAGCGATATAGCAATTGATACAGTTGGCTCAAGCTATACTCTTACTGCAAGTGCAGCAGGACTAACAACTGCAACGACGACAAATTTTGATATAGAGCCCGGAGCGGCGACACAAATAATTATAACGACGCAACCTACAGATCAATTTGCAGGACAAATTATAACCCCTTCAATCACAGCAGAGATTAGAGATGCTGCTAACAATTTGGTCACAACAGCTACAGATACTGTCACATTAGCCTTTGGAACAGACCCAAGCGCAGGTTCTGCCATAATGGCCGGAGTTATATCTAAGTCAGCTGTTGCTGGTATCGTAACTTTCGATGATATAGAAATTGATCTACCCAATATTGGATACTCTTTCGATTTAGGTGCTTCAGGTTTAACAAATGCGATATCAAATACATTTGACATCAACCCGAATCTTCCGACTCAGGTGATCTTCACTCAAAGTCCAAGTGATACTCTGGCAGGAGCTGCAAATTCTTCCATTATTACTATTGAGATTCGAGATAGTTTTAATGATATTGTTTCCACTGCCACTGATGAAGTGACACTTTCTTTTGCAGCAGATCCATCGGGAGCGACTGCAAGTCTAGGAGGAACTCTTACAGTTAATGCTGTTGCAGGTATTGCGACCTTTAATGATATTACAGTAGATAAGGCTTTTAATGCCTATACCTTAGATGCAGCCTCCATAGGGTTAACAGCGGATATATCAACTGCTTTCAATATAAGTCCAGCAGCTAAATCTCAACTTGTTTTTATCATTGAGCCAAGTCACGCTGATTACGGAGAAAGTATCGCTCCAAATATTGAAGTAGAGATTCAGGATGCTTTTGGAAATATAACTTCTGACACAGATGCTATTACTCTTGCAATAAATAATAATCCGAGTGCTGGAATACTTGCAGGAACACTGACTCAAGCGGCCGTTGCCGGAGTGGCAACATTTAATGATATAAATATAGACAGTATAGGAGTGGGTTATACTTTAGATGCAACTGCAACAGGTCTTACACTCGCAACGTCGACAAGTTTTGACATAGGTGCGACTGCAACTCAACTAGCGATTACGACTCAGCCTACAAATGCATTTAATGACTACGCTATATCTCCTTCAATCACAGTTGAAGTAAGGGATTCAAATAATAATTTAGTCGTAGCGGCGACACCAAATATCACCCTTTCACTTGGAACAGATCCAAGTGCGGGGTCAGCTACACTTAGTGGAACAATTACTCAACCTGCAATTGGTGGTATTGCGACATTTAATGACATCTCGATTGATACTCTTGCAACTGGTTACACTTTCACTACAGCATCCACCGGGTTAACAGCAGACACTTCAATGATTTTTGATATTATTCAAGCTCCTGCAACAAAACTCACTTTTATTCAAGACCCTTCTGATGCTGTTGCTGGAGTTGCAAACTCACCAAGTATTACAGTTGAAGTTAGAGATGCAAATGATAATATAGTTCCACTCGCAACAGATCTTATAACTCTTGCTCTTGGTAGTGATCCATCAGGTGCAACCGCATCTCTAGGTGGGACGATTTCAGTTAATGCTATTGCTGGTATGGCAACATTCACGGATATTACAATTGATAAAGCTTTTACAGGCTACGATTTAACTGCCAGTGCCACAGGCCTTACACTTGATACTTCAAGTGCTTTTAATATAACCCCTGGTTCTAAAGCACAGTTAGCGATTAAAACACAACCGACTAATGCAGAGTATGGTGTAAATATATCTCCATCGATTGAAGTTGCGATTCAAGATGCATTTGGAAATAAAACAGCTGATACAGATAATATAACTCTCGTTATAAATAATAATCCCAGCGCTGGAACTCTATCAGGTACGGCCGTCCAGGCTGCTATCGCAGGGACTGCAACCTTTAGTGATATTCAAATCGATCAAGTAGGTGTTGGGTACACTCTCGAGGCAACAGCAACTGGAGTCATACTTGCGACAACAGATGCATTCGATATTATTGCAGTTCCAACACAACTTGCAATAACTCAAGAACCTAGCAATACTGATAATGATGTATCTATCTCTCCTGCTATTACAGTTGAAATTAGAGACTCATCAAATAATTTAGTCGTAGGATCAACAGCAAGTGTAACAGTAGCTCTTAATGCAAACCCTGGTGGTTCAACAATATCAGGAACCACGACGGTTTCAGCGATTGGTGGTATTGCCACATTTAATGATTTAACTTTAGACCAAGTGGCCACTGGCTACACACTAGACTTCACAAGTACTGGCCTAACAAGTACTACATCAACAACATTTGATATTACACAAGCACCCGCAACTCAACTTGCGTTTATTCAAAATCCAAGTAACACTGTTGCCGGTGTTGTTAACTCACCAGATATTACGGTTGAGCTTCAAGATTCAAATGGAACAATTGTCCCCACTGCAACTGATTCAATAACCCTTGCCTTTGGAACTGATCCATCTGGATCCACTGCAACTTTAGGCGGAACAGTAACTGTTAATGCCATTGCTGGTGTTGCCACTTTTACAAATATAACAGTTGATAAAGCATTTAATGCTTATACTTTTGATGTTACAGGCGCCGGGCTTACAACCGCAACTTCAACAACATTTAACATTACTCCTGCTCCAAAAGCTAAACTAGCAATTAAAACAGAACCTATTGATACTGAACAAAATGTATCGATTTCTCCTTCTATTGAGGTTGAAATTCAAGATTCTTTTGGAAATAAAACGACTGATGGTGACTTAATTACGCTTACTATCAGTACTAATCCTGGAGGGTCAACTCTAGCTGGAAACACTGCCCAGAATGCAATTGCCGGTACTGCGACGTTTAATGATATCAGCTTAGCTAATGTAGGCACAGGCTATACACTCAGTGCAACAGCTGCAGGTTTAACTCTTACCACAACAGCTGCTTTTAATATATTGTCGACTCCAGTCCAGCTAGCCATAACAACTCAGCCTGTAAATACCGGTAACAGTATAACTATGCCCAACATTGTTGTGGAAATAAGAGATGCATCAAATAATTTAGTAACAGATTCATCTGCAAACGTTACGATTGGTATTAATACAAACCCTGGTGCTTCAACTTTATCTGGAACAACAACTATTGCTGCTGTTGGTGGTATTGCAACTTTTAGCGACCTATCCTTAAATCAAATTGCTTCAGGGTATAGTCTAGTCTTAACAAGCATAGGCCTGATTGGCACAGTATCGTCCAGCTTTGACATTATACAGGCACCCGCAACAAAATTAGTTTTCACAAATAATCCAAGTAATGCGAACTTAGGCTCAGTAAACGCACCCAATATTACAGTAGAACTCAGAGATATAAATGATAATCTTGTCACGACTGCAACAGAATCTGTAACACTATCTATTGGTACAGATCCCTCAGCTGCAACTGCAACTTTAGGTGGTACTCTTACAGTGAATGCCATTGCTGGTATTGCGACATTTAATGATGTAACAATAGATAAGGCTTTTAGTGGCTATACACTTAATGCAACTTCAGGATCTTTAACAGGTGCGACTTCAACTCCTTTTGATATTTTTGGATCGACTTTAGTCTTTGACTCCTTAGCGACTGTTAATTTCGGCAGTATATCCCTGGGTAACTCAGCTGATGCAACTTTACTTCTCAATCACACTGGTGGGTCGATTGGATCGATCACCGAGACCACGCTTACGGCGCCATTTAGTTTTAAAGGTGGATCATATCCTGGTGTAGGCGGTACATGTTCCACCACTATAACTGGAAACTGTACAATTGTATTAACCTATCTACCAACATTAGCAATTACTTCGACAGGTACTGTAACAATCAATTATAATGGATCAGAAACTAGCACTAGATCTCTTACGGCCATCGGATTTAGTACGGCTCCAACTCAACTGTTAGTTACAGGGCCAACAAGCAGTCTCGTAAATAATTGTATTGCCTACAGTTTGCAATCGGCAGACTCTAGTAATAACTTAGCTAATGTTAGTTCTGATGAAACCGTATCACTACTTTTAAATAATGGTACGGGGAATTTCTATTCCGACATTGGTTGTAGCTCAATAATAACAAGTTCAATAATTTCAAACGGATCAAGCTCTAAGACGATTTACTTCAAATCAACTGTTTCCGGACAGAGCTTAACTTTAATTTTTAACGGTACTTCTTTGTTAAATACATCTAAAAATGTAAATACCTCCATTGACCCATCTTTCATTTCTATAAATTCACCAAATGAAATTGTTACTAACACTTGTTCTATGGCAGAGATTAGCTTAGTTGATATAAATGGAGTTAAGACTGGTGCCAGTACAGCTAAAACTATTAACTTTAGTGTGAATGGAGATGCCCTTGTTTATACGGACGCTTTCTGTACAAACCATGTGACGAGCTTAAGTTTTTCGTCTTACCAAGGATCTAAAAATATTTACTTAACCAACGCAACAGCTGAAGCTGTAACATTTAATTTTTCTGATGCAGCGGCTGTTTTAACTGCGGATTCAAAAAATGTAAACTTTGTCTCCGCACTAAGTTGGGCAGATACTAACTACAGTAAGAGAGTTCGTATTGCTATTAACAATTTAGATATTTCAGATACTTTTTCAAACATGCCAGTACTTATAAAAATAGACAATAGCAAGGTTGACTATGCTGATATGCAAGCTAACGGTGATGACATGAGGTTTTACCTTGATGATCATGCGACAGCACTATCGTACTCTATTGATACCTGGAATACATCAGGGATAAGTTACATTTGGGTTAAAGTCGATACAGTACCGGCGAACTCAGAACTTAACATTTACATGTACTACAAAAATACTGGATCTACTAATGCTGAGAGTGCAATTACAACTTGGGCGGCATACGAAGGTGTTTGGCTTATGAATAAATCAGGTACCACTTACATCGATGAGACCGCTAATGCTCGAAATGGTATTGCCAACGGAGCTCTCACAGATGCTTCTGGTCCTGTAGGAAACGCATTGAATTTCGATGGAGCATCAACACTTAAATTAACATATGATCTATCGCAAGTTTTAGGTGGCACTTCGACAATCTCATTTTGGATGAAAACATCGCAAACTGGTAGCAATACTGATTGGCAAGCGCCTGGTCTTGTTGGGCTCTCAGGAGCAACAGCCAATCAGGATTTATTTTACAGTTTTATAAATGCTAGTGGGAACATGGGGTCATCGGCCGGCGGAGGTGCTGCCGTACAGAGTAACTTCGTAGTAAATGATAATACTTGGCGATATGTCACCGTATCAAGAAATTCAACTACTGGAGAATTTAAATTTTATATAAATGGTGTTTTAAACGGATCAGGAAACTCTGGAGCAGGCTTAAAGACTCAATCTTTCTTTGACTTTGGTGCCACAACAAAGCTATGGGGTGGCGGTGGATTTATCTTCTATGAGGGAAGCATGGACTCCATTCGTATGTCCAGCTCCATTCAATCAGACAACAGAATTAAAGCAGAATATAAGTTTACGACTGATACTCACGTTCAAATATCCACTCCGGAAAATCTTTAGTCTATTATTTAGATAGATATGTGATGATTTGACCACTCGATAAACTTAAAATAAAAGTCGAGAACGACATAAAGTCATGGCAAACGGGCCATAAACTAAACCTAAAATGACTATCCTTTAACAATAAATACTTCCTCAACACACCGGAATCACGGCATTAAGTAACTCTTAATACTTTCTAATATATCAATCACTTATAATATACTAAATCAGTCCGATAAGTATATTAAAGGTGGATAGTGAAGAAGTTAATAGCATTACTAACATTCTCATTTGTACTACTTACTTCATGTAATTTTGAGGACAGTAGTGAAGAGACTTCAGGTGGAGGTCTATTCTCAGGCGCAGCACCGCTAGCAAATCAATTTGCCGCGAGTCTTCCCACTTCAAAGACTTATGCACCATCCGAGCATATTGATATCGTTCTAGCTCATGCCTCTAATGTTACAGTAACCAATGCAACTCCAAGACTAGTTTTAACTATTGGAGCAGCAACTCAATATGCAGATTTAATTTCTGGAAGTAATACTAGCACTCTAACTTTTAGATATACTGTCCAACCCGGAGATCAAGACAATGATGGCATAACCATAAGTACAACTCTTGATTTAAATGGTGCGACCATGACATTTTCTAATGAAGGTGTTGTTACCGATGTAAATACAGTTTTAAGTATACCCAATACTTCTGGAATTTTAGTTGGAGATCCACCTCCAAGTGTCACAGATTTTATCGAACCTGTTAATGCGACTTATGCTGATGGATCAAATTTATTATTTCAAGTTAACTTTTCAGAAAGTGTGACAGTTACTGGTTTCCCAGTTATTGGAATTGATATAGGTGGCGTTACACGTAATGCAACATATATAAGTGGATCTACAAGTGCAGGATTAGTATTCGCTTATACTGTCCAAGCTGGAGAAGATGATTCAGACGGAATAGAGGTTAGTTCAAATAGTATTAACTTAAGCTCTGGAAATATAACGAGTACAGCAAACTCATCTACTGCCTTATTGGATTTTAGTGCATTTAAAAATTCAACAAGTTCAGTGATAATTAATACATCAAGTGGTATCACAGCACCAGATCAGGTGGCGACACTTTCAACTGCACCGACAACAAGTAACACAACTCTTGCTGTTTCATGGAGTGTACCTGCTGATAATAATACAACTATCATAGATTACTCTCTACAATATAGAGAGAAAGGCCTTGTATCTTGGACAAATATTTCTCCAAGTCCAACAACAAATTCAACATCAGTGACAGGACTTGTGGAAGGAACGACGTATGAATTTAGGGTTGCTGCAAATAACGGCTTACTTGGAAGTTTCTCAAATATAAGTGAAGCTGAAATTTTTTCGATTGCATCTCTTAATCCTATAGCATGGTTAAGTGCAACTGATATTACAAATGGTGGTACTGAGCCCAGCAACGATGATAAAGTTTCATCTTGGTCTGACTTAAGTGGTGTTGCCTCAGCTGCAACTGAAGGTACTCCAGCCAATCAACCGACTTACAAAACTAATATTCAAAATGGCTTGCCGGCCGTTCGTTTCGACGCTCACTCTCGCGGACTTGAAGGAACTTTTACCAGAGTCAATAATGGTGGCTTGACAGTATTCTTCGTCGGAAAGATGGATCAAAATAATTCAAGAAAATGTTTCTTTGAATTCTACTCTACAACTGCAACGAGAAGAGGATTCTTTTTTAACTACGGATTTAATGAAGCCTCAACAAATTATAATCTTGATGATACTGGCTTTAACCTTTGGACTGCTTATGACGATGGATCTAACACTGATCTATGGGAAAATGGAAGCTCAGTGTACACAGACATCACTAACTGGGGACCAACGGCCTTCACAGGTGGTGGTGCCTATGTTCTTGGTGACGATGCCACTTCTGGAGATCAAATAAACGGATACATTGGTGAGTTTTTAATTTTCGACCAAGAGCTTACTGCTGCAGAGAAATTAAAAATAGAAAACTACTTAAAAAATAAGTGGGGAACACCTTAAAGTCACATCTCATACTCCTAACTGCCATTATTCACTGGCACATATCCAATAAAACCCAAAACACATAAATTCTATCGAGTTCCAACCCTTTGATTTCACTTGTAAGATAATTCTAGACTGCCACAGTCAAGCACAGTGGTATAATTTAATTAAATTAATGACTTAGCTATACCGATAAGTCTATTGGAGAAGATTTTACTATTATGAATGTGATTAAGAATTTTTTATACATTCTACTTTTGTCAGTTATGGCATCTTGTAACTTTGATAGTGCAGAAGAAAGCGCATCGGGTGGTGGACTGTTTGTTAATCACAAAGAAATTCAAAATACATTTGCTCTAATACCTCCAACACCTCAAACTTATATTGAAGGTGATAACTTCGATCTTACTATTCAGCACTCTGCCAATATTATTGTCACTGGTGTACCAAGATTAGAGTTAACAATTGGGGCCGCAACAGTTTACGCTGATTACCTTACAGGTTCTGGAACTGGAAATTTAACTTTTAGATACACCATCCTTGCTGGAGAAAATGATTCTGACGATGTTGATCTAAACTCTACGATTGATTTAAATGGTGGAACACTTACATTCAACGATGATACTGGAGCTGTTAACGCTAACTTAAGTTTATTAATTCTTGATTTTCAAAACCAAAATGTAGATACAACTGCTCCAACTCTAACCTTAGTAACTCCCCCAATTCCTCAGACATACTATAAAGATCAACAGCTAAATTTTATTGCTGTTTTTGATGATCATGTAGTTGTTACTGGAAGTCCAAGACTGCAAATTGATATTGGTGGTGTAACAAAGTTTGCCAATTACGATGCAGGATCTGGATCTATTGGAATCTTTTTCAAATATATTGTGACAGGCACTGATGTTGATCTTAATGGTATTACGCTAAGTAGTTCGATACAATTAAATGGTGGTTCGATACAGGACTTAAATGGGAACAATGGGACTTTAAACTTTATCCCGTTACCTATGCCTACAACACTTGTTGATGGTGCTCTACCTTTTGTAACGGCGCTTGTCCCTCCTGCAAATAATGTCTACCTTGATACTGAGATTTTAACTCTTGTGGTTCAATTTTCTGATGATGTTATTATAACTGGTGCCCCAAGAGTTGAGGCTGCCATTGGATTAAATACACGTTACTTTAATTATATATCGGGTTCAGGTACTGATGAAATTACCTTCAGATATATCGCGCAAGAATCTGATGATGATCTCGATGGAATTGCTTTAGCGTCATCGATAGATTTAAACGCAGGAACTGTACAAAGCTTATCACTCGTAAATGCTGACCTTGATCTTTCCCCGCCAATTCTTCCAAATGTTAGGATTGATGCTGGAAATGCTCTTATAACAAACATTGTTGTTCCCATCGATACAACTTATGTTCAAACTGATGAACTCTATTTCACTGCAACTTATGATCGTGTAGTGTCTATTACGGGAACTCCAAGACTTGAAATAGCTCTAGCGAGCGGTACTGTTTACGCTGACTATATTTCTGGTAGTGATTCCGATGAAATTGTTTTCAGATATCAAGTTCAAAGTGGAGAACTCGACCTCGATGGACTAACAGTTCAAAACACAGTTGATTTAAACAACGGAACAATCATTGCCAACAATGGCCTGAACTCTAACCTAGATATTACAACTGTAGTCACTGGTCTTACTACAACAGGATTAATAATTAATGCAAGTGGTGCTAGTGTCGCCAACGTAACTCCTCCAGCGGACAATAATTATCTGACGGGAACGAATCTTGATTTTGTAGTAACTTTTACGAAGAATGTAGATGTAATTGGAACACCTAGAATTCAAGTGGATGTTGGTGGATCAGCCAAATTTGCAAATTATATAAGTGGTACTGGTTCTTCTGTAATTACCTTTCGATATATTGCAGCTGCTCCAGATTCAGATATCGACGGTATTGAATTTTTCTCTAATAATATAGAACTCAATGGCGGTACAATTAATGACTCTGGGGCAACCCCTGCTGATCTAGATATGTCGTTATTTGTACCTAATATGGCAGGTGTAGAAGTCAATAAAGCAATAGTTAGTATTTCAAGTATGATTCCGCCTGGGAATAGCACTTATACTCTCACTCAAGACATCGACTTTCTAGTAAACACTTCGGAAAATGTCGACGTAACAGGGACACCAAGAATCTCAATTGACATTGGTGGCACGACTAAATTTGCAACTTATCAAACAGGTACGGGTACGAGTACTTTAATTTTTAGATATAATGTAGAGGCGGGACTTACTGATATTGATGGTATAACAATAACGAGCCCCCTTGATTTAAATGGTGGAACAATTAAGAGTGTCACTCTGATAGATCTTGATTCAACATTTACACCACCACTTATGGGGAGTGTTTTTGTAGACTCAATTGTTCCGCAAATTACATCAGTTACTCCTCCTGCCGATAACTCATACCTTGAGGCCCAAGACATAGATTTTATTATTAATACTGATGAATCTATTTATGTAATAGGTGTTCCAAGAATTCAAATCGATATTGGTGGCATAACAAAATATGCGGATTACTTATCCGGTACGGGATCTACAGCTCTAACGTTCAGGTATACTGTTGAAGCCGGACTAAATGATAGTGACGGAATTTTTATTACAAGCCCAGTTGATTTAAATTCTGGAACAATGAAAAACACTGGACTAGAAGATCTTAATATTAGTTTTTCTGCACCTGCGATGCCGGCCGTGCTTGTCGACTCTGTAGTTCCTCTTATTACTTCAGTGACACCTCCGGCAGATCAAATCTATCTAGAAACTGAAACTCTTACTTTTATTGTAAATACTAATGCGGTCATTGATATTGCACTTGGAACTCCAAGGATTGCAATTGATATTGGCGGGACAACTAAATACGCTACTTATCAATCAGGTACCGGTACAACGGCTCTAACTTTTGAATATATAATAGAGGCAGGACTTAATGATCTTGATGGAATACTTATTACCACTCCGATTGATGCAAATAGTGCAACTCTACAAGACTCAGCATTAAGTAATCTCGACCTTAACTTTACTGCACCTATTTTACTAAGTGTTCAAGTAGATTCGTCTGTTCCAACGGTTGCTATTACAAACCCTGCAGACTCTAGTTTTATAAATACTTTAAATGACTCTGCAATCTTTACCGTTTCGGGGACTTGTTCTGAAGCGACAAAAACAGTTACCATTGAAGTTGATGCTGGCGCTGCTACAGGCCCTGTTAACTTTCTATGTGATGGAACGAACTTTACTGGAACTATTGATACCACAGGTCTCTCTGAGGCAGCTCATACACTTGTTGCAAAATTAACAGATGATGCTTTGAATGAAGGTATATCAACAACTATTAATCTGACGAAGGATGTAACAGCGCCAACAATTACATCTGTTGTTGCCCCTGTTAATAATTGGTATATAGATTCTAACAATCTAGATTTTATAGTAAACCTTGATGAAGTCACAGGCTCCACAGGAACCAATCGAATTCAGATTGATATTGGTGGAGTCACTAAATATGCTGATATCCTCAGTGGCTCAGGGTCAACAGCATTAACTTATAGATATACTATTACGACTCCAGATGAAGATACAAATGGAATAGGCTTTGCTTCAACTTCGATTGATCTCAATGCGGGAACACTTCTTGATATTGCCGGCAACTCTATCAACCTAAATTTAGACGCAACAATTGCTCTTCCCAACACATCATCTATATTTGTAGACGGTATTATTCCACTCGTTACAATTACGTCTGCAGCTGCAATAAATGCTGCAAATGAAAACACATACACTGTGTCAGGAACTTGTTCTGAGGATGGGCGTTTCATAAATGTGGATATTGATGGTATTGCTCTTGCCCCAATTTGTAGTGGTGGAGCATGGATTACGAACACAACAAATGTATCTGCCAGACCAGATAATCCAGTATTTCCAATCACAGCTGACCACGATGATGCTGCTGGTAATGATGCCATACAAGCATCGCTTACAGTTGATAAAAACGCAACGACTCCTACGGTCTCGATAACTCTTGCGGAAAGTGTGACATCTGCAAATGTTACTGCCTATACAGTAAGCGGTTCTTGTACAGAGAGTGGAATTATTGTCGATGTGTACGTAGGTGCTTTAAATTTTCAACCAAATTGTTCTGGTGGAACATGGACGACAGGTTTTATTGATGTAACATTAGTTCCAGACAATCCTTCAGTCTTAGTTACTGCCGATCATAGCTCAGCAACTCAGGCTACTACAAGTATCGATAAAGATTCAGTATCAGACACAGTCATTATCTCATCTGCCCCAAATATTAGTTTAGCTAACGAGACATCATATATTGTTTCAGGAACATGTTCTGTTAACGCCGTGATGGTAGATGTTTATATTGATACATTAAATTTTCAACCAAATTGTTCTGGAGGCTCTTGGTCGACGGGTACTGTTGATGTTTCATCGATCATAGATGGAGCTGTTACAATAACAGCTGATCACAACTCTGCGACTCAAGCCACCACCACTGTTAATAAAAACACTGCAACTCCTACTGTTGCAGGATTATCAGCTCCAGTTACTCTAAGTACTACGATTGATCTTAACTGGAACCTTAATGATCCAGGTGGTTTTACCATAGATGACTTCGACATTAACTATAGAGTTAAAGGCACACCTACATGGCTTGCTTTTGCTGACGGTGTAAGTTTACTCACAAGTGCTACCGTTACAGGACTTGTTGCGAGCACGACTTATGAATTTAGAGTAAGAGTTCAATACGACACTACATTCTTCTCCGACTGGACTACAACTGTAGAGGGAGAAACAAAGCCAGATGATCCACTTTTTGACTCTCCTAATGCAGCAATGAATGTTGGTGGTGCAACCTCAACAAGTGTTGTCGCCTACTATGACGCTACAGCTGTCACTCTAAATGGAACTCCAATCGCTGGTTCGCCACTTAGTAAGGGACAAACTGCAATAATTGCGACTTCACAGTTTGATGTTATTGATGCAGATAAACCAATTTTCACCGCAGGAATTCTTGGCTCTGGGACTGGTGGTAGTGGTGCAAATATGGTTTGGCTACCAACTTCATGGGCCGGAAAAAGCTTTAGCTTTAATGCCACAAGAAGCAATCCTCAAAATCTATTTGTCTTTGCAATTGAGGCGACAACAATACAAGTTAAGCAAGGCGCAACTGTTCTTGACTCAGCTACTATTGCCGCTGGAACTGGAACGACACTGAACTGGTCTGTCTATGGAAGTTACCAAGTTATTTCGACTGGAACAATACTTGCTCTTCACATGTCTGGTATTGGCACAACAAGACATGACCCTAAACCCGTTTTACCAGGCTTTACGGAAGTTATTGGCTTCCCATCTAATTCGATGAGACTTACTGCTGATTTAGATTCAACGAACTATAATTTGATTCACTCTAACTCTATTACAGCTGCCGGTAGTTTGAATAAAACTGATTCGATAACCGTAAGTCCGCAAGGATCTCCAGCATCACTTTACCAAGGAGACAGTTTACTCATCTCTGCTGATAGAAAGATATCAGGTGCAAGTTTTGCGGACAGTAACGGACTATGTGCAGCTCCGTTCTTACCGACAAATCTCATGAAAAAACGATATGTAATTAATGCCACTTCAAACTATATTGCATTTGCAAGCAAACAAGCTGGAGCCATAAGTGTTTACTCTCCAGCTCAAACAATCGGAGTTGACACTCCAGTTGCCACCCTTAACCTCTCACGTACTGGAGCTAATCCTAACGCTCCTTATAAGGCAAGATTTGGGACCTACACAGCAGGGCATAGATTTGTTTCAACTGTTCCTATGGCCGGCTGGTATCACCCAAGTGTTGAAGTAGGTTCAGCACCTTTTGATGAAACAATTATGTATGGTACAAATGAATAAATTAGCCTAGACCAAGCCCTATAGCTTAGATATGCTCTCACTATGAAAGCAATATACGTAATACTCAGCCTCTTAATTATCAGTCAATCCTTTGCTAAAGTAACTCTTTCAGAAGCTGAAGAACTCAAGAAGCGACTAGATCTTTATGGGCTTACCACGATAAAAGAACCTATTCCTTTAGACTTTAAAATGGAATATGACACAAGTATTGTTCAAACCTTACAAAAACAAATAAAAGCAAGCTACACTCAAAAGCTGCAAAACAAGTTTGGAGCATGTGCCGATGGCGACTGCTTACAAAGTATTGATGATTACAAAAGTCTTGAATTAAGTGATAGAGAAGTTTGTCTCCCCTACACTCAATGTGGTTTTTACAGCTGTATGGAAAAAAAATATCAATGTAAGGATCAAGGAGTTGATTACTTTACTGACTTGGCTTTTCCCACTTGTTCTGCTTATACAAAAAACATTAAAAAGAAATGGTTTACCCAAAAAGGATACGATTGGATTTATTCTGTCATGATTTGCTTACAAAAAGGGTTAATCGACGAGTGTGAATATAATGAGAACTGTAAAAAAGAAACCGCAAAGAATACTTGTGAGTACATAACAGACTTCACGCTGAAGTTTCACCCAAGTTGTTATATCAACTCAGGTGTTGGAGTATGTTCTCTCCCTCTAAAGGATAAAATTAATATTTGGCGAACTGTTGGAAAGTACCTAACCGACAGAGAAAGACAAGAAGCATTCAAAGTTGTTCTAAGCTGTATCAAGTCTGGAAATTAAGCTTTCATTACAAAAAACTGTCACAAAAAGAAAAAAAAACTCATCCAAATATGAGCTATATGTTTTGTATAAATGAATTTTGATTTAATTATATTGTTGGAATTCCAGTAACCTTAGTAATGAGAGTAACGTCTTCTCCTCGTCCCTCATCATTTGAAACATGATTAGAGATTCCACAAGTTCCAGTCTCAGGGTCTGCAACATAATCTTCGCCGCCTCGAACTAAAATGCCCTCAACTAATCCTGACTTAGCATTAAAAACTGCTGAGCCAGAGTTGCCACCATATGTATCTAAGTTTGCAACAAGGTACACGCTATTTATACTTCTAACTTTTGCTCCACCTGCAATCTTCGTTGGCAATCCAGAAGGATGTCCTATAACAACTAACTCATCTCCAATATTAGGCTTACCAGATGTTCTCATTTTTAATGGCTTTCTATCTAAAACTTTTCTATCAAGCTCTATAACGGCATAGTCAGTCTCTGTATCATCTAAAACGACATTCAGTACTTTTTTACAGCTATATACATTCGACTTATCAACAACAACCTCTGCTTGATTCTCTCTGTCTGCTTTAAAATCAAAAACCCAAGAGAAATTACTACACGAGTCAGTCTTCTGAAAGCAATGACCTGCAGTTATAATAATATTATCTGATACTAAAAAACCTGAGCAGTTCGCAACTGCTGGCTGAGAACTAAATCTTTCTTGCTGACAGATTCCATTTGTCTGTAAGTTTTCACCCTTAAGAACCACTTGCTCTGCATTAAATTCTGTTAATTTGCTTTTATTAACCATCGCGGCCGTTGATTCAGCTAATCTTAAGTATAATGGGTGAATAACATTTCCAACATCATCTCTATTATCATCGCCATAAATGATAGTTGAAGATTGCTCGCTAGCAACACTCATCAATGAGGTTAAGCTTAACAGGATTGATAATAATAGATTCATTCTCTTCCTTCTTCTATTTTGAAGACACATAATTGCAAAACAGACCCAATCTATCAACTAACAGAATCTTACATCTGACATATATGACAATTTTGTTTCAAGGGATTAAGCTAAGTGCTTAGAATTAGTTTATTTATCTTACAACAAAATTCCCGATCCACAGCGTCAAACTCATTTTTTCTAACACTATCAATATCGAGAACTCCTAAAATGGCCCCATTTCTCTCCAAAGGGACTACAATTTCAGAGTTAGTTTCAGCTGAGCAAGCTATATGCCCGTCGAATTCATGAACATCTACAACAATTAAAGCCTTACCACTCTTCCAGCTGCTACCACAAACTCCCTTTCCATATGGGATTCTCGTACAAGCAAGAGGACCCTGAAAAGGACCTAGCATCAGTGAATTACTCTTTTCATCCACCAAGTAATAACCAACCCAATGGTGACCAAAGTGCTCTTTTAGAATCGCGCAAGTATTTGCAAGGTTTGCGACAAGGTTATCTTCCTCAGCAATGACAGATTTAATGATCGAATATACTAATTCATACTTCTTTGTTTTATTCATTTAATACCAAAAAAAAACCCTCATAAGAGGGCCTATTATTATAATTTATTATGTCTTGCCTTAGTACCAGGAAACCTATGGTCAGAGCCCCGACCAAGATAAGTAGTCTGAATCTTCTTCATTGAATCCAATCTCTCTTCGGCTAAAGCATCCGTCGCTTCATTTACTGGAATATTTCTCTCTTCAGACATATCAAAAATTCTTAAAGTCGTGTCATAGATAGTATCAATCATTCTTCTCGACTTATAATCATTCCAGCCCTCAAATTCTATTGATACATTCATTAATCCACCAGCGTTAATTAAATAATCTGGAGAATAAAGAATTCCTTTGTCCTTAAGAACTTGCCCGTGTCTATCTTCTGCAAGCTGATTATTGGCCGCACCATTAACAATCTGACACTTTAATTGCGGAATAGTCTCATCATTAATTGTGGCACCAAGAGCACAAGGTGCATAAATATCCATTTCAGTTCCATAAAATTTCTCTGGAGCAATGTACTGAGCACTAGGAAATCTCTCTTTCATTCTTCCAATATTCTCTTCTGAAATATCTGTATAAAGTAGTTTTCCACCGGCATCGTGAACAAGTTGCGCCAATTCAATACCTACTGAACCAACACCTTGAATACCTACTGTTTTACTACTGATAGAATCTCTTGAGCCCCAAACTTTTGTGGCCGAAGCTTCCATTCCTCTAAAAACTCCAAGAGCTGTATATGGAGCTGGGTTACCAGAACCTCCGTTTGCCTTATCAATACCACAAACATAATTTGTTTCTGTGTAAACATGATCAATATCTTGAACTGAGATATTTACATCTTCTGCAGTAATGTATCTTCCGTTTAAAGATTCGATATATCGACCGTATGCTCTAAATAATGCTTCTGATTTATCTTCTTTTGGATTACCGATAATAACAGCTTTACCACCACCAAGATTAAGTCCTGATACTGCAGCTTTATAAGTCATACCTTTTGATAGTCTTAAAACATCCTCAACAGCTTCTTCTTCACTAGCATAAGGCCACATTCTAGTACCACCAAGAGCTGGACCTAAAGTAGTATCATGTATAGCGATAATGGCTTTTAAACCACATGAAGGCTCACTAAAAAAAATAACTTCCTCGTGTCCCATTTTATATAGTCTTTCAAAAGTAAGCATGAAGGTTCTCCTTGAACATTTAAACAATAAAAATACAATTAATTCCTGTATTTATATAGTCTTACAACTATGAAAATAACATGCACAGCGTGTCATCAAAAGGGGGGGGAATGTTTGTAGTTTTAGGCAGTTAGAATGCTATTTTTGATTAAATTCTCTGGTCTTCGTCCTGTTCATCAGAGTCATCATCCTTCTTGTTTGAAATATGTTTTTCGCCATCGGTACTTTCGATTTTGACCTCTTCAATTTCATTTACGACAACTTTTAAAAGTTCAAATGAGAGCCCATCCCAAAATAAAATATTACCTTCTTTTGGAAAATTATTACCGAGCATATCCAATAAAAACCCTCTTAAAGTTGAGTAATTATCGTTCAATGGAATCTTAACATCAAACTCACTTGAAAGATCACGAAGCGAAATAGATCCATGAACAGTTACTCCGTTCTCAAGTAGATCCTGACCTTCGCTAGTAAGTGTCTCATCTTCATCATCATACTCATCTTGAATCTCTCCAAAGATTTCTTCCATAATATCTTCAAGCGTTACAATACCAACAACAAGGCCGTTTTCATCTTTTACCAATGCAAGATGAATCTTCTTCCTATTCATATGATCAAAGACTGCTTGAATTTTCATATGCTCATAAACAAAGAAAGGTTCGTTAACATATTTCGTGACATCAAATGTTTCTCTTTCAATATCAGTTGCAAAAGAAATGTCTTTAACGTGAATAAATCCAATAGTCGAATCAATATCCTCTTCATAAACAGGATACCTGGAGTGCTGCATTTCACGTATCATCTTTATTGTTTCATCAAAGACTGCATCCGCTTTGATACCACTCACACTCGCTCTAGGAGTCATAATGTCTTTAACTTTAATCGTTGGGAATTCAAGAATGGATGTCAGCAAATCAATTTGCTTTGAATCAATAGAGCGATCTTTCTCCGCCTCACCTACCATAAACTCAATATCATCTTTGGTTATCATCTTCTCCTGAAGAGAGGCATTTTCACCTAGAACAAGCTTAATAATGAACATAAAAATATGCACAATAGGAAAAAGTAAGTAATAACAAAGTTGGAGAATTCGAACGACGGGAATAACCAAAGTCTCAGCATGATTTCGCATAAAAGTCTTAGGTATAATCTCACCAAAAATAAGAATTAAAATCGTCGTGATACCAACACTATAAGAAATGGCATCACTTTCAAGGTAGCTTTGAGCAATAGTCGTCGCATAAGATGCAACAAAGATATTAACAAAGTTATTTCCAATGAGAATTGTCGTTAGTAGTTCACTAGGTTTTTCAGATAAAAAGACATAAGCACTTTTTCCCTTAATCTGATCTTCTATTAATTGGCGAATTCTCTTTGAGGGAATGCTAATTAAGGCGGCCTCTGATCCAGAGAAAAAAGCTGAAAGGATAACACCAAAAACAAATATGAATATTTGCTGTAATTCACCGCCACTCACAGTAAAATTTCCTGCTTGTTGAAACGACATAGTAAATTTGGTGGGTTTAAATTAAGTGTTAACTTTATCGATGGGGGCTCTATCTCTTTTACTCCTAGTAAAATTCATTAGTTGTATTTACTATTATACACTCTCTGAACCAAAATTGTCTATTATATAAGTTTTTAAGAAAAACTTCATAACTCTAAGTCTCTATAATTACTCTATTCACCTGGGTTATTAAAGTCTAATAGCTGCTGATAAGTAACTCCTGTAGGGGTTATAACCGATGTATCTTCAACACTAGCAATATTACGCCTTAATACTGGCACAACTATTTTTTCAAGTAATGATTTTTCTTCGCTCAATTTTATAAAATCGTCACCGGCAAAATCATTAATAATTTGTCTTTGCTCATTACTGAACTTGCTAACTTCGATCGTTTTACCTTCTATTTTGATACCTACAACGCGTCCATTAGAGATCTGTAAAGAATTGCGATTTACAGGCTCAACAAATTCATACCAAGATCCTTCAACACTTAGGATTAACTCTGAGTCTTTAGACATTTCAAGTTTAAGTGTTTCACCGTATGTATCTGCTTCAAAAAATTCGTTGGGCAGTCTCTTTGTCTTCAGACTAGATCCAGCTCTAATATTTCCAACACCCTGACTTATTGAGCTGCTCTGCTCTCTTTCACTTATTGAAGCAGATATACGCCCCTCTCCAGAAGAACCCACTTGAGATCCAACGAGGTTCTGCAAAGACTCTGAGTTATTCGATGTGGAAGCAGCATTACGACTTTGAACCGTCTGCATCGCCGTATCTAATTCGCTTATTCTTGCTTCAGCTTCAGATAACTTATCTCGTAACTCACTTTCATTTCCACTTGTTCGTGAATTCAAAGCTTGAGCTTGTATCTGAGCTTTAAGTTTTTCGATCTCTGCTCTCAAATCGCTATTTGCCACAGTTGCTGGCAGGTTACCATCACGACCCTCAAGGTACTCATCTAGCTTTTCACCGCTTATATTTTCTTCACTTAAATCTCTTTTTATTTCTTCAATTTTTTGTGTAATTGCAGGGCTCTCATGTTTAATCTCTCTTACTTCTGCACTAGATATTGGCTCCGCAAGGGGAAACTTTCTTTCGCGTATTTGAGTTGTACTTGCACCAGTGCTAGTTGTAGTACCACCTGATACGATTTTATCGAGTCGATCCATAAAGTTGGAACTAACACTGTTAGAACTTGTGGAGGCTGTACTTGTTCCTGAACCTACACCTGAAGGAGCACCACTGGAAAACCCTACCCCACTATTACCACGACCTCTAAGAATACCCATCTCATCTGCACTCTTTGCATTGTTGCGGCCCAGCTCTCTTTGTGCTGGGTTCGTAACAGAACCTAGGTTCGAACTTGAAGCAGGCACATAGCCCGACTCCCCCCTGTCATTCCTAGCAATATCATTAACCTTAGCTTCATCTTGTTTTGTACTTTCATTACTAAAGTTTCCAGATTTATCAAATGCATTTTGGGTGATTTTACTTTTACCCTTCAATTGACTTTCCGACGGGTTACCATCAACTCCAAGCATCGTTAAAAAAGCAAAGGAGTGATTTCGCTCACTCGCTCCTTTGCACTCGCCATCTACGATGTTTAAATCGCCAGAACCAAATCGATTATAATCTAAGTAAGACCTTTGAACATCAGTGGCACCATTCATAAGATTTTGTCTCGACTCTAGTAACGAGTCAAGAGGTGATACGCTATTTTCAAATTGCATACCCCCCTGAACAGGGTCATTCGATGCAAGTTTACATATAGCACTGTTCAGAGCAATCACTTCCAAATTAGCGTTTTCAACACTGCCTATTTCAAATTTTATTTCAGGCGCAAACTTTATGACATCAGCTTCTTTCGGTTCCAGCAGTTCTGAGTCGACACAAAGACTATCCTCAATACCTTTATATAAACCATCACAAGAAGATTTAACAGACGCTCCTATCTTTGAAAATTTATCCGAAAAACTAGCTTCATCCTCAAAACGCGCACCATATAGGTCCTCATGGAATGATCCTAGCCTTCCATCACTTATCATTTGACAGAAAGATCTATCATTGCTTAGAAGTAATGCAACTCTTGAGTCATAGTTAATCGCTTGATCAACATAGCTTTCAATATAATGATTAAACTCCTCTCTATCTGTAGAGTTATACTTACTCTTTAATTTGTTCTTGAAATCGGCATAAAGAAATAAATTACTCTCGCCCGCCATAGCCTCTACAGCCTTACTACTCAATGTATCTTTCAGGTAAGTTATAGGGTTAAACGTCTCGCCTTTCATGCAAACTTCTTCAAGTCCACCTTCATACTGTACAAGAGATATAAGATCTATAAATTCTCTGGCAGTCTCAGTTGAATGATAAATACCAGCCTTATATAAAGAGTGCTTTGCTGGATTTGTACATTCCTCTTTTACGAATCTGCCTTCCATAAAATCTACATATGAATCAAAAGTTCTAGTTGTCCCTTTACCATAAGTAGCATTTAAGGCAATTTGCCTACGATCAGACATTAGCTCATTAAATTTTAACTCTCTATTTTTATATTTCTCTTTAAGCTTTTGACATTTTCCTTTTGAAGTTATTTTATTTAACATATCATCGCTAAAGCTACACATTGCAGGCTGTTTCTTCTCCCCCGTCAGCTCATTCATAACCTGAGAACCAACAAGAGCTTCGTTGTATATTTGAAGCTTTTTAAAGCTATTTCGTACTTGCTGTTGAGCTACTTTCTCTTTGATTTCAGCTAAGTATTTGTTCCTATTCTCCTGAAATTTTTCTTCATCGCCACCCAAACTTGTTGCTGTTTTCTCATAACATTTATTACAAAAGTTCTCAGAGCCTTTCTGCAAGGTCAACTCAACTCCCTTTTCGGAATTTACATATATTTTCATCATCTGAGCTATTTTTCCAATATTCTCGAGCCCAGTCATTTCTTCTGGAGTTGTTTCGAACTCATTACAAGTTTCCATATATGTCGAGCTCACACATATTCCACCCGTACAACATTCAGAGTTTATTGTCGTCTGTGGCTGAATTACTTCTTGATGACCTGCTTCGTGACTTACATCCGAATGAGGAATAAATTCATTTCCATTAATACCTTGTACCATCTCATCGTTTAATAAATGCTGGTTACATCTTCTTGTGAAGTCTTGTTGATTTACGGAGATACGCATGGCTGTAAAAATATGTTCTCGCGTAGTCTCACTACTAAGACTAACAATTTCCAATCCTATATCTTCATAAATTTTTTGAGTTAAAGAGTTACCGGAGACAGCCTCTTGTGATTTTACATAAATACGCTCACAAAAATTTGCAAGCTTTACATCTGTATATTCTCGAGGTGAGCTTACATCTTCCTTTATTCGGACAGCATTTGATAATGCATTTTCCGTCTCAACTCTTGAGAACTGACCGCCAACCTCCTGATCACCAAACAAAGAGTTAAAACTAACATCATTCCCAAACGCCACAGAGTGAACGCTAAAAATCATAAGGAAAAGAATAGCTCTTTTAGTATTTATCAATGAATAATCCTCCACAAATCTTATCGGTCGTGTCAGATATTATCTTAATTTATAAATGAATTTTGAACACTTTTTTCTGCTAAGCACCTGAAATATCATTGAAAAGTAAGATCAAGGTGCCTAAAACTGATGTCACTTAGTCTAAAAATCCGTCCTTATGAAGGAAAGTGAGTTCAGGGAATTGAATCGACTTTGGTGCATCAAGTATGCTTTCGAAAATATATTTATAGTCTGAAGTTTTCAACATATTGCTTGTATCTACTTCTGGATATTCTTCCCACAGAGGAGTGTCCACAGCTCCTAGATAAAAATTAGAGAAACGAATAAGATATTTTTTCCACTCTTTCTCTATTACTCCTAGCATTCCTTTTTTTGCAAATTCTCCTGCAGTATATGAGGCCGTGTTAGGAAAATATCTTTTAGCAGATATCGAGAACAGGTTAATAATATGTGTTTCTTCAGCAAAAATAAGCGACTCAAAATGTTTTAAGAAATTAAAGTATCCAATAACATTGGTCTCAAGATGCATTCTTAAATCAAGAGCACTTGAGTCTGAAAAAGCACCCATCTCGCACATGGCAGCAGCGTTCACTAGCACATCAACAACATCTGTTTCAGCCTCAACTTCTCTAATAAAACTTTTTATTTGATCTTCTTGAGTGATATCTAATTCGATATCTTCAAAGTTTTCGTGAATTAATGTAGATTCGGTACGACTACCACCAAAAACAAAGAAACCTCTGTCTAGAAGAGACCTTGCAGATTCAAGGCCTAGTCCAGAAGAGGTTCCTAATACTATGGCAACTTTGTTCATAATTTACTTAGCAATTCCTACTGCTTTTGTTTCTCGAATCACAGAAACTTTAATAGTTCCTGGGTACGACATCTCTTCTTCAATTTTTTTAGCTATATCTCGAGATAACATAACAGTTTGTTCGTCATTAACTTTGTCGTTTTCAACAAGGACTCTAATTTCTCTCCCTGCTGAAATTGCGTAACTTCTATGAACACCGTCAAATCCATTCGCGATGTTTTCAATATCAGTAACTCTTGAAACATATGACTCTTTCAAGAACTTTCTCACACCTGGTCTTGCTCCACTTAAAGCATCTGCGGCCATAACCAAATGAGCTAATACAGTTTCCGGCTTAACGTCCTCATGGTGAGCACGTACAGCATGTACAATATCTACATCTTCTCCATATTTCTTAATAAAGTCTGCACCAACAACAGCATGTGAACCTTCTGCTGAAGCATCTATTGCTTTACCAACATCATGTAGTAGTCCGGCCCTTCTTGCTTGCTTAACATTTAGCCCAAGTTCTGCGGCCATTGCTCCACAAAGGAATCCAACTTCTAGTGAATGTTGATATTGATTTTGCATATATGATGTTCTGTAATTTAGAGCACCAATCATCTTAAGAATTTCAGGGTGAAGACCGTGAATTCCGATTTCCATTTGAGCTTTCTCACCTAGCTCTCTAAGTCTAAGCTCTAATTCATGCTTAGCCTTATCATGGAATTCTTCAATTTTTGCAGGATGAATTCTTCCATCAGCAATTAATTTTTCAATTGTCATCTTGGCAATTTGCTTTCGAACGACGTTGAACGTTGAGATAACAACCATACCTGGAGTATCGTCAATAATTAAATCAACACCACAGATCTGCTCAAACGCTCTAATATTTCTACCTTCACGACCAATAAGACGACCTTTAATTTCATCTCCTGGTAACTCAACTGAAGTAATTGTCTGTTCCGCTACAAATTCACCAGCAAATCTTTGAAGTGCAATTCCAAGAACTCGCTTAGCTCTTTTCTCTGATTCCTCATTTGCCTCTTCTTCAACTCTCTTAATCATCTTCGCTGCATCTACGCGAGCATCTTCTTCCATAACTTGAAGAAGTTCTGACTTAGCTTCTTCTCTAGACATCCCTGCAACTTTTTCAAGTTTTTCAGAAATATCATTTTGACGTTCTAAAAGCTTTCCACGTTCTAATTGAGTTGTTGCTCTTTCTTTCTCAAGATCTTCTTCTTTACGTTTAAGACCTTCAAGCTCTCGCTCCTTAGCTTCAATTTTTTGATCCAAGCTAATTTCTTTCTTTGTTAAGTTTCTTTCTTGATCGTTTACTGACTGAGACTTTTTAGTAAATTCTTTTTCAAGAACTTCTCTCTCATCAGCAATAATTTGCTTTGCTTCTGTCTTAGCTGACCTTCTAATTTCATTAGCAGAACCTTCTGCAGATTTAATTATATTCTGAGCTTCCGTTTCTCTCTCACCTTTAAGGCTTTTAACTCTGCTTAAAGATATTACATAAGCGATTACTGCGCCGATTACGAAAGAAAGGATTACAAATAGTATTGTTTCAGTATTCATATTTATCCCCTTCTATATATTTTTTTATTAGTTACTATAAAATCTAATTTCTCATCATGAGCTTCTGTAGGTACTTCTTCTATTTCTTGATATGAAAAAAAGATTCCTATTTTTATGCCATTATAACTTTTGAGGTAAGAGTCAAAATAACCTTTCCCCCTGCCAATTCGGTTAAGGCTCCCGTCAAAAGCAACCCCTGGAATTAGTATCGCACCTGGCACTACTTCCTCCCCAGTTATGTCTAACTGAAGACCTAATTTTCTGTTCATAAGATCTTTTGGATCAATTGAATGATAAGTTAACTTAATCTCATCATGCATATGAACAAGTACTATCTTATTTAGGATCTCTTTTTCCTCAAGTGAATACCACCAAATAGGTTCGTCACTTAAAGGAGAATAACCTCCTAAATAAAAACCATGATCATTTTTTTTGGAATTAATATTAGACAAAAGGTCGGCCAAGTTTTCTGAGAGTTGATCATTAAAACTACTAAGTTGATCTTTATGCTCTCTATGTCTTTCTTTAATAAGTTTACGAACTTCTTCTTTGTTCACAACTTTACAAATTGGTTTGCATCGATCCTGGAGAAACTTCCTCTACAAAATTTAATGCATCTTCAATCCCTGCTTTTAAAGCAAAAACATTTTCTTTGTACTCTTCATCTTTGTCTAAAAATTTAGACGCTATATTCAGAGCACTTAAAACTGCAACATCAGTATCCTTTAAACTAGGATTACCTTTTTTAAGATTTGTGATCTCATCATTAAGTAGATCTACAGCTTTAATGGCCTTATTATTGTTTTCTTCATCCGACTTTAATCGAACGTTACAACCTAATATATTAAATTCCAAATTTTGGTTCATGGTCATGGTATTAGAGTAGAAGAAAGGGGCCCTTTAGTCAATAAAACTAGGCTTTCGCTTCCAGTCCGAGCAATGCATCAAGGAACATATTTAGGTTGAAAATATTCAAATCTTCGACCCCTTCGCCAACACCAATATAAACGATAGGCACGTTCAAAGTTTCCACAATACTTACAGCGCTTCCAGCTTTAGATGACCCGTCGCATTTTGTAAATATTAGGCCTGACAATTCTAGAGACTTATTAAATTCTTCTGCCTGTCTTAATGCGTTCTGTCCTGTAATGGCATCAAGGACTAAGAGGGTCTCATGAGGTGCGTCAGGTATAACTTTACTCATCACCTTTTTAGTTTTTGCAAGTTCATCCATTAAGTTTGATTTCGTATGAAGTCTTCCTGCAGTATCAATAATACAATAATCGGCTCCAATTTCCTTCGCCCTAGCGACAGCATCAAATGCAACACCAGAAGGATCAGAACCCTCAGCTGATTTTACAATTTCAACACCAGCTCTCTTACACCAAACCTCCAACTGTTCCACAGCAGCGGCCCTAAAAGTATCGCAAGCACCTACAACAACATTCGCTCCTTGTGCTTTTAACTTTGTTGCAAGCTTGCCAATTGTTGTTGTCTTACCAGCTCCATTAACACCAACAATCATAATAACTTTCGGGCCCTTAAAGCCTTCTTTGAAGTCGTATAATTCTGTATTCACTTTATCCTGCGAGGATAGCATTTTAGATTTTAAAAACTCTTTTATTCTTTCTAGATGATTAATATCTTCTTTACCCGCATTCTTCTTTAAGTCTTCGAGAAGGTCTGCCACAAGGGCTGGAGACATGTCTGATGTATAAAGTATCTCTTCTAATTCTTCTATTGTCTCATCGTTAAGTGCACTTTTCCCCACGATAGAACTTATGCGACCCCACACCTGGGATCTTGTCCTTCCAAGACCATCAAAAAGTCGTTTTTCCCATGAAATAACTTCCTCTTTCGAAACTTCTTCTTGGACAACTTCTGTTGTAGACACTTCACTCTGAACTACTTTTGGTATTTCTATTTCTTCTTCTAACTCTATTTTGTTTGTTTCATCTGATAGAAAAAATAAATTCGTCATCGTAAAGATAACAAGAAGGAATATTCCGAGAACTAAGAAATAGTCTGCCGCGACAGGAAGTTGCTCTAAATTTAGCATCTCTGCTATTTGAATCGAAAATGTTTTCATTTTATAAACCTTAATTAATTTTGAACTAGGTTTTTATCACTAGATCGCTATTTTTGGAAGAAATTCAGAGTCATTTTTGCTGTTGCACCCCAAAGTAAAAAGGTTTCCTCAGCTTCGTGTAAGTAAATACAATGCTCTTTCAGTAAAGGAAGAAAGAATATAGCGTGGGTACTTGTAGAACTCTCTGTTTGTGCGTGTTGCCATAAGGTGTGATCCTTAAGAAGGTCAAGGGGTGCAAGAACTAAGTTATCCCACTCTCCATTTGACTCAACAATTTCTGAGAAGTTCTTAATACTACCCTCAAATTCACTTACCACAGGGATAATCCATTTATTCCGAGAAGTTTTTACTGGCAACACAAGCCCCCTAACAGCTAGCCTGTCTGAACTTATGGATGTTTCTTCTTGAAACTCTCTTAAGGCCGTTTCAATTGGATCCAATTCTTCTGGCTTTCTATGGCCACCAAACAGGCCAATCTGCCCACTATGAGAAGGCATCGTTTCACTTCTTTTAATAAGTGCAATATGATCTTCAATAATTACAAAGTTAACTGCCCCCTCCCACTTATCTACTGGATAGTCACCTTTTGATATGCTAGAGAGTTCGGAAAGGTTTTTTGGGAGATTATAATTCATCATGCAAGACTTAACCTATCAATTTGAAGTAATTAGGGCCATAAGAAACTTCTTTGAAGTTCACTCTTTTACTGAGGTTCTAACACCCCCTGCAGTTGAAAATCCCGGAATGGAAACTCATATTCATCCTTTTCAATTATTTCATAAAAATCAAAACAAAATAGCTGAAATGTATCTCCATACTTCTCCCGAATTTCACATGAAAGAAATCTTGGCCCATCACCCAAAATTAAACGATATCTATACGCTTAGTTATTGCTTTAGAGATGAACCCATATCAGACATACACCGCTCACAATTTTTGATGCTTGAATGGTATCGAAAGAACCAGCGTTACGAAAAGATTATGGATGATACTTCGAGTTTAGTTAAGTACACTCAGGATCACCTAGATCAATTCGGTATTCTAAAAAATAAAATAACAAGTTTTCCACATGTGACTATCGCCGATTTATTCAAGGAATACACTTCAGTTGATATATTAAATTATCTCGATACGAATGAATTAAAAGAGATGATTGCAACTGACTTTAAGGATGTACCGCTTCCATCGATTGATTGTTCTTGGGATGATTACTTCTTCCTACTCTTTTTAAATAAAGTTGAACCCCACTTAAAAAATCATCCTTATTTACTTATAAATGAGTTTCCTGCACCTCTCAGCGCTCTCTCGACAATTAAGGAAGATGACGAGCGTGTATGTGAAAGATTTGAGGTGTATTTGCATGGGGTTGAACTATCTAACTCCTTCAACGAACTCACTGACTTTAAAACCCTAAAGAAGCGTTTTGAAATACAAGCGGCCGAAAAGAAAAGTCTTTATGGCTATGAGCTTCCATGGCCAGAAACATTTATGAAAATGATGGAGCAGGGATACCCTAGGTCTGCAGGAATTGCTCTCGGCGTTGAAAGACTACTCTACTCTCTAACCAATGTTGAGAACCCATTTTTCAAATAAATTTATTTTAGAAAGTTAAAAACTCGATGTAGCTTAATTACGACCTCTGACTTTACTTGCTGAATAGGAACACTTTGCGCCCAAGTATGATAGAAATCATAATTTACAGACTGCCGACTTTTACTTTTGAAAATTGAATTATATTGAGTTGCTAAATCGACACTTAGAACAGCATACCATTGATATAGATCTTTTCCGTCTGTTGGGAAAGCGTCTAAAATCTCTAAACTCTTTTCTGCAACGACTCTTTTAACTGTCCAAGTATTAAGTTTTGAGACATCTCCTCTATCAAAAGATAGAGCTAAATAAGTTGCAGCATAATTCACACAAAATTCAACGACAGACTCTTTAATGTTTTCGCTTTGAGACTCTAATGCCTTGTATTCTTGCCCAAGAGTTAAAGAGCGATATACTCCCTCGCGACTACCTCCTTGCTCTAAAACATTAAGGAATCGAACGAGTTCAGTATGACCAGCTTCTTGGGTGAGTACAGCTTGATACAAATCTCTTAAATAAGCGACTCTATATGTTCTTTTTTTATCCAATGTGAGGTCTTTAAAACTTTTTCCCTGGTTAAAGATTCTTCCGCTTTTGTTATAAACAGCAGTACTAGTAGCATCTACTGTGACCTTGGGAATTGGAGGCAGCTCCATCTGAACAACCTCCTCAGTCTCGATTCCAACAATTTCTTGGATCTTCTTTTTGGCCGACTTAAATATTTCAGGTATCTCAAAGCCGTAGGCACTTGAAGAGATAAAGCATAATAAAAGTATATATTTCATGTAATTTCCTTTGGTTATATTCTCTCCTTTTTTATCAATTCAGGCATTAAGAATCTTTTTCTCCCTATGTATGAGTGCTCGTTTAAGATATAATTCTACTAGGAGAAGTTTATGCTCAAGTATATTTTTAATGATAAATTACTTAATACGATAACCAACAAGATCACTCAGTCGGTTCAAAAGTCATTTGATAAATATCATGCTGAAAATCAAGACTCTTTTGATAATTTAGGCTTAAAACTAGACACTCTAAGGTTGGAACTAAAATCCCTAGATGAAAGACTCACGAGAAAAGAGCTAAAGGATAGGGCCGAGTATGGTCATGTACAATATAAGCTAAGTTCTCTTCAAAACGAAGTTATAACAAAGACTAATGATAAGAAAAAATCTGTTAACTAGTTATCTCTAATAATACGACCAACAAGATCATAGTCTAGAACTTCTGTTATTTCGACACGAACGATTTCACCCATTTCTGCAACACCGTCATTAATAATAACTTTACCGTCGATATCAGGAGCTTGGCCTCTGTGTCTACCTTGTAGAAGAAGATTCGTTTCTTCATGAACCCCTTCAACTAATACTTCAATTGTTTGGCCAAGATATTTTTGATTTAGTTCTCTTGCAATTTCTTTTTGCACTTCATAAAGCTTTTCAAATCTTTCTTCAATGATTTCTTGAGGAACTTTATCCTTTAGTCTTATGGCCGGAGTTCCGTCCTCATCAGAATATTTAAAAACTCCAAGGTGGTTGAAGCGAACAGATCGAACTCCATCCAGTAACTCTTCAAAGTCCTCTTCTGTTTCACCAGGAAAGCCAACAATCACAGACGTTCTCAGAACAACCCCTGGTATTTTTTCTCTTAGCATATTAATTTTTGAATGAATAAGCTCATTCGTTGCTTTTCTATTCATACGACGAAGAACTTTTGAAGAAAAATGTTGAATCGGCATATCAAGGTATTTACAAATTTTTTCAGAACCTGCCATTAAGTCCATAACATCTTCTGTTAGATCATCTGGATAAAAATAAAAAATTCTGATCCAGTCAGCGCCACTATTCTCATCGAGTTCTTTAAGCATATTAAAAATGATTGGATTTTTATCATCGACTCTCTTAAACTCTTCAAAGTCTGATCCATAATCTGAAAAGTCCTGAGAGATTAAGTTTAATTCTTTAACACCACTCTCGACCAGAGATTTCGATTCAGTTAGAAGTGAATCTATAGTTCTGGACCTTAGCCTTCCTCTCAAAGTCGGAATAATACAAAAAGTACAATTTCGATTACAGCCTTCACTGATTTTTAACCAGGCCATATAACCAGGGCTTGTATTTAACCTAGGGTCAAATTCGGTATGGATATACTTAGGTATCTCTACAAAAGATTTTTGCTCTAACTTTCCCTCTTCGAATGCTTTGAGAAGAGGAACTATCTTGTGATACTCTCCAGTCCCAATAAACATATCAACTTCTGGCATCTCTTTTTCAAGCTCATTATGATATCTTTGGGCCATACAACCACTCATAACAAGTGCCTTACAATTTCCAAGCTCTGGATCCTTGAAGTCAGATAGATCTAAGATTGTTTCGATTGATTCTGCCTTAGCAGCTTCAACAAATGAGCAAGTGTTTACAATAATAACTTCAGCTTCTTCTGGATTCGGTGAAATTGAAAAGCCATCAAGACCCAGATGCCCTAACATAACCTGGGAATCAACAAGGTTCTTAGAACAACCCAGTGATGAGAAATATAATTTTTTCGTATTAAACTTTTGTTCAGTTGTATCCATGCTAAAAAATCTCCATAAGTGGTGCCAATATAGGTTTACTCAGGTTATATGTCCATTGGGATACGTCTAATCTGATGCGAATTATAAAAAATACAGGGTTTAGTTAAAGAATCTTAAAATTCTCTCATGCACATCTTCAGAGACTTCAGGTATTTCATTGTCCAACTCATGAAGCGCACCTTCTACATCGTACATATGAAGGTCAAAGTGAGGGTTATTTTTTTCAATCAAAGCGTATGATTTCTGAGTATTAATGTATGAGTCCTTATGACTTCCAAATAAGGCCATTGATTTAATTGATTCATTGATCTTCCAAAACCTTGAAAACAAAGCCGTTCCTAATAGATTCGCAGCAAATACCGGCACCTTTATCGGCGAAGTAGGTCTTATCTGATCAATATGAGGGTTATCCTCTAATCTATAACTCTGACTTGTGAGTGTATACTCAGTAATGACAAATTTATCACCAACAACTAATGCCGGTACTACTCCAGGGGCCATAAGTGCAAGAGACTTAACATCATAAGGGTTCTTATAAGCATAACGATAAGCTGCCAAACCACCAGTGGACCACCCTAGAAGATTCTTTTTTGAGTCATCTTTCACATAATGCTTCCAAACGATGTCCGTGAGTGTTCCTATATTTGAAATAGTTGTTTTATTCATTGAGCCGCTGGATCCACCTTGTCCTATATAATCAAAAGCAATAACGTTAAAGCCATCATCTGAAAGCTTAGTAAATAGTGGCATATGATTCATCATGGAGTCCCCAAGACCTTGGAGATAAATAATATTTGCTTTTGCCTCAGATACGCTTGTATGAATAATACCTGTTCGAATTTTTTCATTTTTAAATTGTAAGTACTCCACTTCAAACTCAGAGGAATACGCAAGATTAGAGATGAATATAAGGGCTAAAATAAGTTTTATCACTAGGTTAGTATAAAGGCATTTTTGTATCTAAGTAGCCGATTTTGTATAATTTACAGGGGTGTCAACTTTCTCGATAAAAAGAGCCAATAGACTCTTTATTTTGAACTGAAGAGTTTAAAACCATATAGCCAACCTCGACAGCATTTCGCAAGCCAATGAGGTCATCACGCAGTTTCGCATGCTTATAGAATTTAAAAATTTCTTCATTTAACTCACTAAACATGGCCCTAGCTCTCGCTAGGCGGTTTCGAGATCTCTTTAATCCAAGGTAATTCCACATTGTTTGTTTAAGAGTTTGAATATCTTGAATAATTAATGCGGTATCGACGTCTTGAGTCCCAAGAGTCCAGTCTTTAATTCGATCACTATCATAGACTTCGGATTCATCAACATTATGAATAATATCTTCTGCGGCCAAATAGCCAAAAGTTAATCCTTCAAGGAGTGAAGTTGAAGCCAATCTATTCGCTCCATGCAAACCAGTACAGGCAACCTCACCAACAGCATATAAATTTTCTAGATTTGTTTTTCCTACCAAGTCTGTTTTGACTCCACCACATGTATAGTGAGCAGCTGGGACAACTGGTATCGGCTCCTTTGTAATATCAACCTTGTACTTTAAGCAATACTCATAAATTGTCGGAAATCTTTGCTTTATCCACTCAGTATCTTTGCTCGTTATATCTAGATAGACATAATCATCTTGTAACTCTATGAGCTCACTTAGAATCGCTCTAGAAACAACATCTCTTGGGGCCAACTCTAAGTCTGGATGATACTTCTCCATAAATCGCTCACCTTTAGAATTCACAAGAATTCCTCCCTCACCTCTGAGTGCTTCCGAGATCAAGAAGCGTCTATGATAGGCACCGGAATAAAAAGTAGTCGGGTGAAACTGTATGAACTCCATATTAGTAATAGCTGCTCCCGCCCTTTTAGACATAGCATGTCCATCACCACGAGAACCAGATGAATTAGAATTATGTAAATATAATGAACCAATACCACCGGTGGCCATAATAATCTTTTTCGCCATAATTTTTTTAACGGCCTCACCTACTTGATCAAAAACATAGGCTCCAACAACTTTGTGCGGTTCATACCTTTGCTCCAATGTAACACCATGATGATCAGGAGTGATGAGATCAATTGCGGTATGCTTCTCTAAAATATGAACATTTTCAAACTGCTTTATATAGTTTAAAAGGCTCACTTGAATAGACTCACCAGTACAGTCATCCTTATGGATAATTCTAGCTTTAGAGTGAGCTGCCTCTGTTGTCAAAGATAATTTATTATCAATTTTTGTAAATTCTGTTTTGACTTTAGAGAGTAGTATTTCTTCTAAAATGACTGATGATCTCTCAATCAACTTATCTATTGCAAGAGTATTAGAAGTAGAGGAACTCGCTTTCTGGATATCTGCTTTTAGCTCATCTGCTTTATCCCAATCATCTTTAGAGTAAATAATTCCCCCCTGAGCCCAGTTTGTATTAGAGTAACGAGGGTCTTGCTCTCGAGTCACAAGAATAATTTGCTTACCACTTTCAGCAAGTTTGATCCCGGCAGTTAAGCCCGCAATACCTGTTCCAATAATTAAAACATCACAAATCTCTTTACTCATTATTTCCTTGAAATCTTCATTGATAGATCAACAGTTGGTGCATTATATATAATTGCGCCTGAACTTATAGCGTCGATTCCGTCAATAGCATAACCTGCTATATTCTCGAATGTCACACCACCAGAAACTTCATAGGTCATGGCATCTTTTTTTATTGCTACCGCTTTCGCGATATCATTTGGAGAGAAGTTATCTAAAAGAAAATGCTCAACTCCACACTCACGCCCCTCTTTAATCTCATCTAAACTATGTACTTCCATAATAAGTGGCATATAGAAAGATACTAGCGATTTATAATAATCCACAGCTCCCTTTACTCCTCCAAAAAAAACTTTATGATTGTCCTTTATCATAAAACAGTCTAATTGAGAGAACCGATGGTTATTACCACCACCGACAGTCACTGCATATTTTTCAAATGTTCTCAGACCAGGTGTTGTTTTTCTAGTATCTAAGACTTTAACAGGAGTTGCTATATCAACAAGCTTGGAAGTGAAGGTTGCGACACTGCTCATTCTTTGCAGAAGATTTAAAGCAATTCTTTCTCCAGACAAGGCAATGTTAAACGGCAACTCAAATGTAATTTCTTTCTTATCGTCCTTTGAGAATCTCTTACCTTCAAATTCAAGAAATTGTTCAAAAGATAGCGGCTTATCAGATAAGTAGTTAAATGTAGCAAAGAAAATCGGCAAGCCTGCCAAAATAAGATCGTCCTTTATTTTTAAATGACATGTAACCATCTCGCTTGGAAGTGTCGTAAGGTATTTTAAATTTTTATTTAGCTCATCCTCAGCAAAATAAAACTTTAAGTGATCATCAAACATCAATGGAAAATTTAGACTCATACCTCTCCTATTAGCACTCTTATATTTTTTGTAGCATATAAATTTCAATAACATAAGGTATTCGACTTTGTCGTCTACCTTGTAAGTATAACTTTATGAAATACCTAGTCCTACTTTTAACGACAGCCTTATTACTAGGTGCAGCAACAAAGCAATTTAAGAAAAGGTCTAGCTACATCCCCTTCCAAGTTAAAAGCACCCATTATACAAAAGATACCTATGGCCTCTACAAAGGCTTTATATCTGGCAATAAATTAAGTCTATCTAAGAAATTAAAAACAGTGATGAAACGATATGGACTGTCTCATATACTCACCCCATCTGGGATTCACTTGTCCTGCCTACTTATTATATTTAAGTTCCTCCCTTTTTTAGAAGCTTTTATTCTGATAGGACTGTTCATTTATGTTAGGGAGTTTGGAAGTTATTACTCAATAGAGCGCATGATCCTATTTAGATTTATTTATAAGATTCCCAAGTTAAACCTATCCCTTGAATACTCATATATATGCACGCTCATTCTCAGTATACTTATAGGCCATTTTCAGCAAAGCCCCTTAAGCTTTATTTACAGTATGCTGTTCTGGGGAACGATTATCATTTTCAGAGATAATCCATTTAAGGTAGTCATTTTTCTAAATCTCTCGCTTCTTTGTGTATCAAGCATAACCGATCAAGCCGTTAGCCTCCTTAGCCTAATAGTGAACCCATTCTTTACATTTATTTTTACCCTTCTCTTTCCAATATCTCTTGTCACTTCTACTCTACCGAATATCGACTTTCTACATCAATTTCATCATTTTCTTTTAAATATATATGTAAAGGGTCTTTATTTCTTTGATGGAATAAACTTCACTCCTGACATTATCTTCCCCGTCACCTCAGTAGTTTTATGTATTTTCTTTTTTCAATTAAAGCAAATACGTATTGCAGTTATAGTGCTTCTGCTAAGTATTTGGGACTTGTCTCCAAGCCAGCCTTACTCTGAGTCAAAAAAAATTATCAATATTGGCCATCAGGGAGAAATTATTAGGTTAAAGAAAAATAGAATATTTTTTATTGATCAGATTTGCTCTATAAAAGAGTTCAATATAAATTGCAAAAAGAAACCCTCCGCTTGGGGAGGATTTCGAATATAACAAAAATTTTATTAATAAGTTACTTAACTTTCATTTCAGTGATTAACTTTGCAAAAGTTTTCTCTTCTCTTATGGCATACATTAAGTTCGATTTAACATTCTCATTAGAAGTATAATAATTAGCAACTTGCTCTTTATCCATACCTGACTGAGCGGCCATTTCCTCTATCTTTAAATCTAAATCAGCATCAGAGCTTTCGATCTCATATTTCTTAGCAAGATTATCTAAAATTAATCCAGACTTAACTTGGAATTCAGCTTTCTGAGTAACATCGTCATCCCATTTACTGAAATAAGTTTCAAGCATACTATCATCAAAGCCTTGTTGCTTAAGGTTTGCCCCTAGCTCCTCTTTAACTGATTCTTTCTGCTGCTTAATTAAAGTACTCGGAACATCAAAGTTATTTTCTTCAACAAGTTTCTTTAGAATTTCTTCTTGAAGCTTTGTTTGAACTTCTCTTTTCTTTTGAGTTTCAAGTCTAACTTTATTCTTAGTATTGAAGTCTTCTACTGACTCAAAACCAAACTCTTTAGCCATTTCATCTGTTAACTCTGGTGTTTTCTTTTCTTTGATCTCAAGAAGGTCTACATCAAATTTAACAAGAGCAGATTTAAGATCCTCTTCATGGTAGTCAGCTGGGAAGGTTAACTCTAAAGTTTTCTTCTCACCCTTTTTCATTCCAATCATCCCTTCTTCAAACCCTGGAATAAACTGTCCTGACCCCATTTCTAAAAGAAACTCTTCCGCTTTCATATTCGCAGGTCTTGTACCATCAGGCTTTTCACCTTCAAAATTAAAAACGGCAAACATTCCGTTACTCAGCTTGGCTTTCTCATCTGTAACTTCCATCATTTCTGCTTTTGGACCAAGGTATTGATTCTTAAGATCTTCAAAGTCTTTATCTGTTACAGTTTCATCACCCTTAGTGAAAGAGAACTTAGAGTAATCTTTTACTGTTACAACTGGGAAAATCTCAATTGTGGCATCAAAGCTTACTTTTTGATCTTCTTCATATTTAGTATTTCCAAATGCTGGATAACCAATTGCTCTTAAATCTTCTTCCTGTATCGCCTTATAAAATTCTTCAGATACAAATCTGTAAAGTGCATCATTTTGAGCTTCTGCTCCATAAACCTTCTTAACAAAGCTTATTGGTGCTTTACCTTTTCTGAAACCTTTAAGATTTGCTGATTTTTGCTTATCTTTTAAAGCAACTTCTATTTGTGATGTTAGATCTACATTATCAAATGTAAAAACCAATTTTTTTGTACAACCATTAACATCTTCGATCTGATAAGACATATTTCCGCCCTTTTGCTATGCATAAATAATATTAAATTTCGAATGGAAAATAGCGCTAATAGCTCAAAAAGTCAAAGGAATCAGTTCCTAATAGTGAACCTTAAACTTATATAGTCCTTGAGCAGGAGCTACAGCAGCAAGGTGTCCAGCATCTTCGAGTGCAAGAGATTTTTGTATGTCCTCTATGCTAACCTTACCTCTTCCATGACTCCACACAGTTCCTACAATAAGCCTTACCATTTGCTTTAAAAATCCATTACCTACAACTCTTAAGCAGTAATGGGGTCCAAGGATGCCATGAAAATCTGGATCAACCTTAATAATCTCACACTCATATATTTCTCGTATCGTATTAGCAGGATCAGATCCAGTGCAATGAAAATTTTCAAAGTCATAGCTTCCAATAAAAGCTTCACATGCCCTACTCATAGCATCAAAGTTTAGATCAAAAGTAAGGTTTGTCATAAGATCGTTCTGAAAAGGTGAGCCAATGGGATCATTTGTAAAAAGATAACGGTACTCTTTCTTAATAGCATCATTTGTTGCTCTAAAATCATTTTCTACTTCCACACAAGTATAAATACGAATATCTTCAGGTAGATGGGAATTCAAGGCCTTGATAAGGCTATCACTAGGAATTGAAAAAGGGGGGGTAAAGACAACATGATGATCAAGTGAGTGTACTCTAGCATCAGTTCTACCGGAGCCAATTGTTTTAATCTTTTCTTTATATACTTTTTCTAAAGCAGTGTTTAAGGTTCCCTGAACAGTAGGACCAGCCTGGTTTTGAACTTGCCAGCCAAAGTAATTGCTCCCACTAAATTTAACTTGGAGTTTGAGTTTCTTCATCCTCTTCCCAGTTAAACATCCCTATAAATTTACTACGATGAGTGATCAAGTAGATTAAAGAAGCAACAACATAAACGGACATCACGACAAAAATCATTAGCTCCTCATACACAAATAAAGAAGATGCGACTATAAATAATAGAAACAATATTTTTCTTTTATTCGTACGGACCCAATCGGAATTCTTAAATGAAGTAAATGGAATATTTGAAATCATTAGAATAGAATAAAATAATAAATATGGGATCGCGATATAGGTATTATGTAGATATTGCGGAAACTCAGAACTAATTAGAACAAAGCCTATAACTGCTGCTGCAGCACCAGGAATTGGCATACCTTGAAAGTAATCGCTTTTAACTTTATCAATATTTGCATTGAATCGGGCAAGTCTTAAGGCTCCACAAAGTAAGTAGAAGAAAGCCACAATCATACCAATACGGCCAAAGCCCAACAAAAACTTATTGTAAAAGATAATACTTGGAGCAATACCAAAAGAAATCAAGTCGGACAAAGAATCAAATTGTTCACCGAAGCTAGATTGAGTTCCAGTCATTCTAGCAACACGTCCATCAACAGAGTCAAAGATAGCTCCTAATATAATAAGCATACAAGCTTTATAGAAGTCTTGCTGTATCGAAAAGAGTATAGCTGTAAACCCACACCCAATATTTAAAGCTGTAAATGAATTTGGAAGAAAAAATGCTAACTTATCAATCTTTTTTACTGTCATTATTGCCTTTGTATCTACTAATAAGTGTTTGAAATGATGTCACCTTATCACCTTTACTTACTAAGATCTCACTCTTAATAGGCAGAGAAATAACAATTTTTCCCCCGTAAGGCAAATAACCTATCAATCCCCCAGTACTGCCCCTGTCTCCTGCTCTTACAATAATCTCCGGTTTTCTAAAAATAGAAAGTCCATATACTTTAAATATGACATCTGGATAGAGATCAGAGTTTAGCCCAATAGAGATTTTAATATTTTTAATTCCTAAAAAGCTTAACAAAACATGCGGAGAATATATCTCAAAAAAACTAGTAATATCTCCTTTAAAAGGCATAAGGACTCCACAGTCTCTCTTAAGAGAAACCGAGACCTCGACATCTACATTATTCTCTCTAAATTCTACATTCTTCACAACTCCACTGACTGGCGAAACAAAAATTTCCTTCCCAGTACTTCTATGAAGAGTAAAATCAATTTGCTTTTTTCGGTGAAAAAATAAATATAAGGAGACAAGCAGAAGATAAATAAAGCCAAGCTTTACTGAAATGAATAGCAAGATACAAAGTAGTATAAATAACTTAGTTAGGACTTTTTTATCCATGTAGAAGTATTTGTTCATGATTGTGAATACTCCTCATCTAAGCTTCGATAGTAGAAGAGCTCTTTTTGTGTTTTCGTTTTTGTAATTTCTGTAAAAATAATTTTTGAATATTCAAAAATCAATTTATCTGTGGAAAGAGTGGTCTCATCTTCAGCAAAGGAGGTAAAAAGTAATTCCTCTCCCTCAACAAAATCATCTTTTTTGACAAGTTTTGTACTGATGTGATAATTGTTCCAGTCAGCGATAAATATTTCTCCTTTAAATGCCGTCGCAAACCATTTCCCAGAAGGATAAGCTCTGGTTAGCCCTGGAACATCAAAGTGGTAAAGTGAAAAAATATCCTTACCATTCAACCTACAGATATCAACAAACCCTTGTGACACCCTCATTCCAGTATAAGAACCTGGTCCGGCCATATAAATAATCTTCTTAACAGCTTCAAATTCAATAGATTTTTTTTCAAGCATATCAAAGATCAAGAAGTGTAAATTTGCAGAGCTTTTTTTATCTTTGACTAGGCTGTAATCAATCCATGAGAAGTCTTCACCAAGAAGACCTATTGTTATATATTGAGTGGTATCAATAAATAAGTACATTAGTTGAATAGTCGTGAGACATCATTGAAGAGCGCAACAAAAATCAACAGAAACAAAAGAGATAAACCAAACTGTTGAGCATACTGAAGCTTCTTTCTTGATAAAGGACCACCGTTTACAAGCTCTAAAAAGATAAATACAAGATGACCGCCATCCAAGACTGGAATTGGAAAGAGGTTAATAATTCCAAGGTTAATAGAAATGATCGCCATCAATCTAAAGAACATCGATAAACTAATATCAAACGAGTCCGAAGCAACCTGACCGATAGCAATAGGGCCACCCACATGCTTTAAGGATACTTCACCTGTAATCAGCTTTCTGAAGCCATCTAAAGTTTTCGCCATCCCATCGGCAGTTCGGTAATAGGCACGAGTAAAGGCATCAATAACACCTGTACTCCGATACTCAACCATCAAAGATAAAAAGCTAACACCACTTTCTACTCCGATGCTCATATACTTTGTTCCGTTACTTTCTTTTTGTTGTGGGGTAATTGGAAAATCAACAACGCCATCCCTAGTTAGTAACTTTAAAGTCATAACAGTGTCCGGTTTAGCTTTTTGTATATTCTCTCTTAGTTCAGTAAAAGAAAACACATCCACACCATTTATCCCAATGATTGTATTATTATGCTTCAACTTAGCTGAGTCTGCCGCCGAGTCTGCAACAATATTCTTAATTAAGAGATCTCTCGGGTATAGGTTATTTTCCCTTAAGTAGTCTTTGAGATTTGTAGAAGTGCTCATTCTTGTTGCTACAAGCCCTTCAAATGAAAATTCTTCAGGACGAAACTCCATCTTAACTTCATCACTTAAAGTATAAAGATCAAAGTTACTTGATTCTTTATCTAATAATTCCTCAAGTGAAATAATGACTTTAGACCCGGCCTCTGTAATGAGAAGACTGTCCCCTGCACTGTTCACAACGATTGGAGACCTTAGAGGCGTATTAATCTCTGAAAATGATTTCAAAAATTCCATCATTCCAAGGTCTACAGCAACGAGTTTATCCTCACCACCACGAGTAACCGTAATATTCTCAACTTTCGAGTCAATCATATTAAGATCATCGAAACTTGTTATTTTTTGATCGTTAACTTTCGATAGAACATCACCAGTTCTGATCCCATTGGCATGTAAGTTATGTGTTGCCGGCACGACTCCAAATTTAGTTTGTGGAACTTTTTCTCCAACTGAAACCAGAGATAAGTAAATGAAAAAAGCAAATATGAAGTTAGCTAAAGGTCCACCGAAAATGATCCAAAAACGTGCCCACTTACTTTTTCTAGTATAAGCAACTTTTTCTTCTTCTGGAGTAAGCTCAACATCGGAAAGAGGATCATCTCCAAACATTTTCACATATCCACCAAGTGGTATTAAAGAAAAAGCATAAACTGTATCACCTCTTTTAAATTGAAATAGTTTTGGTCCAAAACCGATTGAGAATGTTTCAACTCGTACGCCAAAAAACCTTGCAAAAAGAAAATGTCCTAATTCATGAAAGAATACTAGAGGACCTAAAAAGATAATAAATATAAGAATTTTCTGTAAAATCAAAGCTTCTCCTTAAATGAAGTATTCCTTAATCATCATAGCATAAAATGGAGCTACAAAAACTAGACTGTCGATTCTATCATAGATTCCACCATGTCCAGGTATCAGGTTTGAGCTATCTTTGACATTTAACTGACGCTTAAGTTTGGATTCAACTAAGTCGCCTACTTGAGCTACGATGGCCAAGATAAAAAGGCAAACGACAACAGGTGGACTTAATTTATTAAATGTAAAATAGATAACAATACTTGATAAAAAGACTGAAGTTAGAGCACCTGAAACAGCTCCTGTAAGTGTTTTATTAGGGCTTATCTTTGGCCATAACTTCTTATTTCCAAAGTTCTTTCCAAAGAACCAAGCACCAGTATCAACCGAGTATGTAACAAGAAGTAATAATAATATATAGTTAAGCCAATTATCTTGGTGAACTAAAAAAGTTAGCCCAACAAGTGGAACCAAAAAGATAATCCCTGACATATAAGTATATTTTTTGAGAATACTTAAAGTGACTTGCTTTTCCATTGGCTCAAAAAATAGGTAGCCACTAAGAAATATATTTAAAACGACCCCGGCCCAAATAAAGATGCTAAAGTTTTGCATATTCACATCGACAATATTTAATACAATAAATCCGAGAACGAATGTTACTTGTGAAGTAAGATAGCTAAAGTGACTTCTAGCAACATCAAGCATATTAAATAAAAATTCATCAACTAATAATATCCCTGAAACAAAAACGAGTATTAATAATCCCTTTGGTCCGACATAAGCAGCAAAGCATACAATTAGCATCATTGCGACGGCAGAAATAATTCTTAGTTGTGTATTAGTCATAATTGACCTCAGTGTCTTTTGTTATTTTCTATGGTTGTTTCGTTATTCTCTACTAGGCCGCCAAAGCGTCTCTCTCTATAGGCAACCTTCGCTATAATTGCTTTAAATTCATCTTTTGAAAATTCAGGCCACTTTGTATCTGTAAAAAACATTTCTGCGTAGCAAAGTTCCCACAATAAAAAGTTAGAAATTCTTTTATCTCCACCCGTTCGGATCATTAAATCAATTTCTCTAATTTTGTTAGAATAAAGATTATCTGAAATATCTTCCTCTCGGATCTCTCTTGTTTTCCTATTTTCTGCCAAGAACTTATTTACAGCATCGACGACTTCTGCTCGCCCTCCATAATTAATTGCTAAGGAAAGCTCAAGGCCTGAATTGTCCCTAGTCTCCTCTTTTAAATCTTCGATCATATTCACAATACGAGAATCTAAGACCTGATAATTCCCAATTACATTGAACTTTATATTATTCTGAATTAGGTTAGTTTTTTCTCTTTCAAGAAATTTTCTAAGCAATTTAAATAGAGTTTTAACTTCTTGAGTCGGTCTACTCCAGTTCTCTGTAGAAAATGTATATAAAGTTAAAGACTCTAATCCTAGCTCAGAAGAGGCTTCAACAATCTCTGACACTTTTCTGGCCCCTCTAATGTGGCCCCAAACTCGAGGTCGCTTTCGCATTTTTGCCCAGCGACCATTTCCGTCCATAATAATTGCAACATGTTTGATAGAACTCATCTAGACTGTCATCAACTCTTTTTCTTTACTATCAATAATGTCATCGACTTCTTTAATAAATACGTCAGTTATTTTTTGTATTTCATCAGTAAATTTTTTAACATCATCTTCTGTTATTTCTTTAGCTTTTTCAGCTTTTTTTACAATTTCATTCTTATCGCGACGACTATTTCTGATTTTGATCTTTCCATCCTCGCCCATCTTCTTAACTTGCTTTACCAAGTCTTTTCTTTTTTCTTCTGTAAGAGCTGGAAAAGATATTCTTATAAAGTTTCCATCATTTGAGGGATTTAATCCTAGATTCGCATTAATAATTGATTTTTCAATTTCTGCTATAATCGATTTGTCAAATGGTTGAATTTGTAGAAGTCTCGCTTCAGGTGTTGAGATTTGCCCAACTTGTTTTATAGGTGTTGGACTTCCGTAGTAATCAACGTTAATTCCATCAAGAACATTAGCGTTAGCTCTTCCTGTTCTAACTTTAGTCAATTGGGAGTGCAGAGATACAATTGCACCCTTCATAGAATCATTTAAATCATTTTTAATTTCTTCAATCATATAAATCTCCTAACTTTTTGCTTTTGTAATTAATGTTCCTATAGTTTCACCTTCGGCAACTTTCTGTATATTTCCAGATTCAAACATATTAAAAATTATAATATCGAGATTATTATCCATACACAAACTTATGGCCGTAGAGTCCATAACCTTGAGTCCTTTATTAAGAACATCAATATATGATAACTCATCAAATTTTACTGCATCGGAAGACTTCATTGGGTCTTTATCGTAGACACCATCAACCTTTGTCGCTTTCATTATCACTTCTGCATTAATTTCATTTGCTCGTAGTGCTGCAGTTGTGTCAGTCGTAAAGTAAGGATTTCCAGTTCCCGCTGCAAAAATAACAACCCTCTTCTTTTCAAGGTGCCTAATCGCTCTTCTTCTAATATAAGGTTCTGCAACTTCTTTCATTTCGATTGCAGAAAGAACTCTAGTATAAATATTTTTTCTCTCTAGATGATCTTGAAGTGCTAAACAATTGATTACAGTAGCCATCATTCCCATATAGTCTGAAGTCGAGCGATCCATACCCGTTGTAGCACCAGCAACTCCTCGATGGATATTCCCTCCACCAACAACGATAGCAACTTCAACTCCAAGATTATGTAAGTCTGAAATCTCCTGAGACACTTTTGTTAGCATCGCTCCGTCGATTCCAAAGCTTTGATCGCCAGCTAAGGCCTCACCAGATAGTTTCAGTAGTATTCGTTTATACTTCATTAAATCCCCATACTAAAAAGGGCCCGACAGGGCCCTTAATGCTATTATAAATTAATTATGATTGTGTTAACTTAGCCACTTCTTCTGCAAGGTTATCTACTTTTTTCTCAATACCCTCACCTAATTTAACTCTGTCAAAACCTGCGATAGAAATTTTCCCACCAACTTTACCTTCAACTTCCTTAATTAATTTAGAAATTGAAAGGTCTGGGTTTTTAACAAACTTTTGATCCAGAAGACAAACTTCTGAAGCTAGTTTAGCTAGCTTACCTTTAATGATATTAGGAATCATTTTCTCTGGCTTACCTTGATCAATTAACTGTGCTTCATAAACTTTTGCTTCTCTAGCCTTGTAATCTTCATCGATATCATCTGCGCTCATAAACTTCGGCTCAGCTGCTGCTACATGAAGACATAAATCATTAACAAGATCAGTGAATTCAGGTTTTTTAGTTAGTTCAGCTGAATCAGTAGTTACTTCTACTAAAACACCAATTCGACCACCGTGGATATATGATCCAACTTGGCCTTCACCAGAAAGTGTTCTTTTAGCAAATCTTCTAATATCAATTTTTTCACCGATTTTTAGTGTTAATTCTTGAACAGTGTCTTGAACTGTTCCAGAACCAAAAGACTCCGTTCTTAGCCCTTCTACATTACTTGCTGAACTACTTACCAAGTGATTTGTAATGTTAGTAACAAAACCTTTAAAGTCATCATTCTTAGCTACAAAGTCAGTCTCACAGTTAATCTCTACGATCGCCCCAACATTTCCTTCAACAACAGCTCCAATCAAACCTTCTGCTGCAATTCTAGTCGCTTTTTTAGCAGCGGCCGCAAGACCTTTTTGTCTAAGAAAGTCTACTGAAGCCTCTATACTTCCATTATTTTCAGTTAAAGCCTTCTTACAGTCCATCATTCCTGCGCCTGTCTTATCTCTTAACTCTTTTACATCTTTTGCTGTAAATGCCATTTCTAAATCCTTACTCTTTTAATTTAAAGTTAAAATTCTATTCTTCTAATTTAAGTTCTACGTCTTTCTCGTATTTTTCGATAATTTCTTTTTCAAGAGAAATATCTCTAACCGCTTCGCCAGAATCTTTTTTAACACCCTTACTACCTTCAGCTACAGCACTTGAAAAATACTCAGTGAAAAGTGTAATTGATTTAATTGCATCATCATTTCCAGGAACGATAAAATCAATACCGTCTGGATCACAGTTAGTATCAGTTAAAGCAATAACAGGTATTTTAAGTAAGTTTGCTTCTTTAACTGCAATTCTTTCGCTATTCGGATCAATAACAACTAAAGCTCCAGGTAGCTTTCTCATATTCTTAATTCCACCTAGGTTTTTCTCTAACTTAGTAACTTCTTTTTCAACTTTAGATTGCTCTTTTTTAGTTAAAAGCTTGAAGTCACCATTTTCTTTCATTTTTTCAACTTTTCTTAGTTTATCAACAGAAAGAGCAATAGTTTTATAATTTGTAAGCATTCCGCCTAACCATCTACTAGTTACATGAAAAGCTCCACAATCTTCAGCTGCACCTTTAACTACAGTCGAAGCTTGTCTCTTAGTTCCAACAAATAAAACTGTTTTCCCTGAAGAAGTAGTTTTTTTAATAAATTCGTAAGCTTTTTGAGCCATAGGTAATGTTTGCTCAAGATCGATAACGTAGATTCCATTTCTTTCGCCATAGACATAAGGCTTCATTTTTGGATTCCATTTGTGAGTTTGGTGACCGAAGTGTGCACCCGCCTCAAGTAATTCTTTTAGTTCTAGCGTATTAGCCATGAATGTCTCCTTGGTGGTTTTTTCGAATCGCTTACTGCCACTAAGTGGACCATCCAAGATAAGCGATTATCGTTAATTAACTTTATTGTTAATAGCTGGAATTATTATCATTAATTTGGGGATTTTGGCAAGCTAACTTTACTCTGAGCGAGCGATAACCTTCCTTGGTTTTGAGCCTTGAGCGGGACCTACAATACCATTTCGCTCCATCTCTTCAACAATATTTGCAGCTCGATTATAACCTACTCTCAATCGTCTCTGTATCATTGATGCTGATGCTGATCCGTTCTCAATAACAACCTCAACAGCCTGTTGATACGCAGGGTCATCAGAAGACCCGCTAACATAATTATTCGAAGATAGTACTGGCTCTATATCTAGATCCTCACCGCCATTCTCAAGAAAGTCTAAAGCCTCCTGATTATATGACTTTGCTAGGGTGCTCAACTTTTCAGCCAACCCCTCAACTTCATTGTCATCCACAAATGAAGAGTGAAGTCTTAAGAGATCCACGCCTTGCTTGTAAAGCATATCCCCCTTACCAAGTAGCTTCTCTGCTCCGTATTGATCAAGAATAGTTCTAGAGTCGTGACCTGTTGAAACACGAAATGCAACCCTTGTAGGAAAGTTTGCTTTAATTATACCTGTAACTACATCTGTAGATGGACGTTGCGTAGCAACAACCAAATGAATTCCAGCGGCCCTTGCTTTTGCCGCCAATCTATTAACATTTAACTCTATTTCTTTGCCGGTTTTGGATAATATTAAGTCTGCAAACTCATCAATAACGATAACGATATATGGAAGTTCATAGCCTTCATCACTCTGATCTTCATAATATTGATTAATCTTAAACAATAGTTTTTGATCACATGTTTTAATTTTAGTATTAAAGCCCTCTATATTTTTTACACCCAGTTCTTTTAATATAGAATATCTTCGCTCCATTTCTTGTACTGCCCATAAGAGAGATATAGATGAAGAAGTGGGGTCTGTAATAACTGGCAACATTAAATGAGGTAAATCGGCGAATGTTGCAAGCTCTAATTGCTTAGGGTCAATAAGTATAAGTTTCAATTCTCTTGGAGATTTTTTAATAATTAGTGAAACCAACAGAGCGTTAATAAATACAGATTTCCCAGCGCCTGTCGCCCCAGCAACTAACATATGTGGCATAGAGGCCAAATCTACAACCTTAACCTCACCAAAAGCATCCTTACCCATTGCAATTGGAAGTCTAAACTTAGAATCATTAAACGCATCAGACTGTAGAACTTCATCAAGAAATATAAAGTCCCTTGGATTTCTAGGCACCTCAATACCAATTGTTGGCTTACCTCTCATAGGATAAACAATTCTAATAGGCGCTCCATTAAGCGCAAGACTTATATCGTCATTAAGACCTGTAACCTTGGAAACTTTTACACCAGAACCGAGCTCTAATTCAAAAGTATCTACAACAGGACCTTTAAGAATATTAATTATCTTACCATCAAGCTTAAACTCTAAAAGCTTATCTTCAATAGCTCGCATAATTGTTCTAAAATAGTTTTCATCAGGACCGCTAGTATTTGTATTATTAACACTCGAACTTATACAGTCGATTAGATCAGAACTTTTAAAGAATTTTCCTTCAGTTGTGCGTTTTTTTAAGTTCTTACCAGACGAAACATTATTATCGGAGTCGTCCACCGCACTAATCTCAGGATCTTTAACATTTACCTTGGCCACTTTGGAGACGTCTTCATCAGAATCCTCAACCTCACTATTATCATGTACAATTGGAGTGAGTTCAGACGACACCTTTGGCTCATCTTCACTAGAAGCCTTCTGTGACTTTTTAAGTCGATTTGTACTATCTCTTAACAACTGTGTTGCTTTATTCTTAATCCCTATATTTTGAGATTGACCATTAAAACCAACATATACTTTCTTAGCTCTATGAGTCAGTAGAGAAACTCTACGTATAAGAAGAAGTCCCAACCTTTCTAGTGCAATTTGAATTTTTTTTGCCACAACAAAAAATGCACCTCTAAGAGTGAGATAGAAAGTTAAAAAGCCCAAAAGAATAGCTGAGAAAAAAGCATAGTAAGGACTTACATATTCTTCAGAAAGGGATTTTAAACCATCCCCCATGAAATGAGGAAGTAATAAATAAGTTAGAAAATAAAAAAAAGCCATAACACAAAAGATTAAGAAGACGTCTGAATGCCGTTCTCTAGAATTTAAAATAAATGCATATGAAAATGAAAAAAATAAAAATGGCAACACTACCCAAGGCCCGGCATAGTACGAAACCTCTGCAAGTACAGAGGAGATATAATAATTAAACGTAAAGTAATCAGTAGATGAACTAGAAATTATCAAAGAATTATCTGGCAAACGACTTTCAAAGAAATAATAAAGTATTGAAATTACAGATAGTAAGAATATTGAATAAAGCTCAATTTTTAGTATTTTATCTTTCATAGTTAGATTTTAGGAATTTTGACGTGATTTGGCAAAAATTGAATTAAACAAAAAAAAAGCCCTGAACTTAATCAGGGCTTTTAATATATTTCCTATCCCAAAGGATAAAAAAATAAGGGAGCGTCTTGCTATTCTCACACTCAGTCCCCCGAGCACTACCTTCGCCGCAAATGAGCTTGACTTCTGGGTTCGAGATGTAACCAGGTATTTCCTCACCGCTATCGATACTCCCAAATACGAATATCAATTTAATGTCACCTTTATAGGCAACTTTCTTTTCTTTTGCAACTACAAAACAAAACCAGACAGAAGATTCAAACAATACAAAAAATTTAATTAAAAAACATTATTAAATAAAGCAAAACGTGTATTTAGTACAGGTCAGCTTAACACTTTACAGTGCTTACACATCCTGCCTATCAAGGTCGTAGTCTACAACCACACTTAATAGATATCTTATCTTGAAGGGGGCTTCCCACTTAGATGCTTTCAGTGGTTATCCTTTCCGAACTTAGCTACCCAGCGGTGCCACTGGCGTGACAACTGGTACACCATAGGTTCGTCCAACCCGGTCCTCTCGTACTAAGGTCAGCTCTTCTCAAATATCTTACGCCCACGGAGGATAGAGACCGAACTGTCTCACGACGTTCTGAACCCAGCTCGCGTACCGCTTTAATTGACGAACAGTCAAACCCTTGGGACCTGCTCCAGCCCCAGGATGCGATGAGCCGACATCGAGGTGCCAAACCTCCTCGTCGATGTGAGCTCTTGGAGGAGATCAGCCTGTTATCCCCGGAGTACCTTTTATCCGTTGAGCGATGGCCCTTCCACTCGGAACCACCGGATCACTAACGCCTGCTTTCGCACCTGCTCGACGTGTATGTCTCGCAGTCAAGCTCCCTTATACGTTTACACTCTACGGCTGGTTTCCATTCAGCCTGAGGGAACCTTAGCGCGCCTCCGTTACTCTTTAGGAGGCGACCGCCCCAGTCAAACTGCCCACCAGACATTGTCCCCCGGCCGGATTACGACCGTAGGTTAGGATTCCAATTAACGAAGGGTGGTATTTCAAGGATGACTCCCTGTACGCCGGAACGCACAGATCAACATCTCCCACCTATCCTACGCATCGTTAATCGAAACCCAATGCCAAGTTACAGTAAAGGTTCACGGGGTCTTTTCGTCCTTCCGCGGGTAGCGCGTTTCTTCACGCGCTCACCAATTTCGCTGGACCTCTTGTTGAGACAGTGGGGAAGTCGTTACGCCATTCGTGCAGGTCGGAACTTACCCGACTAGGAATTTCGCTACCTTAGGACCGTTATAGTTACGGCCGCCGTTTACTCGGGCTTCGATTCAAAGCTTCGATCACGAATGATCTAACCTCACCTCTTAACCTTCGAGCACCGGGCAGGCGTCAGTCCATATACTTCCACTTACGTGTTTGCATAGACCTATGTTTTTGATAAACAGTCGCTACCCCCTTTTCACTGCGGCCAATACCAGCTTCGTCAGCAAGTGACTACACCAGCATTGGCGTGCCTTCTCCCGAAGTTACGGCACCATTTTGCAGAGTTCCTTAACAAGAGTTCGTCCAATCGCCTTAGAATTCTCATCCCATCCACCTGTGTCGGTTTGGGGTACGGATTGATATACAACTCCCTACGAGGTTTTTCTTGGAAGCATAGGATCACTGACTTCATCTTACGACTCGTCATCACATCTCAGCCTTCACGTGTTGCGGATTTGCCTACAACACAGCCTACTTGCTTAAACAGGGACAACCAAACGCCCTGATCAGCTACCTTTCTCCGTCACCCCTTCGGTCAAACGTTATACACCAAGCACGGGAATATTAACCCGTTGTCCATCGCCTACGCTTTTCAGCCTCGGCTTAGGTACCGGCTTACCCTAGGCGGAGTTACCTGGCCTAGGAACCCTTGGATTTTCGGCGGGAGGGGTTCTCGCCCTCCTTATCGCTACTTATGCCACCATCAGCTCTTGTGGGACCTCCAACACTCCTTACGGTATGCCTTCATCGGTAAACACAATGCTCCTCTACCACTATATTGCTATAGTTCGAATCTTCGGTAAATAACTTAGCCCCGTTACATTTTCGGCGCAGAACCACTAGTCCAGTGAGCTATTACGCTTTCTTTAAAGGATGGCTGCTTCTAAGCCAACCTCCTGGATGTCAAGGTAGTTCCACAACCTTTTCCACTTAGTTATTATTTGGGGACCTTAGATGTCGATCTGGGCTCTTTCCCTTTCGACTATGGACCTTAGCATCCATAGTCTCACTGCCTTTCTGTACTTACTGGTATTCTGAGTTTGATATGGTTTGGTAGATCGGTAAACCCCCTAGCCAATTCAGTGCTATACCCCCAGTAGTAATCAAAAGACGCTGCACCTAAATGCATTTCGAGGAGAACCAGCTATCACGGAATTTGATTGGCCTTTCACCCCTTACCACAAGTCATCACAACAGTTTTCAACCTATATGTGTTCGGTCCTCCACGAAGTTTTACCCTCGCTTCAACCTGCCCATGGTAAGCTCATCCCGTTTCGGGTCTACAGCATGCAACTAACGCCCTATTAAGACTCGGTTTCCCTACGACTACACCTTCAACGGCTTAATCTTGCTACACACCGTAACTCGGCGGCTCATAATGCAAAAGGTACGCCATCAGGCTTTACAATAGCCCTCTGACTGTTTGTAAGCATACGGTTTCAAGAATCTATTTCACTCCCCTCATCGGGGTTCTTTTCACCTTTCCCTCACGGTACTGGTACACTATCGGTCAGTAGGTAGTATTTAGACTTGGAAGGTGGTCCTCCCAGATTCAGACAGGGTTTCACGTGTCCCGTCCTACTCAGGATACCCGCCCACTTTGTTCGCTTTCAGATACGAGGCTTTCACTCTCTATGGCGTGACTTCCCAGACACTTCTCTTAGCAAACTCCGCTTGATGCAGGTCCTACAACCCCAGTATGCACGCATACTGGTTTGGTCTAATCTGTGTTCGCTCGCCGCTACTGACAGAATCTCAATTGATTTCTCTTCCTCGGGGTACTTAGATGTTTCAGTTCCCCCGGTTAGCTCTACACTGGCTACTTTACTCACCAGCGAGTTTTTGCATTCTCATACAAAAGGGTCGCCCCATTCAGAAATCTCCGGGTCAAAGTATGTTTAACAACTCACCGAAGCTTATCGCAGTTTAACCACGTCTTTCATCGCCTCCTACTGCCAAGGTATCCACCGTATGCCCTTAGTAGCTTTACTCTAGTTTTTTAATTTTTATTTGGATTTTTGTATTGTTCTCGTCTTCTATCTGATCCTGTTATGAAGTTGTAAAAGAGCAAAAATATATTTGAAAAAATTTATGATTTTATTTTTGCCTTTTAACTTTAAATAATAAGTTATTAGTTTTTTTATCTACTGGTGGGTGTACCAGGACTTGAACCTGGGACCCCGTCCTTATCAGGGACGTACTCTAACCAGCTGAGCTATACACCCATATAGATAAAATATAAAAAAGATGAGAAGAAACCTTGATGTTCAATAATTTGACTTGGAATATTCATTCCTTAAAAAGGAGGTGATCCAGCCGCAGGTTCCCCTACGGCTACCTTGTTACGACTTCACCCCAGTCATCGGTCCCACTGTAGACGCTCTCTCCCGAAGGTTAAAGTCACGTCTTAAAATTGAACCAACTCCCATGGTGTGACGGGCGGTGTGTACAAGGCCCGGGAACGTATTCACCGCGGCGTGCTGATCCGCGATTACTAGCGATTCCAACTTCATGGAGTCGAGTTGCAGACTCCAATCCGGACTGAGATACACTTTTTGAGATTTGCTAACATTCGCATGATCGCTTCCCTTTGTATGTACCATTGTATTACGTGTGTAGCCCAAGGCATAAGGGCCATGAGGACTTGACGTCATCCCCACCTTCCTCCCGGTTAACCCGGGCAGTCTCTCTAGAGTGCCCAACTTAATGCTGGCAACTAAAGATAGGGGTTGCGCTCGTTGCGAGACTTAACCCAACATTTCACAACACGAGCTGACGACAGCCATGCAGCACCTGTCA
>CAJXPQ010000006.1 GCA_913058265.1 uncultured Oligoflexia bacterium
GTTTACGGCGTGGACTACCAGGGTATCTAATCCTGTTTGCTCCCCACGCTTTCGCGCCTCAGCGTCAGTACTCATCCAGGTAGGCGCCTTCGCCACCGGTGTTCCTTCACATCTCTACGGATTTTACCCCTACACGTGAAATTCCCCTACCCCCTGTGAGACTCTAGACTAACAGTTTCAGACGCAGTTCCAGGGTTAAGCCCTGGGATTTCACATCTGACTTGCTAGTCCGCCTGCGCGCGCTTTACGCCCAGTAAATCCGAACAACGCTTGCACCCTCCGTATTACCGCGGCTGCTGGCACGGAGTTAGCCGGTGCTTTCTTCTATAGTACCGTCAAACATCGTGGGTATTAACCACAATGCTGTTCTTCCTATAGGACAGAGCTTTACAACCCGAAGGCCTTCCTCACTCACGTGGCATTGCTGCATCAGAGTTTCCTCCATTGTGCAATATTCCCTACTGCTGCCTCCCGTAGGAGTCTGGACCGTGTCTCAGTTCCAGTGTGACTGATCATCCTCTCAGACCAGTTAAGCATCGTCGCCTTGGTAGGCCATTACCCCACCAACAAGCTAATGCTACGCAGGCCAATCTTTCAGCGAGAGCCGAAGCCCCCTTTCCTTGGTTTTTTCAATTTCACCAAGCTTATGCGGTATTAGCAGTCGTTTCCAACTGTTGTCCCCCACTAAAAGGCATATCACCTACGCGTTACTCACCCGTGCGCCACTTTAATCGCCACCGAAGTGACTTTCTCGTTCGACTTGCATGTATTAGGCATGCCACCAGCGTTCGTTCTGAGCCAGGATCAAACTCTCCAAGTATTATTTGAATTGTAATCTCTTTTATTAATAGACTCATATGTTCGTTGCTATCTACGAATAGATAGCGTCTGGCTAAATGATTGGTAGTTCAACACCAACGTTAGTAGATTAATTCGCCTCACGACTAATAACCCATTTATTCAACTAACTACGCAACTCCAAAGAGTTGCATTATTGAACAGGTTTCTTCTCATCTTTTCTACCTTCCAAAGAAGGTAAAACTGTTACTTATTATTCAATTGTCAAAGATCTGTGTTTTAAGATTCCGACATGTTTAGCATTGAGGAAATCTTAAGGCAATAGTTTTTTTTATATTTATAAAAAAATAAAGATCGAAAATGGTGGAGATGACAGGAGTCGAACCTGCGACCCTCTGAATGCAAATCAGATGCTCTCCCAACTGAGCTACACCCCCACAAGGTATTCTCGATCTATATCGCGGATTGCTAATTTAGATAAATAGATTCTTGCTGTCAACAGTATTTTTCAAGTTAATTCAATTATTTTGCATTTTCTCGAAAATAAAACATAATCATTAAAATATCATTAAATGGAGACTTTATTTTGTTTAAAAAATTAACGATTTTATTGATCACCTTGGCGACTTTATCTGGCTGTTTTAAGCCCACAGAAAGTGATTTTGGGGAAGAGGTTTTAATTAAACAAAGTATGTCCTCAAAGGCACGGATAAAAACTGTTTACGGTGATATAATACTTCGTTTTTCTAAAGAAGCCCCCTCTACTGCACAGAGAGTACAGGAGTTAATTAAAAGTGGCTTTTATAATGGGCTCCTCTTCCATAGAGTTTCAAAGAATAACTTTATTCAGACCGGGGACCCTACAGGTACGGGAGAGGGAGGAACAGGCACTAAAATTAAATCCGAGATTAATTCTAATTCTCACACTCTAGGCGCAGTATCCATGGCCATAGATGAGAATGACTCTAACTCTGCAGACTCACAGTTCTTTATTTGTCTCAAGGAGCTTCCTGAGCTCGATGAAAAATATACTGTTTTTGCTTATGTTGAATCTGGAATAGATATAGCTAAGAAAATCAGGAAGAATGACAAAATAATATTACTAACACTGGAAGACTAGTCCAATTTAAATAGACTTAATCCAAATAAAAACTTTGCTCGTATTTGAAGGTCCGTTAAATACAGTTTTACTCTCGAGAATTGTCGACTGTTTCTCAAAAGATGAGACTTTAGACAGAAACTCTTTCAGGTTAGGAATCGGAACAAAAAGATTAAAGTAAATTCCCCCAGGTATCTGTGTCCCTGGTTTCACATTATCCACCTGAGAAACTTTAAACTTTTCTAAAATTCTAATTAGATCTTTCTTGGTTTGGGTTGGGTTCACTGATGTCATCATCACACGGTATGCTTTACGTCGACCATAGCGCATATTTCGATAGCCACCCTTCTTAACTTCTTCGTAGTCTGATTTTTCAAGATCTGCGACACCAAAATCTCTTGGCAGAGTATCAAGAGAAGTTAGGACAACATCAGATTCAACTTCAAAACGCTGCACCTCTTTTATATCATTAAATATTTTCTGGGCTTCAATCTTTTCAAGCTCCGCAAGTTTTTCAGATTCAAGCCTTAATTCGTTATCCGTGATAGAAGATTCTTTAGTAAAGGGTAAATTTGTATCAAGCCAAAAAAAGTTTGGTTCGAATAAGGAGATTTTTTCGATCAAATAGCCATCGTACCACTTACTTCCAACCTTTACGGCAAAAATTAATATTGCTCCAATAAAAAATAACAGTACTAACTCTTGAACGAACTTTAACTGCCTACCTATAAACTTTTTATCTTGAAGAGTCGTCCTTAGTGGTACTTTTTTATGATTTAGATCTTCTAATTTCTTTAGTATTTTACTCCAGTCAGAATAAAGAGTTACCTCCATACCAATCATCACTTCCTCAGCAAGACTTCCTTGAATTAAATCCTTACCAGGCAAGTACTCTAGAAAGTCTGCATACATGAGCTCTAAATTTTCAGATAAAACGTTTCCGTTATGTAGTCTCTCATTAAAAACTTCTTCAAGGTGCGGTGCCGTTTCGATAAAAAAATCTCTTAATATTATAGAGGTTTCAGCGAAGTGAGTATTTACAAGTACAGATAACTCTCGAACTGTTAGATCTTTATTTATATAGATATAGCAAATCAGCTTAGACCTTATCCACTTAAACCAGGCTAAAAGAGGACCCTCGGTTACCATCGCCTCAACAAGCTTCAGAGTTTTAAACTGATCTTCGACACCAGTGTCGTTTTGAAATATAAGACTCCAGACCTTATTAAAGTCATCAACAAAACGACCTTCCCAGGAGATACTAACTAAATTCAGTCTTAGCCATCGCCTAAAGTCAGTCTGATCAATTTCGGTAAGTATTAAGTTATCCATAGGTAATAAAGATTATACTCAATAAAGATGTTTTTAAATCAATTTTATCAATAATATTCAATTATTAGACCATTTAAAGCAGGTACTTTTATAAATAAACGATATTTTTACCTAGTATTGTAAGCAGTACCCTAGATAGATTATTATATATATTGATGTAACTAGAACATCAAATAGTTCAAGGAAGCCCTATGGATGGAGTAAAACAGCAAATTCGAGCACGACAAGAGGAATCTCTTGATAAAAAGCATATCTATGAGATGAAAAAAGCTCGGAGACAAATGCGATCTGAACTCGACAAGTTGAGCACCCAGAGTAAGTCCTCAGTTAGCCAACTTAAAAAAAATTACGATAGTAAAATGCTGGAAGAGAAAAACCAGCTTGAAATTAAGTTATCGAATATTAGAAAGAAAAATAATGAAATAATCAAACTTGAAGAAAATAAGTTTAAGAAGCTAGTTGAAGATAACAAGGCCACTCATTCTGAAAAATTAGATGAAATTACAGAGTCCCAAAATAGCGAGATTGAGAAACAACAAAATGATCACAAAACTTATATGGAAACAGCACAAACCAAGTTTCAAACTGAAAAAGCAAAGTTTGAAGCGTAACAAGCAGTAATATAAGAATTCAAGGAGCAATACATGTCAGATACAGCAGAGGAAGGAATCTTTATAAATGGACGTCAGCAAATTATAGAGATGCTTCAATTCATGAACGAATCAGAAAGAAAAAAGCTTCTTGATAATGTTAGACTTAGAAATGCCGTTATGGCGAGAGAACTTTCAGAGCAAAGTTTTTCATTTAAAGACCTGGGAAAGTTACCGCAGAACTTCTTAGGAAAAATTCTATCGCAAGTAAATCCGGCAATAGTTGGTCTTGCAATATATGACGAAAGTGCAGAAATTCAGAGATATGCATTAAATTGTATTCCAAGAGAAAGTGCTGAGGCAGCGTTTAAAATAATGTCTCAGAACTTAAACGGTAAAAAGCAGGAGTGCAAACGTGCAAAAGATAACATTATTAGACTTGCAATTGATCTAAGTCGAAAGCATGAAGTTAATATTTAAGTAATAGACTTTCTCAACATTTTTTCTTCTTGCTCTGTAAGACTTACTCCACCAAAAAGTTTATCATCTAAGATTTTATGTTCCCCGATGATATCAATCGTCTTCATGAGCCTACCCGATATTTCACCAAATAAATTTCCAACCCACGCTGGAGACTCCTTTATAAAGTTTTGAACTGTCTCAACTGGAATCTTAACGGCAGTGGTATTTTCAAGTACAACGGCTGAATAGTTACTAGGAGCTCCTGTGAAGGTACAATCCTCACCTACAAGCCCATCACCATCAATCAATGAAATTGGATAAATACGGTCAGATGACATCGTAAATGTGGCGACCTTTCCTCGACGAATAAGGTACACAAAGTCTGTAGCTTTACCTTCGAAAACTAAGACATCGCCTGAAGCAAAGTTTTGCTCTTCAAAAGTGTCATCTGTTGATAATAAATTCATCTTTTATCTCTCCCAATAATAAAGTTCCGTAGCGTAACCCGTATGTGGATATATATATCTGATTATTGCCAACTTTTTCCATAATAGCCATAGCAAGATCGATTCCAGAATGTATTGTTTGTGAACGCTTCCCTAAAAAAGGGTATATAATAAGCATTTCTTCTACAGTTTTATCCATATGTCTTTCGTGTAAATCTTTTAAACTCTCTATTTTGAACTCTAGTCCATTAACATCTTTTTCTTTAAAATCCTTATGACCTAAATAAATACTACCAACAGAAGTCATAGTACCTGCGACACAATAAAGTTTAGAAGTATGAACCTTTTCTAGGCTTTCACTATAGTTATCAAAGATTTCGGACAGTTTCTCATCCAGAACACCGCTAGACTTCCAATTGTTCCAACGAACTGCACCAATGGGCATAGAAAAAGAGTGAAGTATTTTTTTGGTTTTAGTATCGACCTTAATTAGTTCAGTTGATGCTCCACCGATATCCATAATAGAAATTTGTTCGTCCTGAATCTGTGAATCAAAAAGAATCCCGGCGGTAGAGTAATAAGCTTCCCCCTCACCTGTTAGCACTGTTATATTAAGACCTAGCTCATTGTTTACCTTTGCAATGAAATCTGGAGCATTATTAGCAACTCGAGTTGCCTCTGTTGCGGTAACAACAACATCACATGGATTTATATGGTGTTTTATACACAGATCGACATAGGAACTTAGCACATTAAAAGAGTCATTCATTGACTCCAATAAAAATTCGCCATTTTTGTCAAGATCTCTTCCAAGACCTGTGACATTTGCTTCGTTCTCTAGGACTAAGATATTTTCTTTATCGACTTCTCCAATAAGTAGTAAGATTGAGTTCGACCCAATATCAATTGATGCTATTTTTTTCACTATACAATTTCTCCAAGAGATTCTTTGTAGTTTCCTTTAGCAATTCCCTTCTCGCTAATAATTCCAGTAATAAGTTCTCCGTCAGTTATATCAAAGCTTGGATTATATGCGGTAGACTTTTTGGGAGCAATCCTAAGCCCCTTATACTCAAGAATTTCTAGCTCATCCCTTAGTTCTATATCTATTCCCTCTCCATTATTTGTCTCCATATCAAAAGATGATGATGGCGCCACAATATAAAATGGAATTCCATAATGTTTAGCAATAATAGCAAGGTTAGATGTACCGACTTTATTTGCAGTATCTCCACTTGCAACAATACGATCAGCACCAGTAAAAATAGCATCGACAAGACCATTTTTCATTAAGTAAGAAGCTGCGCCCTCAACCACTATTTTGTGATTAATCCCAAGCTTATCTAGTTCATATGCTGTGAGCCTACTCCCCTGAAGATATGGCCTCGTTTCATCAACCCAAACATTTTCAATTTTATCTTTTTCACCAAGATTTTGAACAACACCCAAAGCAGTACCTATACTTCCACAAGCTAAAAAACCTGTATTACAATGGGTTAAAACGCTATACTTCTTAAGGCCAAGAGTTTCATCAAGATCCTTCTCTGCAAATTCGGCCATTGATCTATTTTTTGATTCAGACTCTTGGATTTGTAGATCTCCAAAAGCAACAATCTTTTGGTAAATACTCTCTCGTTCACTTAGATAATCACTAACAAGACTTACAACTCTATTAACTTCAAATGCTAAGTTAACGGCGGTTGGTCTTGCAGACTTAAGAAAGTTGGCAGCCTTTTCTAAATCTTCCCTGCTAAAGTCAGGATTAGCTTTAATCCAAAGCGCCATAGCATATATAGCAGTAAAGCCTATACAAGGGGCCCCTCTCACAACCATATCTCTGATGGCATCATGTCCACCTTCGAGGTCATTAAACTCTAGGTAGATTTCTTCCAACGGAAGCTTCCTCTGGTCAACTAATGTTAAGATGCCTTCATTAAACTGTATTGCACTAAACTTTTCTTTCATAATCTTCCTATTTTACTATTTTGTTATTTTTTATTTTTCATATCAGGCTTTAATCTCAAACCAAACCCAGAGTAACTGAAATCTAATTTTTCTTTTTTCGTTCTTAAACTACCACTAACATTAGATAGACCATTGTTTTTTAGACTAACTAAACCGTCTAATTTTAAAAAGTACTTTTCATTCTCACCGACAACTACTAATTCATTAATATTAACCATTTCATCATCATTAGATGCACTTAGTATTAATTTTGAAAATTTTCTATCAATGTCTGATGTATATGGAATACTATCTATATTAGGAACTGTTTCAATATAATAATTAAAAAGCGTAGAAAGGCTCATTGCGACGGTATTACCATCATTTATATTCAGATTGATTTTTAGATTTTCTAAGTTTTTTTCACGTAAAGAAATATCAAGCTGACCGCTTAAAGTTCCTGATAAATCATTTATATGTGGGGGATAAAACATATTTATGAAGTTTGAATTAACTTTCTTAAAAGTGAATGTATATTTTTCAGATTGCTTATTGGATACAGATAATGGATAAGTCACATTACTCTCAATTTTTCCATCATCAGCAAAGAGAACTTTGATATTATTAAACTTTAATGTATTCTCGCTCAACTCAAGCTGACCATCGAAGTTTAAAGAAGTTTCATCAAGCTTTAAATTAGAAAATTTAAAGTCAAGATTAGCACTTTTATCTAAATATAAATTCTTAGGTTCCTCAGGCAGAGTAATTTCTTCATGCTCCCAGGCCATAATTTTACGTACATCGTAACGGGACAACTCCTGATTAACACATATTATATCGCCTGAAGTCTTTACCTTACTCGACACTGATTTTTTCTTTCCATAAACAAAATCACATTTACCTCCAAGATAATCAAGTACGGAAGTAATGAAGAATTGATTTTCTCTATATTGCCCCTTTATCTTCCCACGAGCCCTTTCAAAAGGACCCAAGTTAACTTGTATGGCCTGAGTAGATTCGAAGTGAAGATCTTGAGTAATTTTATTGTTTAAGATTGATAGGGATCCCTTAATATTAAACTCTGTTTCATTAAAATCCACAAAACTTAACTGGTGAATGAGTTCAGGAACATACTTCTCTAATTCAATGAAGGGCATGCTAGCAGTAATATCATCAACATGGAGTATATTTTTTAAAACTTTAATCTGAAAAGTAGATGTAAAATGATTTCCTGAGTTCAGACTCGTCTTTAGAATCATTTCATCAAGATTTCCAGAAAGTACTGTTGCACCCTTAAGCTTAATGCCCTTTTCTCCTATGTTAAAGTTATTTAATTTAAAAGAAAAACGGCTTTCGAGTCTATGTTCTTCAATCATTCGCCTTAAATTAAACTCTCCGATAGCATGAATTGCGCCAAGATTTTCTTTATATTTGAAATCTGAAATAATTGCTTCAAAAACGGTATTTTGCCTAAGTGATAAATTTTTAAGTTTAAGTTTTTTGATGAAGGTAGGCTTTTCCTCATTATTTTCATCGTTGTGAATGGTCACGTTTTTCAAGTAAAAATTTAGTTTGGATTTACCAAACAAACTTGGCACATTAAAACTTAATTCGCTCTGACCTTCCTTCACTAAGTCTCTCCACCTATTTTCATTGGCAAGTATATTTATACCTGAGAGCTTAGTATCAAGTTTACCCTCACTACTTATCAAGGTCCAATATGACATCTCAACTCGCACCTTATCAACAAGTAAGAGCTCTACTCCATCAACTGAATTAAGTTGAACCTTGTTTACTGTAAAGGCAAGATGAGTTCCTAAATGATAATTGAGATCTTTTATCTCAAGCCTAGATGATGGCATTAAATGCTTGGTCACTTTATGAATTTTATCATTAATAACATTAATATCGATTATATAGTTTAGGTAAAGCCCACTTAGAATAATAAACACTAATACCAAAGCAAGTGTCGAAAAAATTTTAACGAAATTCTCTTTTTGCATTTAGCACTTCTCCAATGGTGCAAATTTCACTAGAAACTTTTTACGGGCTCCATCTTTGAACTTGATAACAACCTTCTCATCTTCACCAAAGCCTTCAGCATCTAAAACTAATCCCTCTCCATAGAGCTTATGCATAAGACTTGTTCCCTTAGGAAACTTATACTCTATTCTGGCAGTAGACTGAACATAAGTAGTCTCTACAAAATCACTATGATCAGAATCCTGCGAAAATTCTTCCGAATAGTCGATACCATCTTTAATAGTATTCTTCTTTATGGATTGAGACTTTTTAACACCCTCCCACTCATAAAATTCTTCCGGTATCTCATCTATAAACCTTGAAGGTGAATTGAATCGGACCTGCCCCCAAAGCATTCTTGCCTGGGCAAAACATAGATGAAGTTTCTTCATAGCTCTAGTCATTGCCACATAGAAGAGTCTTCTCTCCTCTTCAATTCCATCATCTCCATCTTCCATACTTTGAAAAGATGGAAAGACTGTTTCTTCAAGCCCTACGACAAAAACATAATGATACTCCAGTCCCTTTGAGCCATGAATTGTCATCATAGAGACTTCTTCAATTTGCTCGTCACCCTTGTTAGCATCAAGAGTTATCGTTTCCAAGAATCCCACCATCGAGGGTTGATCTTCATATTCCTCATATTGTTTTATAGCTGTATAAAGTTCTTCAAGATTTTCAATTCTTCCCTGCGCCTCGTATGTTTTTTCAACTTCTAGAGCCTCTAGGTAACCAGACTCATTAAGTAGCTTTTCATAGACAACACTAGGTGTTTCCGTACTTGCCGCAAGCAACTTAGATTCATGAATCATAGTTGCAAATGAGTTTAATCCACTTCTAATTTTTGCACTTAGTTTTAAGAATCGATATTCCTCTGGCTCATCAACAATCTTATTGATAATTTCCCAAAGAGAAAGATTCATCTTAATGGCTTCATCTTCAATTTTACGTAAAGATCTTGCACCAATCCCTCTTGTGGGTGTGTTGATTATTCTACTTATTGCTAAGGAGTCTTTATCGTTAACGACACACCTGATATACGCAAGCAAGTCTTTTACTTCCTTTCTCTCATAAAATTTAATACCTGCTACAACTTTATAAGCAACATTACTTCTTCGTAACGCATCTTCTATTAAACGAGATTGAGCATTATTGCGATAAAAAATGGCGATCTCTTTAGGGCTTACATTTTTGGTTATGAGTTTTGTTATTTCTTTTGTTATGTACTCTGCTTCTTGTTTATCATCTGGACACTCTACAACTTTAATGGAGTCACCTTGGTCATTAGAAGTCCAAAGTTTTTTTCCCTTTCTCTGTGAATTCCTTGCTATAACACTTGAAGCTGCCTCAATAATATTTTTACTCGAGCGATAATTTTGCTCTAACTTTATCAGTTTTGCATCGGGAAAGATTTTTTCAAATTCTAATATATTTCTTATATCTGCTCCACGCCAAGAGTAGATTGACTGATCTTCATCACCAACAACACAGATGTTTTTTTTCTCTTCAGATAATAATCTTACGAGTCTAAATTGTGCTCTATTTGTATCTTGGTACTCATCTACCAATACATAGTGAAATCTTTTCTGGTAGCGCTCAATAACCTCAGGAAATTTTTCAAATAAATTCAGAACACCGGTAATTAAGCTTCCAAAATCAACTGCATTAGACTTATGTAACTCTGCCTCATACTCTTGATAAAACTGAAAGAACAAATCATCTTTATCTATATCGTCGTTTGCCTCTTCATCCGTACATCCAATATAATAACCAAGGTTTTTAAGGCCATCAATATAGTATAAGACCTCACTAGGATGAACTTCTTTAACACTGATGCCACGACGGCCAAGTATTGTTTTTACAATACTCTTAGACTCTGAAGTGTCATAAATTGTAAAATTTCGGCTTAGCCCCAAGTATTGTGCTTCATTACGAAGAACTCTTGCACAAAATGAATGAAACGTGGTGACCTGAATAGCTCCAAAATCGATATCATTATCTGCTGCAATCCTCTCTCGCATCTCTCTAGCAGCTTTATTTGAGAAAGTTACAGCGAGAATTCTAAAAGGACTCACTTTTTTTTCATCGAGAAGATACTGAATTCTTGAAACGAGGGTTCTTGTTTTTCCTGATCCTGCACCGGCCAGTATCATGACAGGACCTTCTGTCTCAATAACTGCAAGTTTCTGATTTGGATTTAGATGTTCAAGGTTCATTATTCTACCGTTACTGATTTTGCAAGATTACGCGGTTTATCGATATCAGTACCTTTAAATTTTGCAATATGGTAACTGAGAAGTTGTAATACAACATTTGTAACAACTGGCTTAAGATCCTTAACTCCATGATAGTTTAAACCTATAAAATAGTCTGCCGTATCTTCTAATTCTTTATTACCTGCATCTCCAACAATGAGCATAACCCCACGTCGGGCCTTTACTTCCTCAGCATTAGACAAGGTTTTCTCATATAGATCACTTGTCACAATCGCAATGTTTACCATTGTTTCATCAAACAATGCTATTGGACCATGTTTTAACTCACCAGCTGCATATCCTTCAGCATGAACATATGCAATTTCTTTTAACTTTAGCGCCCCTTCTAGAGCGATAGGATACTGCTCTCCACGGCCGGTAAAAATAAAACCTTTATAATTGTAGATCTCACGAGCAATATCTTTAATTTCACTTTCCATCGCTAACACATCACTTACAGCGCTTGCAAGATTATCAAACTCGTTTCCAACTTCTTCTCTGTTTAAATTATTGCCTAATGACTTCGCAAATAAATATCCAATAAGAGTCATCTGTGTAAAAGCTTTCGTACTTGCAACTCCAATCTCAACTCCTGCATGAATTAATAAATTATCATCGCAGTTTCTATACAGAGTCGATCCTTCAACGTTTACAATAGAGACTGTCTTGAGATTTTTTTCGACACAGAGCTCTTGACAGGCCAATGTGTCAGCAGTCTCTCCAGACTGAGATATAAATAAACCTAATTCGCCCTGATTAAGCTTTGGACTTCTGTAGCGAAATTCACTCGCATAGTCTGTTAGCACTCTTAACTCTGTATTTTTTTCGACAAAGTCCCTAATGACTAAGCCTGCATGTAAAGCTGTACCACATGCATTAAGATGAATGAGTGAACTGTTGAAGCTAGCAATATTTTCTAAGGATCCTTTTGCCTTACCTGTTGAGTAAATACTATTTAACCGTTTAATTAGCTCTGGTTGCTCGAAGATTTCTTTTAGCATAAAATGCTCATACTTACCTTTCGTCGCAACTTCTCGATTTAAACTTTCCTCTTGAACTTTATAAGCACTTGAAAGATCTCCACTCTCTTCATAAAACGAGAGGCTGCCATTTGCTGAGTCCGGGTCTGCAACACAGAGTATTCCGTTCTCGGGAAAGAATATTTTTGTTGTAAATCCCACAAGAGCATAAGGATCTGAAGAAAGGTATACATCTTGGCTATCCTCATTGATTCCACAAACAAGAGGAGCAGACTTTTTAATTGAATAGAGTCGCTTAGAGCCCTTCACCATTATAACAAATGCAGAGTTTCCAGTAACCGCATGATAGGCGCTGTATATTGCTTTATGGATATCATTCAGTTCATTATATGCATCCGTTAGTTTTACTAAGAATGTTTCTGAGTCTGTCTCAGACTTAAATTTATGACCTTTTGCTTTTAGTTCCTCTCTTAACTGATTCGAGTTTTCAATTATTCCGTTATGTACAATTGAGAATTGCTCGTTTGCATGTGGATGAGCATTTGTGTCATTAACCACCCCATGAGTGGCCCATCTTGTATGACCGATACCGATAGTTGAAGCAGGCTTTTTTTCTTTAACTAATGCCTCTAAATTAGAAAGCTTTCCTTCTTTTTTAAGAAGTTTCAGCTCACCATTTTCTTGAAAACTTATTCCGGCCGAATCATAACCCCTATACTCAAGCCTAGAAAGTCCTTCCAGTATAAGTTCAATTGCATTTGAACTACCATTATAGCCAACAATACCGCACATAAATACCTCACATATTAATGTGAAACTGTACCATTATCTAATTATTCTTACCAATTGAGACAGAAATTTGCGATGTGTTACTCTTTCTTTTTAATAAAGATCTTTGCCATATTCTCTTTTGTCGTTTGACGCTCTCTAGCAATTGCAAAAGCACCATCTGGAACGTCTTTATTAATTGTTGAACCTGAGCCAATATAAGCATCGCTCCCAATCTTTATTGGAGCGACCACCTGGCAATCACTACCAATAAATGAGTTTTTTCCAATTGTTGTTTTATGCTTGTTTGCCCCATCATAATTACACGTAACAAAGCCACAGCCGATATTTGTATTTTCACCAATATCTGCATCTCCAAGATAGCTAAGGTGAGAAACCTTTACACCATTTTCAAAATTTACTTTTTTGGTCTCAACAAAATTTCCTATCTTACAAGCTTCACCAATAACTGAACCTTCTCGCAGCCTGGCCATAGGCCCGATAGCACTTCGCTCACCAACCATTGCTCCTTCCAAATAAGAGTTAGATTTAATGATTGAATTAGCGGCGACAGTAGAGTTTTTGATTGTGGTACCAGACTCAATAATACTGTGCTGACCGATACTTGTTTTCCCCATCAGAACAACATTAGGATATATTGTACATTCTCTTTCAATGCGAACGGTTTGCTCAATATATACAGAGTCTGAATTGATGAACCTAACTCCACTTAACTGTAGCTCTTCGAGCTTTCTTCTTCTAAGCTCTTTTTCAATCTGCTCTAACTGAATAAGATTATTTACACCGGTAAACTCTAGGGAGTCCTTATAGCAAAGGGTTGCAACATCTAATCCTGGCTCTACAAGATCTGTCAGATAGTATTCATTCGAGTTATTTTCTTTATTAAGGTTGTTTATATAAGAATTAATATGTTCTGTTTTAAAGATATAAAGGCCGGAGTTTACTTCATTAATTTTCTTTATTTCATCTGAAGCATCTTTTTCTTCTATAATTTTAAATCCCTTGTCTGCATGAACTATCCTGCCATAGCCAGTAGGATTAGCTAACTTAAAGGTTGCACATACAGCTTGAAGGTCATCATTTTTTATTTTATTTATAAGCTGGTCGTAAGTATTCTTTTTGATGAGTGGTGTATCTGCACATACCACAATTGTGAATTCTGCATCCTTCGCCTCTGGAGATTCATCTAAAAAAGTTTTTACAGCATGTCCTGTACCAAGTTGCTCTTTTTGGAGAATAAATTTTTTATCTAGATTAGGAAAGTTTTCGCATATATGTGTTTCAACATTTTCTGCTTTATGTCCCACGACAACATATAGTTTTTTCTCTATCTCTATCTCTGCAAGTTCTTCAATAACATAGTCCACTAAGGTTTTACCATTCGCAGGGCAAAGTGGTTTTGCTATATCAATGTTTAAACGTGTTCCCTTACCTGCTGCAAGTAGTACTATATTTATTTTGTCAGACATTTGCTTCTATCCCTTCTCAGACGACTTATGGCCAGTTATATCAACATTCTAGCAGAAGATTTTCAGTATGAAAGTCAATAATTACAATCATTATTTTAATCTTTCTTTTAAAAAGCTTAAAGATTGCTTAAATTCCTCCCGACAAGATAAGGGCATACGGAATTGCACATTTGTTCAAATATAAGCTGGAGGAACACGTTATGGTTACAAATTATGAGGGTGAAAACATTGAGTTTAAAGATACACTCCCTCTATTACCGATTCGAGATCTTGTTGTATATCCATTCATGATCTTACCATTATATGTCGGTAGAGATTCATCAATAAAAGCTGTTGAAGAATCGATCAACAATACTGATCGTCTTATACTTCTAGCAAGTCAAAAAGATATTCAAGCAGAGAATCCAACTCCAGATGAGATTTATAATCTCGGAACTGTTGCGATGATTATGCGAATGAGAAAGCTTCCTGATGGACGACTTAAAATACTTATTCAGGGTCTTGCAAAAGCAAGAATTCAGAATTTTGAAAAATCTGAGGATTTTTACAAAGTTAAAGTTGAAAAAGTCGAGCAGCCAGAAGTTTCTGAGACTCCTGAAGTCATCGAAGCATTAATGAGAAATATACGTTCTAACTTAGAACAAGTTATTAATAGAGGAAAAGTTCTTTCCCCAGATATACTCATGGTACTTGAAGATATCCACAATCCGAGCAGATTAGCGGATCTTGTTTCATCTAACTTAAATTTAAAAGTGCAACAAGCACAAGAGATACTAGAAACTCTACATCCAGTAGAGCGACTACAAAACATCAATGAAATTTTACTAAGTGAATTGCAGATTCTTGAATATCAAACAAAGATTAAATCTACGACATCTGAAGAAATCTCTAAGACCCAAAAAGAGTACTTTTTGAGAGAGCAAATTAAGCAGATGAAGAATGAATTAGGTGATGAAAGTGTTCAAGATGAATTTGGCGAAATCAGACAAAAAATTCTTAATAAGAAAATGGGTGATGAAGTTGAATTAGAATGTCTCAAACAACTTACAAGATTAGAAAAAATGCATCCTGACTCATCTGAGTCCAGTATATTGAGAAATTATCTCGAGTGGATGACAGACCTTCCATGGTCAGAGACCTCTGAAGAAATTACAGATCTTGACCATGCCATGAAAATTCTTGATGAAGATCACTTTGACCTAAGTAAGATTAAGGAAAGAATTCTTGAGCATCTTGCGGTTAGAACCCTAAAAGGTGGACAAGTAAGAGGTCCAATACTCTGTTTTTCTGGACCTCCTGGAGTTGGAAAAACTTCTCTTGGAAAGTCTATTGCAAAAGCAACTGGTAGAGAATTTATTAGAATTTCTCTCGGTGGTGTAAAAGATGAATCTGAGATTCGTGGGCATAGAAGAACATATGTTGGCGCTATGCCAGGTAGATTTATTCAGGCAATGAAACAAGCAAAAACAACAAACCCTGTTATTATGCTCGATGAAGTAGATAAACTTGGGTCTGACTATAAAGGTGATCCATCGAGTGCTCTCTTAGAAGTACTTGATCCAGAACAGAATAGTTCGTTTAGAGATCACTACCTTAATGTTCCTTTTGATCTATCAAATGTCATGTTTGTGGCCACTGCCAATGTTTTAGAAAACATTCCTGGGCCTCTAAGAGATAGAATGGAAGTTATTAATTTAAGTGGATATACTCAAGAAGAAAAACTTGAAATTTCTCGCAGATATTTAATACCAAAGCAAATGAATGAAAATGGAATAACTGATGACCATATTGAATTTCACGATGGTGGAGTTATGAATGTCATTGATGGATTCACTAGAGAAGCTGGTTTAAGAAACCTTGAAAGGCAAATTGGATCGCTTTGTAGAAAAGTAGCAAAGAAAATAGCTGTTGGAGAATCAAGTAAAACACATATTCTTGATGATACAGTTGAAGACCTACTAGGTCCTGCTCTGTATACGAAAGAAGATGGAAAAGAGTATGATGAAGTCGGTGTTGCGACAGGCCTAGCTTGGACTGCAGCTGGTGGACAGATACTCTTTATTGAAGCAACTAAAATGAAAGGAAGAGGTGTTACTCTTACCGGACAACTTGGTGATGTCATGAAAGAGTCAGCTCAAGCAGCATTCGGCTATATTAGAAGTAATGCAGCTAAGCTTGGTATTGATGAAGATATTTTTGATGATAATGAAATACATATTCACCTTCCGGCCGGAGCCATTCCAAAAGATGGACCAAGTGCAGGGATTACTCTAGCAACAACAATTGTTTCTGTTCTTACTGGAACTCTAATTAGTAAAGATATTGCCATGACCGGAGAGATCACACTTACTGGAAAGGTCTTACCTGTTGGCGGAATTAAAGAGAAAGCTCTAGCAGCTATGAGAATGGGGATTGAGACAATTATCATTCCTTGGAAAAATCAAAAAGACTTAGTTGATATACCTGACCACTTTAGAAAGAAGATTAACTTTATACCAGTTAAAAACTTTTTTGAAGTACTAGATATAGCAATACTTGACTGGGAACCTCATATGACAGCAAGTAAGGCTAAGGCTAAAGAGACAAAAGAAGAAAAACCAATTATTAAACGCTCCAATCTAGCGGCATAATCTAAAAGGGAAGCATTGCTTCCCTTTTTTATTTCAATACTTTGAATTATTCGATATAATAGTAATACGAACAATTAAAGGTACATGCATGGATGCAAGTGATAAACAGTACAGAATTTTAATCGTTGATGATTCTGATTTCTCAAGACACAGTATTTCACAAATGCTGGACTCACCTCGATATAATATTATCGGAGAAGCTGCCAACGCTAAAGAAGCGATCAATATACTAAAAGACAGAGTCGCTCATTTAGCTATTATAGATGTCGTTATGCCAGAAGTAAGTGGTATTGAGCTTGCAGAATATATTACAGAAAATTTCAAAAATACCTCTATTGTTATGATTTCATCACTTGGCCAAGAGAGTATTGTTATTGATTCAATCTCAGCAGGTGCCAGTGACTATCTACAAAAGCCTTTTAAACGAGAAGATCTTATTACTTCCATTGAGAAAATAGTCTCGAATATTAAAGAGGATTAATAATGAAAAACTTTGTTAATGAAATTAATATTGAGCAAACAAGGTCTATTGAAGGCTACCTACAGAGCTCGTTCCTAGAAGAGTTAAATATCTACAACCAAGCTCATCTGATACTAGATTGTCCCCTTATTAAGACTTCCAAAGTAAGAAGTCAGACTAGCTTTGAAAGAGCGGTTCAATTCAATATTATTGGCGAGATTCAAGGCCAAGTTATTTGTTTTCTTGATACTTATGATAAAAAAATAAATTCTGCTGAGAGTAAATACCTCACCTCCCTTTTTGAGGAGAGCATGAATATTTTGCTTGGAAAAGTTGTCACTAACTTAGAGAATAGTCACAATTTATCAACACTCCTATCTTCTCCCATAAAAAAAGATAGCTACCAGCTAGAAGCTTCAAACTTTGAAAATAATACTTTCTCATTAAAATATAAACTCATTACAAATGCACAAGAATATGACTGTAGACTTGTCATTAATGTATTAAAGAAAAATATAATTGAGGTATAAATGATTACAATGTTTTTTAAATTTACTGTTGCTTTTTTTATTAGCTTCGTTGTTCTCTCTTTTAATATTAATCAAAAAACGATTTTTGATCATATGACTGAAATAGCTGGCCCATTAGGTAATGATGTTCAAAGATCATTAAATAAGAGCGTAAACAGAAGTATTTCAAAGTCTAAAAAGATTTTTAAGAATGCTGACCCAAAACTCGTAAATGATTCAATTCGAAGTTCTCAAAGCTCAACGTCTTCTGGAAAGATAGATGAGTTGATTCTTGAAGATATCAAGCGTGATGAAGCCAGAAAGCTCGATGAGATGATTAAAAAGAACTAGTAGAAGATAGAAATGTCAGATCAAAAGAATTGTTCTCACTGTGCAGAACAAATTATTATTCCATTTAGTTCGGATCAATTTCCTAGTCAAGTTTTTTGCTGTCATGGCTGTCAAACTGTTTATGAGATTCTGCAAGAAAACTCATTAGGTGATTATTACCAAATAAGGCAAGAATCTGGTGGCAATGAACCCTTACAAAGTATCAAAGGTTCATATCAAAAGTATAAGTACTTAGATGATAATCAATTTATAGAAAAACATGTTCTAGAAACTAATCAAACTATGAAGATGAGTTTTTACCTAGAAGGCGTTCATTGCCTTGCATGTCTATGGTTACTAGAGAAACTTCCACAAATAAATTCTAATATTATTTATTCAGAACTGAATATGTCGAAGTCTACCATTGAAATCACGATTAACAAGAATGAGCATTTTTCAAATATTGCAAAGCTTATTGAGAGTTTAGGCTACCCTCCTCATGCCATCATGGATGGTAATGATATATCAAGATTAAGAAAAAAAGAAGACCATAAAGACCTTATAAGAATTGTAATTTCATTCTTTTGTGCCGGTAATATTATGCTTATGGCGTTTTCTATTTATGCTGGAGCATCTGGGGCAATAAAGGAATATTTTGATTATTTTAGTATGATGCTATTTGCACCAATTATTTTTTATACCGCCATTCCTTTTTATAGAAATACTATTGGTGCTATCAAAACAAAAACTATTTCCATTGACTTACCCATTGTTTTTGCTTTAATTGCTGGAACAATTTTTAGTGTACACAGTGTTTTAACATCTAACCCTCATGTCTACTTTGATTCATTAGCAATATTAATTTTATTATTGCTATTAACGAGGTTTCTATTAAAGAAGTCACAGCATAAAGGCTTAGCAGCTGCTGAAATATCTAACTTTTTTTCAAATATTATTGCAACAAAAATCACAGACTCTGAAGAGGAAGAAGTTCATGCTAAATTTTTAAAAATTGATGATACTTTCATTGTTAAAGTAGGGGAAACGATTCCTTGCGATGGTATTATAATAGATGGCCATTCCTCTCTTGATACATCTCTTATGACTGGTGAAATAAATCCAACACCTGTCCAAGAGAATAACGAAGTTTACTCTGGAACAGTTAATTTATCACACCAACTGAAAGTAAAAGTTATCCGTACGGCTGAGAATTCTAAGTTAGGTTCAATCTTACAGTCTGTAGAAAAGGGATGGAGTGCAAAATCGGACATTACAAGCCTTGCAGATAAAATTGCTAAATACTTCATAGCTATTGTATTCGTAATTACAGGAAGTACTTTTTATTATTTCTATTCAATAGGGTCTTTAGAAGAGGCGATTGTACGTTCACTGGCTATTATTATTATTACTTGTCCGTGTGCTTTAGGTCTTGCAACACCTCTTTGCTTAAGCCTAAGCCTATCGAAATTAGCCCGAATTGGGATTATTGCAAAAGATGCAAGTATATTCGAAAGAGTATCAAGGGCCAGAAATATTTTTTTTGATAAAACAGGAACCCTCACTTTTGGAAAATTTAAAGTTCAAGACTGGAGAGATCTTTCTGACAACTCCTATGAAGATGTAATATTTAAACTCGAATCACATTCAAAACATCCGATTGCGCAATCTATACAGATTTATTTAACAGATAAATGGAAAAGCTCATCATTTGCATATGAGGACCCTAATCTTACAGATATTGTAGAGACTCCTGGGGTTGGAGTGCAAGGGCATCGGAATGGAGATCTGTTTTCATTAAGAGCATCTAGCAATAATGAAAATGAACACACTATTATTTCATTATTTAAAAATAATATTGAAGTAGTACAAATAGAGCTTGCTGATTCAATAAGGCCGGGAGCTCTTAAGATTATCCAAGAGATTAAAGAGAGACAAATAGATCCATACATTGTTTCAGGCGATTCAAAGGGGGCGGTATTAAAGGTAGGAAGTGAGCTAACTTTTCCACGTAAGAATACTTTTTTTGCCCATGATCCTGAAGCGAAAAAAAGACTCGTTATGGCGCTAGATGGCAGTATACTAATAGGTGACGGTGCTAATGATGCCATTGCTTTAACTCATGCAAGTGTAGGAATTGCGGTTCATGGAAGTGTTGATATTTCTCTTCGTGCAGCAGATGTATTTTTATCGAACAGCGATCTGACCAATATTACAAGACTGCTAACAGTTTCAGAGGAAACTCTAAATATTATCTATCGAAACCTCAATTTCTCAATTCTATACAATATTGCTGGTATTTACTTGGCAATAAACGGCTTAATTACTCCCTTATACGCAGCTATAATAATGCCACTAAGTTCTATAACAGTAGTTATCTCAAGTATTCTGGGTAATAAAAAGCTTAACGATGCCTTAAAAGCTGATTTAAATCATAACATTAAAGCTTAATTTCCATTAAATTATTCATATATCTTAAAAATGGCTAAGTGAACTTATGAATATCATATTTTTAATAATTCCACTCGCACTTATCCTAGCAACATTCTTTGTAATTGCTTTTATTATTGCTTTATCAGTACTACACATATGGATCATGCCACTAATAGCTTAGTTTACTGGAGTCGCAGTTGCTTCTCTTACCTCACCGCTTTCAACATTCGACTGTACTGTACCTTCAAACTCAGCTTGGCACATAATTGAGCTTCCATCTGTTGTATCAACTTGCCCTGCAAAGCTGATCATTGATGTCATTAACATAGATGCAAATAATAGTGTTTTCATTTTTTTCTCCTCTTATTGGTTACAGCTTATATGAAGCAAGCTGAATGCCAATAATTAGAGCTGTAAGTGATTGAAATTAAGTTTAATTGGTGACTGAAGTATTGTCAGTGACTAAAATAAATACAGGGCCACTCGATAGAGGGCCCATATATTTAAAACAATTTAAAGTGAACTTTTTCTTAGCCTTCGTCAGTTGCTGTAGCTGAACTTTCGGTACTGCCTTCAGCATCTCTAGTTACAACTTTAGCGCTCTCAGTTTGGCACATAATTGAATTTCCATCTGTTGTATCTACTTGCGCTGAAAATGCTGCAAATGAAGATACACTAAGCATTAATACAAATAATAATTTCATAAACTCTCTCCTGGTAGTTAATCTCTACATATAGTGATGCATGCGTCGTGCCAAGAACTACAATAGCTAAATAGCTAATATCTCTTAAAAGATGTGTCTAATTTATGTAATATAGTCAAATTTTGGACAAAAAAAAGCCCTCTAATTAAAAGAGGGCCTAGATATAGTCGTTTTATAATAGAATTAATTACTATTACCTCCGGAATCTACTTCGATGGCATTTGCGCTGGTAGTATCTGCAGGTTCAACATCTGCTGTGTCCTTACCATCAGTACTTGGATTTCGGTCCGTATCACAGTGAGAAGCTACAGCTGCAGCGCCCTCGCCTGTTGAAGCTTCTGCAAAAGCATAAGAAAAAGTAAGCATTAAAATTGTAATTAATAGAGTTTTCATATTATTCCTTCCTTATTACATGTTTAAGTTAACACCAGCTGGTTTCACAATCGCTAATAGATTTTGAAAAGCTTGGGTTACTTGTAAGGCCATCTTATGACCTTGCTTAGATTCAACTCTCTTGATTTCACCGTAGTTATCATAAGCGACTTGAATCTTTCCAACTTTTTGCATTTCGATTTCAATCGGTTTACCTAAAGCATTATACTTGAAAGCAAGAACTCTTTTCTTCTTAGACTTACTATCTTTATCAACCATTTTTGTAATTTTACCTTTTGAATTATAAATCAGTGCAACGGCTTTACCTTTTGAGCTTAGGGCCTTAACTAGGTTTCCTTTTTTATTATAAGCAAACTCTGTAGAACCATTATTATTTATAACTTTTGATATCTTGTTATGAAGTTTGTCATAAGAAATTTTAACAAAGTCACCTCGAGTAGAGTTTTTCTTTGTCAGAAGACCTTTTGCATTATACTCAAAGTTAGTAACATGCTTACCTCTGGCAATTTTAAGTGGAAGTCCACAACACTCAGAGTAAATTGTTTCTGTCTTAATACCATTGATTTTAGTTAAGATTCTATAAGTATATCTTGCACCATCAGGCTTAGTTTTAATTTCATACTCATATCTATTACTAACTTTCTTATTATTAAAACCTTTCTTTGAGACTAAAGTCCAATAGTGATCTTCCTTTTGCTTAGGATTTGCACCGTACTTATAACTTGTAAGATCTCCGTTTCGATCAGTAATACTAGAGATAAAGAAAGTATTTGGCTCATATGCCATCTTCATAGCATCTTCTTTCTCACCTTTTTTTCGATTTGGATTATACACAACCTTAGTTAAGTTGTGATTTTTATCATACTCAAAGCCATATTCATTTCCATCAACATCTTTAGAGTAAATTAAATCGTCACCATCATACTTAAACTCAGAAACTTTATCCTTTGCTGACCACATTTTTTTAACCTTACCGTTTGTGTACCAGTCAAAAAAGATTTGCTTTGCAAATGAGTCTTTGATTGAGTAAAGCTGCTTTGATTTATAAGTGAATTCAACCTTATAGTTATTTTTATCTATGATTTTAGTTAATTTACCAGCATTATTAAAATATTCTTTTTTGCCGTCATTAGATTTTCTAAAGTAACCATCTTTTGTAACTTTAACTTCCTGAATCCCTCTCTGATTAGAAAAGAGTGTTGAACCAACAGCAATATCTGTTTTAACATTATATCTTCTAGCATATACATGTCTTAACTCGGCATTCATCGCTAGCTTTGCTAAAAGGCTTTTTTCAGTTCTTTGAGTAATGTTTTGAGACTTTTTTCTCATAGCATCTACTATTTTTTTAGCTGCTTGTTTTGGATCAATAGAGTTTTTTGGACAAAAACGAGTTTTACCACCAGCACCGTGCTCATGAATAACAACACAGCCATCAGGTGACTTAATCAGCTTCGTCTCAAAGACAGTTCCCCATCCAAAACCAAACCAACCTTTTTCGCTTGATTTAGAGTTGTAAGTTCTTGTCATCTCGAGGCTTTTCCCAGTTCCAGGTACTAAGATATCCGTATAAGATATATAATAGTTACCATTTTTAAGATTTACTCCTGCAAAACTAACAGTAGTGATAGTGAGTAATAAACCAATTAAAAGACTTTTGCATAACTTCATTTTATTTCCCTTTATGGTGAGAATTTATCATTCTAGATTATTTATCGGTCAGGTTTTACAAAACCTTAAACCTTTATTTGAATTACTTTCCACATGAAAAATCCACCAGTTAGGTTCAATATTATCGCAATAATGGTGACAATAATCCCGATTGGTGTACCTAGAAGAGTATTAAAGAACTCTGGGTCCGAAGATCCAAAGTATAGCGCCATCAAGAAAGGCATACAGAAGATCAGTCCTCCCTGCAGTTTTCCCTGAGCAATAAAAGTATCTATCTTTTGTTGGAGTCTTACTCTTTCTCGAACGACATTAGCGATTGTATCAAATACTTCCGCTAGGTTACCACCTGTTTCACGTAATATATTAACTGAAGATACAAACATATCATTATCTAATGTAGGAACTCTACGAGCAAGATCATTAAAAGCTTCGTCGAGAGGAACACCAATTTTAGTTTGCTGTAATATAAGATTAAATTCCTGACTAACTGGCGCAGGTAACTCTTCAACAACCATACCGATCGACTGAGGAACAGATAGCCCTGCTCTTAATCCATTTGAGAGTAATCCAAGAGCATCAACCATCTGGGTCTCATAAACTTTTATTCTTTTACTAACAAGATAATTCATAATGGGGCGGGGTATTTTCCATCCAATAACGGAAAGCATAATGCCTAAGATTGCGCCTAATGTATATTTACCAAATATAAAACATATAGATGTTACGACAGTGCTAATACCCAATGAAAGAAAAAGAAGAATATATGTGACTCGTTCTGGCTTTATTTCATAAAATAGCAACTGACATCTTTGTAAAATAAAGTCTCTTGTTCCATAGGTTTGATCTTCAATCCATGCAAACAACTTAACTGAATTCATATAGGAAAATGCAAAAAACATGACCCCAATTACAATAAGGACACCCTTTGTCCCCATCACCTTATAGACAAAATTTACGTTTCTCGAATCAGCAGCTTGGGCAAGGGCCACAAGTGGAAAAAATGCAATAAGGATAGCAAGTAATCTACTCATTCTTAAATAGACCCCTTGGAATTTTCTGTCCCTTTTTCTCTATAGACTCAACAAACTTCGGAATAAAGCCTGTCGCCATATACTTACCTACAATTTTACCTTTTGCCCCAATACCTTCTTGCTTGAAAACAAAAATATCTTGTAAGGTGATTACATCACCTTGAAGTCCGCCAACTTCAGTAATATTCATTATCTTTCTTGCTCCATCTTCAAGACGCGATTGCTGAACAACCATATGTACAGCTGAAGCAATCATTTCTTTAATCGCCTTGGGAGAAATACCCGTCCCTGCATATTGCACCAGTGTTTCAAGACGAGACATGCAATCCCTAGGAGTATTTGAATGAACCGTAGTTAAAGAGCCATCATGACCAGTGTTCATCGCCTGAAGCATATCTAGTGTTTCTCCGCCTCTACACTCCCCAACAACAATTCTATCGGGCTTCATTCTCAATGTTTGTTTAACAAGACATCTAATATCGACAGCGCCATCACCTTCAAGTGAAGGTGGTTTTGTTTCCAACCTTACGACATGGTCTTGAGGAAAATTTAATTCTGCTGAATCTTCACAAGTTATTATTCTTTCATTGGAAGGTATGAAACCTCCAAGAACATTAATTAGAGTTGTTTTCCCTGAACCTGTTCCTCCAGATACGATTATATTCTTATGGTTTTGAACCGAAATCCTTAGGAAGTCTGCCATATTTTGTGTCATTGATCCGAACTTTACTAAGTCTTTATAAGTTAAACGGTCTTCAGGAAATTTTCGTATTGTAATCGTGCCACCGTCGAGTGCACAAGGTGGAATAATAGCATGAACTCTAGAGCCATCTCTTAATCTAGCATCAACATAAGGAGTTTTTTTATCTATTCTTCTTCCAACTTGAGAAACAATTCTTTCAATAACATCTAGAACTTGTCTGTCACTTGTGAAGGTAATATCAGATTTTTTATTTTTACCACCCTGCTCATAATATATCTTATCAGGGCCGACGACCATAATCTCAGAAACTGACATATCAGCAAGTAAATCTTCCAATGGTCCGAGGCCAAGAGCTTCATCTAAAATTTCTTTTACGATGCGATTCATATCATCTCGACCAGACAGAATACTCTTTGTATCTTCCTTACCTAGTAGCTCAACAATGATTTTTTTAGTTTTTTCACGTAATACAATCTGAGCTTGTTCATCATCTGAGTTTTGTTTTTTTAAATCCATTTCTTCTATTAAAGAACGATGAATTCTTGACTTCAAATCAGTCCAAGGGTTACGTCCCCCCTTACTAGTAGAACTGCTTGAGGCTGTTTTAGCTGTACTAATTTTGGCCGCTGCTCCATCTGGCTTCTTTAGCCTCTCAAGACTCTTTAAAACATTTTTTTGCTTAAGAGATCTGACAAACTCTGTTACACCTTGAGAAAATGGTGAGTTTTTAGAGATAGTAATTAAAGGCGAAGAAGTACTTAACGCTCTAATACAACCCTGATCATCTTTTGGTATTACAGAGAATACAGGTCGACCTATTTGTCTGCCTATAGTATCTGGAGTCACAGGATGACCTTTTTGATACTGATTTAAACATATTAAGATCATTTCTTTTGGAAATAACATCGTTATTAAATCTGAGTATAATCTTTTTGATTGGTTTACTGCCAATAAGTCAGGTGTAACAACGATAGAAATCATTGTTGAGTACTCCATTGCCTTGATTGCAAGATCATTCAATTCAGATCCTGCATCAATAATAGTTATTGGATATAGATTAGTAACTGCTTTTAGGAATTTTCCTAAAGCATCTGCATTAATTTCTTCTGCAACTGCTGGCTCATTTGGCATACCAATATAATGAACGCCTTGTTTATGTTGAGCTATAAAGAGATTCATTGTTTTTGGGTCAATTGAACCATTAAAGTCGGCCAGATCTTTGATACTTTTCTTGGAGCGTAATCCAGTGATTAAATTTTGATCACCACATGCCCTCTTATCGAAATCTAGTAGAAGCGCTTTCTGACGGTTTTCTGCCGCAAATGCAAAAGCAAGATTAGCAGCAACTTGAGATTTTCCAACCCCACCTTTACCACCAATTAATGTTATTATATGTCCGGCCATTACCGCTCTCGCTTTTTAAACTTCTTTCTAATTTCTTCCGTTCCTTTTGAAGCAGACTCCAAAATTTCAGGTGTAACAAAAACGACAAATTGTGATTTTTTGGTTGTATAACTTTTTGACCTTAAAATATTAAATAAAGATGAGCTTTGTGAGCCATCTTCACTTGGTGCTGCCTCGACAGCATCAGGATCATTCTTATCATATTGTGTATTTGATGTGTTCTGTAGGACACCACCGATGACTGCAGACTCTGAAGATTTAACCGTAAGATTTGTACTAACAGTATTTGTTGTTCCCAGCGGAACTCCACCTGCACCTGCTTCGTTTGGAAGTGTTACTGTAATCTTTAACTCTTCCAAGATTACATTCTCTTGTGATCCAATTTTTGGAGTCGTAGACATGCTAAAACTTACTTTACTTGTCTTTGTCTCCTGACCTTCACCAGTTCCGACAGGAAATGATATTTCTGAATTCTTTGTTATCGCAACATTCTTTGCTTCATTTGTAACGGCCATCCCTGATTGAATAACCCTTGCATATCCTGCCTCTTTAGCTGAGTTTAGCTTAGGAAAAAGTCTTGAAATTGTTCCTGATAATGTCCCAGATTCACTTGTAGTAATTCCTCCCTCAGAAGTTTTACCAAATGCAATCTGACTATTATTTGACATAAAAGGGGCCCATTTAAAGGCAAATACTTTTTTATAATCTTTTGATAGTTCTACAAATTGTGTAGATATTTTTATTAATTTTGCTGGAGGTTCTGGATCTTTCTTCTCATTTACACTAACAAAGTTTGCAATTTTACCACGTTGCTTACCTGAGAACCGATTTCCACCAGAGGCCAATCCAAGTCCAGTTAATGTATCTGGTAAATATGCATTAGCAATATTCTCTGCCAGTCCCTTTTTTCCATCTGAATTAACAACACCTTCTATCCAATAATCCCCATTCACAACTCTCACTGTGACATCCTTCATATTGTTGTTATTGATTGCATCCTGCATTTCTCTAGCAACAATCAATTGTGTCTGTCTTGAATATTCAACAAGTATAAGGACGTCTGGGTATTTGTTTAACACTGCCATTATCTTTCCAATTTGATCTGGAACGACGATTTCACCGTCAACAACAACTCTCCCACCTTTTATACTTATATTAAGTCCTTCAATATTACCTATAAGCTCTCTTATTTCTCTAACAGTATTAGAATTTCCATCTGATGTTACTGTAACAATAAATTTATCTCGTATTTCACCGAAAGAATCTCTTACAGTAACAGAGGTTTTTCCTGCTTTGATCCCTCTAAATGTTATTTCTTGTTTTGAAGGAGCTAATATTAATTGAATTAAAGAGGGATTACCAATCTGTACTTTGGAGTTATACTTATAGTCTAATTTTTTATTTTCATCGATTCCTATCGCTACATTCATATTTGTCTCCGGAGTTTTAATAACTCCTTGAGCAAATATTGTTTGCGAGACTAGCAATATAAGTAGAAATAAGTTTTTTATCTTTTTCTCTCCAGTTGAGCTTTTCTTTCTGCAAAGTATGCCTTTGCTTCAGCTGCATCTTCTGCTCCAAGAACATCAAAGAGCTTCGTACCGCCAATTCTTTCTCTAGTTTTATCTGTATTATTTCTAAGTGTGAAGTAAACACCCTGACCGACTCTTTTTAAATAGATTAATTTCTGAGCTTCATCGGGTGTAAGTTCTAATGTCACTGTTGAGTAATCAGTAAAAGTATTTAAATTTAATTTTTTGATTTCATTATCAACTTTAATTCCTGCCAAGGGTATTTCCCTTGTTACCCTCTTGCCCGTCGCAAGGACATAGACATCTTGTAAAACAGTTTTAACTTTTGTCATATCTTTTCGACCACTGGCATAGTTAAAGACTGAAAGTATATCAACTCTATCACCTGGTTTTAAAAGTTTTGCTACTGATTCTGGCTCACTTATTTGAATTGAAACTGCTCTTTTTCCATCACTAACTTGTCTTGAAAGCCCTGTTCTAGAACCAGGGTGAACTAACCTTGGTTTTGTTATTTGTTCACCTTTTTTAATCGGTGTTGCTGCAAGTGTATTATAAAGTTTTCCTGTGTCACTGAATGAACCCGGCATTGCAAAGTTTGCAGGAACGGCAACAAGTTGAATTTTTGTGTCATCAATCATTTCTAATTCTTGAATATCAACTTTTGCAACAACGACTTGTTTCATATCCCCGAAGTTTGATTTAAAATCATCCTCCTTACCTTGAATGTAGGACTGAACCATAAAAACTGCTGTTAACGCAATTATTAAACTTAGGGTGAAAGCACGACTACTCATATCTGATCCTTTCTATAGTATACTACCTAATATTTTATACTTAGAGAGGGGATTTTGCTAATATGGCAGTTTTGACCGGCTACTAATTTGAGATTGTACAATGCTGAATATCATTCACATCTCTTGAACTAAGAGGGTACGCGACATTGTTTCTGGCTTCATTTTTAAAATACGATGCCCCACAAACTCCATAAACAGTCATCACTCGAATAAACTGAGTAGTTGGGTCTGAATAGTTTCCTTCACATGTATCTCCCTCTCTTCCGCTGAATGGTAGATTGAGCTCATAACAAGGTGCTAGTGGCTGATCTCCATCTAACCTCTCACTCCAACCTATAATCTGAGAGCCAAATGCACTCCAACTCTGTGAAGGTTCGGCCTCACCACCCCTTCTTGGTTTAGGAATAGTTGAGTTATTCTGCATTCTATAATAAAAAAAACCTCGCGCTACTTTTTGCTGATTTATTGATGCATTTATTGATCCTGATAGAGCTAATGTCACCGAGTACATCATAAGCATTAGTGGAAGAAACAATAAAAATTCAATGAGTCCCTGACCTTTTTGATTTTGAAAAAATATTTTTAAAAATTTAACAACCATTATCATATAAGGTAATAGAACTTGTATCTACCTTTCCTCTACACGCCTGCGAACTTCCTGTAATGGCAGCACACATCATACGATAGCAATCAAATCTTGTTGGCTCTTTACCTAGAAATGATTCAGAATAAAATATAGCGGAATCTCCTCCTCCAAGGAATGGCGTTGAAGATAGTTTCTTAGAAAACTCAACGATTGTACCAGAGAATAAAGTTGAAAATGTATCTGGTGAGTTAATCTTAAAAGTCGCTTGAATACCAAATTTTTCTAAAGGGTAGGATCTAAACACTCCAGTGGCTTCTTGCTCAGCAACTCTTAGATTTTGATCTGTACCATTAATACCACTCTCCTGAACTAAATATGTTCTTGATGACATAAAGTTTGCATAATGAACTAAGTATCCATCCGTCATATTTAATGTTTGATTAACAAATAAGAATGTCACTCCTATTGCGAAAGCAAAAGTTAAAATAAACTCAACGGCCGATTGTCCATCATCATTTCTAAGGATATGGGTCTTTTGCACCAAAGAACCTCCCATTGTATGAGTCATGTCGACCTGAGTTATAGTTAGGTCTTTCAAATCTTTTATTACCTGGTAAGCCGTGTCTGTAGGAGTATTGAAGTTCTCTCTTAAAAACAGAAGTGAATTTTCCTTCATCACCGAACAGATCAGTATAAGCTTTAGACTGAAAGACAAATGTTAAGAGTGAGATTACCACAGCAAAAAGCAGTATATACTCAACTGTTGATTGACCAAGTTGCGTTCTTACGTATCTATTAATATTGTTCCTACCCATAACCATGCTATGAGTATAACAGGAGCAAACGCAAATTTCGTACCGAAGCAAGATTTTACCCCCGCGAGGTCAGAATTTCTAAAACTTTCCACTATTTTTGGAAAATTTGATACAAAATTTCTTACAAAGACTATAAATCCGACACAGATTGTAGATATTAATAGAGCAGAAAAGGCTCCGTCCTGTAAATCTAATGGAATAATAAGAAATATGGATGAGAGAAATTTAGAATCGCCTCCTCCCATTATTTTCATCATATAAAGCATGAATCCTACAAAAATAAATACAATTGAAAATTGAAAAGACTCTATTTTGAAGAGATATAAACTTGGAAAAATAATAAACAAGACAATAGAAATGACTATATTTAGAAATATCCATATATTGCGAATTTTTCTATACTTTAAATCAAGGTAAGCCACGATACATAACTCAATAAGAATAAATATATAGATTGGCCAGGGTATCACTGTGATCGAAATCCATTTTTATAACCTTTAAAGAAACAATCTTCCTCACATACTCCAACGGTTAGGTTAATACTCATAACATGACCCAAGTTACCAAATGAATCGCTCATGAAGTCTGTGAAACCACCTACTAGTCTTGAAGTTATCATGATTAGAAATACGAGCAATAACAAGTACTCAACTAGTGCTTGCCCTGATTTTTGTAGTGAATTAAATAAAGGAATGCCCATATATGAATTATACGGGCATATATTTATAATTATTTAGTAATGGAAACTTTTACCACTAAGTTATTATTGTAAGCCGTCAACAATTCCGTCAGCTCCAACAAATACCTTGTCTACTAATCCTAGTAACTTTTCCTGCAATCTATCCTTAAACTTAAAGATAATTACCGCAACAACTGCAACTAGAAGAATGTACTCTGTGGAAGTTTGTCCATCTTCATCTTTTAAATAGTCTACAAACTCTCGTATCATAATTCCTCTCCTTAAATGGTCTATAACCATATCGGAATCAACTCGCAAAACTTAAATACTTTTCTTAAATCATTATAACACTCCACACCATACGGCTCAAATTTCTCATCACATCAACAGCTAAACTACTAAAATCATTCAAAAATGAAGGTGAGAAAACTGATTAAAATAGCACAGTAAACTGGCAACTTTATTGAAAATAACGAAATCTAATAGCTTACAGCGGTCAACAGAGAATTAATTGCATAAGTAAAATTAGGTAATCAGATTTACCAAAATTTGCTATAATAGTCTTGGGTCCGGGGTTGCTACAATATTGAGTTTCGCCCTACAATTTTCGCCACGGGAGCTGTCCCTGATCATAGTGAGCATGCCCAACAAACCATAAATTTGGTTTGCTAAATGGGAAGCCTAAAGTGATTACTTATTGCACCCACCTGTTATTTAGGGGCGCGAAACCAAAACGTAGATCCCGGACCTTTTCAATTTTCCTATTCATTTTCATTTCGAAAACTTGACATAGCACGCCAAAAATCTGAAAATTTTTATATGGAACAACAAACGACAAAAAATTCGCTTTCGACTACCTGGATAGAGAACTTAGCTATTGAAGAGCTAAATATGGAGGAGACTGGAATTGTTAATTTCAGTGAGCACCTAGACCCAATGCATATGCTAGAAGCATCATCTATTGAGTTTATGGAAAAGATGAAAGAAAGGTTTGATGTTTACCTTACAAAGTTTAATGAACTTAGAGCAAATCAAGACGACAAGACTAGAACAATAAAGCTCTTTAAAATTTCTAATACCATTAACGATTTTATGTTATTTCGAAATAGTCTAAAGTTAGTTGTAGCACGTAGATCATCTGATGTTATCTCTTTAGGTTTTCTATCCAACTCTGGGGGCTTATTTGCGGCCAGACTAAACTACCAAGCTGATGCCAGTCAAAAGATACATGAAGTAAAAGCTCATGTTGGACCTTTCAATAATATTCAGTGGAAGTTCAACGGTGAAAATGTTGATATTGATTCACTTGTAAGACACTACTTAACTGAGTTTATAAAGCATTCTGCAAGATAATCTATATAAAAGTGATACCTGCTGCGGCCATCTTTTTAGTCGTAAGAGAACCTTCTAATTTTTGCTTATAATTTTTAATCATTTCAAACACTGAAGGCATTTTGATTCCGAACTCGTCCTCTATATTATAATAGTCCATATAAAACTTTAGCTCTTCCTCTAAAAATCTCGTTGTCATCTGATTTTCAGACCTTGGAAAATTCCAATCTCCCTTGCTTAAAAGCCCAGTGTTTCCACCGAACTCATCGAGATAGAGTTTAGCAAAGTCATATCTATTCATGATATCCTTAGATGTTACTTGCAATAATTTATTTGTTATATTTTTTTCAATAGCAATATCGAGCAGCATACTTAATGTGTAGATATCTATAAAGCCTGTATGAATTTTAGTATCGCAGCTAATTTTATTACCAAGGAATTCACTTCTTTCAATTGCCTCAATCCACGTCAAATCATTTGGGTTATAACTTCGACCGAAGATAGGCGCACATCTAAATATAATATAGTTCAAACAAGATTTTTGGATATAGAATTCTGATGAAGCAACCGTATTACCATAAACACTTACTGGTAGTGGCGTATCGTTCTCTTTAAATATGACATCTTCACCAGAGAATATATAAGAGCTACTAAAGTATATAAACTTTGAATGATATCTTTCACTGGCCATTGAAGCATTAAATACTCCATTTGTATTAAGTGCATCGGCCACTTTAGGAAACTCCTGACAGGCATCTAAGTCCGTAAGGCCAACAGTATAGATAGTTATATCTGGTTTAAACAAGTAAACAACTTTTTGAACCAGTTGTTTATTATGAATATCACACTTAATTGACAGGACTCCAGGGATATTTACTTGAGTATTAAAATACGTCCCAACAACACGGTACTTACTTTTGAGAATTTCAGCTAGGCTTGAGCCCAGAAAAGATGATAATCCAAAAATCAGAATTGTTTTTTTACTTTCCATTAATAAATTTTATCAGAAATTTGAAAAAATAGAATAAAGAAAGCCTTGCTTCATTTGAAGCAAGGCTTGTAGGATATGATTATCCGTTTATAAGTTTAAGTGCATAGTTAGGTGACTGGTTTGCTTGTGCCAGCACCGATATTCCTGCTTGGGTTAGAATTTGATTCTTTGCCAAGTCTGCTGTTTCTCTTGCAACATCCACATCTCTAATTCGTGAATTTGCTTCACTAAAGTTTTCTTCTGTGACTCCCAAGTTTTGAATAACTGAACTAAGCCTGTTTTGAAGTGCACCAAGGTTTGCTCTAACCCCATTGACTTTAACGAGCGCGTCGTCAAGTCTTTGAAGTGAAATTTGAGCCCCTGCTTTACTTGAAACAGATTCTGTTCCGATACCAAGAGATTCGAGTGTGGAAGTAATTTGTGTCCCGTCATACTTAAGTCTGTCGTTAAACGGGTTATTTCCTGCACCGATCTGAATTTCAACCAATCCACTAGTTCCATCCAAAAGTTTCCTGCCATTAAATTCTGATGACGTAGATATCCTTTGAATTTCTTCTTTAAGAGATTGAAACTCAATATCTGAGAATCCTCTTTCTGTATCTCCAACTGTATCCGAGGCAGCTTGTACAGCAAGCTCACGCAGTCTGATAACAATAGATGAGACCTCTGAGAGTCCTCCTTCTGCTGTCTGTATAAGTGATATACCGTCATCTGCATTCCTTTTAGCTTGTCTTATACTTCGGATTTGTGCTTTTAAGTTTTCACTTATAGCTAATCCTGCTGCATCATCCGCAGCTCTCGTTACTCTCTCACCTGTTGAGAGCTTTCTTAAATTACTATTTAATCCCATTCGAGTTTTGCTTAGATTTCTCTGCGCAGACATACTCGCAATGTTTGTATTTATTCTTAATCCCATGATTATTCTCCGTCAATGTACATAGCTAAACCTCCTGTTTAATATCGAGCATCCATGCTCTGTTGTTAATCTTGTTGGTGACGTCACTTATAAATCCCTCACCAACTATGCACTTCACTTTAAGAAATCATTCCTACTATTAAAGTTATTAAAACTTCTTGCAGGAAATTTTAAAAAATTCAATCAGCGTTAATCAACTGTCACGCTAACTAGGGCTACTATCCGTTCGCTGCCGATTGAATTAGAGTTAGAGCACTTGTTGACGATTTGTTCGCTTGTGCTAATACCGAAGTACCTGCTTGCATTAAAATATTCGTCTTAGTTAACTCTGCTGTTGCTGAAGCAATATCAGCATCTCTTACCCTTGAGTTCGCAGAGCTTAAATTCTCTATCGAAACCTGAAGGTTATTAATCGTCGATTGTAATCTATTCTGAAGAGCACCAAAGTCGGCCCTAATTCCAGAAACTGAAACAATTGATGAATCAATTGCTGCCAGTGAGTTCTGAGCAGAAATCTTATCTGCAACAGAAGCTAAGTTTAACCCTAGAGCTGCAACGTTTACGTCTGCACTTGATGCATCGAACGTTAACCTATCACTTAAAGGATCATTTCTTGTACCAATTTGAATATCAAATACAGCACCTGTTCCGTTTAATAATGGAACCTTATTAAATTCCGTAGAGTTTGCAATTCTGTCTACTTCCGCAACCAGTTGCTCAAATTCTACGTTAAGGAACTTACGTTCAGTGGGCCCGATAGTATCCGATGCCGCTTGAACTGCAAGCTCTCTAAGTCTAATTAGAATGTTTGATGTCTCTGATAATCCACCCTCAGCAATCTGAACAAGTGAGATACCATCAGCAGCATTTCGCTCTGCTTGACCTAAACCTCTAATTTGAGCTTTTAAATTCTCTGAAATTGCTAACCCAGCAGCGTCATCCCCTGCTCTGTTAATTCTTTGACCTGAAGAAAGCTGTTCTAGTACTTTCTGTTGACTTAATCGAGTTGCACTTAAGTTTCTTTGTGCATTCAGACTCGATACATTTGTGTTAATCCTCAAACCCATTTTATCCTCCTTGATAAGGGGTCCACCGTCCTATCCATGGACTGTGGGATGATACAAGATCATCTGCTACCTTTATCGTCAGCTCGCCAGCTCCCTTTAGTTAAATTGTAGAAATATTTAACAGGGGCAAAAAATGCGTAAAAACCCAAAAAGAACCTTTAATATCAACAACTTAGCGCGCGGAATAATTTGCCGCCCCCTAATATATCGACTAAACTATAAACAATCTCAACCGCGGATAAGTGTATATGAAGTTAACAAACCTTGAAGAAAGCCCTCATTTTGTACAAGAAGTACTCAATTTAATAGAGAGCTCATTTGGATATACTATAGAAAACTCTTTTGCTGTTGATTTCTACCCTTTAATGAAAAAAGATAATCACAAAAACTGTTACCTATTAGTGGATAAGGGAATAGTCATCGCACATACTGCACAACTAACTAGAGATATTGAGTTCAATGGTAAAACGTATCCAGTAAGTATGTATGGCGGTATCGCGGTTCATCAGAGCTATCAGGGAAAAGGAATTTTCAAAAAGTTATTCAATGAAGTTATTAGTAATTATACTAACTTCGCTCTTCATTTCTTATGGAGCGAAAAAATTGATCTATATGGTAAGTTTAACTTCTATCCAGCAATCGAAATGTATCAATATAATAAAGGAAGTTATCAACACTCTTTCAATGTAATCGAAACAAAACTCAGCCTTCTTGACCAGCAGGAAAAACAAGAGGTTTATAATCTTTACAGCAAGAGCTCAGAGATAAGAATTAAAAGAGATATGCAGCACTGGAAAGAACTTGAATGCATAACGAGTTCAACACTCTTTATTATTAAAGAACAGGACAAAATTACGAACTACTTCAATATGAATAAAGGTGCCGATCTGACTAATACCATACATGAATATGGCTTCATAGATTCAATTCAACTTAGAGTTATGCTGAACTTTGGAAACGTTTGGAGTGCTAGCCTTATAGATGATATCAAATCAAAATCACTATACTCCTCACTCATAAAACCGGGTGACTTCACGCTATTCTCCAAGTTAATGCTTGAAGTATTTAGTACTAAGATTTTAGAGATCAAAGATGAACAAATTAAGCTTGAATTGAATGGCCAAGAATTTCAGGTGCCTCTTGGTGATTTTCTCAACGGGACAATGGGACCTGGAAAATACAAAGAGTTATCTGCCTCACCATTTTTTTATATTTGTGGAATGGATTCAATCTAATTTTTTAAGAAAAAAGAGGCCCTAAGCATAGTTAGCATTGATAGAAGCCAGCATACAAATGTTAGAGGTGGAACATCCTGAAAACTTCTAACCTCGACACCATCGGATAGAATTGCTCCTGAAATAAAGAAAGTTGATGCAAGGATGAGCATTCCTAAAAAGAATAGTCCTTTTGAAACTTTCTGCACTTCTTGATTCAAGCCGACTACATTGTGTTCAAAAGTATATTTTCTTTTAGCAAACTCCTTTAGCATCCAACTGATATGCCTAGGAAGTATTCTTAGTGAGCCAAGCATATCTCTTGCCACCCAAAGAGAGTCTTCCAGAATAGCTTCTTTTGAAAACATATCACCCATTAATTCTTTGATTTCACTTTCTATTACAGCAAAAATATCTAGGTTGATTCCCAAAGACTTACCAACACCGTCTAGAGTCATGATGGCCCTAAAGATAACGAACCACTCACGAGGTAGGTAAATCTCGTGTTTACTTAATGTTGAAATCAAACAATACGTTAGCTGAGTAGCATCTATTTCTTTTGCACTCAAACCAACAAAGGGTGTAAGAGCATCTCTAATGTCAGAAACCAAAGCGTCATAGTTTGGAATATTGTCGTACTCTGCCACATCCAAAAATTCAATAACTAGATTTTCGTAATTATTCGACAGCAAAGCATATAAGATTGCAATTAGATTTGATCTGTTCTTATGACTTAAAACTCCCACTAATCCGAAGTCTAATAAGCCTATTTGGCCATTTTCTAGATAGATAAAATTTCCACCATGAAGGTCTGCATGGAAAAAGCCATCACTCAACATATTGTGTAAAAACAGTTTTACACCTTCGATGAGCTTTTCTTCAAGCTCAGGGTATTTACTGAGATCCGTTATTTCATTAAACGCTTTCCCATTTAAGTAATCCATAACAAGCATACGCTCACTAGATAACTTTCTATAGACATTAGGGATAACAAATATTGAATTCGTATCAATTTTAGCAATGCTTTCGCCAATTTTTTTATTATTATTTGCTTCAAATATAAAATTTAATTCTAATTGAATACTTTTAAAAAAATCATTTATCGCACGAGACAATCCAAGATGACGGAGCTCTTTTGAGTTCTTCTCTAAGCGATTTACAATAAATGAAATTATTTCAAAATCGTTAACGATGCTTTTTTTAGCATTTGGTCGTCTTACTTTAAGAACAACATCTTTTCCATCAAGTAATTGGGCTTTATAAACGACACCTATTGATGCGACACCAATAGGAAGAGGATCAATACTTTTGTAAACATGAGAGTACGGTTTTCCTAATGACTTCTCTATCTCAGAGACAGCATCTTGAAACTTAATTTCCTTAGCATGGTTCTGTAACTGCTTTAGCTCCTGAATTAAAGTGGGATGAAAGATATCTTCTCTTGAAGAAAGTAGTTGTCCTACTTTTATAAAGCTAGGACCTAGCTCTTCAAATGATTTACGAAGCCTATACCCCAAGGACTTCCAAAAATCATACTCACTCTCATCCTCTTCTTTCTTAAATCGAGATCTAGGAATAACAAAATTCGGTATCAATGAATCAAGTTTTGTACTAATAATAAATTCATCGAACCCATGTTTAGCAAAGACAGAAAGTATCTCCCTAAGCCTTGCAACATTTTTAATTGTTTTTGTTAACCCAATACTGGTTTTAATAATATCCATATATTAATAGTTTAAGCTAGATAAGCCCTGCATCAAAGGATACTAAAAAAGAGAGATTTTTACCTAGGTCTATTTGGTAAAAAAGATTTCTATTTTATTATAGTCTGGATCAAAGAGGCATGTTGAATAATACCCGTCTGAATAGTCAAAACTTCTTGGCTTCCAACTGTAAGGGTACTTATGAGAGACAATTTCTTTATATATTTGATCAACAATATCTGGACTTCCAACTCGAATAGAAATTTGCGTAAAGCCAAGGCGATAATCTGGATCTGGATTAGATACTATATCTTTTTGCTCGGAGATTATTAAGCCAATAGGTCCCCAGTAACTAATCGTGTTTTTACTTATAGATTTTTTAGCATCTAGTACTTTTTTGAATAGTAAGTCATAAAACTGCTCTGATTCAGAAAACTGGACAACCTTCAGACTAATTGATGCTAAATATGGGTGAAACTCTTCAGACATTTTAATACATTATAAAAGTCCTTCACAGGAGTCAAATATACTAAAATCTAGCAGGACATATATTGCAAAAAGAGATAAAATATTCTTTATGAAATCTATTTTGATATTATTTATAGTTATTCATATGCTGCTGCCAGCTCAACTACATGCTGCTTGTTCTAGAATTGCGACTATAAATTACCAAAAAATTCTGGTTGATGCTGGGACAGATAAAAAAGGTGAAGGCCTGCGCTTCTATCTTGAGAAAGATCCTCAAAGTAAGATCCTCCTGGATAAGTATCAAAAAGAGAATCAACCTACCTTCTTAAAAGCTTCAACCTCTACAATTGGCTCCGTTTTACTTTTAACTGGTCTTCTTCAGCCAAACGAATCAAGTGGAATTCAAAATAAAAATACTCTTATGTACGGAGGTGCTTTTCTTATCGCCTTGAGTTATCTCACCTCGAAAACTCTTCAATATAGTAATGAGAAATACCTTGAGCAAGCTGTAGACCAATATAACAAGAGAAATAGTCCTAGAATCTACTTTTCACCTTATAAGGAAAATAATAAGAAAACAGGTATTGGTTTTGGATTTAGTCAGGAGTTTTAAATGAGTCTTAGCTGTTATAAGTGTGAAGTTGACCTTAATTTAGATTTAAATCAAGATATTCCGAGATCTGAAGAGTGTCATAGCTGTTATGCCAGTCTTCGCTGTTGTATGATGTGTAGCTTTTATGATAAACAATCATATAATGAGTGTCGAGAGCCTACAGCTGATAGAATCGTAGATAAAGAGAAAGCTAATTTTTGTGATCACTTTAAACTTGGTAACCCTGAAAAAAATGCTGAAATGACGAGTAGTGCACAATCAGCTGCTGCTGCTCTATTTAAAAAATAAATACTGGAGAACAAATATGTCACAACATCCAATGACTGTAATCGGAAAGCAAGACTTAGATAAAGAACTGGCCCAACTTATTAAAGTTGACCGCGAGGAAATAAAGACTGCTATTGCTGAAGCGAGAGCACATGGTGACCTAAAAGAAAACTCTGAATATCACTCTGCTAAGGAGAAACAATCTCATATTGAAGGACGAATATCTGAACTGCAGGGAAAGATTGGTTCTGCAGTGGTTGTAGATATTTCTGAGATTACAAATGAGAAAATCGTTTTTGGTGCTACCGTGAAACTTTTTAACGATGAAAAAGATGAGTCAAGAACGATTCAGATAGTTGGAGAAGATGAGGCTCAGTTTGGGCAGGACAAAATATCTTACAACTCTCCTCTCGGGAAAGCTCTTATTGGCAAAGAAGAGGGCGATGAAGTAGTCGTCAAAGCACCTAAAGGTGATGTTATTTATGAGGTCGAGGAATTTGAGTACAAATAAACTCACATGGAACTCCCCCTTACTTGATTTAGCTGGCAAAAAAAAACCATCACAGTCTCTCATAAAACTTTTTGAAGGCGGAATATTAAGCCTCAAAGATCTCCTTTGGATTTTTCCTCTAAGACTTCAAAAAGCTCCTGAGCTTAGTAGCTTTACTTATCTTGAAGTAGATAAGCTCTTTCTTGGTAGAGCAAAAATCATCAGTACAAATTTCACTCCAACTTTTGGAAGAGGAAAAGGTAAAGTTCAACTCTTTAATGCCACCTGTGTAATTAAAGACCTTAAGAGTGAAAAGTACTTAAATTTGAAATGGTTCAATACATATCCTGGACTAAAGAAACAATTGGAAGCCTATAAAGAATTTAATTTCATGGGAATAGTTTCAGATTACAAGGGAACCTTACAAATCGTTAATCCTAAGATTAATCCTCCCGACCTTGCTCACGGTGAAATGCTTATTGAATATCCAACTCTTCATAGTGTAAGTGGTAGATATATTAAAAACATTATCGATAAAATTCCACAAGAAGTGTGGGACTCAAATATAAAGACCTCTTTGAATTGCATTATAGAAACTACCCATACGGCCAATCTAGTTGAATCATTCAAAGTTATCCACGGCAAAACAACCTCAGATAATACAATTGAAGCAATGGAACGAATTATCTATCAGGAATTTTTTGAAAATCAAATAAAGGTACTTGCACGAAAGCTTAAAAACAAAAACCTTATAGCTCCTATTATTAAATTTTCTGATGAGTTCTATAACAAAATAATTAAAAAGTTTCCCTACACACTGACGGATGAACAATTAAAAGTCATTGGTCATGTTAAAGACGACTTCAATAGCGGCCATCCCATGATGAGGATGGTACAAGGTGATGTCGGTTGTGGAAAAACCTCTGTTGCCATTGTTGCCGCAGAGCTTGTGATATCTCAAGGTGGACAAGTTGCGTTCATGTGTCCCACCGAAGCACTTGCCTTGCAACATGCTCAAACTTTAAGAGCACTTGATCTTGGCCATGAAGTCCACTTACTATTGGGCTCAACAAAAGCAAAAGTAAAAAAAGAAACTTATTCGATGCTCAAGTCAGGCGATATTAAATTTATTATTGGTACTCACTCCTTATTTCAAGATAGTGTGGAATTTAAAAATCTTCAATTGGCCATTATTGATGAACAACATAAATTTGGTGTTGGACAACGGCTAAAACTTGTCAGTAAGGGTGATGGAACCCATAGCCTTATAATGACTGCCACACCAATCCCAAGATCCCTTCAGTTAGCTCAATATGGTGACCTCGACATATCAACGATAAGAAGTCTTCCTGGAGGTAGAAAAGGAATTCAAACCAGAATTGTGACTACTACTACATACGATAAGTATCTCAGCTTCTTAATCACAAGAATCTCTCTTGGGGAACAAGCGTACATAGTCGTACCTGCAATTGATGAGTCTGAGACTCTCAATGTAAAAAATGTAACATCACTACTCCATACTTATAAACAATACTTTCCAAAAACACGTATAGAAGCCCTCCATGGACAACTTAAAACTGAAGAAAAGCAGTTAATTATGGAGAAGTTTACTGATGGATTAATTGATATCCTTATTTCTACCACTGTCATTGAAGTTGGAATAAATGTTTTGAATTCCACCGTTGTCTCTATCTATAATCCAGAACGCTTTGGCTTAAGCTCCATACATCAATTGAGAGGCCGTGTAGGCAGAGGTGAAAAGCCGGGCTTTTGTTTCCTCATAACAGATAAAAAGATCTCACCAGAGTCTAATTCTAGGCTTAAAGTCATTGAGAAAACACTCGATGGGTTTGAGATCGCCGAGGCTGATCTTTCAAACAGAGGACAGGGTGACTTGTTCGGTAACAATCAATCTGGCCACGGAAGCCATTACAAGGTTGCAAATATTTTTGAGCATTTCCATGTTTTTGAGAAAGTTAGTCGGGATTTAGAGACCCTGAAAAGAGATAAAACGGAACATTTAAATAAGGTTTTACTTTCATATACTGAGGATACAAATATTTCTTCAACTATCTAAATGATATAAGATCTCATATAATAACTATATGATTAAAATTGAAATTTTAAATTCAAATGACCTCTTAAGAACTGGTGAGTATGTTTTTTATAAAAACTACCTTACGATTGGATCCCACCACACTTCAGACCTTTTCATTGATTCTGATGGACTGAATAAGTCACACTCAACCCTATTTTTCAAAGAAGATAAACTTTACGTTGGAAACATGGATAAAGAAATATATCTTCATGTGAATGGAAAAAAAACTAAAGGCCAGAAGCTATTAAAAAAAGACGATTTAATCAAACTTAAAACAGTCGAAATTATGGTTATTGATTATTCAATAACACCAACAACCTCAATTCAAAGCTATATTGAAGAGACCCTAACTTCTTTAAAAAAAGAGAATCATCCAGTTCTGGATTTCCTGTTACCAGAGGATACGATTGATGGATAATAACTTTAGTAATTTTTTAAAGATCAGTGATGGAGAACAGATCTTCTATACCACAAATTTTAAACCAACAGCTAATTTAGAAGATGTATTAGTTTTTAACTATGGTCTTGTTTGTTCAAATTTTCATTACTCAAAGCAGATAAAATATTTTGATGACCTGGGCTTTAAAATCCTTTTACACGACTATAGAGGACACTATCAATCTTCAGGGGGTCATGATCTATCTCAAATTACTTTCTCTCGTATCGCGAATGACTTAATAGAGTTAGTTGATCACTTACAGATTAAATCTCTTCACTTGATAGGTCACAGCATGGGAGTAAATGTATGCCTAGAATTCGCTAAATTATATCCAAAAATCACAAAGTCTATGATTCTTATATCTGGCACTATAATTCCAGTACATAACATAATGATGGATACTCACTTAACAGGACCTCTTAAACCTATCCTCTTAGGTTTAATGGAGAAGTTCCCAAAAGAGTTTGATCTATTTTGGAAATATGGCGGATGGAATCCTCTGGTAAAAAGAGCGATTCATGCGGGCGGATTTAATTTAGAACAAGTCAGTGATGAGTTCATACAAGTCTATTTAAATAAGCTGGGTCAGCTTGGGCCGCAACTTTTCTTCCATCTCGTAACTGAGATGCACGATCACGATATCTTGGCTTTTGTACACAATATTAAGACTAGGACTCTGCTTATTGGTGGAACAAAGGACAAAGTCATTCCCAATTTTTTACAAAAACTATGTCATGAAAAGCTTGAAAACTCGGAGTTATATTTAATACATGAAGGAAGTCATGTTCCCCAGGTGGATTTTCCAGGCTTTACTAACGAACGAATGACATTTTTTCTAAACCCTTAATCTAGATTAAGTTCTTTATATTCAATTAAATTAGTAAAGAGTCTTTTTAAAGCTGAGTTTACTTGAGACTTTTTATATTCATGGTGAGAAGCTTCCCCTTTCGTATTTTCATAATGGCTCTTCTCGTCTGTAATTTGGACTTCAAATGGATAAAAGAACCTAACTTCTGTTGCAATTGAACTTGTATCTAGGTCTTTCAGTTTTTTAGTGATTTCATCATCTGGAGAATTCTTTTTTGCAAATATCCGTAATTTCCTAAACTCTTGATAAAATGGATTTCTATATTTAATTAGCTGTCTACATGTAAAATGAATTGCACTGTATTTATGTGAGGTATGTTCGTTATTTTGATATTGACCACTGAAAGAGGCCTCTTCTGTAAGCTTTTCTAGCTCAAGAGCAAAATCCTCTTCATTTAAATTTTCTTTAATACACTTTTTTAAAATATTTAAATAATTGACCTTAAATTCATCAAGCTCGAAAAGAGAGTTTTGAGATCGAGATGGCTTAATATTATTTACGACAATCACATAGTTTTGATCTAGAAATTTTAAAACTCGTAAACAATCAATTTTAGATTTCGTTACAAACCGTATACCGATTCGATCAAAAAGTTCTTCAGCAACATTTTCTTTTTTGTGTAAAAGCTTAATGATAATACTTTCACGTGACTTTTTTGACTTTGTTTCGAAGTCCAGAAGAGGGATTCTTACAGACTTATCCTCATTCTCAAGAAAGAGCTGATCATCTTCTCTGTGAATATATTTATAAAATCTATCAAATATCTGCGTTTGGATGGTTGTAAAATATCGATACCTGAGATCCTTATCAAGGTGCAGGATTGTATGCATCACTTTTAAAATGATACTGGCCCATAAAGAATCTTCAATATCAGTTTTAAACTCAGAGTTACCTGTTGCAATTAATAAGAGCTCTGAAACATCTGTAAGAGAAAAAAAGACGTTTGGAACCATAATATCTAGCCCATCCTCTGGATTTCCTTCTTTTAAAAAATATTTCTTTATAAATTGTAGGGCTTCTTGAAAATTACCAAACATTTCTGCATTTTGAATGGGATCAGATAAATCATATCCGTAGCCCAATAAAAAACGGTGAGCTTCTTCTTTCGTTTTAAAGTGTGTGAGATAGTTTTTTGCATCTAAAGAAGATGTTCCGCTGGCCATAATATCTATGGTTTCCCAGTTGAATTTATAACTATCAATAAAGTTTGGCCTGCGCATTAATTCCTTCTCATTTCAGAGATAGAAAGTTAACCTATAACTAGTGAAAGATCAAAATATAACTCTATTTGACCGACTCCAACTAATCTTCTTAAGTTTCTTTGGAACTGGTTATGCGCCTAAGGCACCTGGTACAGCTGGTAGTATTGCAACGATACCTTTAATTCTCTTACTAGATTATTTAAGTCTTAGCTTCAGTGCTGTTATTGTGTTTACTCTTATTATTTTTATCCTTGCCTGCTTTAGCGCTCAATTTATACAAGAGAAATTTAAAACTCACGACCCCGGTTGGATAGTCATTGATGAAGTCGTTGGTATGCTGATAACTTGGCTTTTCATTTTTCCAACCATCAACTGGCAAGGTCTACTCCTTGTCTTTATATTATTCAGAGTTTTTGATATCTTTAAGATTTTTCCCGCAAGTTGGGCAGATAAAAAGATGAAAAGTGGTGCTGGAACTATTATTGATGATGTTATTTCTGCACTGTATGCAGGTATTGTCTTATTAATAATCAGAAAGTTCCTATACCCATTCTAGATAATAAACAAAAACAGTCAGTTATAAAATCCGTAGTTTTTCCGTAATTTGCTTGGCTAAATGGAAAGTTAATGATAACTTTTTATTAACAAGAAAATTAGGAGAGAAAAAATGGCTACAGCTCAAACATCAAATGACAATAAGCAAAAAGCATTAGACTTAGCACTTTCAGGAATTGAAAAACAATTCGGTAAAGGTGCAATCATGAAACTTGGAACTGGTGAAGTCCCTAAGCTTCCTGCAATTTCTACAGGTACTTTAGGAATTGATCTTGCTTTAGGTATAGGTGGTATTCCAAAAGGTAGAATCATTGAGGTATACGGACCAGAATCTTCAGGTAAAACGACCCTAACATTACATATAGCAGCTGAATGTCAAAAAGCTGGTGGAACAGTAGCATTTGTTGATGCAGAGCATGCACTTGATACAAATTATGCTGGAAGCCTAGGTGTTGATATTCCTAATACACTTATCTCTCAACCAGATTCTGGTGAGCAAGCTCTAGAAATAACAGATATGCTTGTAAGATCTGGCGCTGTTGATCTTTTAATTATCGATTCTGTTGCGGCCTTAACACCAAGAGCAGAGCTTGAGGGTGATATGGGTGATTCACACATGGGTCTGCAAGCAAGACTTATGTCTCAAGCACTAAGAAAACTTACTGGTTCAATATCAAGATCAAACACAACAGTTATCTTTATTAATCAATTAAGAATGAAGATTGGTGTTATGTTTGGAAATCCAGAGACAACAACAGGTGGAAACGCTTTAAAGTTCTATTCTTCAGTAAGAATTGATATCAGAAGAATTGGTGCTATTAAAGAAGGTGACAATGTTGTTGGGAACAGAACAAGAGTCAAAGTTGTTAAAAATAAAGTTGCCCCTCCATTCAAGCAAGTAGAGTTTGATATTATGTATGGTAAAGGTATTTCAAAAGAAGGAGATCTTCTCGACTTAGCTGTAACTGAAAATATTGTTGAAAAAGCTGGTGCTTGGTATTCATATAATAACGCAAAAGTGGGCCAGGGTAGAGAAAACTCAAAACGCTTTTTAATAGAAAACTCTGAGATCATGGAAGAAATTAAAATGAAAGTTTTAATGAAGCACGGCCTTGTTGATGGACCAGATGAAATGATTAATCAAGAAACTGGAGAGATTGAAGAAATAGTTCCTTCTCCAAAGAAAGGAAAGAAACCTAAGAAATCACTACAATAAAAAATACAACACACACATTAAAGGGAGCTTAGGCTCCCTTTTTTTCGGAAGTTATAAACTATGATTGATAACGAAGAACAGTCTTCATACAAAAAGGGTCTCGACTACGCTGTAAGAATTTTATCAAGTCGTGACTACTCTACTTATAAATTAAAACAAAAACTTAAAAGTCGTGGAATCGATCATGATGACACTGAAAAAGTAATAGACCAACTACTCGCCTGGAATTATTTACGGGAAGATGAATATATTAAGCAAAGAATAAAGCAGTTAATCATTAAGGGCCATGCCAACTCACTAATCCTGCAAAAGCTTGAGCAAGAGTATCTTTCATCATCAGAGATAGTGATTAACGAAATACGAAGCGACCAAGGTCTATCCTCTGAATCTCAACTAGACATTCTTGTTGAAAAGAAATTACGTCACAAAGAAATACCAACTGATCATGACAGCAAAATAAAAATGAAAAATAAGGTTACAAGATTTTTAATATCTAAAGGCTATAATTTTGAAGAAATTTCAGAAGTGTTAAAGAAGTATATATAAGTGAACATGCTTCAGAGATATCTGAGCATGTTCACCTATAGTTAGATTAGTTTTGATTTAATAGTATTTGATCAAGTTTTCTATTAACTTCATCAAGTTGGTCACGAAGATCTCTATTTTCATTTTCAAGGACTTCGATTCGAAGATCTTGCTCAGAGTCTTTCACTGACATACCAAATTGCATAATAGCTATAAGCTCTCTATTCTGTTCGATCTCTATTTTCTGCTCTTTAAATGCCTCAATTAAGATCGCCACAAAGTTAGCATAATGAACAGATTTGTAATCCGTTCCAGGTATAAAGCTAACAAGCTCTGGAAAGATAGCCTCAACCTCTTGAGCAATTAACCCGATTTGCTTTCTCTCTGAAAAGTTTCTCCCTGGGAATTCATCCTTTCGCATAAAGTAAGTAACACCACGCAAGTCTGAGAGTCTTTCAGATGCATTTAGAATTGTTGCAACTTTCTTCTTAAATCTTCTATCTGAACTCAAGGCAGATCCATCACCGTAATACGTTCCAGTTGTAACAGTTGTTGTACCAATTAATGTACCAGATGTTGTCGTACCGACTAAAAGAGTAGTAGCAGCATCCCCATAAATTCTTAATCGATTTACGTTCGCTTCATCATTATAGATACCAATATCATCATTATCACCAAAAGTTATACCTGCATTAAACGGTAATGCTAATGCATGTGAAACATCAACAACCGTATCACCTGGCCAAAGTTGGTTTCCACCAGCCCCCTCAGCAGGACTCAAACTTAATGTAGCCGTTGGCGTAACTATCCCTGTAGTTAAGTCTCCAATAACAGTCCTTGCCGTACCAACACCAGAACCTGTAAAGGTAATTTCACCAGTGGCGTCATTTAAAACAAAATGTCCATCATCCTCTGCTCTTGAAGTCGTTGCACATGACTCAACCATAGTTGGTGTTGCCGAGTTGTGATTATCAACCTTACAAAGCATAGGTATGATTAAATATTTTCTTCTCGTCAGATCCGTAACATCTGCAAGTTTTGAGTTTATTAGTCCTATACGTAAATTACAATTACCAGATAATACACCTGCAATGTTTGAAGACGTTGGTGTATTACGGTTACCGTCGTTGTCATATGCAGATACGACAATATCCGTTACAACAAATTCGGGTGCTTCATCAAAGCGCTGACCAACAGTTACCCACTCCGTAGGGGTCCCTGCACCAGGCTGTGTTGTCTCTATTGATGTAATTGAACTGTTGTCAGTAGAAATATCAAGAGCATTTGTACCACCTATAAATTCTGTACACTGAGCTCTATCGGTTAATATTCCCCTCAATCTTTTTTGAACATCTTGGAGAGCGGCATCACCCTGAATCTTGGCCATACCCTTGGTTGCATTGTCATTAATCTGCATGACACCCATTGCAATGATGATTGAGATTGCAGATGCTGCCATAACCTCAACAAGAGATGCACCCAATTCATTCGATAGAATTTTGTGTTTTTTCATAACCAACCAACCTCAAACGCTCCACTTGTTATATATTTATATTTTACCCTAGTAATGAATAAACAGTGGATCCGTACTACTATTTTCGGCTAAATCTGTGAAATTATATAGCTTAATTAATGACTATTATCTTAAGGTGAAATAGAAGTGTCACAAAAAGTAGTCATACTGGCACAAATAGCTGTAATTAAAGGATTTATAGCAGGAGTAAAACAGTAATACATTTAGTGGTAAGGAAGAAGAGGAGTAAAAGTTGCCTAATTAGATGAGGCCGAAGCATTTATTATTGTTGGTATTCACTACATAAAAACCATTTTTACTAATTTCGAGAGTAGGATCCTCTAAGCTACCGACTGATACAGTCAAGTGATTGAAAGTGAGATCATCGATTTGGATTAAATTTTTCTCAATAAATTTTATACGTGATTGCTGCTGTCTAAAGTATGTATCAATTGCGACTCTTTCCTCAGAAGCTGAGTCAAGGAATGCATTGCAATTACTCATAAAAACTGAAGAGAATTCAACCTGCCCACGATAGTAAGTCTTCTCTAACTTTTTGAGCTTAACCTGAACGATAGAGTCAGCACGAAAGTTAAAGCCCAAATACAAATTCATACTGCAAATTGTAACAAACACAATAAGTAACTTGTAATTTTTCTGTAAAAACGGATAAACTTGTCTCATGCAATCTTCGTTAATTAAATTTATTAATAGATATTACTATATTATATGTTTTATTATACTTCTTTTAGTCAACCTGCCAATTCTAGATAATCTCTTATTAGGTGATGATTACAATTATATCTTTAGGGAATCATCTAGTATTAAGCAAAATACCAATCCTCTTACATTTTTATTCCCATGGAGTCCTCAATTCAAAAGCTGGGGCCTAACATACATAACACTATGGTCTGAAGTAAAGCTTTTCAGTAATAATTATGTCTACTATAGGTTTGTAAATCTATCACTTCATTTCATAAATTTTTACATCTTAAGTAAAATCCTTAATTCTAAATTCAGTAATCAGTCACAGAAAAACAAAATAATTTCACTACTTTTTCTATTTCATCCACTTTCTATTTTAACATATAGTTGGATCTTTCAAGTAAAGACACTATTAGCAGTGATGTTCATACTTTTATTTCTAAGATTACTGTGGAGCTCAAACTTAAATCGCATAAGTAATAGAATAAAAATCACGGTATTTTTTATACTTTCGATTCTTAGTAAGTCAGTAGGAATTTTACTACCAATATATACCTTCTATTACCTCTATAAGAAAAAGTTAAGTGCCAAGTCTAACATAATGATTACCTTGCCCTTAATAGTGATCTCATTTTTTTACGGACTTATTAATATAAAAGGTATTACTTATTTAACAGAAGAAACAAAAAATATATCTTCACAGGTAGATAATGCCAATGCTGGAGAATATACGACAAATAAGAATGAGTCCGCCGACCAAGTCAAACAGGATGAGTTGAATAGCCATTATGCCTCAAGTGAGGATATTAATTTTAATATTCAAATAATGGAGGAGATAAAACTAAGTACAACAAGATATGCAAAAAGGTTGACGGAGTTTAATACATTACTAGAGTCATATATCATAACGATTCAAAACTATGGTAGGCTTACGCTCTCTCTATTGGGAATAAATAACTACTATCCTTTTTATGAACCAACACACCTTACTTTTAATTCAATGAAAGTATATATCTATATTCTTTTAGGGAGCTTACTATTGGTCCTTACACCTTTCCTGAATCACTACTTAATCCTAGTCGTCACACTAACATTACCAATAACTGGAATGTTTTATATTCCTTATATGAAATATTCTTATTCATCAGACCATTGGTTCTACCCGGCCACGATAGGTCTAATACTATTAGTTGGCAGCTATATTAAAAACATTAAAATTCTATCCTCTCTATCTCTAGTAATTCTGATAAGCTACTGCTTAACTATCTTTAAGTATCGAGATACAAATGAGCTACTGACCCAAAATTTTATTACCTACAAGAATCCTTTTGCGCTGGAAAGTAAATCTGTTAACGATATCATTTTAAAGCAAAGAAGAGTTGTATTTGGAATCTATGATTACTTACTTATGAATGTTGATCATGAAAACTCTAAGTATTACTTTACCCTTAGTACAAATACTGAAGTCGCCACGGACAAGCTCTATCGTCGCTATATCTCTAGATTCGCAAGGCAAGCGATAGAGAAACACGACGGTAAAATGCTCAACCAAATACTCTTGTTAAATGCAACTCATATCACCAGTGAATCTTTAGCCTTAATCAATTCAATGCAGGCTATTTTTACTCATAATCTTACGTCAACAGAATATGAAAATGCGATGAAAAGCTTAGAATAAATCTTGCTTCAATATATCAATACTAAGAATTTTTTGAAAATATTTGGATTTAAATTCAAAAGAACTTTTATGGGCCTCAGTAATTGTAAAATTAAAAACAAAATGATCTGATTCTTTAACAGTCTTATTAAGAATAAACGACTTGTCTAGATTACTTAAAGATAGTGAGTCTGAGAGACGATCTGAGTACTTAATAATAATTTTATAATGTCCATTGTATAATGTGAATGGTGTCTCAGTCTTACCATGCTCAAGTTTTGCAAAATACTCAAATGATTCCTCTTTTGTATCAATCTTTGATATTTCATAGTTAAAGTCATAGGAGAGATTGCCTCTAAGATTACAATTTAATAAAAAAGAACAAACTGAAAAGTACGGAGGAATATAGATTATTAATTCATAATCCTTCAAGTATGACTCAATAAAAGACCCCTCGATATCCTCAAGTAAAGTGAGAAAGGACTCACCGGACAACTCTTCCTCAGGCTTAACTCGAATAGTTATTAACTGAGTAGTAGCACTTCCAGCTTTAAGTGTATCTGGAATATCTATCATTGTGTTTACGGGTTTAAAATCTTCAAAGGCAAGTGTTCGTATTTTAATATTATCAGAGGAATATTCCTCTAAATATCCTCCCCCTCCTAGTGGGAAATATAAGATACTATTAGCTGAGAATATATTAATCGCTTTGTGCTTGATGCTATCCTTAAGGGTATCATTATTTACCAGCTCATAGCTTCCGACATCATTCCATATGATTTTTGAATTATTAATACTTAATGGATATAAATCAAAATCTACATTCAGATATTTCTTTGAGTAATGGTATTCAACTTCTTCTATTTCACTAGCAATGCCATTTATAGTTAACTTCAAATAATTCATTTCTGGCTCGATATGAACAATAAGAGCCACAGCACCCTGAATTGATTTATTATCTACTTCAAAGGAAAGACTACTACTCCCATTTATAACTTCACAATGAAATTCCTTAAGATGCTGTATAGAAGACTTCACTTCGAAAACCAGATATCTGCCCTCAATTGATTCATTATTTACAACGACATCATGAAAGACTGTATAACTATTTTTACTCTTTCCTTGAAAAGAGAGGCTAAATCCTAAAGAATTTGACCAATTTACCTTTCCTATATTTTTTTGATAAGTTGTGAGCATAAGATTATCAGAGCGGTGAATATACTTACCTCTAAGCATGTGAGGGGCTTGATATCGTTGCTTGACAAGCTCTATGTCTAAAATTTTAATATCACAAACTTCCCCTTGACCAAAAAAACCTGTCAGGGTTAAATTAAGCTCATTTTGGCCTTCTAATACGTGTACCCACAATTCATAAATTCCACTCTCTGCATTCTTTACTAACGAATTCAAATAGCGTACATCCGTATTTTTACTTATTAATTCCATATCTACGTGGTTCTCGCTTTTAGAACAATAGTAATCGATGTGAAAAATAATTATTTCATCACGATCATGATCGTTAATAAATTTAATTGTCTTATTCACTTTGACATTTGTTTTTATAATATTGCTTTCAAAATAGAATTTAAGATTGTTGCTAGCGTCAGTTTCAACAACCGGTTTCAATACAGCATGACTTAGGAATACAGTATTTTCGTACCCATATGCATTTATTCCTACTAAGCCCTCGTCCCTCATCTGATTGTGAATCCCAACAAAATTCGGATAATTACTAAAGGCAATAGGGACGCTTATGTATTCTAAGCTAATACATTCCCTACTTTCTGATATTTCAAAATATATTTTAAGGCATTGCTCTGGAATAATATCTGTTTCGATTATGAAATAAATATAACTATCATTTGGAGCATGCACTATGCTAGCAATCCTTTGATATGGATCATTAGAATTCTGAGAATAAAACTGGTTATTCAATGCATTTCTAAATTCTGTTTTTGCCACTCCAGGAAACAATGGCTCAGAGAAAAATACTTTCAACTTAGTGCACTTAGAACTCAAACTTTGCGATACAGGAATCCTTCTTAGTAAACACATTCGAGTACCATCTCCATCCTGACCTGCCTGAAGACTGATGCTCATTTCTTTATCCTCAACTATGGTGAGAGGCACACTTCCAAAAGAAGAAAGCACAGATAAACCAGAGTAATACCTGATATTAGATTTATTGTTTATATATTTCTCGAATATTGTTAGCAAACCATATGGGGACGATATATTGTTCTCTAGGTGAGATCGTACAGTGAAGTATTCTAGATTCCTAGGCTTTAGAAAGCCCAAAGCATCCTTTTCGACAACATTACTCATTAAGTACAGACTCCGAGCCTTGGCCGTAATATCATTATTGTTTAACTTCTCATGTAAAGATTTGACTCCTTGAAAGTTATAACTATAAGTCTCCTCATACAATCCAAAGAATTCAGGCTCTAAGTGCTCATAATAAAACAAACTCTCTTCTTTCCTTTTTGTTATCAAGTAAATAATCTTATCGAAGTAGCACGTACCCCATTCAAGTAACGTTAGATTATTCAAGCGTGACCAAGTATTTTGACCTGCAGAGATTGAACTGGAATCTCTGGCTATAACAAAATCACATTCTTCTGTAATGTCTTTCTGCACTTCGAAATCGAACAAACTTTCCACACGATCCAACAGGGTTATAACCTTGGCTGCGAAACACCAATGGATTCCAAGACTATGAAGTATATTTTTATTCCAAAGATCTTCTTCGCCGACGGCACATTTAATGTTTAAGACATTAATATGACCTAAACTATGAATTGGCTGTGTTCCAAAGTTCACATATATAATTTCTACTTGCTTTATTTTAGTAAAACGTTCTAAATCTTTTAAGTTTATCTTTTGGTAAGGATCAAAGGCCAATAGGATTATGTTTTTATTAATGAAGGATTTTGATGGATTTTTTTCAAAGTAAAACCTTGATTTGATCAAATCAGCATTATTTGATATTTCTTCTATATTCTCGTAGAAGTAATTTATACTGTGTTTTAAATTGTAACGGCCTTGTATTAATTTACAGTAATACAAATTTTTTAAATATATTTTACCAACATCATCTATATGGCCTTGGCTCCATTTATATGTAATGTGAGAGTCAATACAACCTGTATAATAGAAAAGCTTAAAGTTATTAAGGCTTAAGTTCAAAAACTTACCTTGATAACAAAAACCTTTCTGTACGATACTCAGTTCTTTTTGATAATACTCCCCAGCAATGACCTTACTAAAATTAATCGAATTATTTTCATTAAAAAATATATTCTCGATATTTTTTGTGAGTAAACTTTTTTCAAGGTAGCTATTGAACTTTACAATTATCTCTTCGTTTGTATAATCTTGCCACCTCCGGTTTTCTATAAAGGTTCTTCTTCTGACACTAAACTGTTTCGGATCATTTAAGTAATTACACAAATCGACAACTTTATCATACTGCCTTTGAATGACTAACGACTCTAGTCTACCTCCAACCTTTCGCTTCGCAACATTCTTAAAAAGCCACTCGAACTGAAAGAAAATCTCTGTAATTATGTCTATATAGAACTTACGAGGGTAAAAGTAATAATTAAATTTATATTCCTTACCCTTAAGACAGATCCAATTTTCTTCTGGGAGGAACTTCAAACCACCAAACTCACTTAGAAAAATAGATTCTATTTCATTATGGAAGTCAAAATCCTTAAGGATTGGAAATAAAAAGTTTAAGAACATAAATGTTTTTTCTAAGTCATTAATGTTTTTGGTATTAACATCTCCAACTATAAAAAAATCTAAATCTGATATTACGGGGATAAAGTAATTTTTGTCATAGCTTCCTTTTAAATAAGCATCATGGACATAATTTTTTCTTCTTAAAATGAAACGTACTATATAGATCGCTAGCCGGTAATAAGAATCATACACTTTGGCGATAAAGCTTATTGAACCGATCTGATATAAAAAATAGATAATTTTACTCTTCATTCAGAAGCTCCATAATTTTCCTTGAGTTATCTCGTGTATTAGATGAAGTATACAGAAAGTAGCAATCTGATTTTTTCAATAAGAAGAGCGATGATAGTATTCTTGAAAGTAGTATTTTGCTGTTTCTCACGTGGTCAATTAACGAATTTTGTAAAAAGTATTCTACGATCATAGGTAAGCCTATGCCTGCAATCATATGTGTTTGCAATTCCTTAAGCATTCTCAGCTTTGAAGTTTTCTTCAATTCTGGATTTTCATTTGTTGAGCGGAAGCCCACGACAAGAATTGCCTTCTCACCTACTTCAATTTTATTTTTAAGCTCAGAAGTGCTTACAAGAAATTTTTTACTATAATTTGAGCGTTTAAATTCATATAAATTCTCATCTCTTAAGTATGGAAAATAATTAAAGAGCTTATTATCACTTTCATGGCCGATTCTAAGTGGGAAACAATATAAACGTCCCCAGCGATTAACAACAGGTGTATCATCTGAGATTATTTTTACATCTTCATCACGCAGTAATTCCATCAACATAGTAGATTTCCCACCCTTTGAAGGCATCATATAAATGAGATTCTTATTATTATATGATACGGCCGATGCATGTATTTTATGATATCCATGTAGATCACAATACTTGCCACTTCTTGATAGAACTAATAGGTATAATAGTTCATGAGCAATGTTATTAGTTTTATATTTAACTTCTACCGACTCGTCGTTATAGTTGAATATTGTTAATGCTTTTCCATAGTAATCATTATACCTAATTTCACCATGATCATAGTATATTGAGTTTTCTGTTTGTTTCGTTGCTATAAGCTTTTGATCTATCTTATAGTTCTCTACTTGAGAGGCCTTAATTGTTAGTATTTTTTTAGACTTGTTTAAACTATTTACTAAGAAATAATCAAAATCTTTTTTAATTTTCGTAATAATTTCTTCATCTTTAAGAAATATTTCTATTCCAAAATTAAATATTTGAATCCTAATACTTCCTATCAACGAATCTCCCTTTTAAGCCTACGGTACTTCCACAAACTATACCGATACTAAAAAAAACATGAATTATAACGGTATACATCCATGTTAGTGGTAAGGATAAGATATTATTTGTCTTGTAAAATATATTTATTCCTACTGCTATTGTGAATAAAGTATGAAGAACAATCAAACTGAAACTTATCTTAAAGTCGATTAGCGGCATTAGAATTATCAATAGCCCTGTCACGATTGGTAGTAGGAAAAGTAGTTTAAACTTTACGCCCTCCATGAAAAAGCTAACTCCTCTAAAATATCCAGATTTATACTGTATTACTGCTTGGTCAATAAAATTTTCACGCCTCTTATGCTTTACCGTTAGCTCTGAGAAATATCCCATTTTCACACCATGTTGTGCAAAGTGATCTAATAAAATATTTTCTTCGCATCTCATTATGACTTCATCAAATGTATTTTCCTCAAAAAGACTACTTCTTACCCAGAGGTTACATAAAGTTAAATCAATCTCAGTCGCTTTAAACTTTGTCTTACCTTTCGAGTGTCTAATCGCCGTTGGTCCCATGACGAAGTATGATCCAAGAACGCTTGCGATGACCTCTTGCTTAAAACTACTTTTTTCTATGCTTGAGTCCGAGCCACCAAACACGTCAAATTCATTTCCTGTTAGTATTTTACTCGCTTCTTCGAGGTAATTTTCTGTTAACTCAACATCATCGTCCAGAAATAGTTTAAACTCTCCTGACGAGGCTTCAACTAACAAATTCCTTGATTTTCCTGGTGGCGGAATAGCATCAACAAGCTCAACACCAATACCCGACACTTTCACCTCACTAATAACTTTATTCGATTCAATATCGCTTCTAAGCAAAAGAAGGTGAATATTGCTATAGCTCTGAGTCTTTTGTCTCATAACACTCTCAAGACATGCTTTCAAATCTTTAGACCTATTAAATGACGCTATTAAGATATCAAATGATGTCGACATTTATATCTTCCAATTTTTGTTTCATAACTAATATGGTATATAAAAAAGTACTAATTTTATAGAGAAATGCGCAATATCTTCAAAGGATCAACAGTGAAATATTTTTTAATTGTCTTAGTCTTGATTAGCTGCTCTAAACAGAGAAATTCTAATGATAATGCTCTCAACTATGCATTAACAAGTACTGTCTCTACTTTAGATCCAGCATTAAGCTATGATACTGTATCAGCTAAAGTCGTCTATCAAGCTTATGAAACTTTATTTGAATATAATTACCTCATTCGTCCTTATCAGCTTAAGCCTTTACTTGCTAAAGAGATGCCGAAAATATCAGACGATGGCTTAACTTACACAATAAAGCTTAAAGAGAATATTTACTATCACGAATCAAAAGCATTCAAAGGTAAGAGAAGAATGCTCATTGCTGAGGACTTTGTTAATCAAGTTAAAAGAATTGCCTTTATTTCTACTAAGAGTCCTGGGTGGTGGCTATTTAACGGTAAAATTAAGGGGTTAAATAAGTTCCGTAAAGAGGCTAAGTCAGACTTAAGTAATTTTTTCTCATTAGATGTAGCTGGTATTAAGGCGCTAGACAAATTCACTCTTAAAATCACACTAAATCAACGCTATCCTCAACTTCAAAATGCTTTGGCGATGGCTTTCACCTCTCCTATGCCTGCTGAGGCTATCACTTTTTATGAAAATGATTTATCTCTAAATATGATCGGTACCGGTCCTTATAAGCTTGTACATTGGAATAAAAACTCAAGCATCAAGATGATTAGAAATGAGAACTATCATCCTGCCGCCTACCCCTCTAATGGTGATCGATTTTCTTATGAAAATAATTTACTTAAAGATTCTACAAAAAAAATTCCATTCATTGATCAAATTAACTTTAAAATTATTCGTGAATCACAGACAAGATGGCTAAACTTCTTAAATAAAGATATTGATCTAATCACATTAACAAAGGACCACTTTTCTTCTGCCTTAAATGAAGAGGGTAAATTAAGTGACGAGTTTATTGAAAAAAATATAGCCCTACAGGTTGCACCGACTCTTACCTATTGGTGGCTTTCTTTTAATATGAAAGATCCTATTCTTGGTAAAAACTTAAACCTCAGAAAAGCTTTTGCTCATGCTGTGAATATTGAGGAATACATTAAAAAATTTACTAACAATATTGCGTTAAAGGCAAACTCCATTTATCCCCCAGGAGTTACTGGTTACTCTCCAGGTAATGAGCTTCCTTATGAGTATAACATTTCATTGGCCAAAAACTTTCTTGCCAAGGCTGGTTACCCTGAAGGTAAGGGACTTCCACTCTTCACCTATGATGTTCGTGGGTCTTCTACAGTTGCGAGGCAAATGGGTGAATTTATTCAAGCTGAACTTGCAAAAGTTGGAATCAAGGTTAAAGTTGTTAAGAATACCTTCCCTGGTTTTTTGGCCAAAAGCAGAACTGGAAGACTGCAAATTTGGCAAGGTGGTTGGGCCATGGACTACCCAGATCCTGAGAATGTAATTCAGCTTCTAACAACACCAAATCATCCACCAGGGGCAAACGCTAGCTCTTACTCAAACCCTGAAGTTGATAAACTTTATAATCAATTATTTCTGGCCGAAAATGAAGAGCAAGTTTTTAAAATCACCCAAAGAGTACAGCAGATTGTGTCTAAAGGTTTACCTTGGGTTATGCAGTTTTACTCCCGTAATTATATTTTACATAAAAACCAGTTAAAGAATTTTAGACAATCAGACCTTATTATTAATAATTTTAAATACTTACGTCTTGAGCAGTAAGTTTTGCCTATATGGCCATTTGCCTTAAGTTTAGGGCCCATAAAACGAAGAGTTAACTGATAGTAACCTCTATAATGGGTGAAAGAATGAAAATTTCCTGCAAAGTAAAAGTATTAATGCTCATGACTAGTTGTTTTATTTCAACACAATTAATGGCGAGAGATCATTTAATCTACAGCGTCGCTGAAGATATTCCTATGGGCAACGAAAACGAGGTCCAAAGAAGAAACTACTACGTTAACATGGGGCAAAATCAAGGTGTAACTAAAGGTGTTGTTCTTGAGGTATACCGAGTAATATCAAAATCAAATCCTTACGATAATAAGCGCAGGGTTAACTACAAAGTACCCATCGGGCAACTAGAAGTCCTGCACTCTGAGAACGAGTCTGCGATAGCTAGTATAAAAATGAAACACGACACAATCAATGATCCACTTTTTGAGATTAATAATTTTATGATTGGCGATCACGTATCAGTACATATTAAATAGCTAGAAGATTTTTTTAGATTTTACGAGATTTCCGTAAAGTACGCCTTCATGGCTTCGTATGTTTTCAAGGGCAAGGACGTAATCACAATTCAAATTAAATCCGCCACCTCTAACTAAGACTTTTGTAATGCGCACTCCGTCAAAATACCCAATAAAATGAAACCTATTCAAGTCATTACTCACACCGATATAACGAGATACAATATAAATTCTCTTCACTAGCAACTCCCTCCCTATTTTATGCAATACTGTGCTCCCACAGAACTATTCATAAGTTATTGACTTATTTACAAAGAGCGCTAATTTAGGGAAAATTAGTAACTACAAAAAGGAAAAATCTTACATGAGTGCAAATTGTACAATTGGAACTTTATTTTTAGCCACTACGAGTAAGTTCCCCAATCAAAATGCAATTGGTTACTTTGACAAAAGAAGTGTGTCTCATCTTACTTTTGCCAAGTATAAAGACACCATTGAAGCCCTATCCGTTGCAATGACATTTCTAGGGCTAGAGGCTCAAAGCAAAGTTTGTATTCTGTCCGCAACTAGAAAAGAATGGCACTTTATGGACTTGGCAATTATGCTTTGTTCTGGTGTAACTGTTCCAATTTACCCCTCATATACAGCAGCTGAAGTGTTTTATATATTGAATCATAGTGAATCTGAGTTTCTCATTATAGAAAACCTTGATCAGCTAGAAAAAATAATTGAAATTCAGGATAAGCTTACAAGTGTAAAAACACTTATTCTCATGGATACGATACCTTCCAGTGTCATAGATAAAATTCAAAGTTCCATTCGAGTCCTTAGTTATGGTGAATGTTTTAATATTGGAATTAAAGAGAGTCAAAACAACCCCGATAAATTTCAATCACAAATTCTTAATATTTCACCAGAGGATATATGCTCTATAATTTATACTTCTGGAACAACTGGCGAGCCAAAAGGCGCAGTTATAAAGCATGAAGCACTCTACCAAGTTCTTATAAATGTTCAGCGCTTTGCTCACTCAGCGATAAATGAAAAAGACAGCACACTATGCTTCCTTCCTCTATCACATGTATTTGGTAGGCTTGAATCAATGTTGCCCATCGTATTTGGATTGGAATCTGTTTATGCGCAAAGTATTAACAAGGTTTTAGAGAATATAGCCGTTTCAAAACCAACTATCTTCATGGCGGTACCAAGAGTTTTAGAGAAAATTTTTGAGAAGGCGGTTAAAACAGTTGAAAGTAATGAGGTGAAAAAGCATATTTTTTCTTGGGCAATGGACTCCTCAAGTAAGTATTACGAAACCATTAATAAAGATAAAACTCCCAGCTCAACTAGTATTTTTCAGCACCAACTATCTAAGAAACTAGTCTTTAATAAAATCTATCAAATGTTTGGTGGTAGAATACGCTACTTTATTTCTGGTGGAGCACCACTTAATACAGAAATCATTAAGTTTCTACGAAATGCAAACCTCACAGTTCTAGAGGGCTATGGCCTAACGGAAACTATCGCCCCATGCTGTATTAATCCACTGAACAAACAAGTTATTGGTTCAGTCGGACAGCCTATCGGCGATGTTGAGACAAAGTTTCTTGATGACGGAGAGATACTAATAAAGTCTAAAGCTCTATTCAGTGGTTATTACAAGAATGAAGAAGAAACATTAAAAGTTATGGATAAAGACGGCTGGTTTCATACTGGCGATATTGGAAGGTACGACTCTCAAGGCTACCTTGTTATTACCGATCGTAAAAAAGACATCATTATCACGAGTGGAGGAAAAAATATTGCTCCACAGAAAGTTGAGAATAGTTTAAAACTTTGTAAGCACATCTCCCAAGCAATTGTGATTGGCGATAAAAGGAAATATCTTACTGCCTTAATCAGTATCGACAAAGAGGCCTTCGATGACATTCTTGATGAACTTGAGTTTTCACCTGACTGCGATTATATTGAACTAGCATCACACCCGGCAACTCAGCGAGTTATTGAAAAGGAAATTGAGGGTGTTAATACTCAACTGGCTAACTACGAAACAATAAAAGAATTTAAAATCATGCCGTGCGAAATCTCAACTGATAATTACCTAACCCCTTCCCTAAAAGTTAAGAGAAAGTTGATTCTAAAGGACTTTGGCAGGTTAATTGAGACTATGTACCAGGCTAAATAGTCTTTGACTTTTGGCCCAGATATATCTATAAAAGCAGATTAAATAATAAACTTGGGGAATAATATGGCAAGAGTAACCATCGAAGACTGTCTTGAAAAAGTTGAAAACAGATATGAATTAGTTCACTTAACTTTTAAGAGAGTTAAGCAATTAAGAGAAGGTGAAGATGCACTTGTTAAAAGTAAAAACAAGACTGTAGTTACTGCTCTAAGAGAGATTGCTGCAGGAAAAGTAAATCACGCTCCAATCGAAGAATACGATTCAGAAGAATTTTAATACAATAAAAAAAGCCCTCTTTATGAGGGCTTTTTTTTTATCTAATTTATCAATTTACTATTTACCTAACGCTATTTTTAAAACCTCATCAAAGTGTTTCACAGCATAAAACTTCATTCCTTTTCTATGTCGCTCAGGAACCTCTTGTAGGTCTTTCTTATTTTCGAAAGGTAGAATGATTTCTTTGATTCCAGCTCTTTTTGCTGCTAAAACCTTTTCCTTAATTCCACCAACAGGCATAACCTTACCAGTCAAACTAAGCTCTCCAGTCATGGCCACATTACCTCTTACTTTCTTATTTTTCGACAATGAGTAAAGCGCCAATGCCATAGTAATACCGGCACTTGGACCATCCTTAGGAGTTGCTCCAGCAGGTAGATGCAAGTGAACCTCATGATTTGCAAGGTAGTCCACAGAGGCTTCTGCTGTTTTTTCATTTGTACTCTTTGGTACCACCTTTTTAGTGGTTTTCTTTTTTGTCTTCATAGCTTTACTCATCTCTTCCTGCAGAAGACTTTGAACATAAGTATAAGCAATAGAAGCTGATTCATTCATCACATCGCCCATTTGTCCCGTAAGCTTAAAACCTTTTCCTTTTACAGGAAGGGTTTCAACGAAAAGTATTTCTCCGCCATAAGATGTCCAAGCAAGTCCAGTAACAATTCCAGGATTAAGTGGCTTTTGAGCTACTTCAGATTGAAATCTTTTCGGTCCTAATATTTTTTCAAGATCAGAAGTTTTAGGAGTAAATTTTTTCTTAGTTTTAGCAGTAACCTTTTTTAGAGCAGCGTGACGACATAGTTTTGCTACAAATTGTTCCATTCTTCTAACACCGGCCTCTCTAGCATAATCATTGATTAGTGCCTTCAGTGTAGCCTGCACTAACGAGAAGTCTTTATTCGTCAGACCATGTTTTTTAAGTTGTTTTGGAATAACCCACTTCGTTGCAATATTTACTTTTTCTTCAAGTGTATATCCACTAAGTTCAATTAGCTCCATCCGATCAAGTAACGCCTCAGGTATTTCTCCAACGTAGTTTGCTGTTGCAATAAATAAAACTTTCGATAGATCAAAAGGAACGTCTAGGTAATTATCTATAAAACTTTTATTTTGTTCTGGATCTAAAACTTCTAAAAGAGCTGACCCTGGATCCCCTTGGTAACTTCTTCCAAGTTTATCGATTTCATCCAGCATGATGACTGGATTATTTACTTCTACTCTTTTGAGAGCCTGTACTAATTTACCTGGTAATGCACCAACATAAGTTCTTCTATGGCCCTTTATCTCTGCTTCATCTCTCATACCCCCGAGAGAAAATCTATAAAATTTTCTTCCCAATGAATTTGCTATAGACTGACCAAGTGAGGTCTTACCAACACCAGGAGGTCCTGATAGACATAATATGGTTCCGTCATATTCTGGCTTCAATTGACGTACAGCTAGAAATTCAAGTATGCGCTCTTTGGCTTTTTCCAAACCGTAATGGTCACGTTCCAATATCTTTTTAGCAACATTGATATCCGTATTATCCTCAGTAGAAACACTCCAAGGAAGATCAGTCATCCAATTAATGAATGTTCTCGTTAAATTATACTCTGGAGAAGAGTCTGGAATTGACTCTAAACGCTCTAACTCTTCGTTAACAACTTTTAGCGCTTCTTCAGGCATATTGGCTTTCTCTACAAGATCTCTGAATTTTTTGATATCTCGAGATTTATCATCTTCATCCATACCGAGTTCAGATCTTATAACTTTGAGCTGCTCTCTTAAGAAGTACTCTCTTTGATACTTGTTAACCTTATCATTCACTTCATCTGTAATTTTCTTTTGTATATCTGCAACATCTTTTTCTCTTTTCAAATATACTAATAGTTTTGCAAAACGCTTTTTAACAACAAGTGTTTCCAAGAAGTCTTGAGCTTCTGGAACATCTAGCGATAGTGCAAATGCCACTAAGTCTGCAAGAGCGCCAGGGCTTGGCGAATTTAGCATTGCCAATTTCATTTCTTCATTAAAGTATGGATTAATTTCACTTAATTTCTTTACTTGATTGATAACAGATCTAGTATAAGCATCAAGCTCTTCATCTGCCTCTTGAACATCTTCAAAAATGCTTGCTCTAACAACAAGAACTGGCGACTCCTCTAAGAACTTCTTAATTGAAAAACGCTTAAGTCCATGTACAAGCAAATTCACTGATCCATCAGGTAGTTTTAACTTCTTAACGACTTTACAATAAACGCCCACTCTATATACATCTTTGGCCGAGAGATCTTTTACATCATCGTTATATGCTTCCATCTCATATTCTTCTACATGACCAATATGTTCTTCTTCACCTTCGCCATCATCTATAACGTACTCTTGACCTTCTTTAAACTTAACTAGGTTTAAAGCCACATAACCAGTTTTTGTCACCAAGTCATCTAAGTCTTTAGTATATTTATCTTCACTAAGAATAATTGGAGCAATCATACCTGGAAAGATAGGACTATTTACAATTGGAATAACAACAATATCCGTAGGTAATGCTGCAATACCATCTGTCTCTGAATTAAGTTTAACATTTTTATCTGACACTATTCTCTCCTACTTTTTTGCATCTATAACTAGTCGACCTGGATTCTCTAAGTAAAAAATATCATAGCTAGCTTTCGCTTTAAACGTAAGCTCTACTGAGACAGTATTTTTATCTATTGAAAAGAAATCAACACTACTTAATAATTTAATATTTTTAAGTTTACCCATACTTGTGGCAAGGTTTGTATTGAAGAAATCAATAAAGACCTTCTTCTCTTCGCCAGAAATTTTTCCATAGACTTTTGGTGGCTTATTACCTGAAAAATCAAAAACAATTCTTTCATACCCTCTAGCAGGAACATACGAGTTACGAATCCCTTTTAAGTCTTGTTGCATAGGGTTTGCCATTGAGTGGAAAATACCTTTATCAAGGAAAATAGAACGCTTGCGAGAAGAAATTTTCCAAATTCGCTCGTTTAATAGATCTTGGGCATGACTCATTGGTGACAAAAATAAAAGTACTAGAATAAAACTCAGTTTCATATAACCTCATCCTTGGTTAGAAATACCCTCTAATAGTATAAAATTATTAGAACTTAGACAAAGAAATATGTTTATTATTCGATAATTGAAGAAAACCAAAAATCATCAGAAATCCGACAAAGAAACTCATGCCGCCAGACCCACCAGAGCCACCCGATAAATCAACTGAACCACAACTTACCTGTGCATCATCACCCTCAAGTTGCGAAGCGTTAGCACTAGACGACAAAGACTCATAACTACCCGTTCCACGAACATTATCTCCATCAAGGCAGCTTAGATTATCACTGTACGGATAATTAGAAACATCCCCCAGACTCTCAAAGCCATCTGCAGTGTTTGATCCCACTATATTTGATATTATATATTGGCCATCCTCATATTGAACCACATCTGGACTTGAAAATATCTCTACAACCTGTGTAGAACTTAAAGCTTCAGGATATACGATTATTTCAAATTTATTATTTGCACTAGATCCAGATAATTGTAAGTCAACATTTAGGTCTGTAAGTGTTTTTCCCGTAGTAGGGTCTGTCGTAGATGAATATCGAGAGTATCCCGCCTCATCATCTCTTTTTGTGTAAACAACAAAGCTCAAAGATGAACCAATCGCTGTACTAGAGAGTGAGACTCTATTAACAAGTGACCCAAGACTAAAGTCTTGAGGATCTATTCCAGAAAAATCAATTTGAAATTTATCTCCCTTGCCGCCTTCTCCTAGTTGTACTTCCTCAGAGCTAAAATAACCATTCAGAATAACATGTGAAGTTGATGAGTTTTCTAGTAAGTCAAATTCATCATTCACTGTTTCAAACTTTGTTGCGTAGTAATCAGAGTTTAAATTTTCATCACAGCTTATACTAACGATACCAGCATCAATATAATCATTGCTCGCATCAAGTTTAAAAATCTGTGGTCGTCCTTTACTTCGAGGACCACATTCTTGGAAAAATGTCGGCTTAAAAAGGTTACGGTCACAAAGGTTATGGCTTATATTTTTATAATAATCGTTTAAATGTGCTGTACTTTTAACCGGTACCACTTGAATATAGTAAGAGTCATCTAGATCTAGATTATCAAAATAAAAAATCCCACTCTCATCAGTTAATTGTGATTGAATATGTTTGTTAGAAATAACCGATATCACATTTACATTTGCGCCAAATACAGGAATTTCATTACCAGTAACAACCTTTCCCTTTATAGCTCCATTTGTTGAAATGTTATATGTTTCATAAATACCAGCTATATCATCATCATTTATTTCATGCTGACCTTTAAAAATTGAATACACCATAGAGGCTCCAGCTGCCTCTGAGTGAGAGAGTCCGAGAGCATGACCTAGTTCGTGGGTTAGAACATCTCCAAGATAGGCCTTACCACCGCTACTATTATCTTTTTCAAAAGTTAAATCAACTGATGGTCTTATAAAGGATTGATTTATCAAAACTCCAACTGAAGTAATATAACCTGTAAAAGGGTTAAGCTGTGCCGTCGTGACAGCAATAGTACTACTTGTAAAATAATTAAAATTACTAGAATAAGAAAGATAATTAACATCAGAGAACTGAAATGGAATAGAATCAGTATAAGCGATCTCAAAGTTATAAGGAGACACCTGGTTCCATTCATTTATACTTTCTTCAACAACCTCTCTTGTTTTCAAAGAGACATACTCTGTTGTTGTAAGATTCATATTCGATATTTCAAAGCTTGTTTTATCTAGGTCGAAACTAGAGGTGTTAACAGGTGCTGAATCTACAAATAGCTTAATTTTCTTACTCGTAGTATTCCACTTTATAATCTTACCAGAGTCTGACCTTCCCATGACATATGCTCCAGCACTCTGTACTGTTAGCAATATAAATAAAGGTAAGATCTTAACCATAGTTATTCTTTCTTTCTTAAAAATTGAGAAACAATACCCAGTAAGCCTAAAACTAATATAAGCCACACTACTGATTTCTTGTTACTTTCTTCTGGAATTACTGAAGCAATAGATCTTGTTGCAAGATTTTTTCTTTTTGACATCACTGCTTTTCTTTCTTGCTCTACTTCAAATTTATCTTTGAATCTCTCTTTAAATTTTTCTTTTTTAACCCACTCTGCTAGGCCATAGAATTGCTTTAAGCCCATTTGTCCAACATTTGGATAGCTTGGAAAAATTTGATTAACCATAATTTTTTTATTTCCATACTTCTTAATAGAAAATTTTCCAAGACCTAGATTTTGAATATAATTTTTTTTATTATGTGTGCGAGTAAAGAGTACAACATTTTCACCAACATTAAGCTTGGGTGCACCCTGCACCTTATACTCTTTATCTCCAATCCGCCCTCCAGGGTAGAAAACCTCAGTATAGCTTTCTTCCTGAGGTGTTACTCCAATCCATTTATTTGTAAATATAACGACCTTTGTTTCTATGCGACCATCTTCTCCATCAAGAAATTCGATACGCTCAACAACTCCCTCTATAATCCCCTGGGATTCCTTAATCTGAATCTTCACAGACACAGGCTTAAAAGTAGTCGCAAAACCGGCCTGGGAAGCAAAGATTAATAATACAGCTAAGTGTTTTCGCATACTTAAGTCCTCAAAATAGTGTTTTCACACTAATTTATCGGCTCTAGAGCTTAAAACTTGAGCTTATTTATCAAATACTATTTGATTATTCGCGAGCTCTTTAAATTTAGGATGCTGATCAATTATAACAATCGTATTTCCCTTTGAGGCAAGGTCGCTTAGTAGCTCACCCATTCGCTTAAGCTCAAAGGTAGATAGTCCAAAAGAAATATTTTCTAAAAATATAATCGAGTTTTCAAGGTTCTTTTGAAGCTTATTAAGTAAATATATCCTTTGAATTTCTCCGCCTGATAACGACTTAACTTGTCTATCTAGAGATAGATAATCCAAATTTAAAACATGTAAATACTTTAAAATTCTTTGAAATTTAGGCGTCAGTTTAACTGTTTCAAATACCTCTGCGATCGGCTTTGAAAATGATTCATGAACTGTCATACGACCATCTGATAACTCTGCATAAAGAGATTTTATTTTCTTTCCATTACAGTCTTCACATTCAACTTTAATATCTTCCAGGAATTGCATTTCAATTATTTGAAATCCTCTTCCGCCACACTTCATACATTGTCCAAGTTCAGAGTTGAAAGATAGGTGTCCATCTTTCAACCCCATTGCTTGGGCCACAGGTAACTTAATATAGTGCTTTCTTATAACAGTAAATAATTCTGTCATACTTCCAACTGTGGATCTGGATGTATATCGATTTAGGTTTGCGTCTACAACGACAACACCTTCAAGTTTTTCATCACCAGAAATTGATTTCACAGTACCTTTCGTAATATCAAGATGCTTACCCGTGACTCTATAGTTGAGTTCACTTGCTAGAATATTAATTAAGCAAGCCGATTTACCAGATCCAGAGGTACCTAAGACAAGATTAATCCCGCCATTTAAGACTTTAAAGTCAGGGTATTTATTTCCATAAATTTCTGAACCACTAACCTTTATCCATGTTTTCTTAGTAACCTCTATAGGAGTAAATTTATGGTTATCACGTTTAAATTTATAATCTGACCTCTCTCCAGAATATAATACTTCACCACCCTGATGTCCTGCAAGTGGACCCATCTCAACGAGATAGTCAGAGCTTTTTTTAAAGAAGGTATTGTGATCGATAATAACAACTGTATTATTTTGCTCTAAAAGTACTTTAAAACCTTTTAACAAAGATTTCATTTCTTTCTCAGCCAATCCTAAGCTAGGCTCATCAAATATAAAAAGTGAGTCTGTTCCCTCATAGGAAAGATATTTTAGAAGTAATAGTCTTTGGTATTCACCAGCTGAGACCGTTTTAGACTTTCGAAGTAACTGTAAATGCCCCAGACCAATCTCTTCTGCCATATTTAAAATTAATTGAATTTTTTTATATGATTTTTTTGATTCGTTAGAGTTAAACAGGAGTTCATTGCGATTCCTATTTAAATAGGACTTCAACTCCGAAACATTTGAACTAAGTAGTCGACGTAAATTCAATTCAACTTCTGAATCAATGAAAAACTTTTCTGTAAAGCTACCAAGTCTCAACCCATGACACTCCTGGCACTCAACGCTTTTTTGAATATTACGAACAAATATTCGTACATTCATTTTATACTTTCGCTTTTCCATATATCTAAAAAATGCATCAAAACCAGGGTAAGAGCCCGCACCAGTGTACAGGATATCCCAAAAATCTTTAGGCAGTTTAGAGATAGGTTTCTCAAGTGAAATCTTTCTTTTTTTGAGTTCATACATCAAGTTTTCTTTTTGAGTACCAAACCTCTTGTAGTTAAGTAGAGTAACGCCGTCATCAGATACCGACTTATTAATATCTACTAGCTTCTCTTGATCATACTCTAGGTTCTCTCCGAACCCGCTACAAGTTTTACATGCGCCAAGAGCATTATAGGGAGAGAAATGCATTAAGGAGATACCGTTCTCTGCAGCATACTCACATGAAGAGACAGGGCACTTTCTATGTTTATATTTATAGCTCAGCTTTACTAATTTTTTACTTTTTTCTAAAAGAACATGAATTGTTAATCCGAGCTTTAAGTAAGGATCAAGTTTTTCATCCAACTTACCTATGTGGGACCTTTTAAATCTAGAGATTTCCCATAACTTATCCTCAACATTAAAATCGTCAATTTTTTTTGAGCGTGTGGATTTAACAGATCTTGATGGTAAGGGTGAGTTTGCAAAATATTCAAGAAAATCTTCTTTTGAAATTAGAAGGTAATACTTCTCATCATCATCTACACATATGTCCCCTACGAAGTCTCCAAAGGGCTGCTCTTCAAAGCCAATCTTATGATCGGGACACTTCTCCTTAGAGTAATAGAAGAAATGATTTTGTAGTAGTTCAGTTAAGTGCATTGTATCTGCAACATTAGCGCGTGTACCAACAACAGGATTTATCTGAGGTAGACCGAAAACAGGTAATACAGGCTCTATTAAATCAACATCTGCTGGAGCTGGCCTTTCAGAGAAAAATTTCAGGTATGTTGGAAAAGAGTTAAGGAATCTTCTTTTAGACTCTGCATATAATGTATGAAAAGCTAATGATGTTTTACCAGAGCCAGATGGGCCAAAGAAGCATATAAGCTTATTTAAAGGAAGCTCCAAGTCCACGTTCTTAAGATTATGAACTCTTGCGCCTTCAATTTTTATCTTTTTTTGCATTTTATATTTATACTAAAAAAAAGGCCCACCGTAAAAGGTAGGCCTATATACAAATAATGTACTATTAAATCGATTAACGTTTTGAGAATTGGTACGATTTTCTTGCACCTGCAAGACCGTATTTCTTTCTCTCAACTTTTCTAGCATCTCTAGTTAAGAAGCCAGCAGCTTTTAAAGCAGGTCTGTCAGTTGGAGCGATTGCAATTAATGCTCTTGCAATTCCAAGTCTAATAGCACCAGCTTGTCCAGTCGTTCCACCACCCTTAACATTGATGTTAAGATCATACTTATCAGTAAGTCCTAATAGTTCGAAAGGTTGTGATATAACATATCTTGAAGTTGCCTTTGGAAAGTAATCAGTAAGATCTCTTTTGTTTACAGTGATTTTACCTGTTCCGTCAGCAAGGTATACTCTTGCAATCGAAGACTTTCTTCTTCCAACTGTTTGAGTTTTATAAGTTTTTCCTTTAGCCATGATATAATCCTTCTTATTTTATAGCGTTTTAGCTTCTGGTTTTTGAGCTTCGTTACCGTGATCAGGTCCAACATTAACTTTTAACTTAGTTAACTGTTTTCTTCCGATTGTTGTCTTAGGAAGCATTCCCTTAACAGCATTCATTACGATTAGCTCTGGGTGTCTTTCTAACTGAACTTTAGCTGTTCTAGATTTTAACCCACCAATGTGATTTGTATGCCAATAGTACTTTTTATCGGCCCATTTATTTCCTGTAAGTTTAACTTTCTCACAGTTTGTAATAACAACGTAGTCACCGCACTCTTGGTTTGGTGTAAAAGTTGGTTTGTGCTTTCCTCTTAAAAGATTAGCCACTTCTGTAGCAAGTCTACCTACAACCATATCAGTCGCATCTATAACCCACCATTTTCTGTCCATCTCTTCTTTCTTTGCAGAAAAAGTTTTTTGCGTATACATAATTACCTCTAACAATAAATATTATTAAGTTTTAGTCCTTATAACGGCCCACATTACTTACTGTCAATAACTAAGTCTAAAAATGGTTACCACTCCACTCTATAATTAACTAGCTGATCTCATTTAAACGGGATTAAAAGAAACCAATTGACACATGCAGCCTTCCAGGGCTCTCTAATCTACCAGAAGAATCTTCTTTTCTCAAGAGTTTTATGCCGTAATCGAAGTCTAAAGTACCTACTGGTGTGATGTATTTAAATGATAAACCTACAGAAGACCTAAGTTCATCCATATCGACCTCACCCACAAAAAGACGACCCGCATCATAAAATACCCCAAGAATTGAGGAGTCTGATAGGTTGTACCTAGGTTCAAACTTTAGATTTACCATGTAGGCCCTAGAATTTACCTCTACTTCGCTAATATCTTTACCATTTTGTAGTACATTTATTTCTCCGTCATCAAATCCGCGAACCTGGTCGGTACCAACTAGTCTGAATACTTTGATATTTGGTATGTAGCCTTCGGTACTTCCATCGGCATTAACATTAGTTGCGTTATTCTCTTGAATTCCGAAGGTTCCAGACATCGCCAAGGTAATATCCGGAGAAATTGGGACATAAAACTTATTTCGACTTATTAGTTTATAGTAATCAATTGTAAGTTCATCGTTTTCCTGTGAAAGGAAGAAAGGATTGGCAAATTCACAAGACAGCTCATGTAAAGTTCCCTTGCTTGGATTAACAGACCTATTTCTCAAGTCGAGAGATATAGATGGAGTGAAAGAGCCAATTTGGAAATGGCCATCATCCTTATCAAATGTGGCGTCAAATTGAGATATCGTCTCAACCTGCTGCCTGATGGACAAGCTAAGTCTTTTTGTAAAATCGTAGCCAACTCCATACCCAATTCGCTGAATATCGGCATCGAATGAAAAAAATCTTTTTCGTAATTTACCGACCGCCATATCAAAATTAACGTCTGAGTGGAAAATATGGTCTTCAGAATAGTTAACCGTAGAGTCAAACTCCCACAATGAACTAGATTCCTTTCGTCGAGTTTCATCTAATGAGCTAAGATCAAAGCGCTTATTAACTGTTCCATTAAATGTTATACGTTTATTCATTCCATCAATATTATTGTAAGTAACAGTAGTCGATAGCTTAAATCCAATATCAGAACGAATACCTGGGGCCAACTCAACAGATCCAAAGTCTTTCTCGTTAACGAAAATCAAAATATCTGTAGAACTCTGACCTTGTGTTACTGGCTTGATCTGAACTGTACTAAACAGTCCTAACCTTAAAAGATTACTTTTAGACTGTTCTAAAATATTTGTTGTTATTAGGTCCCCGCTCTCAAACTCAATTTCTCGTTCTATGAGAATTTTACGGGTACGTGTATTTCCTAGGATGATAATATCATCAACAAAAAGTTTTTCACCAAGTTCAATTTTTATCATAAGGTCAACACGGGAATTCTCAAGTTTATAGGATACCAAGTCTGCACCTCGTAAATTGGAGATCTTGCTAAAGTAGTACCCTCCCTGCTGCAAATAATCTTGAATAAGTTCGAGGTCAGTCTTAAAGAAAATAGGATTAAATGGCTGATTCATTTTATTGCTTATGCGTTTAAGGATATCTAGTCTAATCTCGGCCGAAACTCCTTCTATCTGAATCTTATCTATTTTTGTTTTTACTCCCTCTCTAACTTTAAAAAGAACGTTTGGAGAATTTGTCTTAACATCGTATTGGATAACAGGACTCTCAATAAAGATACTTACAAAACCATTTGATATATACTTGTCTCTAAGTAAGTTGATGTATTTCTCATAGTTCCGTTCATCAAAGTAGTCATAAAGAGCTTGTTCGGAAGAGATCTCTTTATAAAATTCATAAAGGTCTTCTTGTGAGAAGAAACTATTCCCCTTAAATCTTAAGCCGCTAATTCTTGCTCTTACTCCCTCATCAATCTGAATAGAGTACACCCTAATATTCTCACCGTTTAAGTCTTTCCTGAGAGCTGAGGTAGCGATTACTCCTGCGTTTAAGAATCCTTTTTCGCGATAGAGTCCCTTAATAAATTTTATAATATTTTCATTTGCGACTTCTCGCTTGGATGAAACAAAATAACGTGAAAGCTCATTCTTAAGATAGGCTTGAGAGAAAAATTTATTATCCATAAAATAAAAAGCATAATTACCTTCTGACTTCACATCCAGATACAAAGAAACTGAGTTGTTACCCAAGAATCTATAACGAACATCAAAATCCACAAGGTAATAACCAAACTCTACAAACATCTCTTTCAATGATTCCATCTCTTCTTTAAGGGCTTGAGCATTAAAAGGTTTATCTATGTTTTGATAAAGCCTCTTTTTTATATACCTCTGAATAAGATCGGAATTTGCATTTGTTGTTATATCTCGAATCAGTATTGGATCTCCAAGATTTAAAGTGTATTTTAAATCAGCAGAGTTACCAGAGGTTTTCAATTGATATGATGTTTTGGCATTTGGAAATCCTGCCTCTTTGGCAACCTCAACAAGTAAGTTACTTGTTATCTTCAATTTCTGGGAGTCAATATACTCCCCTTCTCTAATCGGTAATATTGGAGGAATATTTAAATCATACGATCCAATAACCTTAACATCTTCGAAGCTTCGAATTTTTTTCTTCTGCTTTGTTTCAATGTGAAGATGTTTTTTATCAACTGTAAATGAAAGCTCACGTACACCTTCATTTGCGATATATACTTTAAAGACGCTGTAGAAATGACTTTTACTAGTGTACTTCCGCTTAAGTGAAGAGAATGTCTCTTTCAAATCGTTGCACTCTGAGCCAGAAACACAATTGACTTTAACACTTCTAATGTCGAAAGAGTAAGCATTCGCTGTAAATAATATAATTAAAGCAAGAAAGAATCTCATCATTTGAAAGACCACCTTAGCTTAACATCTGCACCGACAGAGCTATCATCGTTAATGGTCTCAGCATCATCTTTAGACTTCGATTCGTAAACCCCTTCCAGAGAAACATTATTATTTATATTGTAGTTCAAGTTCATAGATTGCTTTTGGGTATTACTATTCCCAACAGTTGAGGAAACAGACAAACTCATAGCATCATTAAGCTTTTTCTTTATCTCAAAAGTTGTTGCCGAGCTAACCTTACCAACACCACTAGAGGAACCCTCTTCCGATCTTTTTGACAAATAACTTCCTTCATCTTTAGATATGGAAGTACCTAAGTTGACCTGAAGACCAAATTCATTTTTTAAAGTTTCATTTATTTTAAAGCTGTCAAAAATGATTGATCCAACACCTGCTCTTGTCATACTTTCTTTTTCTGAGTCAGATAAATTATTAGAAAGATCTTCTGTATAACCAAATGCAATCAAAGAGAGGATGTCTGACTGCGATAAAGAAGGTTCACTAGTAAGATCTAATCGATAGTTTTTAACAGGCCCAATCAACTTAACAGTTACATTGTAGTTATTGATCTTAGAAGTTGTTACAAAATCTAATTGTGGATTACTATATTTATTCCTGTCGACAAAGAAGACACTACCTTTGGTAAATAGAAATTCATTATTTTTAAAGGTTATCTTGTTTCTTCTCGTAGCTAAATCAATTTTACCAATAATTCTTGGATCACGCTCTCCACCCAATATCTGTAAATTACCCTCAAAACCTAAGTCTGCAAGAGAGTTTCGAATGTAAATAGGCTCCCTAGTAACTACATTCAGATTAAAATTAATTAATTGGCTTGTAGCTTCGCTACTAGATTCTGGTAAATAATCTACATCAGAGCCAACAATTGACTTTCTTCCCTTTAGATAATCTGTTACCTCATTTATTAATATAAATTTTTGGATATAAAAATCTCCACCTAGTGTGTAAGGAAAATTGTTTCCAATCAGACTTCCCGCACCAGAGAAATTGAGATTCGATTTATCCATGACAGTAATACCTGCATTCTTAAATTCATAACGAAGATTTATATCAGGAACAAGCCTTGTTAAGTTCACGTCACCCTCTAAATTGAAAGTTCCATTAATAAGCTGTGCAACAAATTTATCTAGTTTCAGAACTCCGTTCTTGAAAGAAAGCTTCATATCAGCTTTTGTAATTTCTGTAGGTATAAGGTTGGTGGTTAGTGATAAGTTATTTGAAGTTACATTTGCTTCATACAACTCCTTGCCTTTGCGATTTCCATAAACAAGTTTTCCACGAATATTTCCGCCTGCCTTATATACAATATTATTGAAGACTTCTAAAATACTTGAATCAATCTTCAATTGAGTTGTTGTGTCATAGTCACGATGCAAGTCCCCGCTCCCAGTACTAATAACATAAAACTTACGACCACGAATGTTTGTGTCCCATAAAACTACCTTGCCATCAGTTACGACAATTTCTGAATTAGGATTTTGATAATTCACTTCTATAGGCGATTTACTAAACATGAGTTTCTTCATATTTGAATTGTAATTATTAATCTTCAGCTTTTCTGGATCAAAATCAAAGTTTAAAGAATATAGTACACTTCCTTTCAAGTCATTATTTACAAGGTCTACACCAGAGAAGACTCCAATTATATCTCGAAGATTTGGAATATTTAAATTTAAGTCGACGTAGGACTTCTTCGGATTAACTCTACTCAAGTTTAAAAAAGACTCAATACTAATTTGTTCATTAAATAGGTTTAACTTGAAGAGTGAGCTTTTATTATTTAAGTCTATATCCAGGGACGAGTCCGAGTACCTCTTATTATACACAAATGAATCTGTAAGCTTAAGCTTTGAAACTCCAGACCACTTCTCATTGTTATAGTTTAAACTAATATCTCCGTTAAGATTACCACGCAAATTCAATGGCACCCTTGAGTAATAGGATGATTCTTGAATTGGAACCGCTTTAACACTTAGATTAACGATCAGGTCTTTCGACTTTAAATCATATCCCAACGAGCCCCTAAGTTTTCCTTTTGACTTATTCGCCTTAAAGTCTTCAATTAAAAATTTGCCCTCGCGAATATTGAGTTTTGCACTTACACTGTCTAGGTTCTCATCGTATATATATGTATTCGAGCTATAGAGTGTGCTACTTAAATCTAGCTTAGAAATATCAAGCTTACCATTTACACTTCCGACAGTATCCCACGTGCCATGAAACTCTTTATTCGATATTTTTATATTTCCAATAAGTGGAGCTAATATCTTTTTTGCAGATGACAAAGAAAGCATATCTACCTTGTAATCAGCCTCAATATTTGACTCTACTAAATCCACACTCAACTTCCCTGCAACCTTAGTGTCTCCAACAACACCTCTAATCCTCGGAATAGTTAACGTGCCTTTATCAATATCCATATTGATACTTGCTTGTACTTTTTCAAGAGCATAGTCCTCAAAGCTAAAGTCATTTAACTTCGTATTGGCCATAAGCTTCAATCCGCTCCCCTTATTCTCTAATTCAAGTCCAAGAGTTCCTCTACCCAAAAAGTTGAGATTACTAATCTTTCCAATATCTACAAAATCAATAAAACTGACAGGAATCTTAATTCTAAATTCTCCCCCACCAATAACTCCATTTAAGGATAAAGCTGTCTCATTTTTACTTGCACTAAGGTTCATCTTGAATATCTTCTTATCCACTAAAAACTCAGCATTGCTTAATGAGAAGTTTTCAAGTTTTATTATTTCTGAGTTTTCTTTTCCCAGCACACTCAGCTCATTAAGTTCTGCACCGTCTTCTATTCTAAATGAATAGCTATCCTTAAATAAATCAAACCGTACTTCTCCCGAGACTCTACCCCTAAGCATTTCTGTACTATTTCTTAGGTAACGTAAAAAGTTATCAAACTCCAGATCTCGTACATTTGCTATTATAGGATCTTCAACAAATTTTTTACTTTTAAAATTATACAGCTCAAAGGGCTTAATAAGAGTTAGTTCTTGCTTCTTTTCTGTGAATCCAAACTCTAAAACTTTTATATGCTCAGAACTCACTCCAATTTTGGCATCAAGCTTTTCCCCGTATAAAAAATCTGTGCGAAATTCCGAAAGCTGCAAATCAGAAAGAATATCATACTCAATTCCCTTTCCATCAATATTAGCTGACAAGTCCAATATTCCCGTATCAAGCTTCCCGACCTTTTCGAACTCTAGCCATGTGTGTAATTCGTTAATTGGCATTTTTATTTTTGTACTTAACTTATAGGATATATTTTTTGATAAATATGACTCAATTTCACCGTCTAAAGACATGTTAGTATAGCCCGAGTTAATCTTAACCTTGTTTAGCCTTAGTCTATATTGATCAACATTGGCGTCGAACTCAAGGCTATCTAGTCCTTTTCTTTTTCTTAAATATTTAGTTAAATCTATATTTTCAATTTTACCTCTTAACCTCAAACTTTTAGATTCTGTGGAGATTTTCAAGTTTTTAACAGCAATATTCTCTCCCCTATAATTTATTGAGATATCCGTTAATCCAATGTTTTTTAGTGGGATGGTTTCAATTATCGAGAAATCAGGTACACCACTATTTTCAACTTCACTTTTCTTTTTCTTTTTTTCTTTAGATTTATTTATTAAGACGACTCCATCTGAGCACTCCACATTATGTATCATGAACTTTGTACTAAACGCATCAATTAGATTAAAGTATACTCCTAATTTTTTCACCTTCATTTCTATTTCGGTACCCTCAATAACACCGGAAAAATCCACCTCTTTAACTTCTAGCCCAGGAGGCAGCAGCGTAAACGCCAAGTTTGAAAATTGAATATCACTTTTGAATGTTTGATTAACGTATGAAGTAAGGACCTTTGAAACATTGTTTGCAACCCATTTACTTTGCAAGACTTCCCAAACGATCATAAAATTAACCGAAATTATAAAAATAAAGAATATGAGTACCTTATTTATTTTCAACATTACTTTTTATCAATTCCTCTGTATTTTGGATTTTCCTTCAAAATGATCTTTTTATATTTTATGGCTTCAGCGTCTTTCCCTAAATTTATAAAAGATAGATATTTTAAATAGTTGAATGATAGTAGTTGATCAGCTGTATTCTCAAAGTTATCAATTGCCCAGTTGCAATAATATATACACTCTCTTAACTGACCCTGTTTACTTGAAGCCTCTGCAAGGAAGTAAAACTTTAAGGAATTATCTTCGAGTTTTTTTGATAAGTTTATAGCTGCGTCATACATCTCATTTTCAATAAAACTGGTCACAAAAAGCTTTAGCTCTTCTTGGCCATATTCTTCCTTTACGACTCTCCAGTAAAGCTTATTACTCTGTTCATCTCTTTTACTAATTGGTGTCTTATCTCTTTCTTTTACTTCTAGTTCAGAGTATTCTTTTTCCTCTTTTTTTATTAACGTATTCTTTTTTATTTCATTTTTACTGATTTTTATTCGTTTTTCTTTGTAATCTCTATATTCAAGAAGGTACCTTGGGATATCCTTATGTTTAACTTTTATTTTATTTTTCAAATATTGATCTAACTCTTTTTTTCTTTCTATAAAAGGAAAAATATACATAAGAAACTTCTCATCTTTGAAGAGAATTATAAATTCATTAACTTCCTTCTTCGACAGCATAATTTCAGAGTTACAAGTTGCACAGCGAATCTTTAACAACAGCATCATCTTTGCAAATTTCAACTGATTTGATTGATGTAACATTACAATACGGTATAAAGACTTCAGCACGCTTGCTGTCTCTCTTGTCTCCTCTTTCTGTACCTCTTCAGAAATAATTCGCAAGGCCTCATCATAATTTTCTAGTTCTAAAGCCACAAATAGCATTATGTTTGTCATTGCTGCTCTACCACTAAGTACTTGTTTAAATTTATTATGTATTTTATTAATTTGGTTATAATACTTGCTTGCTAAAAATTTAGAGAATTGCTTTTCAGTCAGCTCTTCAAACTCCTTAACATTACCCATCCTAAATATTATTTGAAGTAATTTTATATTTAAACGTGAAGACATTAAATTCTGCTTTCCAGTGTTTAATATTTCATATATTTGCTCATCAGATAGTTTCTCTAATTCATTTTGGATTTGATCATAGATTTTATGGTTAGGATATTTGTTTGATATATCGATGATTCTTTTAAAGTTCTCAAGTTCTTCCGAGTTTATCTTTAAAAATATAGACGCTAAAGAAGTCTGTGCTTCTTTATATTTTTTAATTTCTAATTGGTTTTCGAACTCAAGTAATTCAGTCAAATATACCTCGTCAAATGTGCTAACTTATTAATTATTTTAGCATTTTTCAGCGAGAAAATTTGTATTGTAAGAATTTGCCCTAAAGGATTTGTCTGTTAGAATTTCTTTGTGCAACTCAATATTTGTCTTCAAACCACCAATTACAGTTTCGTCCAAAGCTCTTAATGCTCTTGCGATACATTTCTCTCTATCATCAGCATATATAATGATTTTAGAAATCATAGAGTCGTAATGGGGTGATACATTATAACCTGTGTAAATGAAGTCATCAACTCTAACTCCAATGCCACCAGGTCTATGATAATGTGTAATTAAGCCAGGAGAAGGCATTGACGTCTTTGGATCCTCTGCATTTATTCTACACTCAATCACGTGACCGTGAAACTCAATATCTGACTGTTTCATTTCTAACTCTAATCCATACGCTACTTTAATCTGCTCGGAAATCAAATCAATGCCACATCTCTGCTCAGTTACTGGATGCTCCACTTGAATACGAGTATTCATTTCCATAAAGTAAAATTTCTGACTATCAAGGTCATATAAATACTCAACAGTTCCCACTGAGTCATAGCCTACTTTATGTGCAAGTCGTCTACTTGCCTCACACATCTCTGCCCTAGTTGACTCAGTAATGACTGGACTCGGAGATTCTTCAATAACCTTTTGAAATCTTCTTTGAATTGTACAATCACGCTCACCCAGATGAAGAACATTATTATGCTTATCAGCAAGAATTTGAATTTCTACATGCCTTGGATTTACAACATACTTTTCAATAAACAAGGTATCATCACCAAACGCCAACTTTGATTCCTGCTTAAGAACTATGATTGTTGGTAAGACTTTCTCTATATCATCTATCCTCTTCATACCTCTTCCACCGCCACCAGCGGAAGCTTTAATTAGTATAGGTAATCCAATTTTTTTTACTTCTTCTATTATTTTTTCATCGCTTGAGTCATTTACTAAAATTGGCTCAAGTGTTGGTACTTCTGCTTCTCTTGCAATTTTTTTAGATTCAATTTTATCTCCCATCGACCTTAAACACTCTGTGTTTGGACCAATAAAAGTTATTCCGCACTGCTCACACATTTTTGCGAATTCTTCATTCTCAGATAAAAATCCGTATCCTGGGTGAATTGCATCAGCACCAGTTATTTCTGCCGCAGATAAAATGGCATGTATGTTTAGATAACTATGAACTGACTTCGCCGGGCCAATGCAAACCGACTCATCTGCAAGTTTTACATGTAAAGAATTTTCATCTGCTGTTGAATAAACAGCAACAGTTTCAATACCAAGCTCCCGACAGCTTCTCAGAACCCTTATTGCAATTTCGCCACGATTTGCGATTAAAACTTTCTTAAATGGTTTCACGTTATACTCTAATTCTATAAAGAACTTGCCCGTACTCTACAAGACTTTCGTTATCAACACATACCTCAACAATCTCGCCTGAAGCATCACTTTCAATTTCATTCATAATCTTCATAGCTTCTAATATACAGAGAGTCTGACCGGCAGAAACCTTATTTCCAACTGATACATAATTCGGTTTATCAGGTGACGGGCTTGCATAGAATGTTCCAACAAATGGTGATTTTACTTCATGCAAACTCTTATCCACTGCTATTTCAGCTGTTGAGCCAGACTGTGATGCAACACTTTGAGCTGGGACTTGAATATGTGACACTGGACTTGCTGTACTATTAAAACTCACAGAAACTTTAAAGTCCTTTTCTTCATATTTTAGCTCAGCGACACCTTCCGACTTCGCTAATTCTATAAATTTTTTAACATTTTTTATATCCATCATAATCTCCTATGACTTTGATCTTTCAACGTATTCACCTGTTCTTGTATCGATTTTTAATTGTTCATCGACATTTATAAAGAGAGGGACACTTACTTGAAGTCCTGTTTCCATTATTGCTTTTTTATTACCACCAGCTGCAGTATCACCCTTTAATCCGGGATCAGTTTCAGTAACCTTTAAGTTCACAAAGTTTGGTAGTTCTATTGATATTGGTCTTTCGTTAAAATATAAAATATCTACTTTGATACCTTCTTGTAAATAATTTTTTGCATCACCTACATTATCATGACTAAGGTGTACGGATTCAAATGTCTCTGTATCCATGAAGTTATACCCATCCATATCGTCATATGTATATTCCATCTCACGCTCTACCATATCTGGTTGATCAACAGTGTCGACACCAGACTTAAAAGTTCTCTCCAGAACTTGTCCAGTCATCAGGTTTTTAATTTTGGCCTTAACAAATGCCGAGCCCTTACCTGGATTGGTATGTGCAAAGCTTACAACAATATAAGGCTTTCCTTCGATAGCTATTTTTAACCCATTTCTAAAATCAGTAGTTTGATACTTCACGATCTTTCCTTTATAAATTTAATTAAGTTGTGATAGTACTGCAAAGTAGTACGCTTCTTTTCCAAGCCCACCCATTATTATAGATGCTGCTTGTGCCGTCAACATAGAATGACGAAATGATTCTCTACTATGAGTATTGGTCAAATGAACCTCTACCACAGGGATTTTTAGTATCTTTAACGCATCAAGAATTGCAATTGATGTGTGTGAAAATGCCGCGGGATTAATAATCAGTGCGTCATGCTTTTCATTTGTTAATTTATGTAGCCTTTCTATGATTTCAGTTTCAGAGTTTGATTGCCACCATTCCAGCTTAACATCAAGCCCGCTAATTTTTTTTTCTGTATAGTTTTGTATTTCATCAAGGCTAATACTTCCATAAGTATCAGTCTCTCTGACTCCTAACATGTTTAAATTTGGCCCATTTATTACAAGAAAATTTTTCATCTAAGTTGTAACTTTGTCAGATCGTTTGTTTAGCTTTTGTTGATATAGATTAAATATTTTTGTTAGTGTTTCTATTTTTTTTTGATCTAAATTGACAGGCTTTTCAACTGCTGTACCTGTCATCAATTCGGCTAATTTTTGCGCGGAAGCCTTATCATCTGGATGCAGTTCAAGTATATTTTCCAGAATAACAATCGCCCTATCAGTGTGCCCCTGTGAGCAATATAGATCAACTAAGGTATGAGTAATAATAGGAAGTTCATCTGCACTTTCTTCATCATTATTACCACTTATAACTTCGTTTGATTTAACATCAAACTCTTCATGAAAATATGAGTCGTCTAAGTCTCTCTCCGGAAGGTTTATCTCGCTACTTTCAACTTCTTTCTTAAACTGATCTAGAGGTGAAGCTGGACTTACTTTCCATTCATCAAGAGAATCTTCCTCGGACGGCTTTTCCTCTTTGCTGAAATTTACTTGAACCCACTCGTCTTCAGTAAATTCATTCTCTCTATATTCCTCAGATTGATCAGAGTGATCTATTGAACTTATTAATAGATCATCTTCTAATAGTTTAATTTGGTCGGCAACATACTGATCTTTTGGATTAAGCAGCATCAAGTATTTAAATGTTTGTAATGCTTCATCTAGATGACCGAGATTAATACATGTCTTTGCAAATAATTTCTGTAGAGTTATATTTTCTAAATTCTGAGCTACAAAAGGTCTGACAGTATTGTAAGACATTTCATAGTTCTGCAGATCGTAATAACAACTACCAAGAACAACATAACCTAGAGTATATGAAGGATGATTTCTTATTCCATCCTTCAATATTTTTGAAGCTTCATCAAGCATCCCTAACTTTCGGTATGTCTCTGCGAGAGGCGCAAAAACTCTAGAGCGTGGTTTCTTCTCATACATAAGAGAATACTTTGCTAAGAGTGAGGATGTTTTTAAGGACTTGGCCATAGTTTTATAATCCTAAATCATCTCCTAACTCTCTATTCACAAGACCAGCTTCTTCCTGGTTTATAATTCTAGGAGTTAAGAAAATAATTAATTCGTTACGAACTTTTTTAGGATTATATGCAGATTTAAAAAGCCAGCCAAGTAATGGTAGGTCCATTAGAAACGGTATACCTTGAGATAGTGTTGAGTCATCTGTTTGATAGATTCCACCAATAACTACCGTTGAACCGTTCTCAACAAGCACATTCGTATTTACTGATCTTGTTGTAGTTCCTGGTAACTGATCACTACTCTCCTGAGATGAGAATCCAGATTTAGAGATACTTACAGTCATTGCAATTGATCCCTCATTAGTAACCTTAGGTGTTACATTTAAACTAATTGTTGCAGTTATGGGTGTAATTGTTCCAGCACCTGTTGATCCATCTTCAGCCACAGATTCGACTCTAAAGTTTCTCTGGTCTGAATTGGAAATCGTTGCTGGTTTATTATTCTCAGTTATAACTTTAGGGGAAGAGATAATCTTACCTTTAGATTCTGACTCCATCAAATCAAGGTTAAAAGCAAGATTTGCTAATCTACCAACACTTATTTGTGCTCCGAAGAATCCTGAGCTAGCTGTTGGTGCTGTATTTAGACTAAAAGCACCTGAGCTCTCAGCTACATCACCAAATGCATCATATTGAATATTCAAACCGGGGGCCGCTAAGCCAGCTCTAAATTCATAGCTTTCACTTGCTTCAACAATTCTTGCTTCAATGAGAATTTGTGGTGTCTGCGTATCCAGTGTTTCAATAATTTTTTTCATTTTTTCAATAGATTCGATAGTGTCTTTTACGATCAAGTTCTGTGTTCTGTCATCAGAAGTAATTGTTCCACGATCTTTTGTAGAATATGTATCAAGAATCTTTTTAATATCACTAAGTGCCGCATAACTAATTGGAAATATTTTTGTTACCAGTGGCTCAAGTACTTTGTTCTTACTTTCTTCATCAAGCTCTTTTTGTTTTGCTGTTCTTGCTTTCTCTGATGTCGTTATTGTTAATATATTACCATGCTTAACTGCAACTAAATCTCCAAGGTCCATTATTGTATCAAGTACTTGATCCCAAGGAAGTTTCGTTAAACTAATTGTTAGAGGTTTAAGAGTTGAAACTTCATCTTCAATAATTATATTAAAACCAGATGTATCTCCAATCATTTTTAGTATATCTGGGTAACTAACATTATTAACATTTAAAGAAATCTTTCTACCAACATATCTTTTAACCCCTGACTGAGTTATATTTTCTAAAATGTCATTTATACTACTCGACTTAGGTACTAGAACCTTAGATGAATCAAGTGTATTATCATCTGCGATAAATTCGCTTTCAGCCACTTTCTTAAGCTTTGCTCTGGTAAATACACCGAATCGATTTTCGATATGTAATATTATTTTATTTCTCTTAGTCTCAACGAAAGATCTGACATTATCTCTTAACTGAATTGCAAATCTTATATCATTAGTGCTTCCAGGCTTTTTGTATGGAGAAATAAATACCGAACTTCCAGTAAATTCAGATGTATCAATACCTCTCATAAACTTTTTATCTGCTGATACAGACTTTAGATCTAAAATAATTTGCTTATCTGCTTTGATATGATTTCGTTCAGCAATAACAGTCTTGTCAAAATCAATAATTAGCTTACTAACTTCGCCCTCTTGAATGTAATTGACTGACTTTATATTTGCAGGTGCAACAGCTAGTGAACTAACTGATACAAGTAGTGATAATAATGTTAAAATCCGTTTCGTCATATAACCTCTTCCTTAAAGTTATAGTTATTAAATTAATCCTATCAACTTTAATTTGAAATAGGAATAACTGTTTCTATATATTCTGCTTCGCCGTATATATTAGTAATTTGCTCAACTAAAATAATACCTCCGGCCATAATAGCTTTTATTTCTGGTCCATTAAATCCAAGCTTTTCCCCTTCCCTAAGTGTGTAAGGACCCTTTTCTTGGACTTTAATAACAACTCTTCTCTCTTTTCCAATAAGAACACCTACGATCTTAACCTCTGAAAGGTTAACTTCTCCGTCCAGTCTGACTTGGTTATCCATAACACCACTAGATTTCTCTTTATTCTTTTTTGTAGTTTCAGATTGAAATTTTGGTGATTGAAATGGATCTCTCAATTCAAACGGTTTTTCTATTGTCGTATGATCCTTAAATAGATTGTCTAACTTGCCAGCATGTACGCTTAGAGTTGTACACGTCAAAAGAAATATCGATAGTAGTAGTTTCGTGCTATCCATCTGACCCTCCCGGATCATAGCTTTCATTGTACTTATAAGCCTCAACTGTAGTAGTCAAATCTAATAATTGAAATCTACTTCTAGGATCACCCTCTGTTGATCCCTTCATCCTTAGGTACTTTACGTTCAAAATCCTTCCATTTTTAGCAAGATTTTCTAGTTTTTCGTAAAAAATTAAAAATTGTAAGTATGTACCCTGAACATCAAAGTTATAGTCTTTTGATATATAGAAGTTTTGATTTACCTCTGTGCTTGGAGATGGATTTGGATTTAACATTTTTAATGTGCGCGAAAATTCTGTTAGCTTTCCATTAACTTCAGCATCTCTTATTTCTGAAGGTAGTTGTTTTTGAATAGTCTTAATTTGATCAACAACTTGCTGGACTCTTTCCATAGATTTTTCTCTATCATCCTCAAACTGCTTCACCTCTTTCAAATCTCTTTCAACCTTAGTTATCTTAGACTCCATAGCCTCAAGTTGATCTTTTGCAGAGACTAATTTCTCCTCAGATACTTCTTGATATTCAACGCCAATGAAAATAGCGTAAGCAAGAAATAAGAAATGAATATTTTTCACAACAATATCTATCATCTAGTAAAACTTCTCCACTTGAGCAGTAATTTCAAATGCTTCAACTCTATTATTATTTATTTCCTCCGGTATCCCATCTGGCTTTGAAAAATTTACATTTGGTCCAAAATATACAAGTGATTTAATATTTTCAATAAATAAACCAATACTCTTCCATGATTTTGAATAACCCACCATTCTGAAGCTACGATCATCAATTTCTAATTCAAGTAACCATATATCTTCAGGGGTATTTTCAGCTAAGTTTTTGAGTAGTAAAAAAGGATTTTGTCTTTTATCTACAATGCTCTTAACTACACTAATTTTTTCTTTTAATTGGATTTCTTTGGCATTTAACTCTTTAACCTGTCTTTTAACTTCATCGTATGATCGAAGTTCTGTTCTTAATTGATTATTTTTCTTTCTTGATACGATAATTTGAGCTTCGGCCTTAACTGTCTCTTCTTCGTAAACCATATCAATTGCAGGTTCAACTAAATATACAGCCAGAAAAAAAGGAATCAAATACTTTATATTGATTAAACTTAAATCAATACCTCCAACTTTTGTTATATCGATATTTTTCTGTGATGGAGAGAGGTTAATTTCTATCATTATATTTTTCTCATCCCTAAACCTAATGCAACTATTCCACATGTTCTAATGCTTTCTATTTCCTCTTCCGAGAATTTCCCTTTAACTTCAATCGTCTCTAAAGGATCAATTTCCTCTACATCAAGGTCGACTAGTTTACTAACGCCCTCCAAGACTCCAGGCAATTTACTACTTCCACCAGTTACAAAGCAATATGAGGCCTGCTCGCTTGAACCCGCAGCAATATAGAAGTTTAAAATTTTTCTTAACTCATCCATTAATTTATCATTATGAATTTCAATGATACTCATCAACTCTTCTGGCAGATTTCCATTATCATCTCCAAAAACCTTAAGGTCTTCAGCTTCTTCATAACTTACACCCATTGATCTTTGAATTTCCTCTGTTACAAGTACCCCGCCAATATTAACTTCTTTTGTTAAGACTGGACCGGCATTTTTATAAACGATTATAGAAGTATACTGTGCTCCAAAGTCTATTATTATCGCTCCGCTATCTGAGACCTCATAAAATCTATCTCCGAGATAGTTTTCAAATACGTTAACAAGGGCAAAACAGTTTAAGTCTACAGTTTTCACATACAAGCCTGCTTCAGCGATGTAACCTATATATTTTTGGATAACACTCGATTTTGCAGCTCCGACGATTGAATCAACAATATCATCTTCTTCTATGCGCCCAATAATAGAGAAACCAATTTCAGCATCATCTGCGCCAAATGGAATATATTGTTCTGATTCCCAAAGTATATTATCTTCTACTTCCTCATCAACGCCATCAGGTACCTGAATTCTTTTTGTCACTGTATTTGGACCATCTAAGCCGAGACAAACTATTTTCTTTTTTTCTTTAAAAAGCTTCATTGTCTCAGAGATGGCTTCAATAATTTCTTCTGGTTTTTGAATTTCATCTTCTATAATAGATGCTTCTGACAAGGGGATTGATCTATACTTTAAAAGCTTAAACTGACCTTTCTTAGAATCTTCAAGAATAGCTATCTTAATTGCACTCAGCCCAATATCAATACCAATGAGTTGGCCCTTTTCCATACTGGCCTTAAAATCATTGAATTTATTAATTAGTTCTGACACTTATTTCCTATCCTTGAAATACTACATTAATACATTATAGCTTTATTGATTTCGCAATTTCAAGGTTTTAGTGCAAAATGTTATTTCAGGGATACTAGATTAAAATGATCAAATATGTCGGGAAAATAGATTTGAACAGCAGCAACTATAATTATATAGGGACCAAATGCAAAAGGCGTATCTTTTCCAAGCTTCTTAGAAAGAATTAACCCTACACCGACTACAGAACCAACCATACAGCTGGTAAAAATATTATTTAACACTCCAATTGGACCAAGAAGTACACCTAAGATACCAAACAACTTAATATCACCACCACCAAGACCTACAACACCTCTAAGTTTGTAAAATAGCAGTGTAACTCCCAATGGTCCCAAGAATCCAATCATTCCACCCACAAGCCAATAGTTTAAAGGTTTATGCATAATTACGTAGGGTAAAACTATAATCAATAGATATATGTTTAGTTTATCGGGCAGCAGCTGATGCTTTATATCAATAATTATATGAGCAATAAAAACACAAGCAATCGAGAAGTAGACAGCAAAGTATGTTAACTCAGTTATGGATAAATTTCTCGGCGCAAGATATAGACCAACTAACCCGGTGAATAGTTCAACCAAGGGATAACTTATAGGTATTTTTGTTTTACAACTTGAGCACTTTCCTTTCAAAAATATATAGCTCAGCATTGGAATATTTTCATACCACTTAATCATATGCCCACACTTTGGGCATGACGACCGTGGTTTTACGACACTTAAACCTTTTGGCATTCTATAAATAACAACATTAAGAAAGCTTCCAATTAGTGAAGCAAAGTAAAAGGCAAATATTTGTAGTAAGGTTTCTATCGCTATCAATCTAAATTCTTTTTGTTAAACGTTAAAACACAAAGTGTTATCAAAAACAATGAATAAAAGAGAACATAAAATGTATTATTTACTAAGTAATCAAGCTCTATATTTTGTTTGTAAATGACATGCTCTTTTAAATTTAACTTATAATAACCTGGAAGGAAAAAATGATACACATCAATAATAGATTCAAGTACTTTGTTCTTTGCGATCATAGAAGTTAATTTTACACCATCGATTGCATGACCTAAAACATATACAATCATGCTTAATATAACAGCAATTGTTTGGCTTGAAATTAACGAGAGCAGGCTTACGACTAAAAGTGCAATAATTGCTTCGAATAAAATAAAAAGAATAGACCACATTAAAATGGGAGCGAACTCACCACCAATGAAAAAATACGCACTTAGGGTCAAGGTACTTAGAAGTAAAACATTTACAATTAATACAAGTATTAACCCCATGACTTTCCCCAAAATAAAGCAATATCTTGGAACAGGCCTTGAGATAATCATATAAACGGTTCTACTATCAATCTCTTTTGCTAGAATTCCAGAGCCAATAAATATAGCTATTCCGACACTACTTAAACTAAGTGTTCCGAGACCAAAATCAAGAGCGATTCTGGCGGGCTCCCCATAAGTAAAGCTATAAGCAACGTATGTTACAAGGAGTAAGCCAAGACCTAAGAAGAATATATTTACTAATATATTACTCTTAATAATTTCTTTAAAAGTAAACTTGGCGATCGTAAGAATTTTATTAATTTCTCTCATAGCTAATTCTTTTTTACATTATAAAATATTTCTTCAAGAGTTGGTTTTTCTGCCTGTAGACTCACAATTTCTTTTCCATCTTTTAATAGTTTAGACAAATACTCTTCTTTTTTGTTATTAGGTATCACTTCAGTCAATAAGCTATCACCATCAAAGTAGGAAATCCTAGTTTCCGGCTTAATATTATCTTTCATGATTTGATCGACACTTCCATTGAATACGACTTCCCCATCTTTGAGAAAAATCACACTGTCACAAATCTCTTCTACATCTGATATTATATGTGAACTGAAAAAGACTGTTTTTCCCTCATCTCTTAATTGAACAATTATATCTTTTAATTCCTTTCTCCCTATAGGATCAAGGCCGGCCAAGGGTTCATCTAAAATAATAAGCTTAGGGTTATGAAGTAACGTTGCTAAAAATCCAATTCTTTGCAACATACCTTTTGAGTAGTTTTTTATATGACGATTAAGTGCAAAATCAATCTTAAATTTTATTGCCCATACATTTACTTGTGATTCGATTTCGGCTTTTGAAAGGTCAGTGAGAGCTCCCATATAATGACAAAACTCTAAACCTGTAAGGTGTGGATAAAAGAAGGGTCTTTCTGGCAAGTAGCCAATATTTTTAAAAGCTTCAAGCTTGTTTTTCCCCAAGCTTTCATTGTATTTAATCTCACCTGATGTTGGACGAATGAAGTCCATTGCAATTTTAAGAGATGTGGTTTTTCCAGCTCCATTGGCACCTAGAAAACCAATTGTTTTTCCCTCAGGAATATTAAATGTCACACTCTTTAAAGCGTGAAAGTCTTTTTTTAAGAGATCTGTATTAAAAACCTTTGAAACATTGCAAAAATCAATCATACTATTATAATGAAGAGAAAGAGTTAAAATGACAATACAATCTCGCCTTAAAATTTTTGGTCAGCTTTTTTTAGCATTTCTACTGCTTGCTACCGCATATTATTTTAGTTCCAGTTCTACTAAGCCCATAATCAATATCACAAAGCAAGATAGTGCATTAAATTTCAATGATAACCTCATTAATATTGTATCAGTGGGACAGTCTAGGCTATTAGCAGATTTATTGTGGATCACAACCTTACTTGAGTCTGACTTGGATCATTATAAGGGCAAAGATCTAAACTCTTGGATATTCTTAAGATTCAGAAACATTATTACTCTTGATCCTAACTTCAATCGAGCATACCGCTTTGGTGGCCAATACTTAAGTATAATAAAAGATGATCTATACGGTGCTAAGTATATTTTTGAAAAAGGTTTAGCGATCTTTCCAAATGATCATGAACTTATCAAGTATGCTGCTTTCCTTTATGCATTTGAATTAAGAGATAATGAAAGAGCATTAGAGCTCTACTCAAAGCTTAAGGGCTCAGACACGGCACCGAGATTTCTAAGTTCTTTAATTGCAAAGCTAAAATTTGGAATTCATAATGACCTTGAAGTTATTTTACCAGTACTTCAAGAACTTTATGAACTTGAGAAAGATAATGGTCCTCTTAGATATAAATTGAAGAAAGATATTTATGCCGTTAAAGCTCAAATAGATATTGAATGCTTAAACTTAAAAAAATCTAATTGTTCTAAACTTGATGCCAACGGTGATCCTTACTTGGTCAAAGACGGCAGTTACAAAAGCGCTAGTCCTTTTAAACCCTATATTGGTTTAAAGCTGCGTAATAATCAATAACCTGTTCTTATAATTCGAATTTGTTTTAGATGATTAATGCTCATAAGTGATGATTGGGTTGGCGTGGAAAACTCTTTATGAATATATCCAGCAGAGACAACAGAGAAAGCCTGCGTATCATTACTATTCATATCACCCAGCCCTTCCTCCATGGTCAAACTATTGGTAGCGGTTGTTTCATCTAGTGCATTACTTGAATTGATAACACCAGAACTAAAAATTGCAAGAGAATTTACAATTACGCTTCCAGTACCTATTGTAGCAAGGTAGTAGGATCTATCTATCTCAGGAGCAAGTAATCGAGGGCAATCACCTGGCGCAAGCCCATTTTGATTTGCCTGAGCATAGGCAGAAGCACTTATGGCGGATGTGATAGTCGGAAATCCAATAGCATAATATCGCTTCACATCATCTACAGGTTGAAAACCCATGTCTTGAAGACAATTTGAATAAATTCCAAACTCACTATAGAAAGTATTTTGAACAGAATAAACACCTGCTAATTGAATCTTTGCCTCAACTGATCTGGCCTTGGCTTGATACTGTGAAAAATAGGTTGCTGATACAGCAGAGAGAATACCTATAATAGATATAACAATCATAAGTTCAACAAGGGTAAATCCGTGATTATTTTTAATTTTCATCATCTACTACATTTAACATTATTTTTTTGATAAAAAAAAGCCCCTTCAAATGAAGAGGCCTTTTTTCTTTTAATCTTAATTATATACTAGTAACCATTTCTTACATTAGTGTATTTCTTATCTTGATTTACAACGATTAGAGCTTCATCAGTACCTGCTGTAGCAAAGTCAGCACTGACAATACCTGATGCTGCGATTGTAAATGTTTGATTGTCTGCGTCTGACTGATCTCCCAAATCGGATCCAACGAGTCCAGCCGCATCTGCAGGAACAGTAGTTGCAATAGCAGAACCGTTACCTTTACCAGCACCGAAAAAGGTAGTTACAGCAGGAGATATCCCTGTTGCTGGTGCAGCCGTAGTTGCATTATCCTCAGGACAACTAGCATCAAGAAGACCTTGATTAATCGCACTACCATGAGCTGTTGTATTAATCGCTGCTGTTTGATTTATACCAATTGCGAAGTATCTATTTGCTCTTTCTTTATTCGGATCAAAGCCCATGTATGGTAAACAATTTGAGTAAATACCAAAGTCACCATAGAAAGATTGTTCTGATGTGTAAGCTGCAGCTAATTGAATCTTAGCTTCTGACGTTTTTGCTTTCGCTTGGTACCTTTTAAAGTTAGGTACTGCAACAGCTGAAAGAATACCGATAATTGCAACAACGATCATTAGCTCCACTAACGTAAAGCCTGATTCGCCCATTTTGGGTTTTAAAGTTTTCATGTTCATCTCCTGTTCTAAACGTTAAGAGTTTAGAAATTTAAATTTAACTTAAAGCGACCTGCCATTAAGAGACAGAGACTTCATAGCTTTATTATAATTCCATTCACTATATTTTCGTCATAAATCGTTAAATTATTTAGTAAATCTTTGTATTTCAGTCAAATAATTAAATAAAACAAGCACTTGCAGTTAAGCTCCACCGGCTGACATAAATATCGGTAAATACATGGCAATTAAGACTGTTCCGATAACTCCACCCAAACCGACAAGAATTAGAGGCTCTATCATCTTAGTGAGGTTATCGATGAGCTCTTCAGTTTCTTGTTCAAAAACATCTGCAACCTTAATAAGCATATCATCCAAGTTACCGGTGGACTCACCAACTTTAATCATTTGATTAATTAGAGGTGGAAAGTACTTTATTCTACCAAGGGGTTCTGTTATTGATTTACCTTTAATGACGGCTTCTTTAACACCATTCATATCTTTAGCAATTTGAGTATTGTCTAGAGTTTCAATACATATATCTAGTGAATCAATTAGCGGAACCCCAGCACCTAACATCGTGGATAGTGTTCTTGAGAAACCAGATAATCCCCCCTTAATAATAATTCCACCAAAGAGCGGCGTAGTCATAACCCAACGGTCCCATTGAATCTTTCCTTGTTTGGTCTTAATATAATTGAGGAAAAACATTAATCCACCAAAAACAACAGGTATCATTAGCAAGGTGTATTCTTGAAAGAAGTTAGAAACATTTATGACAAACTGAGTGACCGCAGGAATCTCCTGACCACCCTCCTTTAGCATCCCAACAAATTGAGGAACGACAAAGTACATTAATCCCCAAGTAACAAGTACACCAATAACTAAAACGATTGTTGGATATGTCATGGCCCCTTTAATCTTCTTTTTAATATTCTCTTGTTTCTCCATAAATTCACTGAGTTTATTTAAGATATCATCGAGAATACCTGCCGCTTCACCTGCCTTAACAAGGGAAGTATAGAGCTTATTAAAACCCTTCTGCGACAACATGGAATCATGTAAGGATTTACCAGAACCAATACCGTCCAGAACTCCCCTAATACTTATTTTAAGAGAAGGGTTTGGCTCTTGCTTTGCCAACATCTCCAGACTTTCAAGAATAGGCACACCTGCATTTATTAAGATTGAAAACTGCTTAGTAAATCGATTCAACTCAACCATTCCAAATGGTTTTAGTATTCCTTTCTCAACAAGAAATACTCCGAGGTCAACATCTAAGACACTTGGTGCTGTTATTTTTTTTGCTCTTATTCCCTGCCTTCGAAGTATCCGCTTAACATGACGAACGTCTTTACCTTCTATTTCACCGTCGACTTTTCTACCTTCAGCATTTACACCTTCGTATTTAAATTTACCTGCCATAATTAAACCTTATGATCCTATACCTTAATTCCAAGCATTTTCGCAAGTTCCTCTGGATTGTTAGAGAATGACATCGCATCCTCCGCCGTAATTAAACCTGAATCGAGCGCTTTTTTAATAGACTGATTCATAGTAACCATACTTGTGACCTCTTGATTTATTTGCATTTGAGAATAAACTTGATGCAACTTATCCTCTCTAATTAAATTTCTAATTGCTGGTGTTACACGCAAGATTTCTTGACACAAAACTCGCCCCCCACCTTTTTTTGGAAGTAGTTGTTGAGCGACAACCCCCTGAAGAACAAATGAGAGTAATGTTCTTACAGGGTCTTGCTGATCCGCAGGAAATACATTTATAATCCTCGAAATTGTTTGAATGGTAGAGTTTGTATGGAGTGTTCCAAAAACAAGGTGGCCCGTTTCTGCAATCTCAAGAGCGGCCTCAATTGTAATAACATCCCTAAGTTCTCCGACTAAGACGATATCTGGATCTTGCCTCAAGAGAGAACGAAGGCCATTTGAAAACGACAAGGTATCAACACCAATTTCTCTTTGATTTACTATACTCGTTTTATGGCTGTGCATAAACTCGACAGGGTCTTCTAAAGTAATAATATGTCCCGGCATAGTTGAATTTAATCTATCAATAATAGAAGCAAGAGTCGTAGACTTCCCGGACCCAGTAGGACCAGTAACTAACATCAGTCCATTTGATACATCCGTCATCTCCAGTAGAACCTTTGGTAATCCAAGAGAATCGAAATCTGGAACTTGACTAGGTATTTGTCTAAAGACAGCTGCGACAGCTCCCTTAGAGTAAAAGCAATTTGCTCTAAACCTTGCGAGTCCCTTTACTCCGAATGAAAAATCAAGCTCTAAGTTCTTTTCAAGTTCACTTCTTTGAGACTCTGTGAGGATTTGATAGATCAGTCTTTTAGTGTCATCAGCATTTAACGGTGGAATTTTAACCCTTACTATTTCACCTGAGATTCTCATTCCTGGAGCAGAAGCAATTGTTATATGTAAATCAGAAGCTCCATTATCCACCATAACTTTAAAAAGTTGTTGAATTTGAATGTTACCAACACCTGCCTTAGTAGTCCGTGTGGTTTTAGTACTGCCTTGATTACTCATAATCTATCCTTAGTCACTATCAGAAGCTGAATTTGCTAATGCTTCTTCTAAAGTTGTTAATCCCTGTGCAACTTTGGTAAGTGCACACATTCTTAAACTTTTCATTCCATCTTTTATCGCTTGTGCCTTAATTTCATCTGTCGTTGCTTCTTTAATAATCAAATCCTTCACTCTTTGAGTCATATCAAGAACTTCATAAATTGCAACTCTTCCCTTATAGCCAGTTCCACCGCAAGCTTCGCAACCTGCACCCTGATAAACTTTTATCTTAGATGCAGATCCAGGAGCAAACCCCATAGAAATCAGTTGATCTGTTTCTACTCGGACTAGCTCTCTACAGTTGATACATATTTTTCGACAAAGCCTTTGCGCCACAACACAATTTAGTGCAGCAACAACTAAGAAAGCCTCAATCCCCATATTAATAAGTCTTGTAACCGTACTCGCTGAATCGTTTGTATGAAGTGTCGACAAAACCATATGCCCAGTAAGTGCTGCTTCAACTGCAATCTCACCAACTTCAACATCCCTAATCTCACCAACCATTATAATATCTGGATCTTGTCTTAGAAAGGCCTTCAGACTTGATGAGAAAGTAAGTCCAACTTCCTTCCTAACATTAACTTGGTTAATTCCTTCCAAGTTAAATTCACATGGATCTTCTGCTGTAGATATATTTGTGTCTTCTTTGTTAAGCTCAGATAGAGCAGAGTATAGTGTTGTCGTTTTCCCGGATCCTGTTGGACCGGTCACCAGAACCATACCATATGGCTGATAGATCCCCTTCTTAAACACCTCAATTTGCCGAGGTTCAAAACCAAGCTTAGTCATATCAAGCTGAAGGTTCGATTGGTCTAATAGTCTTAGAACTATTTTTTCACCGAAAAGTGTAGGTAGAGAAGAAACCCTATAATCAATAGGTTTACCACCGATGGATAGCTTTATTCTTCCATCCTGCGGCTTTCTTTTTTCTGAAATATCCATAGATGCCATAATTTTTAATCTTGATATAACAGGTGCCATAAGTGATTTGGGTGGCTGAGCAACTTGAATAAGTGAGCCATCCAACCTAAACCTTACTCTAAATATTTTCTCGTATGGTTCACAATGTATATCTGAAACATTTTTAACAAATGCCTCGGCCAAAATTCTATTAACAAACGTAACTACATCTTGCCCAATATCTTCGGCCTTGATATCTTGTTCGGCTTCTTCATTACCTTTAATCTCAAATACAGTACCAACAAGCTCCTCAACAGAGTCCTCAACATTACTAAAAAGTTTCATCCATGAGGAAATATTAGTTAGTATAAACTCTACCGGTTTTTTAAGTTCTCCACCCAGCACAGCTGCTGCGCCATCAACAACGGTTGGGTCAAATGTGGCCAGTGTAACTTTCGTTTGGGTAACTTGAATTGGTATCGCCCTATATTTAAGAATACTTTTTTTCCGCAAAGATTTAATCGTATCCTTTGCAACTTTAGCATTCTTCAGGTCAATGAAAGATATATTATATTTACCTGCAACTAATTTAGCGAACTTATTTTCATCAAAGTGAGGCATATCAAGAAGTTCAAACTCACCAACGTCATCCTCATCCTTATTCATCATAAGACGTCGCACCTCTTTCAAGGTTGCAATACCATTTTCAGTCAATAACTTAATGAACTCGGATCTAACCATATTTTTAACTTCCTATGGCTAACATATCGGAATTTCTATACGAAATTTTAAGGTCTTTCTAAATTCCAGAAACTTAGGGCATATTTTGCTTGAAGCTCTAACATTTCGAGTCCGTCTTGATACCTAACGGCCGTATTCTTAAATAGTTGACGGTGAGGCTCAAAGTTATAGTTTAAGTCCCAGAAATCATAACTTCCCTTACCAGCACTAGCTATAATAAAATCTCTAGAGCAAGAGTTTATAACCAAAAGTCCTTCAGGTTTTCTACCAATTAGTTGATTCAGCATATCAAGATTACCAAGTCTTCGTGAAAGTACTTCAACTTTTATATCAAGATTATTAAGAAGACTTATCAACAACTCAGACATTGCACCATCCCCCAAAATAATAATACGATCAATATTGTCGGCCAAGTACTTTTGAAGTAATTCCTCCATTGCTAATTTATCTGTATTAGCGCCCTTAATTTCCTCATCAAAAATTAAAGTATTGATCATAGATAGGCTTGGATCGATTTTAATAACATCCTCTATATAATACTTTTTAAATGGGGCGGTTATACTAACTCCATTATACTTTCCTGCAAGTTGCTTTAAGCTAGGCAACTCACTAGGCTCAACATCGATGAGATCGTATTGTATTGAATATCCTAGTAGTTTCTCATACGCTACTTGAGACTTTGAGTGTGATATATTTTGTCCAATGAGTGCGAGTTGTATTTTCGACTTACATCTAAAGAACTCTTTTGTTAATTCAACATCTCTCATTATTTGATTTAGTAGATCCTTCTTTGTATCAAATTTCTTCTCTTCACGAACCTTTTTCAAGAACTTTACATCAATCTCTTTTGCATACAGATCCTCAGCATAGTTTAATAAATGAGTCTCAATAGATACGCAATTTTTCTCAGACACGGTGGGGTTAACTCCAATATTGGTAACTCCTTCAACGACTATACCCTCGATTACCACCTCTGTTATATATACTCCAAAGGGTGGGATCATTTGAATATTTGAAATCGTTAAGTTAGCTGTTGGGACAAGCTCTTTTCCACCTATACCTCGCCCTTGTTCAACAGTACTTTTTATGGAAAAGTCACGCCCAAGTAGTTTTTTTATAAGTAAGAAGTCAGATCCCTTAGATATCTCATCTCGGATCATTGTAGAGGATATAACACCGTACTCATTAGAAAATGATTCTTCCTGCTGTATCTGGATAGACATATTTTTAATTTTTTTATTAAGGAATTCTTTTGAGTTTTGTTTACCCTTTCCTAGCCTAAAATCATGTCCTAAATATATAAGCTTAAGCTTCTCTATTGAAAGAATATTATTATCTATAAAGTCCTCAGCAGACATTTGTTGTAGCTGGATGTTAAAATCTAGCTCTACAATTTTAACAATACCCAAACTATAAAGTAGTCCTTTCTTTTGCTCCTGACTTGTAATCAGAAACGGCTTCGGTCCATTAAAAAAAATATTTGGATGAGGGTTAAAGCTAATAAGCACTGGCATGAGTCCAAGACTTTCACACATCTTCACAAAGTTAGATATAAGCTCTTGATGGCCGAGATGTACACCATCGAAATTGCCAATAGCAATGCCAATGCTCTCATTAGAAATATTTAATTCGTTAATTTTCTCTAAATTCGTCATTTATACTTTTTTCTAATTTCTTGAAGATATTTTTTTTACACTTTAATACTGTTTTTGATTCTTGGTCATTATAACTCTCATCTAACTTTCGTACTAAATCTTTAAGATACACCTTGCTCTTCTCATCAAGCTCCACTTTATCTATAATATCAAGCATTTTCATCTCAGTATCTATAAGTGATAGAATTTTATGTAATCTAGCATAGGTAACACCATACTTGTAAACCTCATCAAATACTGATAGTTCTTTCAGACCTGAAAAATTAACAACCCTGTATAAAGTGTATCCCAACAAAAGTAATAACAATCCGAGGGCGAGAACAATAATCTCTGATGCGTAATATATATAGGTATTTACGACTGAATATAAAGGTATCCACTTAGGCTTACTTTCAACTTTCCCTAAAGCCTCGCTAGCATTAACAGGTACTATATTCTTATCCTGTACCTTCTCAATTTTAACCTGTGAACTTCCACCAGCAATTTTAATTTCTGGAATCTTTAATTTCACATTTTCAAACTCTTTACTTTCGACATTAAAATAAGAAAGCTCTAAGTATCTCTCAGGTAGAGTTACAGTATCGCGACCAAGATAAGTATATTTTATCTTTTTTTGCGCCGTAAAATCTTGCTTTACAACTAAGTCTCCAGATTTTTCGAACTCTTCAATTTCTGAATTCGATATAATACTCGGTGCCTCAAACAATTCAAGTGCTCCGCCACCCGAGACCATCATTTCCATTTCAATAGGCTCGTTAGTAATAAATCTATTTCGTGGAACCGCTAAATTGAACTCATGCTTTCCAACTAAGCCAGTATAATTTGATGGTATTTGACCAGGTAATGGCATAACGGTTATATCTATTTCAGGACTTCTAATTGTCTTCGACATTCTTTTACCAAGCTGAAGATTAAATCCGAAGTTACCTAGAGAGTTTCTTCCAGTTGAATAACCAATCTTCATACTTAAAGAGTCTATACTATAGTCTCCTGGCTTCTGACCAAATAATTGCGCCGTATACATTAGCCGCCTTGAATAGATCTCGCCATTATCACTTATTCTTTGCTGGTTCATGCTTTCTTGATGAAATCTTTTTAAGAATTTATCTAACTTTGGAAATTTCTTGATATCTGCATTTGTTATAGGTACATCTTGTCTATTATATAAGTAATATCGTACGATAATGGACTCACCGACATAAACCTTTGTTTTATTAACCTCAGCTCTTACAAAAATTCTCTTAGGCTTCGCTGCAACTTTCAAAACCTGAATAAGTTTTGAAGGATGAGATATCTTCTTGTCACCAAGTTGAACGCGGATTAAGTTTAAATATGCTGACCCTGGCCTCTTTGCCAACATCTCGTATGTATAAGATACAGATCGCTTAACAGAGACTTCTCCATTAATATAAGTCGCTCTAGTAGAAACTGAAGGCGCAGACCTTGAGATAACTTCCACATTTATTGGATTAAATGAGATTAATGGCTCTTCATCACTCTGAGTTTCAATTGTAAAGTCTACATTAAATGTATCATTTAAGATGGGCTGCCTAGGTGTTACCTTTACTTTTATCTTATCCGCATAAGCTGATGTCATAAGAAATACCAATAGCACCAAAAATACTTTCATTACCAATCCTTAGCTTTTGAAGACTTTCTATTATCAATTGTCTTTGCATCGATAAGCTTCTTCTGTAATTGATTATCATCACTCATTAATTGCTTTAAGAGAACAGGGACTTTCTTTTTGCGCTCTTTCTTTTCTTTACCTGACTCACTCTTATTTTTCTTATCTTTATTTTTTTCTTCTGTATCTTTATCAGATGGCTTTTTATTTTTATCACCATCATCTTTATCTTTATTCTCTTTTTTATCATCTTCATTATTTTTATCATCTTCAGGTTTACCCTCAGAGTTACCTTTTTCGGATTCTGAATCTTTATTCTCATCCCTTTCTTCGCTTTTTTCCTTATCTTGACCTTTCTTACCTTTTCCACCAGCTGACTGCTTCAATGCCTTCAGAATATTCTTCTTGATCTCGTCCTCAAGCATTTGATCTTCATGAGTGTTACCTTTCATATAATCCAAAATATTATTATATTTAGATATTGCACGGCTTGGTTTTTCATTCATCAGCATAGAAGTAGCATAATTGAAGTGCTCTCTGAGGTTTGATGACTCTAAGTCTTTTGGCAGAGTCTCTTTATATAGAAGCTCTGCTTCTTCAGAGAACTTATCCTGCAGAAGGGATGACGCAAGATTACCAATACCAGAATCATCAAGTTCTCCCTCTCTAAATTTTTTCTCAAAACTTAAGGTCTTTTCAGATTTTACTTTTTCAGGTTCTTCTTCGTTTGATTCGCTGTTTTGTGCTGATATATTAAAACTAATCAAAAGCATTAATGTTACAAAGGATTTTTTAAAGTCTAAAAGCATAGCGAGTATGAATAATATCATTGCTGGCACCAAGAAGTAGCTGGCAAGTATTGGTCTAATTCTAAATTCATTTTTAGAGGTTTTAAGTTCAAATGATCTATTAAAAAAGTTGATGATTTCTTCTGTAGGAAGTGAATAAGATGAGACAATCCAATATTTATAATTTTCGATCTTATCACCGAGACTCTTTAGAAAATCTTCGTTGAGCTTAGTGATGACGACCTTGCCTTGATGCTTTTTGTTACCTTGAAATACATTTTTTCTATCTCGTACTGGAATAGTACTGCCTTTTGCTGTTCCAACTCCAACAACCGCGACTGAAATACCATCAGGAATAGTGAGTTCAATCCCACCGTCTGTCTCCTCGGCATCTGTGAAGATTAGTATGTTTCCAATCACATCTTCGGAGGTATTCTTAAAATATTGAATACTCTCCTGGATTGCTAAGGAGAGACCTGTTCCCCCTCTCTTTAATTCCAATGTTTCTAGCATGCCAACCCTGGCTTTAATTAGGTCATAATCGTCAGTAAAGGGTACGATTGTTTTTTGCCCATCAGAGAAAACATTTACTGCAACCTTTTGTCCTATGGCTTTTTTTACATAATGTCTTACAAGTAACAAGGCTTTATTGTATCTATTCGGCCTTACATCTTCTGCCAACATACTTCCAGAACTATCTATTAATATGATTGTTCGTTGATCTGATGTTTTACCTGTAATTTTTTGCTCTGGTCCTCTTAGATCTAACAGCGCCATAGAAAAAAGAATTAAAGATAATGACAATAAATACATAGAGATCTTAGACGATCTTGATTCAATATGAAACCAATGACTTTTCACCCATTCAAAGTAATTCTTTCTTTGCTTAAAGGAAAAAAATAAATAGATCAATAGAAATATGATAATAAAAGGTAGAAGCTCGTAATTATTTAAAATCATACAACCTCCTTAAGCCAAAATCGTCTTAATAATTGAGCAAAGCAAAACATCAAAATTCCCCAGAACAAATAATCATAAAATAGTTCATCGTATATAACTTGGCCTTGGCTTTTAATCTTTGTTTTTTCTAATTTTTGTATTTCGTCCAATATTTCTTTAAGGCTATCCTGACTATCTGCCATAAAGCTCTTACCACCTGTAATCTTAGAGATTTCTTCAAGGGTTTTTGTATCAATTGATCCTCCCGGTAGATTTTGATACTGAACTCTTCCGAAAGGATCTTTTCCAATTGGTAAACGTGATTTTCTTGTTCCTAACCCAATTGTGTAGACTTTTATATTAAAATCTTTGGCCGTTCTTGCTGCATTAATGGGAGTCATATTTCCAATATTATTTACACCGTCTGTTAATAATACTATGACTTTATTCTTCGTTTCACTACTTTGTGCTCTTGCAACACCCAATGCGAGAGCATCTCCAATATTTGTACCACTTCCTAAATATCCAATTTTTATCTCTGAAATAACTTCATCAATTAATTTTGGATCAGTTGTCAGTGGTAGCAGGGTGAATACTTTTTCAGAGAATATAATGATGCCGATTCTATCAGTTGGTCTTAGGGCAGAGAACTCTCTTAGCTTTTGTTTTGCAACTTCCAACCGATTTGGTTTCAGGTCATCTGCCAACATTGAACGCGAAACATCAACGACTAAAAATATGTCATTCACTTCAATATCACTTGGCATAAACTTTAAAGGTTTTCTTGGACCAGTCATTGCAAAGCTAATCAATAATAGTCCAACGATTCCAATACCAAATATAATCGTTCTAAGAAATCCATTTGCCTTGCTACTCTTTCCGACAGGTAAAATTAACTGTGCTGGTTTAATTAAATACCAGTAATTAATGGCCCAAAGAATGGCAGCAAACAAACCGATAAAAGCTAGTTCAATTGACTTAAACTCCATTAAAAATATCCTCTATATCGAGTTTTTTCTTCAGTGAGTTTATATGCTCTAACTCAGCATCCAACCATGATTCCTTATATTGTATTTTATATATACCTTTTAATAGTATCAATAATTGATGATCTTCATTTTTTACAAGTGATAGAATCTCCTGTTTGTATGAATGTACTCTTTCGAAGTCTTCTCTTGTCTTTGCTTTTTTGAATAACTCAATTATATTTTTCTTTCTCTCTTCAATCTCTTGCTGATATTTCTTTTTGTCACGACGAAGATTTATGAATCCCTTAACAAAAAATATTATTATAAACAGGAAGACAGCTATGGAGCCGTAGATAATATTTTTCCATATAGCCTGCTCACTCATCAGATTATCTCCCGAGAAGCTAAATAGTTCAGGATTATCCTGTTTCTGTTCTGGCTTATATTGAAATCTTTGTATTGAAAAAAGATCCTTTTCGTTTTCATTCTTCTTTTTTTTCTTTGGTGGATCAAGAATAAATATCTTAAATTGCTTAGGGCTTCTATCTGGATAGACATCCATTACATACATAATCTGATTGATTTTTGTGTTTTTGAGTTTTTTTAATTCTTCTATATTTAGTGATGTCTCAATAGCAACTGTATATATTTCTCCATTAGATATGACAACATCACTTCCAAGTGGATAAACACTATTTGCATACAAACTGAAGTTTACCCCATACATCATGATTAATAAGAATATGACTCTATAACATTTCACGTATGAACCCCTCTAAATATCGTTCATCGACGCTAAGATACTTATAACGTCCTTTAGCAAGATTGACATTAGTATCTGACTCTATTCTAACTAGACTTTTTTTCTTTTTGCCTTGCCCGAATATAGAAAAGGGCTGTTTTTTGTTTTTCTCTAGAGGTGATTGAATGACAAAGCAATGTAAGTTTTTTCTATATACCAATTTATTTAATAGCTCTATGTCTGAGACTTCTGACAAGTCATTGAGATATACGACTTCTTTTCTTCTCGCAATCAAATCCTTTAACATTGAATTTTTCTTTTTTTCATTTCCTTCTGTCTCATATCTTTTTTCAAGATTTACCGTGCCGTCGGATTCCAAAACACCCATTTTCTCAAGCTGAGATACTAAGAGTATGATTCCTTCCTGCCCGCTCATAAGTGGTAGCCTTAAAATCTTATCTGTACAGATTATTGCTGAAACTTTATCTTTAGACTTTTCTGCCAATAAATATATCAAGCACAGAAGCTCTAAGGCCGCTTGTAGCTTTGAAACCCCATTATATCCAAATAGCATTGTATTAGTGATATCAACAACGACATATATCTCAACATTACGCTCTTCTTCGAAGGTTTTAATATACGTGGTATTTGTTTTTGCAGATAGTTTCCAGTCAATAAAACGAACATCATCACCAGGATTATATACCTGGTGCTCCTTAAAGTGGAGGCCTGCTCCCTTAAAGTGGGATTTGAGCATTCCAACAGAAAAAGAATTTGCATTTCGAAAAAGATGACTCTGAAGCGAGCCAACAATTTTCTCAATTTCACGTAGGTTCATCTTATAAGCACTCACTCGCAATATCGTACACTACATTTCTAACATTAATTTTATCTATTACGGCCTCATAAGAAAGTAAAACTCTATGACCTAATACACCCTTTACATTTGCAAGTACGTCTTCAGGCGAAGCGTAATCTTTGCCGGCCATATAAGCTTTAAACTTGGCCATACGATATAGCCATATTGCTGCTCTTGGAGAGGCTCCTGCCATGATTGCGCCATCATATTTTTTAATAAAGTGCTCATTTCCTGGTCTTGTAGCGTGAACAATCTTTATAATTATATCTTTCAACTTTTCATCTACAAAAACCTTTTCTACATCTGACTTTAAAGTAGCAAAGTCAGTACTATTCATGATTGGATTTAATGCACCCAAAGAAGATATTTTTAAATCTAGTATCGATTTTTCTGATTCAAAATCTGGATAGTCCACAAGTACCTTCATCATAAATCTATCAAGTTGTGCCTCAGGTAAGTTATATGTTCCTTCTTGTTCTATAGGATTTTGTGTTGCCATTACGACAAAAGGTGACTTTAGAGGGTAAGACTTCTCACCTATGGTGACTTGTTTTTCCGCCATTGCTTCTAATAGTGCGGCCTGAACTTTCGCCGGAGATCTATTGATTTCATCAGCTAAAACCAATTGGGTGAAAATTGGTCCAAATTTTGTTGTGAATTCTTCTTTCTTTTGATTATAAATCATGGTTCCTATTAAATCACTTGGTAGCAAGTCTGGAGTAAATTGAACTCTATTAAACTCTAGTTCACAAAGTTTACTCATCGTTGAAACACTTAATGTTTTTCCAAGTCCAGGCATTCCCTCAATTAGAAGATGTCCTTCACAAACTAGTGCAGCTATAATTGACTCCAACATATTATCTTGTCCAAAAATAACGCTTCTTGCGGACGATAGTACATTTTCAACTTTTTCTCTTACTTCACTCATTTCAGCTCCTCATAAGCACTTTATTTCTTTGATAATTTTCTCATTCATTCGTCTAGTATTATACAAGTTGAATTAATTTTAGGTAGATATTTTTATTAGAGTATTCTAGTCTGTCTTACTGTTTTCAAACCAGTCTCTGGCAGTACTATTCTCTATTGAGTGTTCATTGAATTCAAATGTCTCACTTAATTCCCGATCAATTTCACCGGTTTTTATTTTTAATAAATTTTGTTTTGTTTTTGTGATGATTTTTGTTGGTAGCCAATGTTTACTAGTAACTTTAGAGTAGATTATTTCTGACTCTAGCTTAACTGTCTGTGTACCTTCATAAATGAACTTCTCAACCTTGGTAATTATCCACTTCCCCTTAGACCATTTTTCTTTTTTCAACGTATAATTAGTTCTTACCGTTCCAGTTGATACTTTTTCTATAACTTCAATCTTTTGATTTTTGAATTTGATTTTTATTTCATTGCTATCGTTTAGACCACTTGCGTCTACATACAAGTACCAGTTTCCTTGTTTCTCTAAATATTCGTAATCCTTAAGCCACTTCTCAAAGCTACTTGCAAAGATTATATTCAATTTATCTCTGATGAGCTCTTTTACTTTAATTTGAATAATATCTGGGATTTTATTCTTATTGCCTAGGGAGATACCAATCTCATCTTTATACTTGTATGCCTTAATAACCATTGGCGCTGTTATCTGGAAGTGCTTAGAAAGTAACTCAATGACTTCATCGGATTTGACTGTAAAGCTTATATCTTTATATTGGTTAAAATCATATAGTCTTTTATCTACTGCTGGAATACCTGCTATTGCAGAATTAATCTTCAGTTGGATTGATAATATTATCCCAAGCTGGAAAATTAAAGATTTTAATATGCTTTTCTTTTTTAAAGGTAACTTTTCCTGCTGCACCTGTAACACCTTTGACATTCTTGACCATTGTATAAATCATTTGAACTTCAGTTCGCTCTATTTGTGAATATTTTACCATTGCAGCTGCTACTTTCCCAAATATATCATCACTTAATGTGTTTTCTTTTAACTTAATGATAATATGCGCACTTCTATCACCCTCAAGGTGAAACCAATAGTCATCCTTTTTGGCCCATTGCTTTCTCAATCGATCATTACCCTGTGCATTGATTCCGACACCAAGCTCCATGTCTTCAAAGGAGAACACTTGTATATTTCCCTCACCAGAGCTCTCTACACTTTTCTTCTTCTCATTTCTCCAAATCGGCTTAACAATGACAAGTTCGCTCTTCCTTAAATCTTTAAGGTTATGCCCCTCAAGTTCACTCTGAGTATCTTTTAATCTTACCTTCAGGATCTTCTCTGCTTTCTTGAAATTTTTTATCTTTTGATACAGTTGATCGCGTCTAACATAATGAGATTTTTCTTTGAATTTTATTTTTATATCATCGATAAGAAGAACCTTATCTAATTTTTCAAGATTTTCAGTCGTTTCTATAAATTTTAATATATCTTCTTTTTTACCTACTTTTAGCAAGTCATTCTCAATATTTTTGACTTTTCTTTTTAGGAATTTTTTCTTCTTTGTTTCTGAACTACTAGAAAGAGCTTTCTTATTCTCTTGCTCTAAAAGTTCCTCTATTTCTATAAAGTTTTTTTCCCTGTATTCACTTTGTTTTTGTCGTCCCACTTCATTAAAGATATCATTGCTCAAGTTATCAGAGACTATCTTCTCCTGTGTCCAAGACTTGAATACTTTCATATGTTCACTTTTGGCATCATAATAGTGATGAGCAAAATATAACTTTCTTCCCATGTAGAAAAAGGCTGCCTTATTTACAACACCCCATTTTTGATAAGAAATTGTTATAATTCGATCTTGGTCATCGCAATCTATTGAAATAAGAATTGTCGCCGAAAGGTACTTCCTTAAATATTCGAGAAATACATCTTTCTTCCTGATAAAGCTTGGGATTTGCTTTTCTCCTAACCATATCCCCTCATTACTATTTCCACGTCCTAAACATAAATAATTTGTCTTTCCGGCATATCTCAAAGAGAATGATAAATAATAGGCTGAGCTATATAATTTTTGAATAAATATTTGCCCATTAACCTCTTGATTAATATCATTAACTTGTTTTTTAATTTGAGCATAAGACTGAATCATGACGACTAATATACCTAGAGAACCTATTGATCTACAACTTATTGAGTGGCCAGAAGTTGAAAAACTAGTACAAAACTGTGCCTTTTTTGATGAAACCAAGAATAATATAACAAATACGACCCATGACCTTGTATTCATTCAAAATATACTAGCGAATACGAGTACCTTAATTCACTTTGCCAACGATCAAGATTTTCTCTCACTTGTTTCGAGTATGCTAACTTTAAGCTCTGATTTTTTGTCAAAAAATGAACTGATTAAGCTCAAAAAATCTCATGCGATTCCATTAAGTGAAATACACACAATTCTAACCTTTATAGAGTTCTATAAAGAACATTTTCGCACTATTCATAAATATTTTCCTGATGAAGTTAATTTTGATCAGAACAGATTTATGCAACTGATTAACAAAGATATCCTAAAAGAGTTCAGATCATTTGTTTCACAAGATGGTGAGATTAATCTTGAAAGACACCCACAGGTTAGGCATCTTATAGTTAAAATTAGAACAATTGAAGAGACTATAAGAAGTTCCTTAAACCACAGTCTTAGTAGCCCTGATCTTAGTAGTAAAATACAGTTTTCAACAATAGATATCATTAATGATAGATACGTTATTCCAATTAAGAGTGATGCTTACAACCGATCAATCGGTACAATTGTCCATCGCTCTGATAGCGGGAATACACTTTATGTTGAGCCTAAGAACATTTCAAAATTAAATTATCAAAGAGTTGAACTACTAGTTGAACTCACAGCAATTATTAACAAAATTGAAGCTAAACTTACTAAAACACTTCAATTACACTTGCCAAGTATCACACATATTATGGACTTTACTTTTTTACTTGACGATATTTCTGCCAGAGTTAAATTTGCTATTGATCACGAATTAAATTTCCCCATTTTAACTGAGCGTATGGGCTTCAAATATAAGGAAGCTTTTCATCTTTTAATAAAAGACCCCATTAAGAATGATATCTCTCTAGATGAAGATCACGAGGGACTCATCATTTCTGGTCCAAATACTGGTGGAAAGACAGCTACACTTAAGCTTCTCGCCATCAATCAGCTATTAGTTAGAGCCGGGCTATATGTACCCTGTAGTGAGTGCGAAATGCATCTTTACGACTGTCTTTTTTATTATGGTAACGATAATCAAGATATTAATAATGGTTTAAGTTCTTTCTCTGCAGAGGTCCATGGCTATACAAATCTCTTTAATCAACTCAAAGAGACTAATCTTATTTTAATTGATGAAATTTTTAATTCTACATCATCAGAAGAGGCATCTGCCTTAGCTATTGCTCTCTTTGAAAATATTAATAGTTATAAAAAGTCCCATATTATTGTTTCCTCTCATCATCAAACTTTAAAAACTCTCCTCCACCAGAATGATAAATTTATTTCTGCACATGTTGGTTTTAATATGGACAATAATACTCCTACATATAAATTACAGTATGGTTCTCCTGGAGCGTCACAGGCACTTAGAATTTTCAAGCACATAACTTCTAAAGATGATCATTTTAGAAATATTTATGAGCGATCTATACAATTGCTTGATAATAAATCTCTTCACTATGAAAAATTACTCGACTCCCTTGCTCACAAAGAGCATGAACTTAATAAGACGCTTGCTAATAATAATCAAATAAATCATGAACTAAAAAATCAAAAGATGGCAATGCAGGGAGTGATCAAGATTAAAATTGATGATGCGGTTGCTAAGACTGAAAAGAAACTACATAAACTAATTGGTAAAGCAGAGCAACTTATACAAGATGTTAAGCAAGGCTCACTAACAAAACCAAAGCAAGTTCATAGTAAAGGGCACTCAATATCAAGTGAGTTAAATACCTTTAAAGAGTCTGACTCAAGCGACACCTCAAAGTACGTTAATTTATCAATACCTTCTCAATTTATTGAGGGTGAGCATTACTTTTCACTTAAACTTGAAAAGACTGTTGTACTTAAAAAGATAGAAGCAAATAAAAAACAGGCCCTCATTACTGTTGGCAATATATCAATGCGCGTTCCACTCACAACACTCAGAGTAGCCAATAAATCACAGGTTATAAATGTAAAACCTGATATTTCAATACAGGTTGAGACTGTCGAAAGAAGTAAAATTGAATATGATTGTCGGGGAATGCGATTAGAAGAGTTTGAAGCTTTGATCCAAAATATTAGCAGTGATCTTATGTTAGAAAAGATACCCTTCGTGACAATCATCCACGGCCATGGAACAGGTACTTTAAAAAGCTGGTTGCGCTCATTTGTAAAAAAGCACCCTGATCTTATGATTATTCCTAATGATACTGGAAATGATGGGGAGACTCAGGTTCAGCTAATTTAAACCTGGAGCATCGTCGATCATATTACCAATTCTCCAAGGTCTAAACATTAGAGTTTCATCTTCATGAGAAAATCCAGGGATTGGTAGTGAGAATGAGAACCATACAAGTATAGCTCTTCCTTTTATATTTTCGAAAGGGACAAACCCCCACATTCTTGAGTCTGAAGAGAAATCTCTATTATCACCCATTACAAAGAAATGTCCTTCTGGAACTGTAATACGTGGAAAGTTTGCTGTGAATGCATTGTCTTCATGAACTTGTGAAATATGAGTATGTTCACCTGTTTGAGTTTTAAAAAACCTAAAATTAAAGTCTTTGTACTTTTCATCCATATCATCCATGATTTCTTTTCCATCAAAATCAAGCATTTCTATTGGAGAATCATTTACGTAAACTCTCTTCTCAATGACCTCAATAGTCTCACCTGGTAGCCCCACAACTCTTTTAATATAGTTTAGATCTGGGTTCTCTGGATATTTAAACACAACGACATCACCTCGTTTAGGATCAGAGGCTTCTGTAATATATGTAGGGTCCGAAAACCAGTCTGAAAATGGTACCTTAAATCCGTAGGAAAACTTATTAACGAGAATAAAGTCACCTATTAGAAGTGTTGGAATCATTGAACCAGATGGAATTTTAAATGGTTCAAATAATACCGAGCGAAAGCTTAGTACGACAACAATTATTAAAATAATTGATTTTGTCTCTTTGATGAACTTTTCTTTCTTAGTAAGTCCGCTTGTATCTTTCTTTTTGAAACCAAACATTTCTTTATCCCTGCTTTTTATGGTGCTTTAAGTAGTAATACTGGATTATATCTTTTGCTAGCACTGTTGATTTTATATACCATTTATTAACATTTACGATCATTATACAGATTGATATTCCTGCGTCATCAGAATTCTTTGGCTTAGCATAGCTTACAAACCAATCGCGCTTACCATAGGGTACACCACCGGTAATCGAACCTGTTTTCCCGCCGATAGTAATATTCTTTATACGTTTTGTTTTCCAAGGCCTAAAAGCACCTCTGGCGGTCCCTTTCTTTACTGTTAACTCCATCATCGTTTGCATCTTACTCGCCGTATCCTTAGATAAGACTCGATCAATATTATAACTAGATTTCCACACGACTCTATCGTTCTCTTGGTCTGTAACAGAGTTTATGACTGAAGGTTTTATTAACACTCCATCATTGGCCACAATGGATGCAATAACCGCTCCATGGAACGGACTTATTGTTGTTTCTCGATTAAAGCCTGATGCCATTTCTGCCAAACTATAACTATCATAATGCTGAAAAAGTTTAGAGCCTCCGACGTCAAGAAGCTGTGGTAAATCCTTATTAAAGCCAAAGCGATTGGCCATATATGTAAGACCTTGAACATTTGTATTCTTGATTGCCGCCTTACCAAAAACAACGTTATTACTTCTCGCAAAAGCTTTGGCGAATGGAATACTTCGACTCCATCTATTCTTCCTATCTTTCAATTGATACTTATATAAAGTTGAAGATTTTCCAGAGTAGGTAAAAAGAGATTTATCGTCGACTTTAGTATTCTCAATTAATTCTGCCGCAGTAATAACTTTAAAAATACTTGCAGCTGGGTTTGTACTTGAAAAAGTTAGATTCTTTCCGAACACTCTTCCTTTTCGAGCATAATCGATAGCCGATAGAACTTTCCCTGTATTATTATCCAGAACAACAACGGAAGTATAGTCAGTGCCATATCGTCGAAGTTGCTTCTTTATATAGTTAGTTAAGTCTTCATTTAATGAATAGTTTAAAACATAGTTTCTTTCTGATATCTCAACTGTCGTAGGCCAGGTTTTTGAGCTAAAAATTTGCTTTGTGATTTCGCCACTCATAACCACAGGGTCTAAAGGCTGTAGACTCAGGTCTTTATAAAAGTTAAAGTTGGAAAATACAGGTGTTGAAAAGCATAATACTAGAATCGCTAAAATATTATTCATTTTTGAATCCAATTCCTATTACGAAGAACTCTTTACTTACACTACGAGTAGATTTTGGCTTTAGAAAATGAAATTTTTCAAACATATGTCTCTGTTGTTTTAAATATTGTTGAGCATCGTTGCTATCAAATACTTTAATAACAAAATTGCCTCCTTCCTTTAAAAAATTTGGAAGGTGGTAAAAAACCATTTCGACAAGTTGTAAACTTCGTGTTTGATCAACGGATTTTATCCCTGTTGTATTTGGTGCCATATCTGAAATTAGTGCATCAAATTTATCCTGCATACCCAGCTCTTCTAAATTTTTAACGTCGTTAACGTCTTTCTCATACACGGTAACATTAGAAATAGTATTCAGTTTTTGATTTACTTCTTTGATATCGATACCTATTACACGTCCCTTATCACCAACTTTTTTCGCTGTATACTGAGTCCATGAGCCCGGGTGATAGCCTAAATCAAATACTTTATCACCCTTAGTGAGGATCTTATATTTTTGATCAATTTCTTCTAGTTTATAGATACTTCGAGCAAGGTAGTTTTCTTTTTTTGCTTTATTATAATAATGATCTTTTACTTTAAATCCCATTTACCCGGCCAAGTTATTTTCTTTTTTATAGTACCTTCTATCTATACCATACTTTCTCAACTTTGAAATGAAAGTGACTTTACTAATTCCCAATTCTAGAGCGGAATTATTCACCTTGCCTTTATTTTTAATCATTATTTTCTCAAATATATCCCTTTCAAATACTTCATGTTGATATCTGTAGTTAAACTGCTGATTAGACTTCATTTGATTATTTGTTTTATTTAGCCATGTTGGTACGTCGCTCAGTGTCAACCTTCTTTTGTTTTGTAAGAGTAACATTTCAATTGTCCCTTTTAGCTCTCTATAGTTTCCTGGCCAAGAGTATTCAAACAAGGCATTTAAAAGCTCTTCATCCCATAAACTAGTAACATTATAATACTCAGATAAATCCTCTATGATCCCCATGATTATTTGGAGTTTATTTTCGCTATCATTTATCGATTTTAACTTTGTTTCAAATAATCTCAGTCTGTAGTAAAGATCCTCTCTGAACTCTGCAGCAATCACCATTTGTTCTAGGTCTTTATTAGTGGCGTAAATAAACCTGCCTCGAAAACGGTGAGACTTATTGCTACCCACTGGGTAGAACTCCTTCTCCTCTAGGACCGTTAATAGTTTTGCTTGCTGCCCTAGAGTTAACTCTCCAATTTCATCCAAAAAAATTGTTCCATCTTCGACTTGGTCGAAATAACCCAACTTATCAGTCATGGCACCTGTGAAGGAGCCCTTCACATGTCCAAAAAGTTCAGACTCAAATAAGTTTTCACATATTGCTGCAACATTAATATGCAGAAATTTTCGACATGACCTTGATGATTTACTATGTATCTTCTTTGCTAATAGAGTTTTACCTGAGCCTGTAGGGCCTGTTATTAGGATGGGTTTATTTTGTTCTAAGACTTCAAGTTTATTCATAAGATCCTCTCTTTTAGATCTTATAGTTTTGGACTTTCCCAATAGCTACAATGATTAAGTATATGTAGTCTTTTTTTCAGTTTTGAATTTGCTTTGAAGAAAATCTATCAGCACCGGAAAGCTTAACTCTAACATCTCTTCAAAAAGACTTGGTATATACAAATCGAGCACTGTGACAGGGCTCATATCACCCTTTATATGGCTTTCTAATCATCTAAAATCATTACGAATTTCACTTAACTTATGTTTAATCTTTGATTTGATTTTGGTTAATAATGTGGACAAGTTTGTAGTTCGAAGTGACATATTCTTACTTCTAGTTAAACTAAAATCCTTTATTCAACAGTTATTAGTTAGTTATCAACAGTAAAGAAAGCTGACTATCTTCTCCCTGCACTATCTATCATCAACTGTGAATTCTTTAATTTCAGTGACTTATATGTTGTCAAGTATTACTCTTTATTAAGATAACTTAATTTAATAATAATTGACTAGAATAGTTATCCCCATTCAGGCGTCATGAAAAGCTAAAAACTCCACAAAACCATCGTTTGCTACAGATACAGCGAAGATCTCATCTTCTCCACCCAAAGAATCCACAACATCTGTTACAAGACGCATAGTTCCATCTGTATTCACATAAACAAATGGCTTAGCATTTTGTGAATCTTCTGACTTAGTACATGTTTGGTAACTTGAGAGAAACTCGTCGTAGAGCATATTTGATAAATTGGACTTAAGAATAATGACCTCCTTGCCATACTTCAACCATAGTTAATTGTAATAATATTTTGGATTACATACAAGCATATTTCACTGGAGTGAATTAGTTTTACGGTATAATAGTGATTTAGGCCAAGAATGCATTAGTTTTACTAATAGCTAGGGTAAGTTTTGCTGAAGTAAGATTATAGCTGAATAAAGTATTTTAAAATTTCCATATCAAAGAAGATTTTACCAATGATACGAAGCCTGTTTTCTAGGTGTGAGTCCAACAAACAGACTAATATGTAGATGGCGTATATGATATTTCGTTTTGACCTTAATCTGCTGATTGTTTGAAAGACCCACTCGATTGGAATTACCGCCAGTAAAGATAAAATCCAAATAAATGTAAAGCCTGCTACAAATTCTGGCTGAATAAATACTCCAAACAAAATAAGAACTATTAAGCCGTAGAAAACTTGCTTAAATTTAAACTTATCAAATCCAACATAGGTAAGAAGTGTTCTCGAGCGACCTGAGAGATAAAAAAGTCCCAAGATTAGTCCAACTGGGGAAATAACAAAGAAGGCCTTACGATTCAAGTGCTCCAACACAGTGCTTTCAGCTAAGTATAAGTTAAAAAAGCTAAACTCTATAGATTCGAATTTAAACCCAAAGATCATTAGAGCAATTGCGAATCCTAGTATATTATATTTCAGCCATTGCTGCTTAAACCACTGAGTTCTCTCTTTGAAATAAAAGAAATATGAAATGATTATACCAACTGGAACGAGGAGAAAATTAACAGGATTAATCATGGCCATATAACTGCCCACTAAGCCTGTAAAAAGCCCCGCTCTATAAGTCCCACTGTGACTACTCCAGACTAAAGACCAAAGCCATAAGATCGATACAGTCGTCGTCATAGTTGAAAAGAAATCTAGGCCTAAAATCTTAGAGAATGACCATGTACTTACGATTGCATATACACCAAGAAGTGCCAGCCTTCGTGAAAAGAGATATCTCATCAAACAATAAAAAGAAAAAATAAATAGACCTAAACCAAAAAAATAAAAATGAAAGCACCATATAAGATTATAAAGCTTAGGGATTGAAACAAAGGGCGTATAAATAAAGCTTAAAAAGTTCCACAGAAATGCGCTTACATTCTCGCTGGGGTCTAAATACAGTTTTAATGCGTCTATGTTTTGAAAAAGTTGAACTTCGGGTAAAGATATAATGAATGTAAAGCCTGTTAATAAGAGAATCGTTCTTTCGAATGAATCCATGTACTTCATTTCACCAAATTGAGATATCATAGATTCTTCTATGATTTTCCCCCTGGTAGGCCATGAATAAAAGAGTCCTACGATCGCAAAAAAGCCCCAAAAAATATACTGATGAAGAACGCCGGGAAAAAGGGAAAAAATATTGAAGAGGAGAATCATTCCAATACTTCCCAGAGTGATTCTGTACACAATCCTTTCCATGGAAGAATTTGCCCGGTAGTAGATCTTCAGTCTATTATCAATTTCTTTACCAAAGAAGTACCATTGACCACCCATAAAAAGCAGGTATACGAGTAGAATACCTGACTGAATAAGCAAGTTGAGGTCTTCCGTATCCTGTAACCATAAAGGTATCAACAGGAACGTAAAGTATATAAGTATCCGATTTATAAAGAATTTATACTTTAACTTTAAGTATTCCGACTTTTTTACTAAGGTTTTTTCCATAATACCCGACTAGTATAGTAAGGGTTGCAACACAACTCTTACCCAATCCTAATTTATCCTAATCCCAAAGCCCCCTACCCAGGGGCTTTTTTTATTGTCTCCAAATTATAACCCACAATCTACCCTATTGCATCAAATTCTTAGTATGCTAAAATTTAGTGAGTGCCCGAAGTGCGCATGAAGCGCTTCCAGCAACTCATCAGGAGGATGTTTGGGTATAGCATTTGGTTCCATTAACTCTGGACTTCCAAAGAATATTGTTCAGCAAATACTAGAGGCTGAAAAGATTCCAATACAAAAGATGGAAGCCCGTAAAGGGAAAATTGAGAACAAGAAAACATTGTTAGCAGACCTAATGAAGCGAGTTGAAAACTTGCGAGGGACTATCTTTGCCAACAAATCCCAAAGAAGTTTTAGAGAATTTTCCGTTAATGTTTCAGGTGATGGTATTGCCGCGAATGTAGACAAAAACGTAGCAGAGCCTGGTACTTATCAAATTGAAGTTCTACAGCTTGCTCAAAAATCATCTGCAATTTCAAATGGTGTCGAAGACAAAGATGAAACATATATTGGAGTAGGATACCTGCAATACGAATTACCTGATGGAACAACAAAAGAAATTTATGTAGATGAAGATAACTCATCCCTATCTGGTATTGCCAAACTGATTAATGGTCAAGATAGCAACGGGATGAGAGCCAATGTCGTCAACTCTGGTGACGGTTCAGACGAGCCATGGAAACTCATTATTACCCTTCAAGAAACTGGGGATGAGGCTAAGGCAACCTTTCCAAACCTCTATCTTGTAGATGGTGAAGTCGATATCTGGTTTGATAATGAAAGAGCTGCACAGGATGCCAAAATAAAGCTCGATGGCTTTGAACTTGAAATTCCTGGTAATAAAACTTCTGACCTTATACCTGGAGTTACAATTGATCTAAAAAAAGCACAAGTTGGTGATGAGATCACGCTTGATATTAAAGAAGATACTGCGGCGATGACGACAAAAATCGATGATCTCGTAACAAATATAAATGAGGTTATATCATTTATTAAAGAGCAAAATGCAATGGATGAAACCACAGATACATCTAGAACTCTTGGTGGTGATATAACCCTACAAACGCTAGAGAGTAGATTAAGAAGTACTGTCTTTATGGGTGTTAAGACTGACGCTGGATCGAAACGAATTGGAGACCTAGGTTTAACCTTTCAAAGAGATGGGATGCTTAAACTAGACAAAGATAAATTCCAAGCTGCTCTAGATGATAATCTTGAAGTCGTGAGTCAGGTCGTAAACGGACAGTATTCAATAAAAGATGGAAAGATAAATGGGTTCATTGATAACTTAGACAAACTAGTAAGTGATGCGCTTAAAAAGCCAGGTGGAATTCTAAGTTCTAGAAAAGATGGGCTAGATACTCAAATACGTCAGATTGATAGAAGAATTGAGAGTAAAGAAAGACAGATTAAAAGAAAAGAAGAACATTTAAAACAAAAATTTGCACGATTAGAAGAAACAATATCAAAAATAAAAACCCAAGGGAGTGGACTTGCCGGCCTAGGTGGCGGCGGGAACCCAGTTCAACAATTAGGGTAAGGAGTAAACAATGAGTTATGGTTTAGGTGCGTACAAGAAAACTTCGGTACATACTGCTAGTAAAGAACAAATTTTACTTATGCTGTATCAAGCGGCAATTAAGAATTGCAAAAAAGCCATTGAGGGTATCGATTCGCAGGACATAAAGATGAAAGGTGAGCACATCGGGAAACTGCAGGATATTGTGATCGAACTTAACAACTCTTTAGACTTTGAGGTTGGCGGAGATATTGCGAGAGAGTTATCTTCTCTCTATGACTATATTTTACACTCAAGTACTCAGGCCAATATAAAGATAGAGAAAGAGCCACTTGAGGGATGTCTTAATGTATTAAGAACTCTATACGATGGATGGTCTCAAGCCATAAAGTCACTAAAAGTTAATAACGATAAAACCGGGAATGCATAATGATAGAAACACAGAATAACTTAATTGAATTTTTAGATAAAGCTTACAAGCTTACTACTGAGGCACTAAAAGCAGTTCAGGACAAAGATTTTGATGAGCTAAATGACATCTTATCTAATAGAGAGCGAGCAGTAAATATCGTACTAAGTATGAGTGAAAGACTTTCTTTACACCAAAAAGAAATTACTCATACTGAAGAGGTTATCGCTTTTAATAACCAAGTTAGTCAGGTGCTAGACAAAATCAACCAAATGGATGAAATTATAACTAGCTGCCTTCAACATGAAAAAACTTTAACTCAAAGTGAAATAGCAGATACACATAAAAATAAAGAAAGTTTTAAGGGATACAATTTAAATAATATAAAATAATATAAAAGATAATAACACTTAAGCTCGAAGGCTCGATTATGGAAGAACGAAACTCTCGATATGAACTACAACAATCACGTAATGGATTAACAGTTCCTGTCATCAACGAAGTATTTTTACACTCAATTTACAACCCTATTAAAGAGGCTGAAGCATTTGCAGAAACTCATTCGAAAAGTCTCGCCTACAAAGATAAAATAATCGTATTAGGACTAGGTTTCGGGTATCATGTAGAGCAATTAGCTAAAATTTTAAATAGAAATCATAATTCGTTTGAAATTCTTATTGTCGAGCCCAATAGTAAGCTTGTAGATGACTTTATAAGTACTAGAGGCTTCGAAGATAAAAATATTAAAATAATAAATGCTCCAAATGTAACAGATCTTTTTGGAAGCCTAGACTTCGTTTCTTACTTGATGCAAAAGCCAGCAATCATTAAGCATGATGCATCTTTTATCTTAAATCAAGAATACTATACCCAGCTTCTTTCATATCAAGCTCCAAAACAAATAAATCAGTTCGGCACTATATTAAGTGAAAACTCAAAAAATTTATTCTCAGAGCGCTCTGCAAATACTGTTAATGACTATATTGATTCAATTAAGTCAGAAAAAAGTATCAGGAACAGAAATGAGTTCCTACTTTTGGCCATAAATGAAATAAGAACGACAACGGTTCAAGGAAAATAACATGAAAAATATAATAATTTTAAACTTAGGATCTCAGAAAGATATTATTGAAAGTTCATATCTTACCTCTTCAATTGTTTCAGAACATCCTGACCACAAAATTGAAATGCTAGTAGATAGTGCAAATGCTGAAATCGCTGAAATCGTAAGTGGTGTCCATAAGGTACACACTATTGATACGACTAAAATCAAGCAAATCTTTGATACTCCCCTATATTCTGAAGCTTTTGCAATTAATGAGTTTGTAGATTCATTAGATGAAATTTTCACAAAAAACTGGGATTATGCATACAACTATAGCAACGACTCTGTAAGCTCTTACCTGATAAGTGCAGTGGACTCCCATCAAAAAATCGGTACGTATATCAGTAATAATGGTGTTGCAAGAACGACAAACAAGTGGGCAACTTATCAAAATGCAGTTGCACCAATGCAAGCACGTCCAGTAATTGATCGTGTAAACATGAGAAATCACATCGCTGGAACTCCTGTATACCTCGAGGAACAACGTATAAAGATGAACGGTGAATATACAGCTGTCGCAACTCAAAACTTTGCTCGTATTAGACAAATGAAGGGTTCTTCAGCAACTTTTATCGTTGGGATAAACTTAAATGAAGGTTCAGATGGTTATGTAATGGGTAGTAATACTTATATGGAATTACTTGAAGCGATCGAAGAATCAGAGAATTTCAAAGCAGTTTTACTTCTAGATGGCAAAAGCTATCAACGAGAAACAGTTAATGAACTTAATGCTAAGTTTAAAGATACATTAATATCAATTAACGTTGAGACAGTTGCACTTCCAGCAGTTCTTTCTAATCTAGATATTTTAGTTTCAACTTCAAATACCCAACTTGCGATTGCTGATGCAATGGAGACTAAGTGTATAGAAATTAGAGACTTTACGTCGAAGAATTTTATTCCTGTCTGTCATACTAATGATAACTATATTATTCAATCTAAAGACGAGAGTAACATGGCAAATGATATTATTCTTGCAATTAATGAAGAGTTAGAAACAGAATTGCCAATTACAACTCTAAGCTCTGCCAACCCTACCTATAAACTTATTCAAGATGAGTACGGTGTTACTCAATCTCAGATAAGAGGTGAGTTGGATCTTTTTTCTGAGCTATCATTTCACTTAGAAAGGTCTATTACACTTGAAAACTTAGGATACCCACATAATGCTGAACTTGTTGAGCACGTTAAATTAAACTCTGACGATACTCAGCTTTCAACATTTGTTAATGAGATGAAAGAAGAACTAACCGACACAGTAAAAGTGCTACTTTCAACTTTAAGATCGCTCAAGGGTATGAAAAACTCTGAGAGTAATCTCAACTCATTCATTGGCCATCTTGATACACTAATTGCTATAGGTCGTAATGATACTATTATTGCCTCGACAGTTAGGTTTTTCGAGGGGCGAATTGAGAATATAGAAGCCGTAGATATGGATGCTAATATTAAGGCCATCGAATCTAATCTATTTCAATTAAAATCAGAACTTCAAACGATTACAACACTGTTAACTGAGCTTTCAGTAAGATCAGATAAGAGTTCTTCAGCTCAAGTAAGGAATACAACAGCTGAAGCTTAATATATTTTAAATAGGAGGTGCTTGTGAGTATTCAGGAAGAGATTCACAATGCCATGAAAGAGATTCAAAAAAAGATCAATGCTAAAGAACAACTCTCACGAGATGAAATTGAAAGCTTGTTCTTAACTTCGCTCATTGAAGAGGAGGGGTAGATGCAAACTCAAAAAGTGGCCATCTTACAACTAACTCGTATTGGCGATTTGATTCAAACCTACCAAGCGACAAGACAGTTTAAAGCTGAAAACCCTAATACTCACGTGACACTAATCGCTCGCAGAAAATTTGCGTCTGGAATCATGTTTCTATTAGAAACTTTGTTCGATGACATTATTCTTTTCGATACTCAGGAATTTTTCAAAGAAAAGAACTTTAAAAGTGCAAAGGGTAATGTTTCAGATTTTATTTCCAAGATCACTACGACTGAATATGATTTCTTAATTAACTTATCTTTTAACAAAAGCTCGAGTTACTTATCTACTCTTATAAATGCAAAAGATAAGTTTGGACTTCACAGAAATGATGCAGCTGAAATTGCTGTAAATGATAGATGGAGTCAGTTTGTATATTCAAATGTTATGAATTCAACAAACACGCCCTTTTCCCTAGTAGATATTTACCGTTATATATTTGGTTGTAATATAACCCACGTTTTATCTCATGATCCAGAGATTGATAAGCGTTCCAAAAATATTGTTATTCATCCCTTTGCTTCCCAAAAAAAGAAACGTTGGGGTGCCAATAAGTGGACTGAGCTTCTTTTTAAGTTAGCAAGTGATTTTAGTGACTATCAATTTTATATTGTAGGCTCTCCGCAGGATAGTCATGATGCTAGTAGACTACTTCAATCACCAGCACTTCAAAAGTATTCCAATAGATTTCACGATCTCACTAAGGGTAATTTAATATCTGATTGTTATCAGCTTCTAATGGACTCTCGCCTCTTTATTGGCCACGACTCAATGGTTTCTCACCTTGCAAGTGAAACATTAACACCTGCACTTATATTATCTCTTGGGACTGTTAGGCCACATGAAACCAGTGCTTACTCTGAGTATGCAGTAAATATTGCACCAAAAAATAAATGTTTTCCTTGTACGGTACAGGAATCATGTGAATTACTACCTTGTCATAATAGTATCAATCATCAGCTCGTTAAAACGATTGCAAAAGAAATGTTATATGGAAATAAAATAAACCAAGACTTTTTAAAGGCAAAGCTGACACCGTTTCATCTAAATTCAGTTAAAATATATACTTCTTCATTTAATGAAAATACAGGTTTAGTACTTTCTGAAATTACTGAAAACTATAAGTCGTTAAGTGAAATTTTCAAAGAGTATTATAAAGTTATTTGGCAATATTACTTAAGGGATACTGATGTAAACGTAGAACTCCCTCATATGAGTGAGGATACTGCTTCATCACTTTATAATTATAGTGCAGGTGTTCAGTACCTTTATGAGCTTTATAACTTTGGTGTTAAGTATTCAAATAAGATTATTCATGAAATTGATCAAAAAGATACAAACTTCAAAGAGGTTCAAGACTGTATAAACAAACTTGGTGAGATTGATCAATTATGTAGTATTACAAAGAAGAACTACCCTCACCTGACTCCTTTGGTCGATTACTTTTATGTTAACAAAGCTAATGCGTTAGGTAATAATATAGAAGATATCAGCAAACATAATTTATTGAACTATTATGATGCTTCCAATCTTGTGGCCGTTCTTAGTGACTTTATAGAAAAATCTGTAAAGCCATATGTTCGACAGCAAGAAGTAAACAAGGATGTTTAAGGTTTAATCATGGCAACTATTGAAGTAAATAATCAAAGAATTGATTTTAATGAACAGAATTACCTGAACTTAAAATCTCTGTTACCAAAACTTCAAAGACAGTTTCCAATTGATGAATTTAATATTGGCGCCTTCAAAGTCAATGGACAGAATATTGATATTCACAGTGAGCACCCTTCCCTTGTAAGACCAATAGAACATAAAGATCATATTGAAATACTATTCCAGCAATTTGCACCTCAGACTCACTCCGTAGTATTGGAATTATCCAGTCTTACAGATAAAATAATTTCAAAGATTGAAATCTGCACAGATTTTTATAAAAGTGAGGATGACTTAACGGCCCAACTTCACCTTGGTCAAATTATAGATGCCGTAGATATATTCATTCACACCATTTCTCATATCCTAAAAAATGGAATCGATTTAGCTGAACTAGAGGAGTCTGTACCGGTCAAAGAATTACAGATTCACCTTCTATCCGTCTTAAAGGCGATCAGTAATGCCCACAATAAGTCCGACCTGATTATGCTTACAGACTTGCTAGAATATGAGCTTAAAGATAATCTAACTCAGTGGAAGATACTCATAATACCCATTCTAAGAAATCAAATGCGTTAGACCATAAAGTCTATCTAGCCCCTTCAATAAAAAATTTGCCACAGTTTCAATTTTTAAAGGATTATCTTTGCCTAGATGAGACAGAGGCTTCAATCAAAGTAGATTTTAATCAAAGTAATTACGTTATTTCAAACATCAATACAAAAAGTACATTTGTATGTTCAATGAAAAACATGACCACGTATTTACAGGACAAAGTATTGATAGGACACCAACACTTCTCAGATATTGATTTTAGCAATACCATTAGTAAAAATCCTAAGCCGAATTCTCTAGAGATAATTTTTGCAAAGTCTTCTAGTATCCAAGAGTACATACAGCTGATTCTTGCAAAAACAAAGTTATCTGTTTTCTCAACAGTCCACCTCTTCATTCATCCAAGAGGTAAGAATATGGCCTATCATGAGACATTTGGTCGTTCTTCACATCAAAAGGGCTTAGTTCAGACAGAGGATTTCTTTGAACTATATAATGCAATTAAAAAGTCAAAAGAAAGAACTTTTGGACAGTCCTCTTTTAAAGCTTCAAAGTATAATATAATTGGAACCTGTGTTGGAAGAGAGTTCACCTTAACAAATCACGATGTCATCCTTTTTTTCTCGCGTAATGATATGATTCCAATGGAATATCTCGAAACGACACTTTTTGAAAATGAGTTTTACAATCTTGTTAATCATATCAATGTTTACATCTCTAACAAAGAGGCGATTAACAACATAAGTATTTACACTGATCTATTTGATAATATTTTAAATGTTCCTCTTAATAAAAATTGGAACGCTAGTGTTGAGAGTGCAATAGACCTACTGCAAGTGGAAACATATAATGAAGCGGAGATAAATCATCAAGAGCGAATTTCTCTTCTAGGGGACCTTCTAAATACTCTTCGACATGAACTATCCAATCCACTATTTGGTCTGCAACTAAGTGCTGAGGTTTTAAAGTTTGAGCAGCTTGATAGTGAGCAAGAGATGTTTCTTGGTCAAATTGAAAAATCTATTCGTAGATCTCAAAAAATAATCGAGAATTTCTCTGAATTTTTCAGTGATAATTTAGAGCAACGTGAATTTGATCTTATTGAATTAATTGAAGAAGTTTTCACACTTACCAAGAGTGAATCAAGGGCCATCTCAAAAAATTTATACCTTGATAACACTAGAGTCTCAGGAGATCTAAAGTATTCCATACATGGTCACCCAACATCTATAGCTCAAATATTATTTAATTTAATTATAAATAGTGTTCAGGCCATTAAAGAAGGTAAGACAAAAGACCCAGCTATTAACATTTATCTATCTGAAGAGCCTGCTTTTTTAAATGTTAAAGTTGTGGATAACGGACCTGGTGTCCTATTAGAGCATCAAAAAGATTTTTTTAAACCTTTTTATACAACAAAAGTAGACGGTACTGGTCTTGGACTTGCGATTTGTTTGAACTTAGCAAAAAAAATTCAGGGTGATTTATCATACAAGCCCACCAAGACTGGATCTATATTTGTACTAAGGATTCCTAAGTGAAGATACTTGTAATTGAAGATGAGATTCTTATTCAAAAGTCATTACAAAAGCTTTTAGAGCTTAAAGGTTGCTCCGTGACAGCGACAAGTATGGGAAGAGAGGCAATCCAGCTTATTCAGAACAACTCATATGATCGAATTATCTGTGATCTAATGCTACAAGATATAACGGGCTTTGATATTATTGAGGAATCTAAGTCCCTATACTCAAGTCATGAAATTGCAGAGAAGTTCATTATTATAACTGCATATTCATCCCCACAAGTTATTGAGAATGCTCAAAAGTACTCTTGTAAAATACTAAATAAACCTTTTGAGGACATACATTCTGCAATAAATTTTTTTATAGGTAACAAAGATGAAAAATAAAAATTTAAAAAAGATTGGTATTATACTTAAGCCTTCACACTTTGATGATCTACCAAATATTCTTACCAACCTTTTGCGTTGGCTTTTTCGAAGGTCTAAAGAGATATATATCTTAGAAAAAGAAGAGTCCCGTCTTGAAGGCTCACTATCCAAAAAATTATTATCAAATGTTCACTTTGTTGATGAATCCTATTTATTTAATGATGTTGATATTATTCTTTCACTTGGTGGCGATGGTACCTTGCTTGGAGTAGCTAGAAAAGTATCCTCTAAAGTTCCTGTGTTTAGTGTTAATCTTGGCCGTCTTGGCTTTATTACAGAATTTAGCAAAACTGATTTCTATGAGAAGTTAAACGTCATCTTTCTTGGTAAATACGATATTATAAAGAAAAATCTCTACAGTATGGCCGTAACTAATAAATCTAAGAAAAAATCAAAAGAATATTTTTTTAACGATATTGTTTTTACAAAAAACGATCTGGCGAGGATGTTTACTCTCTCTGTTGAAACAGAGAATGAGCATATCTTTAATCTTTCGGGTGATGGTTTAATCATTAGCTCGACCTATGGATCTACAGCCTACTCACTCGCAGCTGGTGGGCCAATAGTACATCCCGCGGTAAAGGCCTTAATTCTCACACCTATTTGTGCACATAGTCTAACTCACAGACCTTTAGTTATTCCCGATAATGAAAAGTTGAAAGTTACTGTAATTGATAAGATTGACAGTGTTTCTGTAACAATGGATGGTCAAACTTGCGTTCACTTAGAACCAAGGGATATAGTAACAATTAAGAAAGAAAGCTCAAAGGCCATCACTCTTATTAAAAATTCAGAAAAATCTTACTTTCATACTTTGAAAGAGAAATTTGTTCATGGTAGAAGAGAAGTATACTAGGAGATATGTATGTCAGAAAAAACTCAGATGAAGTTAGATAAGATTAACTTAAAAAACTTTGCCACTTTTGAGGATCAAAATATACATTTTGATGATCATCTTAACACTATTGTTGGTGAAACTGGATCTGGAAAAAGTCTCATCCTGGATGCAATACAAATTGTTCTCGGTGCAAGAACCGATAAGAAGCTGGTTCGATTTAATTGCGAGTTTTCTATACTTGAAGCGCATTTTGTAACAGAATCAAATTTTATAAAAAATTATTTTAATGAAATCGGATATCCATTTGAAAATAATGAAATTGTAATCAAAAGGATTATGTATTCAAATGGTAAGTCTAAGTCTTTTCTAAATCATCAATCTTGTACAAAAACAACTTTGAGTGATTTTTCTCGTAGATTTGTAGACCTCGTTGGACAGTTTGAAAATCAAAAATTGCTATCTAGCGAATATCAAATTTTACTACTTGACCATTATTCAGGCGCCCATGCTCTACTCCATGATTACAAAGAAAGTTATGCTGAATTAACACAACTTCGAAAGAAACATACTACAATGGTTAATGACAACCTCGATCTCTTTCAAAAATTAGACTATATAAATTTTCAAATCTCTGAGTTTGAAAAAATTAATCCATCAATTGAAACAGAAAATGATCTCTTAGCTCAAAAAGAAAAGTTTCTTAAAGTTCAAGAAAACATAGAGTCGATTAAAGTCATAAATCAAATATTTGAAGGAGACGAGTCTTCAAGTGGAATTTTTGATCTCATAAACAAAATCAAACGGAGTCTTGATCAAGGACTTCTTGACGAAGATCACCACAATAAATTAGCTACAGCGGAAGAATATCTGAATGATGTGAATTATAAACTAAACAATGCTAACCTTGATGTTTCAGAAGACTATGATTACGATCAAATTATGCACGAACTAGATCTTTACCAAAAGCTCAAACGTAAATATCAAGTAGACACAGATCAACTTCAAACAATTCATGCTGACTTTATTAAATCTCGTGATGAAATCTTAAGTTATGATCAAGATCTTACTCTTCTTGAAAAAAAAATATCTAGCCTTGATGAGGAGTGCCAGAGAGTTGCTCAGTTACTTCACGATAAAAGAGAAACCTTTTCAGCTCACCTTTCATCTGAATTAACGGATCAAATCCGATTACTAAAAATGAATGGTGCAACAATTGATATCAAAGTAGAAAAAACAAAAGAACTATCCTCCACCGGCTTCTCATTGGTAAAGTTTACCGCTGAGACTAATCCAGGAGAGGGCTATTATTTGATTAAAAATATTGCATCTGGAGGTGAGCTTTCAAGAATACTACTAGGCCTTAGAACAATTTTATCTTCAAAAGATTCGATTAGTATTTTCTTGTTTGATGAAATTGATACCGGTATTGGCGGAGAAACGGCACTCGCTGTTGGACAGGCCCTACAATCAGTTGCTAATGAATCACAAGTTATTGCTATCTCTCACCTTCCTCAGATTGCATATTTTGCAAATCATCTGGTTAAGGTAACTAAGAATATTGTTGAGAACGATAGTATTGAGAGAACAATTTCAATGGTTCAAGAATTTACTGGGGACACAGTTCAAGCTGAGGTTCAGACTATGAATCCGCTTCAATAGAAAGTTCGACCTTCTCAAATGATTCTCCATTAAAGGCAAGAAAATGCTTGTCTCTTATTGGAAAACCACAATTCACATAAATTGTTTCATCTTCGAACGTATGAAATGCTTTTATATGTGTATGACCTGCAATAACACCCTGAATATTCTTTTCTTTGATTAGTGCTTTTGCTCCTTCAATATATCGACCTTCCATCACCTTTTTATCAAAACTCTTCTTACCTCTTCTTTTCGAATCCTTGGCAGCTGACTCTCCAAGCTTTTTAATTAGTTTATGAGTTAATATATTTGATACAAAGAAAGAAAAGATACTCGAAGTATAAACTCGGTGCCATCGCTTGAAATATTTATTATGATAATCAACTTCATAGCCGTGGCAATAATAGTATTTTTTATCATTTAAAATGATGTCCTCACCTTTAAGTAAGTAGTGAAAAGATCCTCTTGTTGTTTTCTCCGAAATATAGCCTGTAATGATTTTTTTAAAGTGAAAATCATGGTTTCCTTCAATGAAAATTACTTCTTTTCCAGAATTAACTAAATCAATAATACCGTTAAAAAATGCTGGATATTCTTCTATATATGATTTATGTTCGCCAATAAGGACTTCAAATATATCACCAAGAAAAAAGACTTTATCACTCTCTTGAGTTGTTTCGTGACTTAAAAATGCTTCCAGGATTTTACTTCCCTTGTCACCTTCGTGTCGGATGTGAATATCTGAGATAAATGAACACTTCATAGTTTGATTATACCAGAAGTTCTAGATTTGAAAATTAAATAGCTTCATCAAAGTCGATATAATCAAATACATATTTATCAATATAGCGTTTAGCTTCTGTATCGAGATTCATGTAATTTAAGCATATCTTATAATTCTTATAATGTAGTCCATTTCTTGCGTCTGGCTCTACCTCTAAGATATTGACAACTTCTGCATCCATTTTAAACTCTTTCTCGTTTATCTTTAAGGATACTTCATCTATTTTATCTTCAATTGCAAAAAATTTTGTTTCAAGTTTACTAATTAGAAACGATGCTCCTCCTGAGCTTATATCAAAACAATTCTTTTTAAAGTTATGAGTGGCAGCTTTGTGACCGTGATTTTGCTTTTTGAAACTTAATTCAGTCTGCATTCCACTCTCAACAAACAACCTCATGTTTTTTCTTCTATCAACTTGTGCGATCATATCCGGTATCTTCACCCTTAAATCGCCACTCAACTCTATTTGTTTTACTTCTGCCTGAAATAAAACCATATCATCTGGTAAGTAGAAGTTTAGATTTTCAGCTCCAGCTGCAAGTTCACCAAGTCTTTTGTTCTCTGATGCACCAATTGCTTTTACTACTATTTCATTTCTAAACTTTCTTATTATATGGAAAGTAACATCTACTGTGATCTTCTTTCCGGCAACTATCTTCCACCCTACAACTGGTTTCTCATTAATCTTTGTATTATTAATGATGCTAAATATGGCCCAATCGTTAGAATTTTTTTTCAAAATGTTCTTATTTTTTTGGTTCATATTATAGCCTAGCCCGTTATAAAAATTGCCTCTCTACTTTCTTCTTGAACATAGAGAGGCGGGGCTTAAGATCGACAAAGTATAAATACAATGTCTATTTTCTTTAAGTTAGGCATCTAGAAACCTAGATGCCAACCGCTTATTCTCTACTTACCTGATGAATTATCCAATTAGTCTTAATGCGCTATTTGGAATGTTATTCGCTTGTGCTAAAGATGAGATCCCAGCTGACTTCATAACATTGTTAGATGCTAATTTAGCTGACTCGTGTGCGATATCTACATCTTCAATTTGACTTCTAGCTGATTCAGTATTTACCGCTGCAGTATCTAAGTTTGTTATAGTTGACTGTAGTCTTGATTGTATGGCACCAAAGTTGGCCCTAAATCCTGCTACAGAGTTAATTGCTTCATCGATTCGTTCAAGGTTTTCATTTGCACTGTCTTTATCAGTAATGCTTGTACCCTCGATTTGTAGATTTTCTGCTGTGGCATTAGTTGCTTGAGCATCAAAAGAAATTCTATTCTCTTCTCCTGCATAAGCACCGACATGAAAATCCATAACTCCATTTTCATTTTCTCCAGTTAACAACTCTGATCCTGAAAATGTTGTTGTTTTAGATATACGATCAACTTCTTCTACTAGTTGTTCATACTCTAAATTGAGATAACCCCTTTCTCTTTCACCAACAGTATCTGAAGCTGCTTGGATTGATAGTTCTCTCATTCTTGTTAAGATGTTTGTTGATTCATCTAGTCCACCCTCTGCAACCTGTACCATTGATACACCTGCACTGGCATTTCTCTTTGCCATTTGTAGACCTCTGACCTCTGCTTCCATCTTTTTTGCAATCCCTAAACCTGCAGCATCATCTGCTGATTTAGTAATTCTTTTCCCAGATGATAGTTTTGCATAACTTTCATCAGTCTTTGAAGACGCTTTACTCAGTTCTTTCTGCACCATAACTGACGCAATGTTTGATTTGATTCTTAAGCCCATTGTTACTCTCCTTTGTAAGATTAATCATTAAACTTACTTATTGTTACCGATAGTTGACAATAACCATCAGGCAAGTAACCTATCGTCGCAGTCGGGAATTACTTTAGCTTTTCTGGCATCATTCTTGACAGAACTAGTCAAACTCTCATAAAAACGATGTGTTAGGGTGGTATGAAATTTGATTTTATTTGATTATATTGGTCGGATTATGACTTTATTTTAGAAATTGTACCTGTTGTAGAGAATCCATCGATAAAGTTTAGCGACTTAACCTCTCCGCCTGCAGCAAGAACGATATCCGAGCCCACTATCTGGTCAACGGACCAATCTCCACCTTTAACAAGCATGTCAGGCATAGCCTCTTTAATTAGATTATAGGGAGTATCTTCTTCAAAAATAACAACTAGATCTATCGCCTTAAGATTCTCTATAACAAACTTTCTATCAGCTTCACTATTAATAGGTCTCTCAGAGCCTTTCAATCTTTTTACACTGGCATCACTATTGAGACCTAAAATTAAAAAGTCACCTTGAGATTTCGCTTCATTTAAATAAGCGACATGACCTCTATGCAAAATATCAAAGCAGCCGTTTGTAAAAACAACTTTTTTGTCTGGGTGATTTTTTTTAAATTCTCGAAGTTTATCTATTTGAAACATAAGATCTAGTTAGCATATTATCTATTCTTAGAAGTGCAGGTAAACCAATTAAAGGAATACTCATCATAGTGATTAATGCTCTCAAAAATGTTTGTACAATGCTGACTCTTGCCTGCGTAGACTCGACCTTAATGCCAATGATTTTTTTTCCTAGAGTTGAAAAACGAGTCATATCCAGTAGTGTAAAATAGAATAAATAAAACATTCCAAATATACTTATAAAACTAACTTGTAATTCATCACTGAGCATAAAGAGGTTAAGTGTTTCCAAAGGAAGCTCAGCAAAAACTAATATAGACGCAATAGTAAAAACCATAACAGTTAAAAGTAATGATATATCAATAAGCCAAGCAAAAAATCTATAGTGTAGTGGAGACATAAGTGAAGTCTGTACAGATTCAGCAGAGTTTTCTCCAATGATTAAGTCACTAACTTCAGACTCCTCGTTGGTTACATCGTAAAAGGCTGAGAGCTCACCCATATGTAATGGCTTCTCCATAGACTTTGATTCTGCTTGAAGAGACTTTACACGGTTAACCATATCTGTTTCAAGACTAGCTTGCTGAGACTTCATATTGACCTCTACCGAAGCTTTCTCTTTTAGAGAGTGATGAAATCCTAAACCATCAGTGATAGGCTTGAAATCAAGGTCATCAAAAATGTTATCTATGTCGCTATTTTTATTATTCATAATATATTCCTCTTAATGTAGATTCTCATATTTACTACAAAGCATCAATATTTGTTATTTTACTCAAAGCATAACCCGACGCACAAGCAAATGCCGTTGGTGCCCTTAAAATGTATGATGGGAAGTTTACTGTTTCTATACTTGGTACATTCTGAAGACTGGCCTCTTCCTCTTTACTCAGACCTCCCTCAGGTCCAATTATAAGTAAGATATCTTTTTCGAAACAGCTCTCTTGCCTAAGGTTTTGCTTTAGAGAGAAATACATTTTTACATCATGCTTAAGTTCTTGAATGGCTTCAAAGTCGCATTCAATGATTTTAGGTAAGAACGGATTATTTGATTGTTCAATACCTGCTATCAATAACTTCTTAGTTCTTTCTTCTTTTATATCGTATCGCTGGGAGTACTCTGTATTCACTAAATAAATATTTCTAATACCAACTTCACAGGCCTGTTTTAGTACAAGGTCCATAGCATCTTTTTTGAGTTTACCAATAAATAGGTCTATATGATGCTTCTTCTTATGTTCTATGACTGACTTAATACTTAAAACAACAGATCTTCGACCAAGTTCTTCGATAAGAATTTCAGCTGTGACTCCCCTACCGTTTAGTGCAAGCAAGCTTCTCTTTTCTTTTACACGTAAAACATTAATCAAGTGATGAGCTTCACTGCCTATTAGCTCAATCCGATCTTGCTCATTAAATGATGTATCTAAATAGATTGCTCTCAAGCTTGCCCCATAATGATTGCAAGCCAATCACCTTTATAGATTGTCTCTATATGTTTTAGGTTAGGATTCTCTTCAAGGTATCTATCGACAACTTCGTCCTCTTGCCCATTAAGTAGTCCTGATAAGATGATTTGCCCGCTAGGGTTGAGACAAGTGACTAGATATTTTTTTTCCAGTAACAAAACATTTTGTAATATGTTTGCAAAAACTAAATCATACTTTTTATCAATGGACCTTCTATCACTAGGAAGAAGAAGATTTATATTTTTTTCCTGCAGCTTATTTAGCTCTATATTTTGTTTTGTATTTTCTATCGCCTCTGGATCAATATCATAAAGATCAACTTCTAAGTTTGGCTCAAAAAGCAATGTTGCAAGACCTAAGATCCCGGAGCCACAGCCAAAGTCTAGGCATGATTTAATATTATCTTTCTTATATTGTGTATAAAGCTTTAAACAGAGAAACGTTGTCTCATGACTTCCAGTACCAAAGCCCATTCCAGGATAGATATAGATTTGCTTATGCGCTTGTGATTTATAATCTTCAACATTCCACGAGGGTATTATTTCAAGCTCTTCTGAAACTAAGATTGGAGCATATGTTTTTTTCCACTCTTCGTTCCAATCAACAGCATCTTCAGCGACCAAATGAAATGTTTGATTTTTCTTATTCAATAAATTTAAAAAGCTTAGTGCCTCATCTTCAGTATTAAAGTAGTACTTTTTAAGGTTGCCTTCAGTGTAAAGAGTATCTTCAACTTCGTAGATAACAGTTTCTGGGACGTCTCCACCAGAATAGGATCTATCACCCAATATTGAATCCACCTTCTCTTCATCAATACTAAAGTCTTCGACACCGGTAGAGCCAAAGTCTTTAGCGGCCATATGATCTATCTCGGCCTCTATCTCAGAATCTATATATCCCTTTAAATAGTAGTATTTACTCATAGTTACGGTTTATAGCTAAGATTCTCCTCTCTGCCTATATGCCTATGAAAAACATATAATATTTTCTCTAAATCGTTTCAACTTTTGTATAATTGTGGTACTAGCTATGTATCTATAATTACAGGAGTTTTTGTGTATATAATTGGTATTGCCGGCGGATCGGGTTCAGGAAAGACAACTTTTGCCCATAAAGTTCAAGAGAGAATTAATGATAAAGACTCTGTCATATTATCTATGGACTCTTATTACTTAAATGAACTCCCAGAAAGCATTAAGACTGCGAAGGGAAATTTAAACTTTGACCATCCTCATGCTTTTGATTGGGAGCTTTTAAATCTCCATATTTCTGAACTTAAAAAAGGTAATGATATTTGCGTTCCTGTCTACGATTTCAAAACTAACTCTCGAGATGAAGAGATTGTTACATTCTCTCCCAACAAGATTGTTTTATTTGAAGGAATCTTTTCACTGTTTGATAAAGATATTCGTTCGCTACTAGATATCAAATGTTTTCTACATGTAGACTCAGACATTAGGTTTACAAGACGTCTTCACAGAGATGTTAACGATAGAGGGAGATCTCTTGAGTCTGTAATCAATCAATACTATGAAACAGTAAGGCCTATGTATCAAAAATACCTTGAGCCTCAAAAACAATTTGCAGACTTTACTGTAGGCGAAGAAACCGATGTTGCAGCAGATATTTTAACTGCACGTATTCGAGAGCTATTAAATGAATAAGTCTGATTTAAAAATCTATCCGATGGGTGGTGTTGGAGAGATTGGCTCCAACATGACTGTTTTTGAAACTGAAAACGATTACCTTATTCTCGACTACGGTATTCTTTTTCCTTACGATGATTTTTTCGATATTAACTACCTGATTGTAGACACAACTCAACTTGATGAAGATAAACCGATCACATTATTTATAACCCATGGGCATGAAGATCATATAGGTGCCATTCATCACTTTCTTTCTGATTTTCCAGATGCAAAAGTTTATGCACCTAATTTTGCGAGAACATTAATTCTCAAAAAGTTAGAGCAAAGAAAGATGAAACGAAAAATCATTGAATACTTTGAGGATCATATAATTAAGGTGGATGACCTTGAAGTCCACCCTATACGAGTAACTCACTCTATACCAGATACTTATGGTGTCGTTATTAAGAATCCAAAACTAGATTTTGCAACTCTCTTTATTTCGGATTTTAAGTTTGACCTTAATCCGTCATTTGAACCTCCTTTTAATACTGCGAAGCTCAAGGAAGTCTATGAACCAGTAAAGAAGAGACTTGCAATGCTTGACTCCACCAACATAATGGTTCCTGGCAAAACCTTATCTGAAACAGACCTAATAGAGGATCTTGAAAAAATTATTGCGGAAGATGGCAGAGTTTTCTTTACACTTTTTTCATCAAATATTTTCAGAGTTCGAAATATACTAGAGCTTGCAAAGAAACATAACCGTAAGATTACGACTATTGGTCGCTCGGTTAATAGCTACCTTGAAGCTGCTTCAGAATCAAAATTAATTGATCTTGAAGAATTTAAAATCAAAGACCTTGATGCTGTCACGAATTACAACGATCCAAAATCTCTTTATATTGTAACCGGCTCACAAGGTGAGTTTCTAGGAGCTTCGAGACGTATTGTTAACGGTGATCAAAAGAATATTAAACTAAATGATAAAGACAGATTCGTATTTAGTTCAAAACCGATTCCAGGTAATGAAAAAAAGATTTATCGCATGTACAATGATCTTGCTGATCAAGGCGTTGAAATTATTACCTTCAAGGAAATGCAAATACATGCTTCAGGTCACCCTGCACAACAGGATTTATTAGACCTCCTGGGTTACATTTCTCCAACGGACTATACTCCAATTCATGGTGAAACTTATTTTTTACAAGCACATACTGAGTTTATTAAAAAGCACAGACCAAATATTAAAATACATCAACTTAAAAACTTTCAAGGACTCCTCTTAAAGAACAATGAAATTAAGTATTTTGATCTTCCAGAGAAAGACCCAATTCTTATTCATGGAAAAGGTATTGAAATTGAGCGAGAAAGAGTTAGTGAAAGAAGAAAACTTGCATGTAATGGTCTTATTGTTATCTCCATGAATCATAAATCCAAAAATATAACTATAACGACCAAAGGCTTACCTAAGCTTCTTGATCGTTACTATATTGATATAAAAGAGCTTGCCCATTTTACTGCCTTCTCTCAGAATAAGAACCGTGACCATGACTATACTATTGAACAAGTTCGAATAAAAACTCGTACCTTTTGTCATAATATTCTAGGCTATAAGCCAATAACAATTGTATCTATGGTTTAATATGCTTACCTTTTTTAAAAAAATTTTATTCAGACAAAAAATAGCAGCACAAAGCATTTGCTGTATTTGTAATAAGCAATTTTCTGATTCAGAGATGGTTACTATTGATACTCTTGCCTTGTGCCCTCCTGATAGTAACCTCTATAAAAATAGTAATTGGGAGCTTACAAAAGAGCTTCGTAGTGATCCAACTGACCCAGATAATGCTCTTCACATCCAAGAGCTAAAAGATCAGCTCGCGTCAGAAGGTAAACCTTCATATATAAAATCAGATTACTCTCAAGATTCTGAGGGGCATATTATCACGACATTTCAATTATTTAGTCTCTCAGAATAGTCTCTTTTTGCTCACTTTCTTTACACGGATATAAGATTTTCAACTTCTATTTATCAATTATAAGTATGTGAGATCATGGATTATATAATAATAAGGACTACCTATGAAAATGATTACTTTCTTTTGTTTATTACTAAGCCTCAATTTTGCCTTTGCGAGTGTTCCTGAGAGAGACTTAGAACTCACAGCCTGTTCAAATCGATATATTACAACAGACGGTGAGTTACTAAATATTCTTATGTCGACACAGCAGACTTTAAATACACTGACAGAACTCAAGGTAGATGCGATTTCAAGTCATCAAGTCCAACTAGCTGAATCTCTTAATTTGAGAATTAAAAACCTTACTTTTTATATGGATGGTATCGTTATTGAGTTCAAGAGAAGTATCGGTCATTTATCAACGAGAGAAGTCTCTAAGTTCAATCTTCTTTGTGATTACTTAAATATTTAAAAAAAGGGCCTCTTAAAAGAGACCCTCATTCACTATAAAATTTTATTCAATTTATAAGATTTGGCTCGGTCCATCTTTTCTTAAGTATGCCGGAGTATCAAATTCATCATCATCAAAGTTCATGAATCCTAGCTTTTCAGCAATTGATTTCGCTTTTGATGGTGTTTCACTTCTTGCTGGCTCAACTTGTGCTGGTGCCTGCTCTACAGTATTAGTTGCAGCATTTTTATAGCTATGTGCTGCATCTCTTAATGTATCAGAAAGTGTAGATCTTACGACAACTTGAGGTTGTTCAATAACTTCTTGTATTGTAACTTCCTCATTTACTATTCTTTGTTCAGTTACTTCTGATTCACCCATTGCACCCAAAAAATTATCAAGAGTACTTGTATTTGATGAAATTGTATCTGTGTTGTAAGTTTCTTCAACAATCGGTGCTCTTTCTCTTTCTCTTTCTCTTTCCACAGGAGCTGCCATTGTTGGAGCTACTGATTCAACAAAGACTTCTTCTCTTACAGGTTGCATAGGTACAGCAGCTGGAGCTGTTTCTATTGTAGGTGAGGCCATTGTGTAAATATCATTATCAACTCTTACTCTATCAGTGCTTCCACCAAGTCCAGTTGCAATAACAGTTACTTTTATTTCTTCACCCATATCTTCTTCAACAACAGTTCCGAAAATAATCTCTGCATCTTCATCAGCTGCTTCCATGATAAGAGTCATAGCTTCATTTGTTTCATGCATTGATAGTGTTGAGTTACCAGTAATATTAACAATAATTCCTGTCGCACCATCTATTGTAATATCTTCTAAAAGAGGTGAACTTATTGCATCAGTAGCTGCTTTAATTGCTCTATCAGGGCCTGTTGCAATACCAGTTCCCATTAGTGCTAAACCTTTGTTTGCCATAACTGTTGCAACATCTGCAAAGTCGGCATTAATAAAGCCCGTATTATTTATTAAGTCCGAGATACCTTGAACTGCGTGAAGTAAAACTTCATCTGCTTTTTTAAATGTATCTACTAGAGACAAAGACTCTCCAGCTAATTGGAGTAATCTTTGGTTTGGAATTGTAATAAGTGAATCAACACATTCTTCAAGAGTTTTAATTCCTAAAGCTGCTTGCTTCATTCTTTTACGACCTTCAAACATAAATGGTTTTGTTACAACACCAACTGTAAGAGCACCAAGCTCTTTTGCTAGTTTTGCAATTACAGGAGCTGCACCAGTTCCAGTTCCACCACCCATACCAGCAGTTACAAAGATCATATCTGATCCACTTATATATTCAGAGATTTTTTCATAGTCATCTAAAGCAGCTTTTCTTCCTACTTCAGGATTTGCACCAGCTCCAAGACCTTTAGTTAAATCCCCGCCTAATTGAATCTTAGTAGGAGCTAAACTCGCTGCTAAAGCTTGAGAGTCAGTATTGGCCACAATAAAGTCAACACCAGTTAGCCCTGATCTGATCATTGTATTGACAGCATTACATCCGCCGCCTCCAACACCAATCACTTTAATTTTTGCCCCAGTACTTACTTCTGAACCATCTTCGGCAATTTCAAACATAATATCCTCCAAAATTAAAATATTTCTTTAAATGCATTTTTTAATGAGTCAGAGAATCTTCCAAGAAGTGCTCCTCCCTCATAATTTTCACTCATATTCTTACTTGTTTTCTTGTTTGGCGCAAGAGTCGCCATATTTTCCGTGGCAGATTCTATAAGGAGTCCCAAAACTGTAGCAAATTTAGGGTCTTGCATCACTGTTGTCATGCCACCGAATGCTCTTGGGTAACCAACTTTTGTTGGTTTATCCATCAGATACTCTCCCAACTCAGCTAAGTCCCTGATAAGTGCTCCACCACCAGTTATTACATAACCACCAGTAACTAATTTATCTAAGCCTTTTTCTTCAATTTGATTTTTTATAACTGCAAATAGCTCTTCTGCTCTAGCACCTAGTACCTCTGCGACTTGGCCAAGTCTCACTTCTCGCGCCTTTGTTCCAGATAATCCATTAACGGTAATATGAGCACTCTGATTAAGTTTTTCTGATAATACGCTTCCGTGATTGATCTTTACACGTTCAGCTTCGTTATGTGGAATCTTAAGAGCTACTGCCAAGTCATTTGTAAAATGGTTTCCTCCAACAGGTATAATTTGTGAGTGAACAAGACTTCCGCTTTTCCAAACCGCAATATCTGTTGTTCCACCACCTATATCTATTAATACCACTCCTAACTCTTTCTCTTCACTAGTTAGAACAGAGCTTGAACTTGCTATAGGTTGTAAAATAATATCGCTGGCGGTGATTCCAGCAGCTTCAACACATTTTAATATATTTTGTATTAGGGGAATTTTACCTGTCACAATATGCACATGTGCCTCTAATCTAGATCCGCACATTCCAACAGGATCTTTTACACCCGTAGTACTGTCGACTCTAAACTCTTGTGGAATCACATGGAGCACCTGTCTATCACTTGGGATAAGAACCGCTTTGGCCGCTTCTAACACTCTATCTACATCTGCCTGTGTTATCTCTTTACCTTTTACTGCTACAACCCCTGAAGAGTTAAAACAATAAATATGGTTACCTGCAATTCCGATTGTAGCGGTGTGTACATTCTCAACACCTGCCATCAGCTTTGCATCTTCTATAGAACACCTAATAGATCTAACTGTTTTATCAATGTTAACGACTGAGCCTTTTTTAAGGCCGTGACTTGGATGTGACCCAACACCAATGATTTCAAAACCATTTTGATCTTGATATCCAATTGTAGTACAAACTTTTGTTGTTCCAACATCTAAGGCAACAACTAAATTTTTTTCATTCATTTGAGAGTCCTTTCTCACTGCTTTTTATACGCAGCTACAGAATCATTCTGTAAAATACAATTGGCGCTATTTTGCACCTTATTAAAATTTTAGAATGCGATATGTAAGATGACAACTTTTTTTTAACACAGAGTGTTTTAGTCAGATTTTATCAGAGAACTTAACAACAATTTTTTTAGCGTTTGTAAGGTTAATGATGGCGGGTATAGTCTTCTTTTTAGACATATAAGTAATTATTTCTTCTAGTTTAACAATTTTTTCGTCCCATTCCTCTTTTCCAAGAAATGCACTTGATGGCTTGCGGCCCACAGACATAATAATTGTTAACTCTTTATTTTCATTAATGATAACTTCTGAGACTTTATTTACAAAGTTATCTCCAAGTTCATTTAATAAACTCGTAATCTTTCTATGTATATTTGTAGAAAGTAAATCTGCTGGTATTGCCATATGTGGCAATGATTTTGTTATTTTCTTTTCTGCCCTCATTAAGACTTCATAAGTAGGATCAAACAGTTTTCCATTATCTACCAAGATGGCGGTATAGTACTCTTCTCCATCCTTTTTATATATTTGAACTTTCATCAATGGCTTAGGACAATCAAAACCAAACTTTAGCATTTTATCTAAAGGGTTATACTTAATTTTATAAGATGATAGGTAGTATTTCTCTTCTAGTTTATCTCTAACAATTTTCTTTTTAATATCTAATAAGGATTTATTTTTTTCAAATTCTTTTATCAATGTAAGAGTTAATCTTCCAACCGCTTTTCCAGGACACTGACCAAATACTGTTCTATAATGTAGCTTATTTTCAAAATATTTTTTAGATGCACCAAACGAGTTTGAAGCTGAAAAAATGAATATAAAACTTAAAACTATCTTCATCCTATAATTTTAATGAATTTTTACTTCTAATTCAAATTTTTGCCCAGAATACCTTTCAATTTCTTTTTTTAAGTTATCCACAACCTGTATGAATTCTGTAGAACTTCCCGCCCCATTATTCTCAATAAAGTTACCATGCATGTGACTTACTTGAATATTTTCCGTACCAAAGCCCTTTAATCCGCATTTATCAATCGTAATACCGGCTTTAAAATGACCATGATTCTTAAAAACACTTCCACAGTTTTTAGTCTTTAGTGGCTGAGTCGACTTTCTATACTCAAGATATTCCTTTATACGGGCACCTTGAGTAGTATCAATCCCCTTATGAATAATTTTTGCTGAAATAATGATTTCACCAAGCTTTAGGAAATTGTTCACTCTATAATCAAATTTAAGTTCTTCTTGTTTATAAGAGTAAATGTCGCCACCAGGCCTTAGGACTGTCACTTCTTTGACAATCTCACATATTTCTCCCAATGATGTTCCAGCATTCATACAAATGGCACCTCCTAAAGAGGCCGGTATTCCTGTAAATACCTCCCACCCAAGGAGTCCAAACTTTACTGCATGAGATGTTAATGTATTTAAAGGGAAAGATGCGGGGAGATCATATTCGTCACGAACTTCTTTTAAGTACTCCCTGTCTACTGCAAAATCTAGCTTTATATAAAGATACATATTTGTATGAACAAGAACTTGATTAGCTCCCCATCCAACAAGGTGATATTTAATATCATTTTTGTTTAAAATTTTTATTAAACTCTTAAGACCTTCTATGGATTTACAAATTGCAAGGTTACCATTTCCACCAAGTTTTATTGTGGTGTAGCGGTCCAAGTTTGTATTCATATATAGGACGACGTCAGAAATATTTGTATTTTCTAGAGTTTTCAACTTTTATTCCACATATCTACTTGCTCGCGTGTCGCCTTACTAATTGACCCGGCCCCCATGCTTAGAATAACAATTTTTTCATCTTTGTTTTGCTTAAAAATATCTTGCAACATGTTCCAGTTAGTTAGAAGGCTTGCATTTGAATATTTCCTATTGATGTCCTTAACAAGATTATCTGAATTAATATCCTCTATATCTGACTCACTAGCTGCATATATAGGCGCAATAACAACGCTTTCAACATCCTCGAAACAAAATACAAACTCATCCCAAAACTCTTTTGTTCTAGTGAACCGATGAGGCTCAAAGATAGCGATTATTTTTTTCTTTGGAAATCTAACTTTCGCTGTACTTATTGTAGCAAGTAACTCTGTGGGATGGTGTCCATAATCATCAATCACACACATATTTTCAGAATGATACAGTGATTCGAACCTTCTACTAACACCTTCAAATTTTGAGATTGCTTTTGTTACCTCGCCTAAGTCAAGACCGGCTTGACTTGATAAAGCGATTGCAGCTAGTGCATTTTGAACATTATGCTCACCAGATAAACTGATGCTTACCTTATAACTTTTACCTTTATGAATAACAGTGAATTCAGATCCCTCTTCGCTATAGGAGATAGCTGTTGCGGTGTAGTCAAACAACTCATCTTTTCTTTGAACTCCAAAGCCTATATGTATTCGTCTTAGGTTAGAAGTAAGCTTAACTGAATTTGGGTCATTCATATTTAAAACAAGACATCCATAAAACGGAATTTTATTTGCAAATTCTTTAAATGCCACCTGGATATTTTCTTCGTTTTTATAAAAGTCCATATGATCATTATCTATATTTGTGATAATACTCATTATAGGATTAAGAAATAAGAACGACCCATCTGATTCATCTGCCTCTGCTATTAAATAATCACTCTCTCCATGAACTGCGTGTCCACCAAGATTCTTAACAATACCTCCAACAATACATGTGGGTTTCAAATCCATTGTCTTAAATATTGTAGAAAGAAAACTTGTTGTCGTTGTTTTTCCATGTGATCCAGCAACTGCAATACCAAACTTTAATCTCATTAGCTCAGCTAGCATCTCTGCTCTCTTAATAATGGGAATACCCATTTCCTTAGCCTTAATAACCTCTGGATTAGTAGCGTCGATTGCCGATGAGTAAATTATTAATTGTGCCTTTTCAACATTTTCTTTTTTGTGGCCGATATAGACTTTAACGCCTTTACCTTCGAGTTTTATAACATTTGCACTTTGACTTAAGTCTGACCCGCTAACATTATAGCCAAGGTCCACAAGTACCCCAGCAATACCACTCATTCCAATTCCACCGATTCCTATAAAATGAATCGCAAGATCTTTCTTAACTCCAAACATATTTTTCTATCTCTTCTTTAATTATTAATGATGTATTATTTAGATTCATATCTTTCGATATCAAATATTTTTCTTTATTAGTAATTATCTCTAATATTTCTTTTTCAAGAACTTCCACAAGATCATCACTATTAAGCTGATGATCAATGACATTCACATAAAAATTATTTTCTTCCTTAAGCTCTACAGCATTATAATACTGGTGATTGTCAGTGGCATGAGGAAAAGGAATTAATAGGCTTGGTCTTTTAACAACCCTAAGCTCAGAAATTGTTGAAGCTCCCGCCCTTGCAATAATGAGATTTGCCCAATTATATTTCTCCGCCATATCATCAATATATTCTAGTTGTTCATACTTTACTTTTTTCGTTTGAGTAATATCTGGTTGCATATTATTTTTACCAACCTGATGTATAATTTCGACTTCTAGACTATCTCTTTTTACAATTTTTTGTATGACTGTGTTTATTTGAGTTGCACCTAAACTGCCACCAAAGACGAGAATTTTTAATTTTTCCTTAAATATATTTGGTGTATTCTTAATTGAGGCCCTAATAGGGTTACCTACACACTTCACTCTATTGTCGCTACTGTTAATACCTTTCGTATTCTTAAAATTCACAAATATAATATTTGCAAACTTTGATAATATCTTATTTGTCACTCCCATAATGGCATTTTGTTCAATTATAAAAATTGGTTTAAACAGTACCTTTGCCGCCATTAATGTAGGGCCACAGACATAGCCTCCAGCACCAATGATAAACCTTGGTTTTTCTTTAATATATAAGCCTAGGATTTTTAAAAAAATTAATGAATTCATAAATAGACTTACTAGTATTTTAAATGGATTTTTCGATCTAAGGGGTACACTATTTAAATGGATGACCTTTTCATTCTTTAGAAGTTGATAGTCTAAATATCTTGTTCCTGTTAGATATATGACCTCATAGTTTTTTGAAAATTCGTTTCCCATACTTAGAGCGGCATTAATATGCCCGCCAGTACCACCAGCGGCTATAAATATTTTTTTCATTTATATACCTAAGGCCGTTTGAGAATATACTGGGTCTTCCTCTTCATCAGCAATTTGTGATTTATAGTTTAAACAGCAAAAGATAACACCGATAGCTGATAAGTTCATAATAATGGATGTTCCTCCATATGATATGAATGGTAAATTTAATCCTTTTGTAGGAAGAAGCCCTAGCACAACTCCCATATTTAAGAATGCCTGAAGTGATAAACAAAATATCAAACTAGAAACAATTTGTTTATTTATTCTAGATCTTGGCACAAGTGCCAACTTAAAACCTAGAAATGTTAAAGACATAAAAAGTAAAACGATTACCGTTACACCAATGAAACCTAACTCTTCTCCAATTACAGAAAGTATAAAGTCATTATGTGCTTCTGGAAGGTAAAATAATTTCTCATTACTATTTCCAATTCCCTGTCCCCACACATGACCATTAGCAAAGGCTAAGTATGATTGTATAATTTGAAAGCCACTATTTTGCGGGTCACTCCATGGATCTAGAAAGACAAGTAATCTTTTTACTCTATAAGGTGCAGCGACCAGAAGTCCCATTCCTGCGATAATACCTGACGCCAATAAGCTATAAAAGTATTTGCGTGGAAAATCTGATAGAAAACATGCAAACGCTATCAGAAGCGATGCAATAGTAAATGTCCCAAAGTCTGGCTGTACTAACAATAGAGCTAGAGGGATTAAGAATTGTAGGGTGTGCAAACCTTTTTCTTTAGGTGAGTATTTTTCAAATTTACTGAAGTAATATATGGCAGCTAAACATACTGTATACTTTACAATCTCACCTGGCTGAACACTAAACCCACCCAAATTTAACCACCTTCTTGAGCCTTTAATTGTAATTCCAAGTGGAGTCATTGTCAGTAGGAGCATTAAGCTAGAGAGCGTGTTGATAATATAAATATTCTTAAACCAAAATGTCATCTTGGTTTTACTTATAAAAAAAGCAACACCACAACCGATGAGAGCAAAAACCATTTGTCTAAAAAAAAAGTGTGTTGAGGTTCCAAAGACTTCTTTAGCGTAGATATAACTAGATGAATAAACCATTATAATACCGAGTACTACGATCAGGCTTATATTTATGAGAAAATATTTCTTCAGTCTATCTATTGCTAACATCTATCTAATAGTAGCAAAGCTTAATAGCTTTCAGCAATATCTATATGCGCCATTTAGCCTATAATTGAAAAATAAGCTTCTTATAGTAATTACCTTTTTCATCATAATCACGGAAAATATCTGTCGAGTCATTACCAGGACATAGGATTATAGTGTCACCTGTTCTCGACTTCTGAAAAGCTAGAAGAATGGATTCATCAAATGAGCCCACAAGAAATGTCTGAGTGGCATCGCCAATCATTCTATTCATATTCTCCTTGGATTCACCTACAAGCACCATTAAACGTACTTTCTCAGTAATAATATCAGAATATCCTTCATACATTTGCTCTGTATCTTTTCCACCTGTAATTAAAATAACTGGCGGCTTGATATTCTCCAGAGTTTCGCGAAGGTCATCCATAGTTTCGGATTTTGCATCGTTATAAAACTTAACTCCATTTTTCTCAATAACAAATTCCATTCTGTGAGGAATTCCCGGAAAAGTTTCGATACATTTTTGAAGAGCTTCGTCTGATACTTTAATCGCCTTACAAGCTGTAACTGCTGCTAATAAGTTTTCACGGTTACTTTGTCCCATAATTCTCATATTGCGAACACGAAGTTCTGAGTGACAATGAATATTTGAATGAATTCTTTTATCATGAAAGTGTGTCCCTTGAATTTCTCCAATGACTCCCATTTTCACAAAAGATCTTCTTGAGTACCAATAAGTTTGAGCCTGAGAATTTCTTAAAATGGAATTACTTGATAGCTTATCAAAGTTAACAATAAGGAAGTCTTCGCTCGTTAAGTTTTTAAGAGGCTTTAATGAGTTTTCTATATACTCCCCAGCGGTATTGAAACGGCTTTCAATTGTTTTTTCTTCGATATTTGGATAAATCGCTACAACTGGGTGAAAGTCATCCATACTTTGAAGTTGAAGTGGAGAAACCTCAACTACAACATAATCAATGAAATCCTTGTTAGGATGAATTAAAAAATTACAAAATGGTTCTAAATTTGTTCCACCAACAAAGACATTTTTCTTATCCATTTTAAGTGCGTAACCAATCATATGTGCAATTGTTGATCTACCTTTCGAGCCACAAACAGCAATAATAGGCTTATCACAAAGGGAGTAAGCAAAAGCGAATTCACTGAATACTTCTCTTCCGTGCTCTCTTGCTTTTTGTAGTTGTGGAAGATTTGGATTTACCGATGATGAACATACGATTAAATCTGCCTCAATAAAGTCTTCATCACGATGCTCACCCAAAGTCATTTGAGGCGTTGGTTGCACCTTCTTAAGCCTTTTTACAGCTTTATTTAAGTCAAATATTGGTTTAATATCCGTAACTTTAATTTGACATTCAAATTGATTAAATAAGTTTATAAGTGCAAACCCTGTTTTTCCAAGACCTATAACTAAAACTTTTTTTCCTCGATACTTTTCCATTATTTCTCCAAATACATTATTAACGTAACTTCAGTGTTGCCAGTGCCAATATCGACAATCCAATAGAAATTATCCAAAAGCGTACAATAACTTTTGGTTCCGGCCAGCCCAACAATTCAAAGTGATGATGAATTGGCGCCATTTTGAAAATTCTTTTCTTTCTTATTTTATATGATCCTACTTGCAAAATTACTGAGATTGCTTCCATCACAAAGATTCCACCAATAACAACAAACAAAAATTCATTCTTTGTTAAAACAGCAATTGTTCCTAACAATCCACCAAGTGACAGTGATCCCACATCGCCCATGAAAATTTGAGCTGGGTTACAGTTATACCAGAGAAAACCAACACTGGCCCCCACAACAGCTGCACAGAGAACAGTTAATTCTGAAGTATTTGCGATATAAGGAATAAATAAATAATTTGCGATTTTTATATGGCCTGCAAAATACGAGAGCATACCCAGCGTGGCAGCACTGGTAATAACAGGTCCAGTTACCAGTCCGTCTAGTCCATCTGTTAGATTTACGGCATTACTTGAACCAACAATAACGAAGCTTCCAAATAAGATATAATAATAACCAAGATCCAGTACTGCATCCTTCACGAATGGAACATGGATCGTACCATCAATGACCCCAAGCTTAATCATAAAGTACGTGGCCACAATTGATGTTAAAAACTGCCAAGCAAGTTTAAACTTTGCTGAAACTCCATCAGAGTTTTTTTTGATAACTTTTAAATAATCATCAATCCAACCTAATGCAAAAAATGAAATCATCACTAAAAGAGCAATAACAAATGGTAGCGAATTATAGTTTCCTGTAAAAAGTGTACTAAATAAAACAGAACCAATTATAAAAATACCACCAAGGGTTGGGGTTCCTTTTTTCTTAAAATGGGACTCTGGGCCATCTTCTCTAATGGATTGACCGAATTGTTTCATTTTCATATAAGCAATAAAGCGCTTGCCCCAAACGATCGAAACAACAGATGCAATAACAAAAGCAGCAAAAGACCTAAAAGTTATATATCTAAAGACATTGAATAGGGCTATATCCGCACTTAGGGGATATAAAATATGATAAAACATTAAGAAATCCTAAAATTTTGATAACGTTACTTTATATCTAGGATTACCTCTAATTGTAAAGACCTACTGCCCTTAATGAAAATATATTTATACTGGCCGAATACCTCTTCATATTCATTTCTGACCTCTTCAGATGTAGAATATGTCCGAGCGTCATCTCCGAAGCCTGCCAAGTAGTCTTCCGCAAAACGTCCAACAAAGAAACAGTTTTTAACACTGTGCTCTTGTAAGAATTTACCAAGCTCAATATGGAACGTTGCTTCATTTGTTCCGAGTTCATTCATATCTCCAATAATAATTGCTGCATCACTATAGGAAATTTTATTTGTTGTTAAAAAATCCTGGAAGCCTGCAATAGATACTCTCATTGAAGAAGGATTTGCATTATAAGCATCTAAAAAAACCTTCTGATTACCACGCTCAATCCATTGAGATCGATTAGGCGTGGTCTTAAAAGTCTTAACACTTTTAATAATATTTTGAACTGAACAGTCGTCCATATCTCTCGCAATGATGAAAGCAACCGCCATATTAATAAAGTTATGTTTTCCGGTCAGAGTCTCATGACTTAATTCAATATCATTAACTCTTATGCCTCCCGGTATAAGTTCTAACTTATTACTGCTGGCTTCTTCCCCGAACTCTTGTCCGTGATCATGTAGTCTTTTTAAATATTCATCATCCATATTTATATAAAAAGTCTCAGAACAATACTTATAAAGTACAGATTCCTCTTTATACACATTTTCTCTTGTTTCAAAGAACTCTAGATGGGTGTCGCCAATATTTGTCGTTACTCCATATTGCGGCTGTACAATTTTACATAGAAACTCTATTTCTCCTGGATGATTACTTCCTAGTTCAATGATTGCGAATCTTGTGTCCTTATTAATTTGATACAACGTAAAAGGTACACCCAAATGATTATTATTATTTTTTTGAGTACAAATTATTTTATCTTTACTGTGACAATCACTTAGAAGATGGAAAAGCATCTCCTTTGTTGTTGTTTTTCCATTTGAACCAGAAATGGCTATAATTCTTCCACCCTTGGCCCTAAAACAGCTTGCCACTAAAGAGGCAGACTCTTGAATAAACTTTGTAATATTATTTACTTCAATAAACTGAATCTTATTGCGAAAATCTTTTACCACTTCATCAGATTTATCATTTTTTTCATAAACAACATATTCACACTCTCTATCAATAACCTTATCAAGATGCTCTAGTGGGTTAAACCTCTCACCTATAATTGCAATAAAAATACTTTCACTATCAAGTTTCCTATTATCTACCGAAAAATAGTAATGCTTAGATGTATGAACTGGCATATTAATTACAGAGGGTAGATCACCTAAAAGTTTAATATTAATCATTTATTAACTCCGTCACATAGTCTTTATCGTTAAAAGGGTACTTCCTACCTTGAATATCCATATAAGCTTCATGTCCCTTTCCGGCAATTAAAAGTATTGTCTTTTTTTCATCAATAGTTTCTATGCCGTAGGCAATAGCTTTTTTTCTATCTACTTCAATATGAGACTTTGTTTTTAGTCCAACTCTAGCGTCATTTATAATTTGCTGTGGATCCTCAAAACGTGGATTGTCAGAGGTAAGTATAACAAAATCAGAATACTCTGAAGCTGCCTCCGCCATTAACGAGCGCTTTACTCGATCTCGATCGCCGCCACAGCCAAATAGAGTGATGAGCCTATATTCTGAAAAAGCCTTTTTAAGGTCTAAACAGATTGCCTTAAGAGCATCTGGTGTATGTGCAAAATCTATAATGATAAAATCTTTACCATACTTAATAATATTAAATCTTCCAGGAGATGCAGTTAATTGTTCAACATCGTAATGTTCTTTATATTTGGACTTGGTCAGTGCTAATGCCAAGGATAGGTTCTCTAGATTATAAGACATCCTAAAGAATGGATTTGATGTGACCACCTTTGATGATATTTTTTTAACCTCAAAGTTTTTTAACAAAGAAATTAATTCAACTTGAGTCTCAGGAATAAAGACACTGAAGCCTGGATTTTTCAAATATTGATATACTCTTTTTTTTGCTTCAAAGTACTTATCCATTGTTCCGTGATAGTCGAGATGATCTTGGGACAAATTTGTCCAGGCTATTTGGTTAAACTTAATACTTCCAATTCTTCCTTGCTCTAGTGCGTGGGAGCTTAGCTCCATTGCAAACACATCAAAAGAATCTTTTTGTCTAAATAGTTCTTTTCTTAAGTCAATATAAGCAGGAGTTGTTAAGTTATAATTTGAGATTTCTTTGTTATTTAATAAAACACCAAGTGTACCCACAGTTAATACATTGAGCTTTTTTTGCATCATTAACTGTGCAAATAAATAAACTGTTGTTGTCTTACCGTTTGTTCCAGTAACACCTACAGAGTACTTCTCTTCCATAAAATCTGTTGGGTAGAGGTAACACAGCAGTTCTTCCTGTAGAGATAAGTAATTTTCTCCATCTAAACAAAAGCAATTCTCTTGAGTCAATTTTGTGTTTGAATTCGTAATACAAATTCCTAAGGATGATTGACTTAATCTTTCATTAAATTTTTCAAGTTCTGAGTGGGTTTGTCTATTAAATTTATAAAAGAGAATACTATGATCACTACTATTTTCACTTCTCCATTCGACATCATTCAGTTCCAAGTTTGTAGAAATACCATATTTTTGTAGGATATTCTTTATGTCACTCATACGACGGTGCTTTGAATTTTATTTTGATAACTGTATTTTTTGAAATGGCTGTTCCTGCTGGTGGAAACTGAGCATTTACAACTCCAAAGCCATTGTGCTTATACTTTGCATCTAACGAGTCTAGAATTTTGAACGCTGATGTTTTGTCTAAACCTATTAGATTTGGAGTTATACCTTTTTTGATTTTTCTATTACTCGCATACTTAACGCTAATTCTATCCATATTATTGTCTTTTCCATATGTTTTAGCTAGACGAGTATATTTTTTGTCTTTATAAAGAATCTTTTTAACAATCTTTTGGAATATTGGAGCTGCCACAGTATTTCCGTAATAGCCCTTTTTTGGATCATCAACATAAACAAATACAACGAAGTTTTTTGGTATATCAACTGGATATCCTATAAACGCAGACAGATAGCCGGAGTAGCCTCCTTTACTGTCTGCTCTTTGGGCAGTACTTGTTTTCCCCGCTATTTTGAACCGGGGAACTTTAGCATTAGTTCCTGTACCGTCCTCAACAACGGCTGTAAGCATCCTTGTTATCATTCTTGAAGTTTCTTTTTTAATGATTTTTTTACTTACGATATCTTTCTTGTCTTTAATTTTTAGAATCGTAGGCTTCACATAATAGCCACCATTTGCAAAGGCGGCATAACTAGCAAGCATTTGGATTCCTGTTGTCGCAATTCCTTGACCAAAACTTATATTACTCAGTTTTAAAGGGCTAACATTCTCATCTGAAACAGTTATTCCACGAGATTCACCAGCTATTTCAATGCCTGTCTTTTGTCCTATATTAAATTTTTTCAAAGTTTCATTAAACGTAGGATAAGTTAGATCAAAAGCAATTTTCGTCGTACCAATATTTGAGCTATATTTCATTATGTCGGATACAGTTAGCCACTCATATACATGATTACTATCCGATTCGTTTATATAATGATTACCAACTTTGAACTTTCCTCTTTCACAATAATAACTTGTATCTTCTCGAACAATATTATTTTCTATGGCCGATGCGATCGTTAACGCCTTAAAGACAGAACCAGGTTCAAATGGATCAGTAACAAAAGAGAGTTTTTTATTTTTAGCGCCTTTTACGAAGTTAGGGTCATAACTAGGATAGTTGGCCATCGCCAAGATCTCACCTGTCTTAACATCCATTACCGCAGCACCAGCACTTTTTGCTTGGTGCTTTTCAACACCTTCTTTTAAAAATTCTTCAACGCTAGACTGAATATCTTTATCAATTGAGAGTGTAATATCCTCTGCTCTTTGGTCGAGGTCAGCACTTTCAAATTTTATTGGTCTGCCCTTGGCATCTCTTAGGTACTTATGGATCGAAGGTTCCCCCTTAAGCATATCATTAAACTGATACTCTAACCCTGCCAACCCATCATTATCAATCCCCACAAAGCCCAAGAGTTGAGCAGATAATTCATGGTTAGGATAAAAACGACTAGACTTAGCCTCAAGTCTTATTGTCTTAAATTTTTTAATTTTTTCGACTTGTTCATTTTTAAGGTCTAAGTTTCTAGCAATCCAAGTAAACTTTTTCCTTTTTTTAGAATTAGCTATTATTTTTTTTACTTTGATCTGTGGAACTATTTCATCAAGCTCATAAAGCTCTTTTACAAGAAGTTCTTCATTTTTTACAAATGTAAAAAGATTAAATTGCTGGATATTAATGGCAAGTGGATTATCATTTCGATCTAAGATATATCCCCTCTTTGGATACACCTTTGATGTTCTCACTGTTTGGCTTTCAGAGTATGCTATTAATTTATCCCTATTAATAACCTGTACATACATCGCTTTACCTAACACGACAGTGTAGAGAAAGGTCATTAAAATAAATATAAAGGTCACTCTATTTTTTATCATTAGGGTATTAAAATTATCTTTTTCTCATCGGGTTCACTTAGGTCATATTGTTTTGCATAAGCTTTTAGGTTTTTAACAGAAAGTTCTCTTGCACGCTCAGCTTTAAGTTCTTTATTTCTAAGCTGTTGAACTTTTACTCTTTTAGCTATTTCATTATACTCATAGTCTTGTTCTATACCTTTCATACGAATAAGTACGAACATAATCCCTATAATGGATACAACAAAGATCAATGGTAATGTCTGTGAGGTAAATATTTTATCTGATAGATACTTTAAAAAAGGATTAACCTTTTTTCTAGATTTTCTTACCATCACTCCTCCCTGAGCAATTACTCTAACTTACTTAAAATTCTCAGTTTCGCGCTGCGAGACCTTGGATTTTCAGTCAACTCTTTTTCCGATGGATAAATCGGTTTCTTAGTTATTATTTTAGCAGTATTTTTATGGGTTTGAAAAATTTCCTTAAATTTGTGCTTTGCAATGCGATCTTCGAGAGAGTGAAACGAGATGATACAAAGAACTCCACCTGGTGCAAGTAAATCATACAAACTCTGTAAAGTATTCTCAAGCACTTCTAGCTCTCTATTTACAAAGATTCTTAGGGCCTGAAAGGTCTTTGTGGCAGGGTGAATACGGCCATGCCTCTGACTCTTTGGATAGCTTAGAAAAACGAGCTCTTCTAATTGCTTAGTTGTTTCTATAGGGGCAGTCTCTCTCGCCTCAACAATCTTCTTTGCAATTCTTCGAGATAACCTCTCTTCACCATATTTAAATATGAGGTTGGCCAAATCTTCTTCATCCATTTCATTAACAACTTCGGCAGCAGTATAAATATTATCGTTTCCAACATCCATTCGCATATCAAGTGGAGCGTCTTCACGAAATGAAAACCCTCTCTCAAACTTATCAAAGTGATGAGAAGAAACTCCCAGGTCAGCAAGTATGGCATCAAACTTTAATTCAGGCTTATTTTCTTGAATCCAAATTGGAAAAATCTCAAAGTTCATTTTATTTAAAAAGACTCTATCAGAAATATTTTTTTCATTAATTAATTTCAAGCCGTTTTCATATGCTTCTGGATCTTGATCAACAGAGTACATATGACAGTTAGGAATTTCTTCAGCAAACCCTAAAGAATGTCCACCGCCACCAAAAGTCATATCTGCAAATATAGGTTTATCAATGGCTTCAGAGACTTCTTTAAAAGCCTTTAGGCAATCATCATACATGACAGAGTAATGAGTCTTATAGAGTTCTTCTGACATTACTTTGTAAGTACTTCGATAATTTTTTTATTATCTTCAGAGATAAGGTCAGGGCTTGTTACAACAGCAAATTTATTTTCAGGAGTAAATTCGATTGGATTTTTGACTAGGCTTGGAACAAGCTTTTCAATTAAAGTTTGAGCTGAGATATAGTTTTGGCCCATTACCTTCATAATTTCTTCAAGACTGCAGTGCTCTTCTTTCCAGCAATCATAATCTGTAACCATTGCAACTGTCGCATAGGCCATACCAGCTTCTTTGGCGAGGTATGCTTCAGGAACATTCGTCATACCAATAACATCGCAACCAAAGCTCCTATAAAGCTCTGACTCCGCTCTACTTGAGAACTGCGGCCCCTCGATACAAATATACGTTCCACACTTTGAGAACTTAACGTCTGTTGTAGCAAGTGTTTCAGCGATTCTATCATGTAAAGATTTTTCAACCGGGTATGCTGCAGAGACATGTCCTACCATTCCATCTTCAAAAAATGTTCTTGGTCTTTTACCCTTGGTCCAATCAATAAACTGATCAGGAAGTACAAAATGTGTTGGTGGATATTCTTCTTTTAATGAACCTACTGCCGAAATTGAGACGACAGTGTTTACGCCAAATAGTTTCAAAGCATAAATATTTGCTCGGTAGTTTATTTCTGATGGGTTTATTGCATGTCCCTTGCCGTGACGTGGTAAAAAAAAGCACTTACTTCCATTTATATCTAACTCAAGTATCGCTGAGCTTGGCTTACCAAAGGGAGTTTCTACATTATGCTCAGCTACAACTGAAACTGACTCAATATTATAAATTCCACTTCCACCAATAATTCCAACAGTACTCATATTTTTCCTATCGTGCACCCATAACAATGTTATCTTGTTTCCCAAGTGACTTAGACTGTCTTGCCACAAAGTTACCTTGCTCTGCTCTCTCTGCTTCATCTTTACATGAGATACAAAGCTCTGCTGTCGGTCTTGCATTTAGTCTTTCGAACTTAATATCACAGTCACACTCTTCGCAAGTTGCATATTCAGCATTATTTATTTTTTCTAAAGCTTTATTTAATTTTTTTGCATAAAAAACATCTCTATTTCTAAATCTTATTAGTTGCGATCTTTCGTAGTCTGAAGTCGCTTGATCAATTTCATCAGGTCGATCATCACCAGATAAAATGTATTTATCATCAGTGTTCTCACTAAAAGATGCTACAAGTCTGTCTCTCTCTGCAGTAATTTTTTCTGTTAATGTCTTTAACTGTTTTTTCGTTAAGCTCATTTTAACAACTCCTTAGCTATCTAGTCCGCCCTTAATATTAAGTAAGACTAACTTGCTGATAGTTTTTAATGTTTCAAAAACTCCCTCACCCTTCAAAGCACATGCTTCAAATGAAGGAAAATCTGATTGATTATACTCTCTCTCTAAATCTTGTATATCTATTATATTTGGTAAATCTCTTTTGTTCCACTGCATGACAATTGGAATCTTTGTAAGATCATGTCCCTGTTCAACCAAATTCTTTTTTAGACCGTCTAAGCTTTCTTTGTTTGCTTCCATCTTATCGACTTGGGAGTCGGCGATAAAAACAATTCCATCGACACCACGAAGAATAAGCTTACGGCTTGCTTCATAAAAAACTTGACCTGGAACAGTATATAGGTGAAACCTCGTCTTAAATCCGCGAATAACACCAAGGTCAAGTGGAAGAAAATCAAAAAACAATGTTCTTTCATTCTCTGTGTTCAGTGTAACCATTTGACCTTTATTCTTACTCGCTGTCTTTTGATAAACATGTTGAATATTTGTTGTCTTACCGCCCAGTCCCGGACCGTAATAAACGATTTTACAGTTAATTTCTTTAGCGTGATAGTTTACGAAAGACATTAAACACCACCAAAAGAAAAAAGGTTATCCATTTCTGAATCACTTATATTAGTAAACAAATAACCTTCTCTGTTTTTATTATCATCATAACTTAATTCACTTAAATAAACCTCGAGGTTATCGCGAAGAAGTCTAATATATCTTTTAAGCTTAGCCGGGTTTTCTTCTTCAGAAAAAATTGCGCAGATGAAGTATATTTCACCCAAAATTCTTAATGGTAAAATATGTAAACCGTTGAGGCTTGTATCAAAGCTCAAACGAAATTCGTCTTGCTCCGCCTGATCTCTCGTCATTGAAGAAAGAGAACTGGCGGCTTGCCACACACCACTAACTAAAGCTCCTATAGAGCTTGTTTCAAAACTATTGTCGATATTCGAATAAACATTGATACCGTCATTTCTAACAACAACCATTTTTGATGCTAATTTGTCATATTCATTTTCAGTAAAAAATTGATTCACTAAAAGATTTAAATTAACCATTAAAGTCTCTTTCTATTTTCTAATGCTTTAGAGATTGTAAGGGGATCCAAGTACTCTAATGATCCACCCATTGGAACTCCAAAACCTATTCTTTCAACTTGAACATCTTTTAGCAGTTGCTTTATGTAAGAACAAGTTGCATCGCCTTCAACTGAGGGGTTAATTGCCAGTACAACATTTTGTATATTTAATTTGTTTACACGTTCTACAACTTTACTAATTTTTAGCTGATCAGGTCCAATTCCTAGTAGAGGATTTAGCACACCTCCTAACACATGGTAAAGGCCCGTAAACTCATTACTTCTTTCTATTGCTAATAAATCATTGATGTTTTCTACGATACATAGTGAACCTGCAAATGCTCTCGACTCTGAACTACAAATTTGACATTGGTCATCATTAGAATAAAGTCCGCATTCAGAACATTTTTTTGTATCTCTTAAATCTTTTACAGCTTGGGAAAAAACATTAAGCTCTTCCCCTTCCCACTTAAGCATACTCATGACTTGCCTCAGGGCAGTTTTCCCGCCGACACCAGGAAGTTTTGCAAAACATCTTACTGTATTTTGAATTGAATCAGGAAGTTCAATCATTAAAAAAGCCCGGGGATATTTAATCCACCAGTAACTTTACTCATTGCATTTGAAACTGTTTCTGACGATTCCTTAAGCGCTTGAGTAACTGCTGTCTTCACTAGCTCTTCCAGCATCTCCACATCATCTGGGTCTACACATTCTTTATTTATATTAATTGAAATTAGTTCTTGTTTTCCATTAACAACAGCTTTTACCATTCCGCCACCAGAGCTTGCCTCAAACTCCCGTGTATCAAGTTCTTTTTGAAGTGCTCCCATTTTAGATTGCATCTGTTGTGCTTGTTTCATCATTTGGTTAATGTTGGCCATGGTATCTCCCTTTACTCTTCACCGATGAGAACGACTTTATCTACCTTAGTATTAAAGAGCTCTTCAGCGTTCAATATATATTTATTATTCAAAATCTTATCCCTTTTAAGTTGTGCTTCTTTCATCTCTTTATCTTCTTCAATTTCAACAACGCTTAAGAACTTTGAGTCCACTTTCATATCGTGGGATAATACCTCAAAATTTAGTTGAAACATCTCTACTGGTTGACTCCAGTAATCTGCCATTTCTTGTTTTAGAGGCTTATAATTTTCAGGATCTTTTAAAAAGTCATGAAAAATTTTACACTCTTCTGAGAATTGTACTATTAGATTACTATTCTCTTTACCAAGATCATTTTTATTTAATAAATTTCCACGCTCAAGATTCATAAGAAGAGATCGACTTACTGAACTTAAGTGTTTTAAAAATCCGTCCCAAGTTAAATCTTTCTTCTCTTGAGTTTCAACCGGCTCAATAACTACTTCTTGCTCAACTACTTCTACTGCGACTGGAGCTGGAGCCTCTACTTTGTTATCCGACTTGTCTTCAGACTTTTTTTTTGACTGAAGAGGTACTGATGCTTGGGTAAGAACCATTTCTCGAAGTGCAACTTTGACCAAAGAAAAACCACATGTTTTTTCTGGATCAAATGAGTTTAGTGCCCATTCAAAATCTTTCGTTAATGATTCATAAATCCACATAACTTCCACGATACTGACATTGGCTAAAACATCTGCATCGAGATCAGATGATATATTTCCCTTGTCATCAAGGTTTGTAATCATTTCATAAAGCTTATCTAAGATTTGTTTTGTAAAAGCCTTAAGATCTACGTTTTCACTTAAGACTTGATTGAATGCTGTTAAAGTTGCATTTTTATCTTTATCAAACATGGCATTTAATATTAGGTTTAGTGATTTTGTATGGGCCATACCAAGAGACATATAAAGGATGTCTTCTGTAATTTTTAATCCACTTGATAAGCTTATGACCTGATCCATTAGGGATAATGCATCTCTAAACGATCCATTTCCTTGCTTTGCAAGTTCATGAACTAATTCGTCACTTTCAAATTCAATACCCTCAAATTTGGCAATCTTATATAATTGTTCTTTTAGCTCACTTACAGATGCATTTTTAAAATCAAAACGCTGACATCTGGAAAGAACTGTTCCTAAAAGTTTTTGTGGGTCTGTTGTCGCAAAAATAAAAACAACATGTTTTGGTGGCTCTTCCAATGTTTTCAATAAAGCATTAAACGCATTTACCGTTAGCATATGTACTTCATCAATAACGTAGACTTTATACTTTCCGTTAGTTGGTAGATATTGAACGTTTTCGATTAGATCTCTAATATCATCAACGCTATTATTTGAAGCACCATCAATTTCTAAATAATCAAGAGAGTTTCCTTGCTCGATACCAGTACATGAATCACATGTTAAACATGGTTCGCCAGCTTCAGATAAATTTTGGCATTTTATCGCTTTGGCAAAAAGCCTCGCAATTGTCGTTTTTCCGATTCCTCTTGTTCCAGATAATAAGTAAGCATGGCCGATTTTATCTGACTTAATTGAGTTCACTAAAGTCCGAACAATATGACTTTGTCCTGCGACATCTGAAAAATATTTGGGGCGCCATTTACGCGCTAAAACCTGGTAACTCAAGCGTTTTCCCTCTCTCTAATATTGAAATTATGGCCAAAATAATAGAGGTGAGTATCAATGTCAATTCGCAGCTTGGTATGATGGTAAATGTTAGAAAATTATAAGGGATTTTTGTTTAAAGAAAGTGGCAGCTTACACAAAGTAAATACTAGTCCCGTTGCTCCCTTCCGGGCCTGGCGGAATAACCAGCATTACAATCGTAAACTGCCACCTGCATATTAATCAATACGGTATTTCTTTGTAAAGAAAAATCTATTTAACGCGTAGTGGGATTTTTTCTTCTGAAACTAAATAAGAAGCTGCTATATTTAATTTTATGATTTCTGCCCCATATTCATAGGTAAGATGATCGGCCGTGTCACAACCTCTATGGTAACAAGGTGTCTTTGTTGGCCAGTGCTCTATAGTGAGAACTGATGGAATCCCCTCTTTCAAAAATGGTACATGATCACTTCCCCATGCTGGAGTGACAATATTTGGCTCTAACTTTGTATATGTTGTTACAACTTTTGCCATCCATTCAGCATATGCAACAAATTTTTTGTTTGTTTCGAGATCAACAAGCTTATTATCTTTATTGTATCCGATCATATCCATGTTTATGACGAATTTTATTTTTGCGATATCTCCACTCGCCTTATACTTTTTAACAAAATGCTTTGCACCTCTTAGACCTTGCTCTTCGCCATTCGTTGCAAAAAATATAAATGTTTTCTTTGGGCTTATGGATGTTATCCGTTTAGCGATCATAAGCAGTCCTGTGTTGTAACTAGGCCTATAGACTTCATTTCACTTTCTATGTAATTGCAGCATTAACATTATCATCGGTACCGGATTTTCTTTTTCCAAAGCTTGCCACTTTTTCTGTAATAGCTTTCATTCTTTCTGCACTAACGTCACTTATTAAAGCTTCCACTGTTGGACTTTTTACAAGTTCTTTTGTTGACACTGGTTTATAATTTAAGACATCTTCTTTTGAAATACTTTGAAGTGAGTTTTTCATCTCGGTAGTAAGTTTTGCTTTCGCTTTTATTGTGACAAGAAGAGTTCTTCCTTTTGATTTGATAATATTTACATGGGGATATAATTCACTTAATAAATGTGGCTCATGACTAGTCACCAAATAGAGTTTACTTGCATATAAATTTGATGAAAAAAATACGAGAATCAATACTAAGCTTTTCATTTAGAACTCCAGATGAAGTTTTGAAAATCATATTCCCCTAATCCTCAATCGGCAATTACATGAGCAAAACACTTTTATGTTTCATGGAATATTATTTTGGTATAATAAACCCTTAATTAAACAAGGTTTTAAATATGCTTAAAAATATACTTATTGTAGATGATGATCCTGCGATGATTGAACTCGTTACAGATTATTTAAGACTTTATGGAGTACCTCAAAGTCAGATTTTTTCTTCCCTTGATCCGATGGAAGCTCTTGAAATTTTCAATAAGAATAAACATTCTATGTATCTACTTATCTGTGATTACTATATGCCAAAAGCAAATGGTATTGAGCTTTGTGAATTACTTAAAAGTTCACAGCCTCAGCTCTCTGTAATCTTACAAACTGGAGATTCAAACATTGATGTTAAGAAGTTAAAAAATATAGATACCGTTCTCCACAAACCTTTTGACTATAAAGCCTTTGAAGCGGCGATGAAAAGCCAAAGTTTTAATCTTCCAAAGTATGATATTACAAGAACTGAAGATAGAGTTCCTCTTGGCAAAGATCAAACTAGCGTTATTATTTCCAAAGCACCTGACATTGCCTTAAACGGACTTCTTTTCAATCAGTCTTCAAATGGTTGTGGTGTTATATTAAGTTCAGCTTCTGGATTAAATATTGGAGATACTGTTAAAATCTCAATTAAGAACTTAAAAGCTGAAACATTAGAGCATGATACGCAACAAGAAATGGACGCTATCGTTGCCTAGCTTGAGTTTGTAGATATTGAGACTTTTAAAGTTGGATTAAAGTACAAACTCTAACTAGAGATTATATATACGTAAACTGAACAGATCCAGAACCTACCATTCCATCCGAATTCATAACATCAACATTGTATGTACCAGCTGAATTTGCTCCCGTCTTACATGTAATCTGGGTCGGAGAATCAACAGTTAAGGCAGTACAGTTGGCGCCACCGATATTAACAGTTGCACCAAACTCAAAATCATTTCCTGTTATTATAATAGTTACCCCACCTACAAGTGCACCACTTGAAACATCAAGACTAGTTGCAGTTGGAATTGGTCCTCCACCATCAGTAATAGTCCAACCAAGTAAGGTGGACTTTGAACTTATTCCAAAAAAGTCATACATAACAGATCCATCACCAACAATACCTAAACTTAAGTTAGCTCCAGGTATATATGAAGATATTGTATTTAAAAAATTAGTATAGTTCGGTCCAGAAATCCCCGAACCATCGAGCATACTAGTCATATTCGCTACCTTCCCTACATTCCAACTTGTTATGTCTGGGTTAGCAACTGTTGCATTAGCAAACATAAAACTCATATTTGTAACATTACTTGTATCCCAACTAGAAACATCTAGAGAAGTAAGTGCTGTAGCACCTCTAAACATCTCAATTGCCCTTGTCACACTAGAAGTATTCCCCCCGGCAAAGCTTATAAGACTTGTGCAATTTTTAAATGCATAATTTAAGTTAGTCCATCCCATATCACCAAAATCTACAACACTATCAATTTTACTATTGTAATTTGCCAGTGTTCCAGCTGCAGTTGCATCCCAATGGGTAATTAATCCAGAAATAGTTACCGTATAGGTTCCTGGAGAAGTGTAATTATGAACTTTTGCAGGATCGTTCCATGTATTAATTGTATCTGAGCTTCCATCTCCCCAGTCAACACTAAAGGCATAAGTACCAGAAGAGCTAAGAGGTAATTCTATATCCTCAGCAGCACTACCAGTGGTCCACGTAGATACAAAAGGTAGTGCTCCTAATGACATCGAAGTTGTCTCAAGAAAAATTGAAACAGTACTGCTATCATCCGCAAGATCAATCGTATTTGCTGGATCACTTAAGATGACCGAACTTATATCTGATAAACCCACTGGCATTATAAAGGTTTCTTTATCGCCTATACATCCAGCTGAATTGTAAGCGACTATTTCTGTTTTAAAAAAGCTTGAGCTTTGACCACCAAAAGGTAGATTCAGAGGTAGTGTTCCAACTCCAGTCGCTAGGTCTATACACTCACTATTTAAAAGGTCTTTATTTCCTACAAAGTCGGTAATAAGATTTACTTTAACCGAGTTGGTCGTCCCCTCAGATCCCGTACAATTAGATGATACTAAAGGTGTCCCTGGGTTAGTCGTACAAGAATGTATTGTTATAGCTGTAAATTGGTTTACATCAATAAAGCTAGACTCTGTACTCGTTGGTAAAAGACATTTTGCATTTGTTATGGAAAAGTTAACTTCGTCATCTCCCCCAGTTAAATTTGCAAAAGCTCCACCACATTTAGCAGTGCCTTCCATAATATTTGGGCCATCCCAGCCAACAATAAACAGATTCCAACTACCATTATTTAAAGTGATATTATCTTGTCCGTCCTTAAAATTTATAGAAACTTTTTCTTGAGTCGTTCTATTGTGACCATACAAGACCATACCGCCCGGCATATTAACTCCGGCCGCTGCAATGGAAGAAACGCTCACCTTAAGTTGAGATGTTTCCTGCTCAGCTCCACAAGAGATCATTGTAAAAATGGTTAATATTAAAAGTAGTACTCTAATAACTTTCTCCAGTTCTATATCTTCTTATCGGCAAATCTTGCCTAAAGATGAATATGTAAGAGTATAAGCCCAATCAGATGACTGTCGTAAAAGCAGCTAGTTAGAGGGTATTATTAAATAAATTCTTATACAAAGACTGATAAATTGGGCAGTTTGGGCTTTTGGTGAGGGTGTGGCTTAAAAGCCAAGTGCGATATTAATTCCACTTATAATTGTTTTTTTTAGATATTGAACAACAAGAAGTAGATTCTCTATAACTCTGATAATTCCTTTAGAATGTATGGTGCTATGATTGTCGCAAATAGTTTCTGTCCATAGGAATTGAAATGAACCCACTCCACCCAACGGATACCGGTATCATACAATCTATTTTGAGAGTCATACATTATTCTACTAACCTCTACACAGGTGACATTTTCATCACTACAAAATGGTTTTATTTTTTGAAAGTATCGGTTTGATCCACTTGTATTTACTATTGCTAATTCATTCATATATGTTGATTCTTCCAACAGAATTGTTTTAATACCAGCTTGCTTATTTATTTTAATCATTTCACTTATGTTAGAAGCAAAGGTTTCTTCATTTCTATCATTTATCCCTACCAACAATATAGTTAACTTTGGTTTTTGTTTATGTAGTTCTTTATGAAATTTTAGAATATGGTTTGTATCCGCACTTGGAATTCCCCAATTAAAGAAGGAATAGTCGGAAAAATTGACAAGACTTTTTCTAGCGATCTCTTGAATAACATTTGTCCATCTATCATTAACTTCTCTTGCGCCGTTTCCAAGTGTCTTAAATCCACCGTAGAAGAATATCTTCTTTTTCTTCTCTATGCGGAGCTCATCTGTATATTTTTGCTTAAAGTCCCTATACATCATATCAATTCTATTATCATCAAAGCCTGGCTCATCTAAATATCTCTCTGAGAGAATATAATAGTAAAACAAGCTGCATGTTAATAACCCAAAGAGTACATATAAATTAGTTAACAGTCTTAGCTTCAAATTTTTTAATCTACTAACAATAAAAAAATACACAAGAATAAGAAAAATAAATGGGAATCCTTTATTCAAGTCGACGAGTTTTTCATACTTTCCAAAGCTCGTTTTAAAGATCGTTTTTCCTTTTTGATTAGAAACAATTAGATTGTCTATCCACACAGGAGTTTCCTCATCACTCCCTCCCCACGCAACAACTATTCCGTCTTTATAAATAGGTACTTGGTTGCTCTTTGAGAAAATTATTTTTTCATTAAGCTTAATACTTACCTTTGGGGCCTTATAAAGGATCTCTAGTTTTTGTAACTCAGTTACGATTTCTATATCAAATTCTTCTTTTTACAGAAACTTTCCGTCACCGTCCCTTACAAAATACATAGACGGAAACATCTTGTTCCTGCTTAATCTAACTCCATACATCCTTTCTTCATTACTCCTATCGTAATAAACATAAATATAGGAGTTTTGAGCAAGAGAGATATCAAAAGAAATATTCATTTCTTTTAATTTAAGTATTTTATCGAGTTTCAATTCATGAAACCCGCCCCAAGCATTCAGGTTTAGTCTTTCTTTACTTAATTTTTGAGAACGTTGCATATATAAGCGATCCAAAACACCCCCATACCAGTAATTCTTTCTGAGGTGAACAATTGGAGAAAGACTACTTTCACTAGATAAGTGATCATAGTAAAAATACGCAGAGATCGAGACCCCCAACAAAGCTAAATAACTTACATATAGCAATACTTTCGTTTTAAATGTATTTGAATTCATCTGTGATCCTCAGCTCTACAAATATTTAGCGGTGCTTGTAGATTATCTGCAATAATTCCTGAAAAGAAAAGGCGGTGAAGAAGAGGCGCTAGATTAACAGTTTTTAACTAACCGCAATCACTGATTTTCAATAAGTTGAAAGATTTATCTCGTTTCTCATCTCATCTTAATCCATCATATTTAATTGTATTTCATTGTTTGCGCGAACAAATGCGAACAAAGTTACGTAACACTATCTTTGCTTCGTACCACATAAAATAGAATTTTGAATACTCACCTTTTTAATTGAATTAGGAAGCTTAATTAAAAATGTACCGAATAGAGATTTCTTATTTTCGTAATATGCTTGGGAATCGATTATGTAGTTAAAGTCGTATTTCTGTTCGGTAGTTCTTTTTAGAGTAGAATTAAGCTTTTTACTAAGTCTGCGATTAAAGTCCTTTATCAATCGTTGGTTACACTTTTTCTTTTTAATAACAACATCAATCTGATTCCCTTTTAGCTTAACTAAGTCATTACTATATTCAAGCCTATACTGAATATTGAATGCTTTAACCTGTAATTCGTCAGCTAAACAAACAGAGGTTACCATGAATACCAACAGGACTTTAACTATATACATTTTTTAAATCCAAATTTATCTTTATTAGTCTCAATTAATTGTCCACAGGGTTCAGGAATCTCTCTTCCCATAGTTAGGGCCTGCATTATTACTCTCATTAAGCTACTTGAATGAGTATCTTCTGGGTCTGCTTCAAGACTTAGTCCAAGATAATTTTCGGAATCACTAGACAGCGCCAACAAAGAACATCCCATTATCTTTTCATCATTCTTACCTATACCGGTTAGTGAGTAGATATAATCGGCCATATCTTCTTCCGATCTAAACTTATCTTTAGCATGTACAAATTCGTCATATCCAGAGCCCTTCTTCTGCCCTTTATCATTATCTGTAATACATTTTCTTTTTTCTAAGTACCAATTATAACTTTTCTCACTCACTTTATTATTTCGTAAAAAATAGCTTAATGCATGCCCAAGTTCATGAATTAAAATACCCCCTCCATACTCTTCGTGCGTGCAACTAAACTGAGAAACCAGAACATTGTTTTTTTCTGGATTATAATCCGAGCGATGAAAATCTTCTGTTTCAACACCTTGGTATATAAATGCATCCCACAAAATTCCATCTGAGCTTAGATCACACATATCAGGGGCATCTGCTGTTTTCATTAAGTCGGATAGCATTGTAGAGATGTCTTTATCTTCATAGTTTGTTTCTATACCTTCAATGCTTAACTTCACTTCATCTATCTGCTCTGTGAACTCCTCATCAATATCTATATCTTTTTCAACGAGGTTTAAGCTAAAGCTAATATCATTTTTTAAATAGTTACCAAACTGTTTACTACTTTCATCACTAAAGTAGCTAGTCATAGTTTCTGTTAACTTATCAATATAACGAGGTAACCGATCTCTCATTTTTTGCTTATCATAATCAATTCGATTGTTTAATAAATATTCTGACTTGCAATGTGATCTAAATAATTCTCTTTGCTCATCCATATCTTCAATTGATCTTAGCTTTAAAGTTTCTATTGAGTTTCTAAGTGCATCACTTTTAAAGTAAGCTAATACACCATTTCGACACTCATCTGATGTGCAAAGGGCTTCTGTTTTAATATTATCAACTCTACCTGGCATTTGAACCATGCCTTCTAATATTGATATATAGTACATATCAATCATCACATCTTTTCCAATTAGGTATTCGTCTGCGAGAATCTTCTTTTCTATTATATCAACTTGAACCTTCCAACCTGCTTCTAACGCATCCGGACTCTCAACTATTTTTTTATCGTAGAAAACTTTAAACTTATCCCACCTTGCTTGAAGGATAGGGCGTGCTTCATCAATTGTGTACATGCCATAGCTCAAAGAGTAGAGATAGTTATTTGTATAAACTCTTTTTTTCTCTTCCGCATAAAGCTTTAACCCATCAATCAATTCTTTTGGAAGATTTTCTGTATTCCTTAACTTATAAGTCATACGTTCATCTAGTGGGCCTTTTGATTTTATGTTACCAGCAATGTATTCTTCATATATAGACTCACTGAGTGTATTGAACTCTTCATCACTAAGATCGAATGAACTCCACTGAAAATTCTTTTCTTTAATTTTAGTGTGAAATCCTTTTAAAAGGTTTAATCGCTTATCGATGGCACGATCAATAACTGTATTTATTTTTGTTTCATATTTTTCATAATCTTTCAAAGAGCTTGGGGTGATATATTCACCTGCACTAGCATTTGTAAATTGCCCACTACTCAACTTTGAAGCTTCTCCACATAAAGCAATCGCACACTGATTTAGATTTTGTTTATTTGAAACTTTTGCATCATCCTCTGAACAGTATTTTTTTTGATCTTCCGATTTATTTACTGAATTAAGACCATCAATAAATTTTTGAATATTGAAGTTTATTTCTTGGGAATAGGCTAAATTACTCAAGAACAAAGTTAAAATTAAACTGTATTTCATACTTTTCTTATCGGAAGTATGTGAACAAAAGTTCACAGGGTTATAAAACCTGAATGATTATGAGTACTTGAAAAAAAATGGCGGAGAACAAGGGGCCCTTAAACAACAATTTTAACTAACCGCAATCGTTGATCTTTTCTGTAAGTCTAATAGTTACCTCGTTTATCATTTCATCTTAATTTATTATATTTAATGTTTGAAGTGTACAGATGTGTACAAAGCTCTAATAGAGAATTAATTTGAAATTCTCTGAATCTTTACACGAATATTATTTGTTCCGATTACTTCGAGACCTAAATACTCATAACGACTTCTAAGAATGTAAGTTTCTCCGTCGGAAGTAAACTCTATTTCTTTTCCACTATAGTCAGTTAAAATAAATCTCTTTTTTTCGCTATCTAATTGAACTTCATGACACTTATCTTTCTTTTCATTCAAAAAATAATTTAGGCTATCTGCGATTAATGGATATTTACCACATTTATCAAAATAAATTTGCATGTCTCCAGTGATAGTCGCAACCTTGTGCTTGGTATAACTAAAGTTAGGTGCATTCGCTGGATATGAAGCAGCAATATAAAACACAGATAGAAATATACCCAAACTATAGACTCGAATTACTTTCTTTATATTATTTAATCTATAGTATTTTTGCCAATACAGTATCATCAAGACATAAAGCACACCAACAATCAGAGGTAAGTATAAAGCTCCTAGCTTAAAAGCTACATCAAACCCTAGTTTAAACGCATAGGCATACTCAAGTTGTACATATGTTCCAAGAATATAACTTGTTAGAGCTATTATAAAATAAAATGTTGCTGCTACTTTAGAAATCATATTCCTATTGTAATACAAATCTAAGTAGATAAAAGAACTTTCTCACTCCGCCACTCTTCTATCCTTAATTTGAAAGGAAGTACTAGAGCACCAAGTGTACAAATTCGAACAAAACTGAAAAATGTTGAATGATTATAAATGCTGAAAAAGAAAAGGCGGAGAACAAGGGGCCCTTGATCAACAATTTTTAACCAACCGCAATCATAGATTTTTTCTGTAAGCTAAATAGCTTACCTCGTTTTTCATCTCATCTTATTTCATCATATTTAGTTGTATCTAATCTTTGAGGTGTACAGATGTGTACAAAAACTGAAGTACTACATTTTGATAGTTCTGTTCCCATATGGATTATCCTTAGAGTCTTTAGCATTATCAACAAACTGAATCACCTTCGTTCCTGCGATATAGTCATGCCATGTCTCAAAACCTATAAGTTTAACTAGAAAGCCTATTAAGAAAAATGAGAATGAGATATGTTTCCCAAAGATTTCACGGAAAAAAACTTTTTTATACCCGATAGAATTATCGTCACTTGAAACCACCTTTATACCAAAAATAGATTTACCCCATGTACTACCAACCAACAAAACAGGGCGAAAGAGATATAAATAAAAAGCTATAAGATAGCTGAGAAGTGGCCAAAATAGAAATATTTCATCAGGGTAAATTCTTATCGACGAAAATATAAACATCCCAATAATAAAGAGTACTCCATAAAGTATTGTAAAGAAGATAACATCAATGATGAATGCACCAACTCTTTGCGAAATTGTGGCTGGTAAATAATCTTGTTTAATACTTGCTGAAATAAATCCCGAGCTATCCTCCTCACTGTTTATACCATTCTCACGTTTTTCAATTTCTCGTTTGATCTCATTTACAAGTGGAGTAATATAAATTGAATTTTCAGGATTAGCTTCTAGTTGAGTTTTGTACTCTGCAAGCCTACGGGTTAACTCTTCCAAATTTACATTCTCTAAACTTGACATAAAATCTCTCTCTCAATCTCATATTAATGAGAACACTGTTCATATTTACTTTAGCATGTGAGTTAAACATCACAAGCATATTCCAAGTATAATATAAATCTCAACAGATAAAAGAACTTTCTTACTCCGTCCCTAAACTAAATTTGAAATAAAAACCCAGAGCACCAAGTGTACAAACTCGAACAAAACAAGAAATGTTGAATGATTATAAATGCTTATAAAAAAATGGCGGAGAACAAGGGATTCGAACCCTCGGATGAGTCACCCCATCACTAACTTTCCAAGCTAGCGTCTTCGACCACTCGACCAATTCTCCGTGAGAATAAATTTAACACTTTGGAATCTTTTGGTAAATATTTAAATTTCGACGTAATTTTTGCGTTTTCTCTTAAAAAAATCTGAGATTAGCTTCGAGCACTCTAAATGCTTAAACCCACCATAGACATTGATTTTATGATTTAATCTCTCATCATTATGAAGCTTTTTTCCAAGGCTTATCGCTCCACCCTTTGTGTCATATGCCCCAAAGTAAACATTGCGAATTCTTGCTTGTGATAATGCACCCATACACATTGGACAAGGCTCAAGAGTTACATACAGATCACAGTCTACGAGTCTCCAGGACCTCATATACTCTGAAGCCTCTTTTATCGCCAGTATTTCTGCGTGATTGCATGCATTAAGCTCTCGCTCTTTTGTATTATGGGCCTTAGCAATGACTCGCCCAGCTTTGTCTGTAATGACCGCCCCAACAGGAACCTCACCTAAGTTTGCTGCTTGTTGAGCTAGATCTATCGCATGAGTCATGGTGTAGTTAATGAGATCAAACTGCATTTGCATCTTCATTGGCTTCTTTGATTTCACTAAATTTTCTTCTAAGGTTGGCCTTCTTATGCATTTTCCAAACTTTCTTAAGCTCTGCTAAGTTCTTTCTCTCCTCAGCTCCGTTTAGTATAAGTTTCAGTCCGTAGTGGACAGGTCGCCCAGGAATGACTTCGCGTCTAGTTTGAACTTGCCCCTTGAGTGTGAATAATTTACTGCCAAATGGAATTTCTAAAAAGATCTCACGCCCTAAATCGACATTATCAAAAGATAGAATTGAGATACAGTTACGTCTGAGATCTGCTAGTCTTACTTCAACATTTTCTTCATCATAGGTCATTGTACCTTTTAGTTCTCCCCTATAGCGAAAGTCATACTCCCACCACTGAACTCTTGGGTAATAAAGCGGTGAACTCATAACAAAGGCATTGATACCTAAAAAGATGGCCGCAAGAAATGCAATATAAAGTACTAACATATTATATTCTACAAATGTGAAGTTAAGAATATTTTTAAATATATAAAGAGCTATGAGAAGAGTTATCCCCCAAAAAGCATAATTTTTATTACGATAAGCTCTTGCATAAAACCTTGTGGTTATGAAAAGAAATATAAACTCTAAATAAAAGCTCAACTTAAAAAAACTCTTATCTGTGATTCTTACGATTAAAAACAAGGAAAAGATTAAAAGTATTAATATTACTTTTGTAATGGTTTGTTTTCTAAGTTCGTCATCGTTTCTAATTTCTAATAATTTCTTCATAGCTTGTTCCATATAGCTCTGCGAGAGCCTGTAGTGATGTATTACTCATAATATATATCGGATCTTTATAGTACGTATCTAGTATATAGTCATGATGCTTCTTACTGCTTGTGAGGTAGCATATTGGCTCATCTGGCCTTATCTCTTTTTCTAAGTTGAGAATTGAATACTGACTCTCTCTACTATCAAGATGTAGCGCTGGAAACATATATTTACTGTAAAAGGATAGCTTTGCTGTGATTTGGTAGCTATCACCCACAATCTTTTTTCCCTTGCAGACATTATAGATGGCCGGAACAAGTTTTCCCTTCCACCCAATTAACTCATTAAGTCTTCCATATTTCTCGCCAGAGTCTAATGATGGAAGAATTATCAAGGTAACCTTTACCATCATCAGCAAAATTATATTAAATGATAAGTAGAGATATTGTTTCTTTGTATTTTCTATTTCACTTCCAAACAGCAGCATAAAAGCAATAGCACAACTGCCAGTCCAATTCGCCTCTATTTGCTTATTAAATGACATCAGAAATATAAAGGCCAAAAAGCCCACAGTATTGAACACTAGAATACGGTTCCACTTACTTTTTTCAAGTTTTGGGTAAAGCTTATAGTAAAGTACCCATAGTAATGATCCCATCAGTACAATTTGAGACAAAATATAATTTAAAATATTTAAGATATCAAAGTGCTTCTCTACCCTTTTAAATAAATGAAATTCTAATGAAACAAAATTATGTTTATACTGCCAATATACATGAGGCATAAAAAGGACGATGACCCCACTGACAATTACCCAAAAAGATTTTCTTTTAAGGAATTCTGGGTTTGCGATGGTGGTTAGTAAAACGATTAATAGTCCATGATACTTACTATAAAACATAAGCGTTATCGCCAAAGTTAAAAATAAGCTGTTCTGCCAATTGTCCTCGGCCAAATATCTTTTAATATAGTAAAAAAATAAGGTCGTAAAAAACATTATCGGGCCATCTGGTATTGCCACAAAGCCATTTAGATTAAGCAATGGCATCGCAAGAAAGAGACATACCATATAGACAAGTTTCTTTGGCTTTATAAGCTTCATCAAAAGATAAAATGTTCCCATCTGGTAGAGCATAAACATCGATCTCACACCGAACTCATTATCTCCGAATATCAATGTACCAAGCCATATAGAGATTGCGACAATGGGAGGATGATCATAGTATCCCCAATCCAAAAACTTAGAATACATCCAATAATAGGCCTCATCATAGCTAAGCTCGACCCCATTCATAATTAATACTTGAGGGATGAAGTATAATATCAAAAGAATGGCGAAGTTCTTGACAAGTTCACTTCGCTTTTTGCTTGCAAATATTTCCATTATATTAATCTTCATTAGTAAATTATAATAGGCTTAATGAACAATACAACAGAAAACGGTCTTAAACCTTCAATTACTTTTGAAGTCATAAAATTTATTACCCTCTACTATATTTTAGTCGCTATCATTCTGATTATTGTTCAAGTCGTTATGGAATACCACAATATTAAAAAAGATATTGATCAAAACATAACAAATCTTTCAAGTTCTTTTGATAAAACTCTTACGAATTCTCTTTGGGAGATTAATAAAGAGCAAACTGATACAATCATCAAGGGTATTTTGGACTCCCCCTACATTTTAGCTGTTGAATTATATCATAGTGATGGAAGCTTAATTAGTCGTTCATCAAAAAAATCTGATTTTAAATTTGTTGGCTCTAAAGATGAACATTCTTTAGATTTTTACTTTAATCCTCTCCGAACTTTTCTTTATAAATTTAATCTTTCAAAACAAATGGACATTGAGCCTTCAAAAGACGTTGGCAAGATGGTTATCTATTCTGGTAATTCTGTTATCCTTGAACACCTGTCTCGAATTATTTTTTATATTGTAATGAATTCAATTCTTCAAACAATTACAATCTGGATTATACTAATTTTTTTCATTAACCTAAAAGTTCGAGACCCCCTTAAGGAACTGGTTTTAAAGATTCAAAGTACCAACCCACAAGACCCAAAACCAATTGATTCTTTAAATAAATATAATACAAATGAGTTTAGACTCATTGTTTCTTCATTTAATGCTCTTACCTCTGAATTAAAAAAATATAAGGATGTTTTAGAAGCTATTATTGATAATAAAACAGAAATGTTAAAAGAAAGAAATATTGAAGTGAGAGAGCTTATTGGTAAGCTTGAAAGTGCACAATCACAACTTATCAACCAAGAAAAACTCAACTCACTAGGCTTAATGTCTGCTGGTATAGCTCATGAGCTCAAAAATCCACTCAATATTTCTCTTAACTCTATTGTTATTCTAAAAGATATTTTAAAGCTCAATGATAAAGGTGAGGTGGATCTTAATAATATATCATCCAAACAAATAGGGAAGTTAGCTCCCGTACTAGATATTATTCAGAACAGTAATAGCAGAATGGATAAAATTATTAAAAGTATGCTTCTGCAATCTAGAACAGAGTATGCTCAACCGACCTTAATTAACCTAGACTCATTCATCAATATAAACTTAAATATACTGCAAAAATCTCTCAATTCTAACTCTAGTGCACTTATTTCACTTGAAACTTTTATCCCAAAAGATCTAGAAATTAAAATTTTTCCAAATGAGTTTGGACGTCTTCTTGTTAATTTACTTGAAAACTCATTCTATGGCATCGAAGAGAAGCTCAACTCCACAACGATAGATATAACAAATTACAAACCTAGCATTCAAATATCTGCCTTATCCCTTGAAGGGGACAAGGTCCTTATAAAGATACATGATAACGGTACTGGAATAAAAAATGCGCTTATCAACAAAGTACAAGAGCCATTCTTTACAACAAAACCCCCTGGAGCAGGAACTGGACTTGGACTTCACCTGGCCTATGATATTGTTAAAAATCATCAGGGTAAAATAAAAATTTCTAGTGAAGAAGGTGAATATACCGAGGTTCAAATTACACTACCAAGTATTATTTAATTATTTGATGGCGCACCCTGAGAGATTCGAACTCCCGATCTTCTAATTCGTAGTCAGACGCCTTATCCAGCTGGGCCAAGGGTGCGTGATAGTATTTTTAATAAAATTATACCGGATTAACAAGTTATTTATTCATATGCTTTTACTTCTTGCATTGCACCACTACTTTACAGGAATATTTAGTGTATTCGCTGTTGACTCATAATTTAGTTCAATAACCTGTGATCGCGTCTCTACAGCTGAATATAAGCTATCTCTAGAGTCAACAATAAGCGCTAGCCTGTGACCCCTAGGAACATCATATGCAGTGGCCACCAATTCAAATTGGGCCCTGTTATGACCCGTAATAGAGGAGAACGCCCCATGAGTAATAAGTTTTGCGTAACCCAAGGAGTCTACGTCGTATAAATAAGCAATTAACTGATATTTTCTATTTGTTGATTTAATATTTAAGCTTATCTTAGGGACACCCCGAATATGCTTCACTTTTTTCAGCCTTTTTGTTTTAAAGGTAAAGGCATGCATATTGGAAACTATAGGCATATAACTATAAGTCGGTATTTTTAAATTTCCATCCATAATAGAGGAGAGAAGTGGAATACCGGTTGTCGCATAGGTATCAATTCTTGAGATTATAAAATCTCTAACAGGGTGGCCTACATACTTATTTTTTTTGATATTACTTCTATCTAAAAATCTACTTGGGTGTAAGTGCCATTGTTGATCTTCAATTCTTTGTAACTCATCTAATGAATAACTTTCTCTCTTATGTTCTAAGTCTGTTTGAATATTAACCTGATTAAGTTTTAATTTTTTATTCTTAATTCCCTTAAGCCATAAATCAAACCACATTTGCATTCTGTTGAAGGTATAATTGTTTTTCAAAATCATTCCACTTGCTTCTGCCGTTGCATGTGTTCCCTGATTAAGATCCAAAATTTTTGGTGTTGTAAGCTGATTGAAATATTTAATGAGGGGATTCGGCTGAAATAAGTTATCACCATAGTTTTGAGAGATAAATACAGGTGCATTTCTCTTATTAACTTCGCCTATAAAGTTAATAGGACTTCTCTCTTCGGCCCAACTTAATGTTTCATCTATATTTGTTTGAGTGACGAGATTTTTAAACATTTTTGGAATGGTTTCATCTATTTCACCTGTAAGAAAGCCTAGTGTTATCAATAGGGAAGTCCAAAACTTTCGTGGTGTTCTCTCCCCATAAAGAGCTGAAGTCAAAGAGCTCCAGCCGCTCATAGAGACTCCAGTCTTGATTCTACTTTCTTTCGCCAAGGCCATAAGCGCCATTCCGCCACCGTAGGAAATACCAGCAATACCGACATTGTTAATATCTACATTTGTTTTTTGTTCTAACCAATCAACAACTTTTGATAGGTCTTGAACATCACTATTTCCAATGACATCAATTTTTCCACTAGAACAACCAAAACCACGAGTTGAGTAGCTTAAAACAATATAACCTTTTTCAGCGAGAATTTTCGCTTGTCTAAAATATTCGTGATCTTCTAGGCTCCAACTATTTACAAAAATAACTGCAGGGTAGTTTTTACTTAAATCTGTGGGATGAAAAAGGTTTGCAGCAATTTCTACACCCTCAAATCCCCTAATAAGAATATCGTCCTTAAAAGTATAAGATTCTGTTTTAAAGTTCTTGAAATTAAAACAAATATTTGAGTACGCACTTGAGCTAGTCAAAATGCACATTAATACTAATAGACTTATCTTCATGATTATCTAGCTCCTTGAAAATTACTATATTCAAGGTTAGACAATAAAAGCTACTAAATCAAATTTAGCTCTATTGAATACTATTCTTACTGAAGTAGCTTCCTAAGTCCTTAAAGTCACTAAAGCATTGCATGTTTTCAGTAGGTAGTTTGAAGCAAAAATCAAATGCCCCAACTAGAACTCGCGTACTAACATCAACGCCCTCTGCAAGCTCTTCAAGGTATTCTTCCTTCTTAGCTTGAGATAATATTGTGTCATTACTGTAGTTTAGGCCTAAAAATATAAAGTCTGCATTAAAGTGCTTGTTTAATGCTCCAACTGAATTTGCGCTAACATTTCCACCCAAGAAATCCACCTGAAGTCCAAGAGACTGAAATAGTATCGCTGCGGCCATAGCACCAAGCTCATTTAATTGACCAATAGGACTGGCAACTAAAATTCTTTTAGCATCACTGGGTAGGGAAGTATTAACTGACATCTTTTTAACTAATGTCGACTTAAGTATTAAGTAGATCTGTTCACGCTTAGAGTACTCTAGCCTTTCATCTGTTCTTAAAACCCTAACTTCAGCGATGGTAGGTAGTATGATTAAGTTAATAAAACTCTCACCGGTCAAAGATACTGATGCTTTTTGTAATTCATGAGCAAGAACATCTAACTTAAAGAAGTTCAATGACATTTTAATATTTGCTAGAATCTCCTCAGTATTTATATTCTCTTTATGAACCTGCGCCACACTAGTTGGAGATGTTAATTTATATCTTTCTAGAACAGTCTCAAGTTCAGCCTCTGAAAGCTCAGCTATGTCTGAAATATTATTACCGTGGTTTACTAGCTTTTGTAGTAAAGATAACCTGTGAACCTCTTCGTTTGAATAAAGTCTTCTGCCGTTTTTATCTCTAACAGGCTTTGTTGCACCGTATCTTTTTTCCCAGGCACGAATAGTATGAGGATTAATACCCGTCATATTCGATACAAATTGAATACTGAAGAAGTTCTCGCTCTTATTTTCGTTCATGTTATTTCCTTTGGTATAAGTTTCGTTCATATATGTTTTTAACAGAACTTAGACACAAATCAATGGAATAACCTGTACAAGAGATTGACTGGGATTAGACGAAACAGGGATCCCACCTAGACAAAGGCCTTACGATGAACTCTCTGCTATTTCCTCTAGCCAAAGCTTGAACATTAAAACGCTATATATTTTATAATAATCTACGTAATTTTTTGATTTTTTAGCTAGTAAAGCTGTAAGTTTATACTTATCAATATACCTCTCTAAAGTACTATGACTTAATCCGAGAAACTCCAAGTGATCATTTCTTATAAACTCTTCCAAGTTAACACCAAAGCCCATCTTCTTCTGTTTCCAGATATTCTTTGGATACATTTTATTTGCCAAGAATCTTCTTAATATAATTTTTTGCCTGTGAAATTTCATTTTATGTTCCATTGGAAGAGCTCTAGAGAAAGATATCATCTCTGAAGATAGATATGGGACTCTCGCCTCAAAAGAGTTGGCCATACTCATCCTATCTACCTTTTTTAGTATATTCCCTTCAAGGTAGGTCTTGATATCGAGCTCACTCATTTCACGCTTAAGACTCTGGACCTCTATTATTTCTGATTTAATTTCCTCATTTTCTATCAATAGATCCTCAATACCTGGGCTTCTCCACATGAGATGATTAAATGGAAAATCTTTATCCTTCTGATCTAAAAATTTCTCAATCAACATTACCAATGGGTACTTGCTATGACTAAAACTTATAAGGTTCAGGACATACTTCAAAATCGCTAAAAATGGATACGTTAACTTAAGAAAAAAACTATTTGCTAGTATCGTTGCAAAGTACGTATGGTACCCCAAAAATAATTCATCAGCTCCATCACCAGAAACTCCAACTTTTTGCAACTTTGAAACACCATTAAATAATTTGTAGTTTGATACAAGCGCTGGATCACAAATTAAGTCATCAGCAAAGTAAGCAATTCTTCTAAAGCTTATAGCTTCGTTCTTTTTTAACTCAATTTCTTTAAGGTTTTTATTAAGCTTATTAGCAACTAATTTTGCCTTATCCTTTTCACAAAAGGCTCCAGTATTGTGCACAAACGTCGTTACACTATATTCTCCGGAGTTTTTCAAACTTTCTGCTATTGCGGTAGAGTCAAGGCCTCCAGACAAAAAAACCGTAACTGGTACATCTGCGACCAAATGCGATCGAGTTGATTTACTCAACACACGCTCAAATTCTTTATCCCAATCATTTCCAGTTACTTTAAATTCTATTTTTTTTCTTTGTATTTTACTAATAAGCCCCTTCTCTCCAAAAACGATAGTTTCTCCAGGGAATAGCTGTTTAATATTCTTAATTCCAGTATTGGGGCATCTTATATAGCCCAACTTAAAATACTCTCTTATCCCATCATCATCCAGCTCTCGACTTACTCCAGAGTATTCCAATATAGACTTTATCTCTGATGCATAAACGAGCTTATCCTCATCTAAGTAATAGTATAGGGGCTTTATACCAACATGATCCCTAGATAATGAGAGTGTTTTTGCATCATTATTCCAATAGGCAAAGGCATACATCCCATCAATACCATTTAGAAACTCAACTCCAGAATGATCTAAACCGTTTAGCAATACTTCCGTGTCAGATGATGTCTCATATTTAAGATGGGTGAGCCTTAAGTCTTCGTGATTATAGATCTCGCCATTAAAACTTAATACAGATTTTCTACTTGATATGAATGGTTGATTCGCGGCCTTAGATAAATCAATAATACTTAATCGATTGTGAAACATTATATTATTTTGTGAGATCTCAACAGTATCTTGAAAATCTGGCCCTCTGTGAAGAAGTTTACTTTGCATTTTATTTATATGAGATATATCTACTTTGTCTGCTGTATTGAAGTTATATACGCCCCCAACTCCACACATTAGGACTGACCATTTAGTCTAATAGAACTTTTCATATCTTTAATACCTCTATAGACAGTTACTAATTCAGGAAGCACCTTCACAAATTTAAATATAGAATAGTTCGACTGACCATAAGATCTGGGACGATGTATGATTTCAAGTTCAGCGCAAGTTAACTTTTGGTGATAGAGGTAAATAGAAATATAGCGATGGTAGTGCCTAAAGGGCTTAATAAATAATGCATTTTCTTTTGGAATAATTTTTAAGGAGGACCCCACATCTGTAAAAACTCCTCCCAATAAGGTTCGTATTAAAGCATTTCCTATTATTGAGGGCAAATGTCTAAAGATTCTATCGTTATCTTCTCTGGTACTTCGTCTGCTACAAACAAAATCTAAATTATTATTCTGCATATGAGTGTAAAAAGTATAAATATCCCTAGGATCAACCTGTAAGTCGCCATCCATAATAGCAATGCAAGAGTATGCGGCGGCCTTTATACCACGATAAATTGAAACTCCTTGGCCCAAGTTCTCTTCATTTGTAATCAACTTGATATGCTTAGAGTTACTCTCTTTAAGAAACCTTTTTAATACACTCTCAGTTTCATCTTGAGATTGATCATTTACAAGAATCACTTCAAAAGTTTCAAACTTTTCAGTTAAAGCAACGTTAATTTCATCTAGTAGCTTCTCAATATTACCAGCCTCGTTAAAGACAGGAATTACAACCGAAATGGGTTTTTTATGCATACTTTCTCCAGGACTCTACTGTAACATAATTTATATAAATTCTTAAGTATCGTCCTCATCCTCTTTCAATATATTAATTCTAATGTATAATTCTTCTATGTGTGGAGTCTCCGGTATTATTTCCCTTAATCACTCAATTCTTGATCGCGATGATCAGGAAGTAATCCGCGACATGTCATCCCTTTTAACACACAGAGGGCCAAATCAAAGAGGGCACTTTTACGACGACAACCTTCTTTTTGGCAATACGAGACTGTCCATACTTGATAAATCAAAGTCTGCAGATCTTCCCATAATGACAGACGAGAAAGATATTATTCTCTGCTACAATGGCGAAATATCAAATTATATTGAGCTTTCAGAAAAATATAATCTTAAATCAAAATACTCACTAAAGACTCACTCTGACTCAGAAGTATTGCTTTATTTATATAAAGAAATTGGGATGAAACTTCTAGATGAGATCTCAGGCATGTTTGCCTTTGCTATCTTTGATAAAAATCTTAATAAGGTTTTTATCTGTAGAGATTTTTTTGGTATCACACCACTTTTCTATACGACTAAAAATGAAAAGTTCTATTTTGCTTCTGAAATTAAAAGCTTACTTGAAATCCCAGGATTTGAGAGACAAGTAAACCCTCTCGCTCTTTTTGACTACTTTACTCTTGCCTACGTTCCTGGTGAAAACACAATGTTTCAAGACATCATTGAACTCAGAAATGGTCAGATGCTGACAATAGATCTAGCGACCGGAAATATTGATAAAAAATATCACTACAGAATGAAATATGAAATAAATCCAGATATAAGTTTTAAAGAAGCTACAGATAATGTTTACGACCTTTTACTTGATTCCGTTGACCGAAACTTACGTTCTGATGCACCCATTGGAACAACGCTTTCTGGTGGCGTTGATACAAGTGGGATTACTTGCCTCATAAAAGACCTAGGTAGAAGTACTGACTTTCATAGTTTCTCTATCAGAATGGGTGAGTCTAGCTTTGATGAATCTCCTTACCAGCGATTAGTTTCTGATCACTGCAAGACGAATCACCATGAATTTTTAATAACTCCAAGTGAAGTTGAATCTGTATTTCATGAGCATATAGCACACCTTGATGAGCCTCTCGGGAATGGAGCACCAATTCCTATATATATTCTAGCTCAAAGGGCCAGTAAATATGTTAGTGTTCTTTTGAACGGCGAAGGTGGAGATGAAGTTTTTAACGCATATTCTGTTTATCAAGCCTGGAAAATTCGAAAGCACTATGTAAATTATTGTCCAAAGTTTCTGAGACAACTTATATATCAAGTAGTGCACTTACTTCCTGCAAACTATTCGAAGCTCTCATTTGATTTTCAAGCGAAGAGATTTACAGAGGGCGCAGAACTACATCCCGCTGCTGCCCACTTTTACTGGAGACACCCACTAACAAACTCCGAAAAAAAGAAAATGTTAACTCACTCCAATTTCCGATCTACGGATGAAATTGGGATTAACCTATTTAATGAATTTTCTCACACAGACGAATTAAATCGTATTGCAATGCTCGATATTGAACATTTTATTACTGATGATTTACTCGTTAAGAATGATCGAATGTGTTATGCACACTCCATTGAGGGACGATATCCATATCTAGACAAGAAGCTTATAGACTATGTTCAAACATTACCTACAGAATATAAATTAAAGGGTCTCAAAGGTAGATATATACAAAAAAAGGCCCTCTCAAGAACTCTTCCAAAGGAAATTCTAAAGAGACAAAACTATGGGCTAGAGATGCCTCATTCCATATGGTTTTTTGATGCGTTAAAGCCATTACTAGATCGCTACCTTAATAAAGAGTCTGTAGAGAGGACTGGCTTCCTTAGGTGGGAGATGGTCAAATCATTAATGGATACTCATATGAGTAATAAACGTGATTATGGACGCGGGCTTTGGTGTATTGCTGTTTTTATTGCGTGGCATGAACTATATATTCAAACCTCTGATTATAAAAAATATCTTAATAGGATTAAAGTATGAACTTTTTCAAAGAATATTGGCAATTTTTAAAAGAGCAGAAGAAGTGGATACTAATTCCCGTACTTGTTATATTTTCACTTTTAAGCGCTTTGATTTTCTTTACTGCAAGTTCTAGTGTTTCACCCTTTATCTACACATTATTTTAGGCAATGAATAAGTCTAATAATTTAGCACTTAAAGTGCTGCTCATTTCTCTTGCACATTTTTGGTTTAGTTACCAACACAGAGAAATTATATTTATATTCATTGGAGTTTTTCTCATTTTTGCTCTTCCAAAAATCTCAGGATACATAGACTCTAGTATTGAGGAAGTTGTAAAAAAGATCGGATTCCTCTTACTTCAAATAATTCTATTTATCATTTATTTTATCGTCATAATTCCTACAAAGCTTTTTCATAGAAACAAATCATACACGGCTTCTTCTTATATTAGTGTTAAGTCTAAAAAGATTGATTTTGGAAAACTTTGGTAATGTATATACTAGGAATATCCGCTTACTTTCATGACTCTGCAGCGGCTCTAATTAAAGATGGGGTGTTACTTGCAGCGGCACAAGAAGAAAGGTTTACAAGAATTAAAAATGACTCTGCCTTTCCAATAAATGCTGTTAGGTTTCTACTTGAAGATGAATACATTAATGCATCTCATATAGAGAAAATTATTTTTTACGATAAGCCGTGGTTAAAATTTGAACGTATTTTAGAATCGAGTATTGCATTTGCTCCATACTCCTTAAAAAATTTCTTAATGAGTATGCCTATCTGGCTTTCTACAAAACTTAATGCACGCAAACAAATTACTAACAATTTAATTGATGTAGATCCAAAATTCAAAGATACAAAACTACTCTTTTCAGAGCATCACTTCTCCCATGCAGCAAGTTCTTTCTACACATCTCCTTTCACTGACGCTTGCTCTATAACAATCGATGGAGTTGGTGAGTGGGCTACAACTTCAATTATTGACTTTAAATCTGATGGCTACAATTACATTAGTGAAATTCACTACCCTCACTCAATAGGACTTTTATACTCTGCATTTACATGTTTCTGTGGATTCAGAGTAAACTCTGGCGAATATAAGCTGATGGGTCTTGCTCCATACGGAATTAAAGATGATAAAGAGACTGTCGTTTTTATTAATCAAATTAAAGATAACCTATTAACTATTTTTGAAGATGGTTCCATTCAACTAAACTTAGAATATTTTTCTTTTTACAAAAATGGAAATACTATTAATGAAGCTAAGTTTCAAAAATTATTCTCACTAAAGTCTCGACGTGAGGAAGAGGAGATCTCCCAATCTTATGCTAACTTTGCCCTTGCTGCACAAGTAGTTACAGAGGAAATTATTATCAAAATTATTCAGCATGCTAGTTCTGTTTCTAAATCTAAAAACCTCTGTTTATCAGGTGGGGTGGCGTTAAACTGTGTCGCTAATTCAAAAATACAAAGCTTGAACTTATTTGAAAATATATGGATACACCCCTCACCAGGTGACGCTGGGGGGGCTGTTGGTGCCGCACTTGCAGTTTATTACTCAAATCACAAATACCTATCATGTCTTAACTTTACGCCTTACTTGGGGCCAAGCTATTCGGACAAAAATATACTTGCAGAGCTTAATACATACGGACTACCCTTTAAAAAGTATACCGATACTGACCTTTTCCATTTCTGTGGAAAAAAATTATCACAATCAAATATCGTTGGATGGTTTCAAGGTAAACTTGAGTGGGGGCCTAGATCACTCGGAAATAGAAGTATCCTTGCAAATCCTTGCGATCAAGAAATGCAACTTAAACTAAATTTAAAAATTAAGTTTCGCGAAGGCTTTAGACCTTTTGCTCCCGTAGTAATTGAAGAAGATGCTCATAAGTACTTTCAAAAGTGTACTTTTTCCCCATATATGCAATATACCTATCAAGTTATGGATGCCTCTTCGAAATCTAGTACGAATACAGGATTTAAGAATAGGCTAAAATCTATTAAATCTAAAACTCCAGCCATTACACATCTAGATCTTTCCGCCCGAGTTCAAACAGTTAATGCATCTCAAAATGATCGTCTCTACAAACTTATAAAGGCCTTTGAAACTCATACGCAAATTCCAATGTTGATTAATACAAGTTTTAATGTCCGAGGGGAGCCTATAGTTTGCAGTCCAAAAGATGCAATTGAATGCTTTCTTTCAACTAATATGGATATTCTTGTTTTAGGTAACTTTATTATCGAGAGATGTGAAATCCCAACTGAAAAGCTTATCTCAAAGCGGGATTTTCTTCTAGACTAATTCTTTTTTGATTGTGCAGTCCATTTTGTTATTACACTCTTTTAAGCTACAAGTTGTTGAGCTTATATTTGTTTCTATTGAGTTTACATCATCAAGATTTCCCAATCTCACTGCCAGCTCACACTGACTAGATAAAACCTCACCGTTTCTATGAATGAAAACGTTGCTAATTCCTTTAAAGCATTTCCATCCGTTGAAGTTTTTTAAAAAAGTTTTTTCATTAGTGCTATGTCTAAAAGGTTGATCATCACTATTTAATACTATTTCATCGTCTACCTGCTGTAAAAGCCTCAGCTTCTGCATGTCGCCTTTTAAATAGTTGATTGAGTGAAATGCCAAGACTTCACTCTTCGCATTATACTGATAATGCTTAAGTATTTTCCCGAGTTTTTTTTCTTCAGAAGCACTTATATTTACTACTTTCAATTCTTGCTTGAATGACAATCCTTTTTGAATGAGTGCTTTTAAGCCCTCGAGATCTTCAACGACGTCATTATAATCTATTGTAAAAACAATTCTTGTATCAACAAAGTTCTGGGCATGAAGAATCAGCATTAAGATTAACTTAGACTGTAGCTCTCCTTTAAACTGCAAGTCGATGTAATCACAGTCCTTTATTAAGTCTAAAACTTTTTTTATGCTTTTCAAGTTCGCTTTATAATCTTTAAGCACGACTGATCTAACAACACTAGGATTTCGCTTAAAATAGGCTTTAATTAAATCCAGTGATTCACCACTGTAACTTTCTATTTCGTGGAATGATAAATAAGTACTTGGTAGAATATTTTTGAGTTTGATTGTAGACAGCATAAATTGTTCTATTTTATCTAATCTCTTTTCTGTGTTTATATCAAATGCTTCTTCTACCACCATTCTATATTTATAGAATGATGTTGGTCCTGTTATCATCTTTGGCTCAATCGCGGGTGTCTCATACTTTATACTAGCAGGTATTTCAGGAGCGGATTTTGTAATACGAATATCCGTCGGGCAAAAGCAATTCGCCCTATTACACTTAACTGGGTTGGATGGAAATTCAATTTTTTCATACTCCATAATGGTGCCTAAATCAGGACTCACATTACATCCTGCTCTTTTTACCATTCCGGTATAGTGTATAAATAATTGCTCTAAACCAATAAAACAATTCCACCCCTTAAAGCTTGCCTTGCCTTCATTTATAAGCTTATTTTCATCAAGCTTTTCTATTTTTTTATTTTTATATTCAACATTGTAGTTAAATCCGACAATAGGCTCATATACCACCTCGTCATTTTTAAATTGAGATTGGAATGAATTCTCCTGTATGAATTGTTCTTTATCCTTTGAGCCATAGTCCGTCTTAATATTCTTTAAACCGTAGTCCTCTAAGATATGAACGCATTCATATGTCCAATTAGGAAACTTCTTAAGCTTACTTATTAAATAAACTGATTTATCCCAAAACTTTTGTTCTGGGTGCATCATGACTCTGACAGAAGGTATTACAGTTCTCTTATCATTATGTAGCTGCTCGAATACTGCAATAAAATTATCAATGTCTGCGCTTTCCGGGTGAAAAGAGAGACAGATATAATCAAAGAATGTGCTTACATTTTTCCAATAGTTAACTGAAACATGGGCATTTGTCGTTATTCCGACTCTAAATCCCTTCTTGTTAATATATGTAATACATTCAATAAAATCGGGCCATAAAGTTGGTTCACCACCCGTAAACGAAAATAGTATTTTTTTATATCCAAGACCCTGAACATAGTGCTTTTCAATTTTATCAATAAAACCTTTTAAAATATCTAATTTCAGCCAATTAAAATTTCCACCATGAACTTCACTGGGACAGTAAGAACAAGAGTAATTACACTTATTATGTATTGACCACATTACATGTAAGTCATAAGTGTCTTCACCTTTAATTATTTTAACCGGTATTTCTTGATCTAAATCTTCCATTATCAACTCTTGCTTTTAACCTTAATACTTATATATTTTACTACAATTAGCCCACAAGCAACAGATATATCGCCGCGTCAAGAGTTAAACCCTTTTACTATTTTATATCTTCTTATATAGTTATTGTTTACTATTTTAATTGAGAGAAACTCTATATGAATGAGAATAACCATACACTTTCTAGAACTAAACTTGATATTACTTTATTTCTTCTCTTTTCGTTCGATTTTATAGTTAGAATGATTTATTTATTTTCCACGGACAATAAGTTCTTTGGAGATGCAACGGCAAGATTAGTTACAATTTTATGGCAAAAAAGTGGACTTACTTTGCTTCCTCACGCAGACTGGCTTCCATTTCCTTTTTGGATTAATGCTTTCTTTGTAAGTTTATCTGACGATATTATTTATACACCTAGGATTATAAGTGCCATTTTCGCGAGTCTCTGCATCATCATTATTTACAAAATTTCATGCTTACTCTTTTCTAAGCATGCGGCCATTTTATCTTGCTTAACATTTACCTTCTCTTTACAGCTTCTTCTTATTGAAACACTAACACTCTCTGAACCTTTTTTCCATTTCTTTTCACTAGTGCTTGTTTACTATTACTTTAAAAAATATTCTTCAACTCTCAACGTCTTTTCGATTATTGTTTGCTCTGCATTTCTTTGTCTTACTCGTCTTGAGGGCTGGGTACTGTGCGGTGTTCTTTTTGCTACTTCATTATTTTGGAGCCATCGTAAATACTCAATTTCTATTTTCACAGGTGCAGGAATTGGCGTCATTTACTGGGAAATCACCTCGACAATCATGGGTAAAGGCTTCCTTCGCGCACTTCTTTATTCTAACTTTGAAGTTGCTAAAATGTATGTAGTAAATGGAACACCATACTTTGAAATATTCTGGAATTCCTCCATGGGCTTAACAATGATGACTTTTGTCATATTTCTTTTGGGATTTTATCTTACAAGAAACAACAAGCTACATAGAATCTATTATTCTCTTGTATTTCTTTTCTTTTTACCCGCTCTCTACATGACTTATAGTAAAAGTTTATTTGCTGAGTTTCGGTATTTCACAGTCTATGCAATATTGTTTTTTCCACTTGTCGGACACTACCTCTCTTTATTGACCCTTAATATGTCGAGTTTAAAGCGTTATTCTACTGTCATCATTTATTTTGTTATTGCCATCACTGTTGATTATATTTGGGTTACAAGCAAGTTTACTCTGCCTCACCATATGCACCTTAGCCCAGGCTTTATTAGCTCAACACAATTTGTTCAAAATGAATTAGAGGTAAAGGATACAGTTGTCTTTCTTGACTTTGATAATACTTGGGACAGAGATCTTTGGAGGGTATACTCTGACGTCCAGCTTAGTGGTATAAAAAAACTTTGTATGGTTGAGTCTCATTACTGGTTGGGGCACAAATTCACCCAGGAATCTGTTGACAAGTGCCTCACTAAAGACACGGTCGCATATCTTATTTTATTTCCAAATGGTTTACTTAGTTCATATTTCGATTCTAACAAAGACAAAATCGCTGCAGACTATGACCTTTCAGAGGTTGGCAATTTTGACAACCATAGGGTTATTAAACTCGAGCCAAGATAATTACTCGAATAAACATTTTAGTTCTGGAACAAGATTTTCTACTGGCTCCTGTCCTCTTAGTTTTTCAAACTTTCTAATTCTTTCTTTGAAAACTCTAAGACCTTCAAGGTCCTGCTCATCTCGAATTGATCTTTCTAAGTATGAGCAGATCTGAGTAGAGCGTTCTTCATAGAAATGATCCTTTCCATTTTTATTTTCTTCAAAATGTTTTTTTAATCTATCCAATGCTCCTTGTTTAATCTCTCTCGGCAAAATATTAATATGTAACCAAGAGGGGTGATGCATCCAAATATGGTACGGTAAAGATGGAATTCTGTTTTTTAGTGTTGCTATCCAATCATATAGTTCGGGCAAGTTAAATATATTTAAAGCCTGTACGCATGTATGAACCTCTGCATGGACATTTTTTTTTTCAAGCATCATCTCTACATTTGATAAGACTTTTTCCCACTTTGTTCCATAGCGGATATATTCATCTAATGGCCCATGAGAATCAATACTAAAGTGTACTGAAATATGTTTAAATTCATCCCATAGCCTAAAGAGTTCTTCGTTTCTTATGGTACAGTTCGTGTGGTAACTAAGAGTTACATCTTTAGCTTTCCCACTTTCTATAATTATTTTAAGAGCTGCTATATGTGTTTTACTTAAAAAAGGCTCTCCTCCGGTCGTAAGAAACTCCTTTAAATGCTCTGTAATCTCTGGGATAAGTCTCTCAATTGGAGTCTCATCTTTCCAGTTGATATGTGCACCCTGAGTAAATTCCTTCGAATACTCAAAACCCAATTTATCAAAGTCTTGTTTAAGAGGGTATGATGCATCTGGATTACACATAATACATTTAAGATTACAATTATTACTAAGACTGAAATCAAGGCTTTGTACCTTTGGTTCTATTTCTCCATCAGGTTTTGTTTGATTAAAAGATTCGTTAAATTTTTCGTTGTCTTTATAACATTCAAGATATGACTGCCTTACCGACGCACCACCGTTTTCCTCCACTTCATAACATTTGCGACACTCAACAGGTTTCTCTCCATTTCTCATTTTCGAACGTATATTTTTATAGTATTTCACATTAAAATACTCAGATATACTGCTAACATCCCTAAGTTTCATGGTCTTGCCTTCGTCATCAAAAACAAAACCAAGGTGATCGGAATTACAACAAATTCTCATTGTAGAGTCTAGATGTGCACTAAAGTGCAGCCAGGGAAGTGGGCAAACTGTCTTTTTATTTATTTCGCTCATAGTACATACATGTTATCTTAATAAGTAGGTCATACCAAAGGAAAAAGACATTTTATGACAAAGAAAAAATCACATAGAGAACTTATTAATTCACCAACATTTTGTACTCTCGCATGGACAGGCTTGTCTGTTTCACCCTCTGGCTCTGTGACCCCTTGCTGTCTTTACGAAGACTCAATTAAAACAGATCAAAAAAGTCACCGTATATACAAAGACGATATTTCAACTTTTTATAATGGTTCTTTTATGAAGGATATTCGCCGCAAGATGCTTAACAATGAGTTTCTTGATGGATGTAAGCAATGTTACGAGAGTGAAAAATACGGGGGTATTTCTCTTCGAAAAAGGGCCAATGCTGACGAATGGGATTGTATTGAAGATTACGGCTTAGACGAAGACTATATACCGCAAAGTATCGACCTTAAGTTGAACAATACATGTAATTTAAAATGTAGAATGTGCCAACCGAGAGACTCAATTCAAATATATTCAGAGTTTTCTAAAATCATGGAAAATGATCCAAATTTTAAGTATTTTCAAAATTCAAAATTAACAGATCCAGAACTTCAAATTGATTTAAAAGATGTACCGAATTGGGAAAATGATGAAAGTTTTTTTGACCAGATTAGATCTGCTCTGCCAGGAATGAGAAAGCTCTCTATTGTTGGTGGAGAACCTCTTATTCTGGACTCTCTGTATAAGCTCCTGGATTTAATAGTTGAGTCGGGACACTCAAAACATATTTTTTTAGTTATAACAACTAACCTCATGACTTTAAGACGTGATCGAATTAAAGAATACTTTTCTCAATTTGAGGAAATTCTTATACAAATAAGTTTAGACGCCGTTGGTAGAGAGCTAAGTTACATAAGGCACCCTTCTGATTTTAAAAAGATTGAGAAAAACTTTAGAGATTTATATGATCACCCCAAAGTAAACGATTCTGTTACGCTTTGTTTTGCTCTCACATCACAACTATATAATGCTATTTATATTGTGGATGTATTTAAGTTTGTTGAGGCGCTTTTGAAAGAAGGAATTTTACTCTCAGATCAGGCGCTTGCATTTACATATTTAACTTACCCAAGACATTTAGATATTAAGAATCTTCCAGATAAGCTGCGTAAAGTTGCAATCAAAGAACTAGAAGAATTTGAGAAAAGCTCTACAATGCTTATAAAACAAGAATCTTTTAGACAAGGCTTTAACCAGTTACTTCACACTATTAAAAACGAAAAAAATTCTGATCGTAAAAAATTACTAAATGAATTTTTGTATTATTCAAATACACTCGACAAACAACGAAATCAAAGCTTACAGGAGGCTTTACCTGATTTCTATAATGGACTCATTGAAAGTAAGGTGAAAGCTGTTTGCCCAAAGCCTGATTTTCATATGCTTCGCGAGGAAGGTTGGGAATTAGCTTCTGCTGACAAGTTGACCGAGGCGATAGTCATGTTTGAAGCGGCACTCAAAACTAGTACATCAAAGCAACTTGATTATAGAGAGCTTGGTTGGATGTACATGAAACTAGAAAGTTTTTCACTATCCTATAAGAATTACAAAAAAGCTTTTTCTCTTGAAAAAAATGATCCCTATATCTTAAAAGGCTTTGCTATTATTGCTTCTATTTTAGAAAAAAATAGATTGTGCAAAAAATTACTCCCGTTGGCCTTGGAACTGAATCCTGGCGACAATGAGTTAATCGAAATTCAAAACAGAATTAGCTAATTATTTTTTTCTGTATTAGTTGCATTTCTTCTTTCGTACAAAAATCTTGTTTACAAACTACAGGGCCAAGACATAGAATTTTTTCATTTATATCTGAATCAAATAAATTCCCAATTTTTTCTGTTTGTGGACAAGTCGATGTAAAAACATCACCTTTTGAGTTAACTATAATTCCCATTTTACCTATATTGCACTCCCAACCTTTAAACGGTAGTTTCTCTTCCTGAAATTCCGATCGGTACTTAGAAAGGGAATTATATGTTTTATCCGACATCAAAATATCGACATGATCAATTGAGAATCTTTGCGCAGTATTAATGGCCCTTGCCTCTTCGTAGCTAGAGTGATTTATGCTATGTAATTGAATCGGATTTACGTTGTTTGCAATAAAATACTTATTCACTTTTTCTAGTTGTTCCACTGTACCGACAGTGAGCTCATAATATCGATTTTTATTATTAATTAAGCTTATAAGGCTTTCGCAAAAGTTTTCAGTAATCTTGACGTGATTCATAATCACGGGGACAACTTTTAAGGTGTGCCCAACACTTTTAACAACATCAAACAGTTCGTCCACTTTATCTATATAATCCCCATTACTAATTTCGATATAAAGAGAATAAAACTCCTTAATATTCTTCATCACTTGTTCCATAATTTCTTCACGGCAGTCAAAACTCATTCTTTTAACACATTTTAAGAAAGATAAATTCTTGAATATGAGTTTACATATATCCTTGTTTTTTTTGCTATTATCACTTCCCTCAAAACTAATTTCTAAAAGTACCCTCTTCTCTGATAGGTCATATTGTTTTTTTATATTATCTACAATATTATTCATCTTCTTAAGTAATAACATCGTTTTCATAAGGTCTAATTCTGAAACAGATATATGTAGCTTCAATCTGTACTTAAATCTCTCTTGTGTATTTATTTCAATTGGCTTTATAATTTCGATGTTTTTGTCTTTTTGAAAACTATGAGTTAATGACTTTGTTATTCTTACATCTGTTGGACAATAGCAATTCTTAACCTTACATATTACAGGCTTCACTGGAAAATCAATGAATTCTGGATATAAGATATTACCTATCTCTTTGCCCATTTCACAGCCAGAGGTTTTTACTCCTCCATTAAAGTGTACAAATAACTGCTCGATACCAATGGCACATTCCCAGCCACTAAAATTAACTTGATCCTTATTTATCAAGTCATTCTCATAGAGCTTTCCTACATCTCCACTATCATTCTCAACTTGATAATCTTCGAAACCTAATTTACGCTCTGGTATTAATGAACTCTTTTTGTATTGCTCCAGGAAAGAGTTCTTCTCCATGAATATCTCTTTTTTAGGATCCTCATAGCTTATTTTTTCTGAGCTAGTTCCGTAATTTTCTAAAATATGAACGCATTCAATTGTATGGTTTTTATATTTTTTTATTCCCTCTATTACTTTTAATGCCTTATTCCAAAGTTCGTTATTTTTATGCATCATAACTCTTACGCTTGGAACGACGCATTTTTTATTATTATGGAAATATTTATACTTTTCAATAAAATTTTCTGCATCAGCACTTTCTGTGTGAAAAGAAAGGCAGATATAATCAAAATAATCTACAATTCCATCCCAGAAATTAGTTGAAACACTTCCATTGGTTGTAAGTCCAACTCGAATATCTCTTTCACCTAAATATTTAACAAATGGTTTGAAGTCTCTCCAAAGTGTTGGTTCTCCTCCAGTAAATGAAAATAATATATTCTTTGCTCCAAGTTTTATCTTATAGTGGGAGAGGGTTACTTCTACAAAATACTTTAAATCATCTAATTTTAGCCATGAGCTTGAACCATTATGTAGTTCATCTGGACAATATGAACACGAGTAGTTACATCGATTATGTATTGACCACATTACGTGCAAGTCATAGGTCGTCTCATTGTTTCGATATATTTTTGTAATCATCTACCAAGCATAACATGAGATTATCATGAATAAAACTGACTTTAGACCTTGAAAGCAAGTGTCAATAAAATAAGAGTTTCTTATACCTTCATCTTTGTTATTATCTTTGTATGTTCAATAAGATTAAATTTAATATAAATACTACATTTGTAATTATAAGTTCAATTATCATTCTATCATTTATCTATAAGGCCTTTCCCTTAATCCCATTCGACCCAGTCGACGGTAAAGGTGACTCCACAGGTCGAATTATTCACATTATAAGATGCTTCCCCTTTGATTATAGCTGGGTAACTTCTACAATTTGGTTACCTTTTTATTTTATACTTTATAGTATTCCCCTTCACTTAAGCTTTACCTATAATTCACTTATTATTTTTCAAGTTTTTATCTCTTCTCTACTATCCGCGATTGTTTTCTGCTCTGCACCAAGGACTATGTCTAAGTTCAGTCAAGTACTATGTATCTTAATCATTTCTTTAATGCCACTAAATACGATGCTCTCAAGAAGCCTCTTGTCGGAAATAAGTTTTATTTTATTTGTCTTTATATCTGGATATTTTTTTACCAAGTTTGATGATAATAGGAAGAAGTCATACTACCTTTATATAAGTATAATTTCTTTGTTAATTGTAAGTATGCTTCGATATGAAGGGTGGATTCTTTATATTTCATATATTTTTTTTATATTCTACAAAACAAAGAGTGTTAAATATATATTAATTGCAAGTTTCTCTTTTGCAGCCTGTGTGTATTTTGTTGAACAGAGTTTGATTGAAGCTGGTCAAGGACACTTTTCTGGTATACTTGATAATTATCTTGAAACTGTACCCCTTATTAAAAAATTTGGCCATGCAGCTCTGTTCTCTAAGCTTAAATTGATTGCAAAATTTCACTTTCAAAATAGTGGTCTGTTTTTTCTTCTTCTACCTTTGGCTTTCTGGCATGCACTAAAGAGAGGTATTGATATTTATTTATATTTTTTTATTGTTCTTTGGCTCTCACTTTTTTTTGGAACAATATCCGATAGTGTTGCTCTCTTTTCACGATATTGGTTTCCTTCTCTTACTCTATTAATTTTTCTAATAGTACGCTCTATCGACTCATTACCAAAAAACATCCATCTCGTAGTTCTTCCGCTGACTCTTATGTTACAGTTGTTTTACGCACCATACATTCACGATCTATCGAGAGAGGTACCCAGCAACTCAGCTCATAATTTTCTTACAAATAGTAGGGCCAAGCTTGTTTACATTGATGAACTTCAGAGTAATTATGTTTTCTACGCCTTTAAGGTCCACAACTTATTTAGTGAATACAAGTACGACGTTGTGCACTATAATGATAACTTGTCTCTTATCCCAGACCCTATGGAATTCAGAAAGAGATTGGAAAATGATTTTTTGGAAAAGTTCCAAAGTAATAACTTTGATCATCTTGTCTTTTTCGAAAATTCAATACTTTATAATCACATACAAGAGAAGCAAATCATTCAACTAGAGAAAAACTGGCGCCTTGTTTTCAGGGATAAGAGGGTTCAAATATTTGAAAGAGTTAATCCAACAAGTTAGGTCAATTTAAGAGATATTATTATTTTTTTGAGTAAATTTTCACAAAATAGCATATAATTAGTTATGAAAAATCATCTTGTATATCTAGCCCACATGCCTCAATGGGATGTCTGTCAACCACCAATGGGAATATCCTATATTGGGGGGTTCCTTAAAAACAAAGGATATAATGTCCAACTTTCAGACTTTAGTATTGAACTATATTCGCAACTTAAAGAAGACGAAAAGTTCATTATGTCTAATGGGGCATACCATATAAACTGGATTCACGAAGAACAATATAGACCAGAGGTTTATCCAAAAATTGCTAGCTTTATTGATGAATGTGCTGAAACTATTCTCAGCCAAAACCCCACTATTGTAGGATTTTCTGTCCTAACAACAAATATTCTACCTACTATTGATCTTGCAAAAAATTTAAAAGCTAGGAACCCATACATTAAAATTATTTTAGGTGGTCCTTATGTCACTAGGTATGAGGGTGCACCCTGGGCAATTAAGCAAGAGTGCATTGATTTTGTCGTTCCAGACGAGGGCGAGGAGGTTTCAGCAGAGCTAGTAAACTTTATCTTAGAGGACAAAGTAAATTATCAAGACATCAAGGGTTTAATATTTAGAGATACGGACAACAATGTCATTGATACCGGACCACGTGAGATGATTGAAGACATCAATCAAATACCTTATCCTCTCTATGAAATGTTTCCCCTCCATAAATACTCCGACCCGAGTATTCCAATTCTTGGAAGTAGAGGCTGTATTTTTGCATGTTCATTTTGTTCTGAGACAGTATTTTGGAAAAGATTTCGGTATCGCTCAGCGGATAACATAGTTACAGAATTTAAACATCACTTAAATCATTTTAAGACAAATTATTTCTATATTGTAGATTCCCTTATAAATGGCGATATGAAAGAACTTGTTAAAATGTGTGAGCTCATAATCGCTGAAGGTCTTGATATAAAATGGGGAGGAAAAGCCTCCATCAGAACTCAAATGACCAAAGAAGTCTTAGAGCTTATGGTCAAAGCTGGTTGTGACAACCTACAATATGGAATCGAATCGGGCTCTCCAAAAGTTATTAGAGAAATGAGAAAAGGCTTTACAGCACCCATTGCCAAAAGAGTACTAAGAGATTCTTGTGATGCTGGAATTAAAGTCGGTTGTTTTTTCCTAGTAGGGTTTCCCACAGAAACAAATGAAGATTATGAAGAAACAAAATCATTTATAAAAGATATTGAACCTTACTTAGATCATTTAATCCCAGGTTTCGGGATGGGTATTTTAGCCGGCTCAGAGGTACACGATAATCCTGATAAATTTGGAATAAAATGGGACGAAAACGGACAATGGTTTACAGAACATGTTAATTCAGAGATTGTAAAAGTAAGAGTTGATGACTTTAGAAAGTTTTGCGATAGTCTTACAGGTGTTAATATTGGCTAAATTTTATAGAAAGTTAATGAATATTATCAATATCAAATCGTTCTTCATCATACTTACATTTTTACTTATTATTTCTTTCACTGAAATTTCTCTACAATTAACATATAATCCAAAAAGCATAGATCAAACGAACTATTTTGTAGATTTGCATAATAGTAATTTTGGTGAAAGCTGCATGTTTGAGAGCACTATTCTTCCACACCCTAATTTTACTTTTACGTATAAAGGCGACGGAGAATGTTACAGTACAGGTATTAATAATTTTGGTTTTTCAAACAAGTATTCTGTTTCGACGGAAAAAAACTTAGATTACTTTGATATTGCTGTTGTTGGCGGATCTGTTGCCGATATAATGTTTCACCACTTCATCGCAAATGATTCATACCTTGAGCATCAACTTAACAAAAATTTTATCTCACCAAACAAAAAGCCCTTCAGAGTTCATAACTTTGCTTTAGGGGCAAACAACTTTCCAACGCAAATTAATATTCTCAACTATTTTGGTCAATTCATAGATGGCTTCATCGCCATTGATGGCTACAATGAATTTTTGACTGTAATGGAAATCGGTAGAATAGATATGCCGCCTCTGATTCCATTCTACTTAAGTACTATATTACATCTAACAGATAAGCTTGACGGTCTTAAGAACTTATATGCTTTTAAAGTTTATCTCAAAAAATCTCCACTACAAAATTCAATGTTGATTCGTCTCTTCTACGATTGTTGGCTTAAATATCAATACAGTAAGTTAGACAAAGTTATAGAAATGTTTAAAGAAACACAGAATAGTTACAAAGTTAAAGCTGATAACCAAGAGCAAATTTTTCAATTAAACTATAAACGATACCAATACTATATCGATTCTTATCGAAATATTTCGAAAAATCTTAATGTAAAATATGCTCATTTTATTCAACCGATTATTTCTCTTGAAAAGAATTTAACCTCAGATGAAGAAAAAGTTAAATCCGTATCTTTTAGTCCCTACTACAAGGAGTTTGCTGAAATTATAAATTCTCTAGATACAGAAAAGTATAACACCTATAGTCTCATTGATGTTTTCAATAAATCTAATAATACAATTTATATGGATCAGGTTCATTATAAATTTGAAAAGAATAATTATTCGAGTGGTTATCAGATTTTAATTAACAGAATTCTCGACACAATTCAAAATAAATGGCAACTCAAAAAGAAGTAAAGTTAGATACTTAACTCACAATTTCTCTAGCCTTTTAATTTTCCAGTCTTGTCTTATTTTTTTTAAAATTTCATCTACAATTATCTTGTGCCCGAGAATTTTCCCATCAATATTCTTGAAATGTATGTAGTCATTGTATATATGGGAAAGATTATTCTCAAAAATCTTTAAAAGACTATATATATTCTTACTATTGATTGAGATCATTTTATCTACAATTTCAGGATAGACGTCTTTTAATACATCATTTCTGAAATTAATTTTTTTTTCTTCCGTATGTCTTACCTTAAAACGAAGTATTGTAGGCTGAAAAAATAATGCAAACTTCTGTTTATTCAATTTCGTCAAAGTTCGAAATGTATCTATATATTTTTCATACTCACTATATAACTCATCTTTGTAATCTGTTTTTTCGTCGATTTTCCTTTGAAATACTTTTACGATATAACTTTTCGTCATGTTATCACCAAAAAGTTCATTCAAATACGATGAATATCGGAGCAGTGCCCAAGATAGTAAATATGAATTAATGAGTTTTTCTCTTAAGGAAGAAAGAGCTTCATATATAGCGACACTCGTTCTAAGATTAAGGTCACGATAATCACCAACCTGATACACAATACTGAAGGGGGAGTCGAACTTCAAATCTTCTGAGGTATTTAATTCATTTCCACCTTCAATTGAGAGAATTGCATCAAATTTGTCCTGGTGAGTTATGTAATTTATTAATTGCTGTGGCTGTTTCCAAGAACCAATTGCACCACCGAAAACTCTAATTTTTTTACCATTCGGCCCAAGGTAATTTGTTTCCAGTCTGTGCTTGATTTCACCATAACGACCAACATCATACCTCCATTTAATTAAATTGTAGGCTACTGATCCCCCAGATATTAATATATTAAATGTTTTATTATCGTCTATGCTTGGATACTCAGGTCCATACATTCCTTCAGAGTTTACTCTTGAGGTTAGACAGTTTTCTCTATTATCTCTTTTATGTATAATCCCAAGATAAGGATGAGGATAAAGAGTTGAGCCCCAGTTACATCTATAGCTTGTTTTATCCCCAAAGAGTCCTTTCGCTTTTTTATTAAATAACTCCTCAGCAGAACTGTAATTGTTATTATAAACACGAAGGTATAGCTCAGTAAACAAAAGCGTAACCATTATTAAGATTGAGAATGAAATCATTATCATTATTACTTTCTTCATTTCGCCTCGAATGATTTGAATATATCTTATACTTTGCATTCTTGCACTTTGATATGACTATGCAATATGAGCAAGACAGTTCATTAGTTTTTCTTTTGATTGCTTATCACTTGGATTTTTTTTAAGCCACATCTTCAAGTATCCAAGCGCCTGAGTATAATCGCCTTGGAAGTTATAGTAATCTCCTAGCGCTTTTTCTCTATTCAGTAACATTGGGGAAGGATAGGTTGTGTTTATCCCCAATTCATTTACAAGTGCACAAAACTCTTCAAATCTTCGAAGCCTTACAAGGTAAATATTAGTCCCATCTTCAGAAACCCAATAATTATTTCTACTCTCATCTCGTATCATTCCATAGTCTTCGGGGTTGTCACCACCTGCGGTCCCATTAGAAAAGCCACAAAATGCAGGAGATCGATTTACAGCTCCTATATAATAGTTTGCATTTCTTTTTATGAACTCTAGTGTTTCAATGTGATGCTCTTCTGTTTCTCTTGGTAAGACAAACATAAAATTATATGCATTGTGTAAGCCAGCTTCACTTGATTCTCTAACAAATTTGTCCAGATCAGTCATACGTGCCAGATTTTTACCCGCAAGACTCATCAAATCAAGAGATGTAGTCTCCATACCAAATGCTAGACAATGACATCCCGATTTTTTAAGTTTTAGAAAAAACTTATAATCCATCTCTCTTCGAATCACTGCCTGTGAAGCCCACTTAAACTTCATTCCGCTCTCTATAACTAAATCGGCGAATCTTTCAAGATGCCTTAGATTTCCATTTATTAAACTGTCTTGAAAATCAACATATGTTATTTGATTATGTTTTGAGAATTGATACTCAATTTCTTTAAACACTCTCTCGGCAGAGAAACTCCTATCGGTTTTCCAAAACACCATTTCTGTGCAATAAATACATTTATTAGGACAGCCCCTACTACTAATTAATGGTAAGCGCTCTGGCTTAGTATAATTTTCAAAAATATAATTACTAAAATCAGTATAATGAAGATCATCTAGTTCACGAATGGGTTCATGTGACTTCTCAACAACTATTTCTTCTCCAACTTTATAAAATGTACCATTAATTCCTGTTAATTCCTCACCTTTACTTACGGCCTTCAAAACTTCCCCAAGAGTATATTCACCTTCACTCTCGACAACTACATCAATACATTTGGATATTTCAAGAGTGTACTTTCCGGCAAGTGAATAGCTAACATGTGGATCACCGAAAATAATCTTAGTACTTGGTGATACCTCTTTTATCTTTTCTGATAGTGATAAACTAAAGTCAAAAGAAGAATTGTAGATACTAAATCCAACAGACTTTGGTTTTATAAGATCAATTAGCTCAAAAAAAGACTTGAGATAAAACATATGTGCATCCACATAGCTTCTTACATGATATTTAGAATTCCAAAACCAACTAGAGACCTCAATATTCCACACATCTTTATATTCATCTATTTTTTTACGATACATTTCAACGTTCAAATCTAAACCAAGAACTTTAAAGCCCTTTGATTTTCCATATGATGCTAATACACCCAAAGACAGAGGAGGAGTTTCAATTCTCCAACCAGGACATTGGAGTAATAACATATCTAAACTTTCAAATTCGTAATTTTGATATCTATTAATAAATCCAAGTTCTTTAATTTTTTCTTTAATTGCTTCTGATTCTTTCATAAATTTCATACCCAAGATTAGAGTAAATTATATTCCATTGCTCTCTTACAAATGGGTTTTTTTTAGAGTAAAAATCTCTTTTCACTAAACCGTCATTAAATAGTATCAAAAAATCTACATTACCTTTTTTGATACACCTAAGAGTTGACTCTGTTGAATAAGTTCTCTCTGGAATAAGTGGGTAATTCTCAGTTAAACAAAATACTTTTTGATACAAGTGACTATCAATATAGTATGACCATATATCAGCATGCCAACTGATATTATCATATATAATTCGACGATCAATCAAATGCCTTTTATATCTTATCTCTTTTTTAGTTTTCGTAAATTTGATCAATTCACTCAACCCCTTATCCATATTAATTGTATAGTGATGGGCTTCTAATATGCGATGGTACGAGAAAGGTTGCATCAATATAAAGCAGCCTATAAATATGAATAATGCCGATTTGATCTTAAGATTACCAAGCATATATGCACTAAAGTAAAGTAAGATAATTGAAGATAGGTAATGATATCGATAATCTGGCATAATATAACCAGTAGCAAATTGCTTTATTATAAACATTACATATGCAATTAGGAAGAGGTAAATTGCTTTCTGCCAATAGCTTTCAGATACTATTACTGCATATCCGCCTCCCAGAGTACCAAAAATCAAACTCAACCAACTAAGTGGCATCATCAGTAAAAAGCCGCCATACCAGTTGATGCTATCGTTAAACGAAAACATTTTATAAAAATTAGCAACCTCAATGACATGTTCTCCTTCAATACCCCAAAGGATAGATCCTCCGAAAAGGTAATTCATATAAAACATATAGATAACTGCTGTGCTGATAATGATGAATGCAAGAATCATTTTCCCTGTGAATATTTCCTTTTTATTTCTAATCATTATCATTGCAGTAACAAAGGGAAGGAAGAGGTATGCTTCATATCTAGTTAAGCATAAAAATGCTAAACATATTGCGGCTGCCAAATAGGCTTTGAGTGTTTGTTTAGAATCAACAATTGTCATCAACCAAATAAATAGCCCCAACAAAGCAACATAGTAGGGCTCCGATAGGTTTGCTGCTTCTATAAATATATGTGGTGTAGAAAAAGTGGAAAGTAAGAAAAAGGCTAAAGCAACATGATCAGAAATGATATTTTTAATCGCCCTAGCTAGAAAGTATAATCCAGCTCCAACAAATATAACGGGCAAGATCCTTGGTGTATAAATCCAATCATAAAACATTGCTGAAAATATATAGTTTATCCAGAATGGGAAAGGTAACCAAATTTCTGTCGGCCACAATCGAAAATCATAAACCATGTGATGTGCACCAGCAGTACGAGAAATAGCATCTCCATGATGAAGTCCATCAAATGTATATATAAATAGAAGCCTTATAAATACAAAAATGAGAAAAAGAACTTCATACTTATAGCTTTCTATAAACTCCAATGCTCTATTAGACTTATTCATTTTCATTCTTAAATCATAACTTAAAATGTCTTTTTCGTTTATATTATTCATCACATTTATTATAATTCTATACATTTTAACATCTAAACCAAAGCCTCTTAATGTTTCTTAAGTTTTAATTAAAGCACCCTCATATTTACTTAACTTATGACCTACTCTTCAAATTCTTGTATTTCTAAAGTACTTCCCACAGTTTCATTAATAATACGAAGCATTTCTAAATGCAACTCCTTGGATTTTGCCCTAACAATATGAGTATTATCCTCAAAATCTTTCGCACTTATTATATTGTCATGAAATAACGCTGGAATGAAATAAATATTTTCCCCCTTCTTTGAGAATATTTTATACAGTCTTTTTTTGATTTTGGAGTTACGACGGTCCACTCTAGTATAGTCGTCTTTGACTCTAGCTTCAAATACAAAAACTTTATTATCATTTTGCTCTAATTTCTCTACAAGTTTTTCTAGATACATAAACTTCACATCAATCCACTGATCTAGGGTTAGCAGATCGGAACCAATATCTTTACGAGGTGGCGCTAGCTTCTCAGTCTCTCCAAGAAAAGTACTTAAAAGAAAATTTTTGATATGATTTCTTCTTGCAAAGAAATACGATATCTCCTCTAAAAAGAGTAGCGCGGAACTTGAACTAAAATAAGATAAGTCTCTATATTCTTCTAGAGCTTTTATAACATCGACAACGCCACTCAATCCTTTTCGTGGTAGGCCGAAAAAAAATGTAGAATAATTAGTATTTTTAAAGTCCTCGTCACCAACATAAAGAATAATAGTTTTGTTTCTAAACTTATTCCATAATAAATCTTTCAGTACATATAACTCGTAAGAACTCATTGCCGGTAGAGTCAAGTGGTGGCTTTTATCCATTATCGATTCGATCTGACTGGATCCGATGGGAATATATTTTTTATTTGTTTTCTTTATATGCTCTATGTTACGTGCAAGGTTCATTTCATGAAACATTCGACTACTTCTATTATTCTCTTTCGCTATTGAATATAATGTTCCCTCCAGAAGCTTTGTCATGTTTAGAGTAAAATCTAAAATGATAACCACACTGAATATTAGTAAGAGTTTCTTTAGCATGTTAAAACCTAAAATAGATAAATTGATAATTACCCAAATTACCAAATATTATAAAAAATAACGTTAACACAGTAAAAATTGTTATTTTTTTTATACCTAGAAAGTGAAGTAAATAAAAATTATCTTGATTTTTCTTTGCCTGTATTTCTACATAATACAGTAGTGATGAGAACAGAGTGATATACTTTAATATATGAATATTCTCCATGGAAAACAAGGAGATATCTAGTAAATCTTTTTCCAAGATTATTTTAAGCATTTCCATACTTTCAATTCTAAAAAGAAAGAATCCCAATGGTAACAATAGAAAGTGGACGTATTCATGGCAGACCTTATATATAACGGACTTATTCACTAAAACTTTATATATATTAGATTTTCTCCACATCAAATTAGATATCAACCCTAATCCACTATAGATTCCAAATAAAATAAAGTTCCAGCCTGCCCCATGCCAAAACCCCATAAAAGAGAAGATAATGAGTATATGTAAATATTTCTTATTCTGGGTAACTCTATTTTTTTTCAAAAACAATAAAAAGTAATCACGAATCCAGGACATAAGGGTGATATGCCATGATTTCCAAAAATCATTTGCATTTTTTGCTAATAACGGAAACTTGAAATTTACAGACAACTCAATACCAAACAAGAGGGAAACTCCTCTTGCAATATTCGAATAGGCTGAAAAGTCACAGTAAAGTTGAATGGCAAATGCGAATGATGCTAGATAAATAGAAAAAAGATCGTACGATTGAGTATTTTCAAAAACGTTATTAACTAATAGTCCGAGATTGTCTGCAATTGCTAATTTTTTAAAAAGTCCCCAAAAAATTAAATAAAATGATTTTTCATATTCAATCTTTTTAATACTTCCAAGAGATTCTAACTGAGGCATTAGCTTTTTAGCTCTTTCTATTGGGCCTGCAACTAACTGTGGAAAATATGCCACGTATAGTCCAAATAATACAAAGTCTTTAGTAGGGGTCTGCTTACCACGATAAACATCAAAAGTGTAACTCAATGTCTGAAATGTATAAAACGATATTCCGAGTGGAAAAATTAATTCTAGTAACGGTAGGCTAAGCGACAGGCCTAATAACTCGATAAGTGTATTAAAATTCTCGATAAAAAAATCAAAATATTTAAAGATGCACAGTAATCCTAGATTTATAAAAAGACTGATAAATAGATATTTCTGTTTGTTAACGCCCTTATGAATTTTGTTCGCACAAATAAAATCCGTGAGAGTACTTATAAAGATTAAAACCAAGAATCTATAATCCCACAAAGCATAGAAGCCATAAGAAATTAATAATAGGTACAACTTTTTGTACTTCAATCCCACTAATTTATAAAGCAGCATAATTAGCGTTAAGAAGAGATAGAAATTGTATGTATTAAAAAACAACTGTCACCTTTAAAACAAGTACTTTAACTCTGGTACCATTTCACAAATATCCTCGAGTTGATTATGCTCTTGATATCTTAATAATTTTTTTTTAATTACGACTCTTTTTGTTTCATCTGCTTCAAGTAAAGTATTTTTTTCTTTTAAGTATAGCATCAAGTCACGCATGTTAGGATGAAAGCGACAGTCTTTATTCTCCAATATCTTTAAGATCCTTGCCCAAGCTAATTTCTTATAACTCCACGGTAGGGCCCGAATATCTAACCATCCTGGCTCTGTAACATAATTAAAGTAAATATTTTTTATCTCAATTTCATTAATACTACTTATCCAGCGATGAAGATCGTCTATGTTAAAGATATTTAGAATTTGAACTGCGCAATGTATTTGAATACTAAGGTTTTTTCTACCCTTAAGCTTTTCTAAATTTCTTAGGATTGAATTCCACTTAGAGCCGTATCGAATATACTCATTAAGTTTTCCGTATCCATCGATACTAATATGAATCTCAACTAACTTAAACTCTTCCCATAAAGCTGCGAGGTCTTCACTCCATATTGTAAGATTAGTATTGTAAGTTAGTTTTATCTTTTTAGATTCTCCAGACTTAACAAGCATTTTAACTGCATTTAAATGAGCCTTATTTAAAAATGGCTCTCCTCCTGTAGTTAAGTATTCACCTAAATCATGACCTAGATTCTCTATGAGCTTTATAGTGATATCATTTGCAGATTTATTAGAAGCTTTCTGATAGAAGTTTTTATCGTATTCAATCTTATTCATATCAAAATATTTTTTTAAAGATGTGGACGCTCTTGGGGAGCACATTATACACATCAAATTGCAAACATTTGTTAGGCTTATATCAATCGATTGAACCTTCACCTCAATTTCACCGTCTTCACTCGTATCAAGTAATTGCTTTCTATATTTTTCGTTTTTATTATAAATTTCATTAAACTTATTTCTCACTGAAATAATTCCTAAGTCCTCCTGGTCGTAACACTTAGAGCATATTTTTGGCCTTACACCGCGCAGCATTTTTTTTCTTATCTCTACTAATGAACTCTTATTAAAGTATTCTTCGAGGGTTTCAATTTCATATATACTTATTGTCCTATCATTTTTATCAACAATCGTTCCTGGGTAGTACGTATTACAGCAAATTCTCATCGCACCATCTAAATCCGAGCTCAAATGTACCCAAGGCAAAGGGCATATAACATCGCTTACTTCTTTTTCCATTACCTACATTAACACTTATTATATTTTATTTAAACTATACATGTCCCTACTTGTAATTAATTGCTTAGTTTACTAAAATTCTATAATGCTTACTAATGTTAAAGAAATATTTTTACTTCAAACTTTGTACATTACTTGTTTTGGTGAACAGACGGGTGTTCCTATTCTTAAAGATACACTCAAGACACTTAACCCACCAGAAAGCCTTAAGATTGCACTCAAAACTCAACTCAAAGAAGAGGTGTTTCACGCAAGAGAATATAAAAAATATACAAATAATCCTGCATATATAGACTCTAAGTTTGAGCCTGAGATTCTCAAGTTTATTTTAGGCATCAATGTACTAACTGTAAGAATTTTTGCCCTTCAAATTATTCTAGAAGGTCTTGCGGTAAATGTTTTAAAGTTTAGACTTGCTAACTGGCCCAATTATCCTGCAAGGGAGTTTGACCTACTTGTGCTTGAAGATGAAACTCGCCACAACAATTCCATTTTTCCATTTATTCCACAACTCAAAATTATTGATGAAGAGATAGAGAGACAAGTTTTTATTGATACCAAAGAAAGCCTATATAAAATATTTAAATCTGCTTTCAGTCCTTTCGAAATAAAATCTTTTCACCAAGAATATACAAACTCAGATAGTTTTGATTTCCGAGATTTTTTATTATGCTCCAACTATCGAGACTTAGCCGAATCAAACAATCGCTATATCGAAGATAAAATGGATGAATTCTTTGATATGTACTACTCTTAATTTCGATATGAAAAGCCCACCGTCTACGCTGTGCTTCAAGTAATTAATAAAAAATGGTAGTACTAAATTAGCTTTGAATATTAACAGCACACATATCAAAACTTCGCTATTTGACTGTTCACAATCTTCAACCTAAAAAGTATAATTTATCATGATGAAAATCAAACCATATATATTTAAAGTACTAACGTTTGTTTTCTTAATAACAATTTCACTTTCATCTTTTGAATTATTGATACAAAGAATTCCATCTACATGGGCAGATAAGGAAAAGATTGCATTCTATGTTTTAGGTGGATCAACATCCTTCGGCGAGCCTTACAATGATAACCCCAGCTTCATCAGACTTGTTACAAGAAAACTAAACAATAAGTATAACTCTAAAGAGATTGATGTAATTATGCTTGCAAAGGGTGGCAAAAATATTCTTGAAAACTATATGACTTATCTGAGACAAATAATCCTTAAACCATATAAAAAATCCTATACCTTTATATATACTGGTATTAACGACATTGGGAAAACTAATCCCGATAAATATGATGTCGCCTTAGAAAGTTTCTTTTTAAGGACCTACATCGGTTCATTTATATATGAGTTTCTTATCAATAGGGGAGTATTGTCTTTTCATGACTCATCTTTACTCTTTGACCAGAGAGTAAATGATCTTTTCAGCATGGCCAGCAAATACTCGGAGAAAGTTTTTGTCTCTACCTTAGCAGGAAACTATCATAGTTTTTCTCCCCCTATTCAGAAACATCTATCAGACAATGAATTTATAGCGCACCTTGTTTGTGAGAAAGAAGATAATAATATTAAAAGAGTTAGATGTTTGAAAACCAACAAGCTAAATACTCGCTACCTTTTTTATGAAGAAATATTGAATGAGTATCAAGCCAGTAAGAACCCGGCCATATTAGAAAAAGTACAAAGCTCATGGAATCGGTATGAATCCCTTAGACCAGCACTAATCAAAAACGCTATAATTAATAAGAATTCAAAAAGTTCCTCTAATATTTATTTCATTGATTTTCATAAAAGTCTCTTCACAAAAGGAAATGGATTTGTCGGAGACAATTTTTTTGTTGATCCTCACCACCCAAACTTGGAAGGTCATATTTTACTTGCAAATTTATTTTTACAAAAACTATCTCCAAGTTCTCCATCTATCAGTCTAAAGGACGTGACAACATGGTACAAAAACACATTAGAAGAAAAAGAAGTTGTTTTTTCCAGAATTCAATGGATGTTTTTCCAATCTCAAATTGAGCCATACCCTTTTTTGAGGGCGAGAGACATGCTTACGATATTAAATAAACATAAAAGTCTTTTCAATGACTTTGAAAGATACTCTATCTCTGCATTAATCAGCATATGTTCCCCTTATATAATTAATGAGAATAAAGCTTATATACTCAATGACTTGCAGCTCAAATACTTAAAGGACTATTTTTTGTCTAACCAAGTAATAAAATCGAACCTCAAAAAATACATAATTTTTAGCAGTAAAAATAATGCTTATCCTGACGACATTAAAGGACTCAAAAACCAACTTCTAAATATATTAAGAGATTAGAAGTCTTCTACTTTTGCTCTATTAAATAAATATGAAACACCTCACTATCATTGTCTCCATATCGATATGATTCTATAAAACCTATTTTCTTTATATCATTATTTATTATATTATCTCTAAGGAAATTCTCATAACGTAATCTATCTCCTGATGTAATAAGCCATTGCTTTTCTTTCTTATTTGAAATTTGCATTCTAAACTCTGACAGATCCCCCTGGGCCCAATTTTTTTCTGATGAAGGTAGCCCCTTAAAACTATGATGAAAAATTTTTAAATGTGCAGTACATCCATTATATGAGATTGCAATTGATTCTCCTTTGGGACTATCTGCAAAATCAAAAAAGAAGTAGGGATTACGCTGAAATTTATATTTTTTTAGATACAATCCTGCATCATATTGTATTTTATAGTTCTGAAATCTTTTGTCAGATTCTCCTAAATTTTGAAACCAAGAGCCATTCCCTCTGTTATCTGGACGGATAACACACAGCAAAATAATCGACAATATTAAATACATATAAACCGCAGGCTTCCACTTTATATATCTTGGAGAAAGGTACAAAGTGATTGCAACTAATACGTATACCAATATTGCATAATATCCAAAATATTCTGCGATATAAAATTGTAGATTGATGTATTTAATCATAGTGATACATAGTCCCCAAATTAGAAAAATAGGAAGGAATTTTATATTTACATTTTTAGCTATATATGGCCTTACTATAAAAGCTGGAAATACAAAGAAAAATAGAATATTAAATGCGGATGATCTTTGTGGTACAAAATAGTTCCCTCCGCAAAAGATATAAATTAAATTTAATAAAAACATAGACCATACAGAAACAATATAACCATCCATTTTTTTATTTTTTAAAAAGTGCAAACATGACCACACAAACAACACTATAAAATAAATCATTAACGGTGTTTCTCTTAACCTGCTGTAGAAATCTAAACGATAGACCGCTTCATTTTTCACGAATTGAACATATAGATCCCTAAAAAATAAAAAATACCCATCCAACATAACTACATTTAGCAGACCAAAAACCAACAGCATTACAATATAACCCGACATAGCCGCGGCCAAAAATCGCCAAAAGCTTTGATAGCTAAATTTCATAGGGTTTAGGTCTGTAAAATATAAAATGGGTATAAAACTTAAATACATAATATATTTAAAATTAGAGTGTAGACTTGATCCAAAAAAGAATGCTGCCAAAAAATAATAGAAATACTTCTTCTTCTTTGAGTTAAAGGCAACTCCCATAAATGCTAACGAATATATAGAATACATTTCCGCTTTTGAAGCCGTGTAATCAAGACTGAGAGTTCCAAGTAACAATGGAGAACAAGCCGCAACAACAAGTGTTAACCAACGAGTGTTTTTGTCGAAAAATTGCTTCAAAGCCAAATTCAGACCAAGAATAAAGATAGAATATGTTAAGAAGTAATTTAAAAAGTGCCCCCAGTACATTCCAAAAAACCGATATAAATAATGAACCGGAATTAATGCTGGCAACCGATCATCCATGTAATGATTTTCAAAAAATTTATTTGTATCAAGTGAAACGTTTAATCCAAAATACCTTGTAGTGTCACAATCTATAAAGTTTCCATAATAAAAATAAGGATCTTGAATTAATGGGAATAAGCATGAAAGACTTAAAAGAACTAGATATGGCTGCTCACTCTTACATATTTTTTTTAATCTTCTCTTTACAGTTACAAGCAAACTCACTCTCACTACCTTTATAAAATGATTTTTATCTGCCTTTCAATTGTCATACAACCAGTTTATCAAAGGAATACTTTCAATACTATTTTTTCAAGAATTGTTCTTTTAGATTATCTTTTTTATTATAGCTGTAATTATTAGTTTACGAGTTCGACAAACAATACATCAACTATATTCAATTTCTATAATTTGAGCCTTTTAAATAAAAAAGCCCAGCTACATAACTGGGCTTTTGATCAATCAACTTAAAATGGCGGAGATGGCGAGATTCGAACTCGCGGAACGCAGAACGTTCGGACCCTTAGCAAGGGCCTGGTTTCAACCACTCACCCACATCTCCGAATTAAGTTGAAATCGTATATTTTATTCAAAGAACTCTAAATGATCTAAGTTATGGCGGAAGTGATAGGATTCGAACCTACGGAAGGCGTAAACCCTCAACAGTTTTCAAAACTGCCTCCTTCAACCACTCGGACACACTTCCACAAAAACTTACTAGCAAAGAATATAGGCGACACATCATAAAAATGCAATTACTTTCTACTTCGCAAAGCGCAAGATTATAGGAGTTTCGTCTCATTCATATATTTTAGGTAGTTCTCTAGATACCATTTATAAACATGCACCGCTGGATGATTATGCTGATACTCGCTTCCGACTCTCGGATTACAATGCAATAGCATTTTAGCTCCAGGAATTGACTCATAGCCTGACACGCTATATATGGATCGATTCACCAAGAAACTTGGTTGGTATGTAGGGTTTATAATAATAATTTTTGTTTTCTTTGAATATTTTTGAAGAAACTGCTCTCGTTTTTTTCGCTTAACCTTATTCCATAACTATTTATAACCCTCATTGATCTCTGAATAATACAGTTATTTTTATTCTTCCAATGGTTGTCTATATTATAATCTCTATTACTATAATTCTTCACTCAATGACTTTTGCATAAATGATGCTATCGTATATTCATCGCTTAAACTTGCACCTTAAGTATTACTACCACCGACAAATAGAATTCTTTTTTTAAACTTTTCAGGTTGATACAGAGTCGTTCTATTTCCCTTAGAGTTCACACTTATTTTGATCTCATTCGTAATTTTTTCTTTGGGTGAGTACAGTTTGTACAAGTAATACTCGCGTTCGGTATGAGCTCATATAATACTTCTGCATCATTGGATGCTCTAAAAAGTTCTTTATTATCTTTATAACTATAACCCTCTTCAATATAATAAAAATGACTTCTATAGTTCTTAACATCAATGTCTGTATTAGAAATTGAAATATCTAAAATGATAAATATTGCTAGAAATGTAATGATATAAAAGCTAAGGATTTTATGTTTATTTGGCTTCGATCCTAGAGACTCCATTCATATAGGGAATGATTACTTTCGGTACAGTAATTGAACCATCTTCATTTTGATAATTTTCTAATACAGCTACAAAGCACCTACCAACTGCAAGACCAGAACCATTTAACGTATGTACAAACTTAGGCTTTTCACCTTCAGACTTAAATCTAATGTTAGCCCTTCTTGCTTGAAATTCACCACAATTTGAGCACGATGAAATTTCTCTGTACGTTTTTTGGCTAGGTACCCATACTTCAAGGTCGTATGTTTTACGCGCACCAAAACCTACATCACCAGAACACAATCTTACTGTTCGATAGGGAAGCTTTAGCTTTTCTAAAATTTCTTCAGCACTTCTTTTCATATCTTCCAAGGCTTGGCTTGAGTCGTCAGGATGAACAATGTTTACCATTTCAACCTTATTAAACTGATGCATACGAATTAGGCCTCTGGTATCTCTACCGTGAGAGCCAGCTTCCGCTCTGAAACATGGTGTTAAGCCAGTATATTTTATTGGAAGATCTTTAGTGTTTATTATTTCTTCTCTTTTTAAATTTGTTAGAGGAACCTCCGATGTAGGTATAAGGTACCAATCCTCACCCTCTATCTTAAATAGGTCCTCTTTAAATTTTGGTAGTTGTCCGGTTCCATAGAGTGCTCTTTCATGAACGATAAATGGCGGTATGATTTCTTCATAACCTCGATCTAACTGATGATCTAGCATGAAGTTTGCCAGAGCTCTCTCCAGCCTTGCCAACTGACCTCTATAAACAACAAATCTCGCCCCTGTCATCTTAGCGGCGGCCTCGAAATCTAACATACCAAGCTTTTCACCCAGATCAACATGGTCCTTAGGAGGGAAATTTAGCTCTACAGGTGTGCCACATTTACTTATTTCTACATTTTCCGCTTCATCTGTTCCAAGAGGTGTATCGTCCTCCATAAGGTTTGGAACTTCAGATAATAGTGAATCGAGTTCATCTCTACAAACATCGAGTTGCGAACAATCATCCGTCATGGATTCTTTTAATTTTCCTACTTTGGACATAAGATCATCTGCATTTTCACCGCTCCTTTTCTTAAATCCAACTTCTTTAGATATTGATTTAATTTCGGATTGTGTCGTTTCTACTTTTGTTGTTAATACTTTTCTTTTTGTATTTAAGGCAACAATTGCATCAATTATGGAAAGATCAAACTTTCGCATACTTAAGTTCTTTTTTACTTCTTCTAAATTCGCTTCGATAAACTTAACATCGTGCATAAAAACCTCATTCCATTGTTCTAATATAACTTTCAATAGAGCTCTTATAACTAGAGTTAGGAGAAAGCTCAAGAAATTGTTTATAATTTTTAATTGCAAACTGACTCTGACCAAGCTTCTTATAGGTCTCGGCCATTAATCGGTATATTTTGGCGTTTGATGGTTGTATCTCCATCGCTTTTTGATATTGATCAAGAGCAATCTCAAACTTATTTCTTTGTACTTCGATTTGAGCAATACCCAGTATGGCCTCAATACTTTTATCATTTACCTGTACAGCCTTTAAATAACTTCTCTTAGCATCCTCTAGCTTATTTTCATCCAAAAGAATTTTTGCATATAAAATGTATCCGTCAACCACACCTGGGTTAAACTCAATCTCTTTCAGTACTAACTCTTTAGCCTTTGCATTATTTTTAATCATATAATACAGCTTCGCATACAGAAATTGAAGCTTAGGGTAGGCAATATGCCTTTCACTTAATTTATCTAGGTGTAGTTTAGCATTTTTATACTTTTCTAAGTTAATATAACTTTCAGCAAGTTGTAGTCTAATTTTTAAATTACCTGGATTTATATATAATAGCTCTTCAGAGTGCTCGGTAATTTTTTCGATATCATCATCGAGTCTTGCTGATTCTATTAAAAATATAAATAAACTTTCCGACTTCTCTGGAATAGCTAAGAGTTCATCCTTTATGTTTTTATATTTCTTAATCAGTCCACTTTTATAATAATTTATTCCAATCTCACTCAAAACTTGTGGGTTGTCCGGAAAGTCTTTCAGTACATCATACAAATAACCAACAGCTGCATTACTTGTTTCTTCTTCGTATAAAACCCGAGCAAAGCCTAATCTAAAATCAAGATTCGAAGGATCAAGCTCAATCCCTTTATTTAGCATTCTTTTGGCTTTAGGGTATTGATAAGCCTTTATATAAAGGTTTGCTAATTCTAATATCACTTCGTCACTTAGCGGATCTATCGCATACGCCTTTTGGAGCCATGTAGACTGTGCTGCGTATCTTTTTCTGAACTTCGCAAGTTTACCTCTAAGTTTGAAAAAATCAAGTTCACGCATTCCTTCAAAGTTCTTAGCTATATTTAGTAAGTTTGCCGTTTCTCTAAAGTCGTAAGCTTCAATTGTTGCATCAATTAAAGATACAAGAACATCACGAGAATTGGGATACTCCTTAAAAAGTTTTTTGAGTTTACCTGTTGCATCATTAACATATCCACGCTTTAGGCTTAGCTCAGATAATAAAATTCTTAGCTCAATTGAGTTCTTATCGATTTCTCTTGCTCTTAAGGCCACATTTAGAGCATTCTTATAATCTTTCTTTTTTTCGAAAGCTCTAGCAAGATTAATTTCTTTTTTTAACTTACTCGTTGATATCAAACTATTAATAAGGGTGTTGTCTGTATAATCAAGGTTAGATAGTTTATCTATTAAGTTCTTGGATTCATGAGTCTTCAAAGATTTTTCAAAGTATTGTGCGGCCTTATCAATATCTTTTTTTGCTGAATACAGAAATCCCTGCAATATAAGATATTCGGAGTAATAGCTGCTGGCACCCTCGGCCTGCAATTTATTAATTTTAAAAATAATATCTACGACTTCCTTAAACTTACTTTGCTCAATCAAAGAAAAGGCATTTTCAAGTAAGAAGTAAACGGAGTTAGGGTACTTGTTTGTAACATAGTTTAACAGTTTTTTTCTTTTGCCACCTTGCTCATCTACAGACTTGTAATATCTATACAGCATTGTAGTGGTATATAGGTCCTTATCTTGTATCTTCTCAAGAGTCTCTAAAACTTTACTAGATTGAATTTTTTCCAGACTTCCTGTTCTTAAAAGCGAGGTTAAATAGTTTACATATAGGTGTGGAGTTATTTTTCTCCCCCTTATTGTGAGATATTTCTCAGTGTACAGGGCCGCTGCTTCATAGCGCTCAATTGCAATATAAAATGTTGTAATTGCAGCAGTATAATCAGCCTCTAGTATTGATTTAGAAAATACATACTGTATTAATTTAAATATTTTACTCGCATCTTCATTGAATGTTTTCGATTCGTTTAGCATTAAGGAATAACTAAATATTAACTTTGCTAATGCATTATTTTTGTCAAACTTATTAAGAACAGATGCTTGAAAAAATTTGGCGGCTTTATTTATCTTAGAGTATTCATATGTTGATAGTAGCTCTAGGCCCTTAGAGTAGTTGGCTGTAGCCAGACTTTGGTCTTCTGTGTCAAGGCGTGATGGAAATATGATATCTGGCTCAATAACGACAATAGGCTTTAGTGATATCGTGGTTTCTTCAGTATCCATGTCGAGTATTACTGCTATACATATTAGAAATAAAATTACTGCTAAAGTAGAAGCTTTCTTTGACTTCTTTTCTGTTGCTTTTTCTGTAGGCTTTTTTTCCTTTAAATCTTCAAGTTTTTTCTTTTCTTTACTCTTTCTTGCAATAACTTTCTCTTCAAACTCCTCAACCTTCATAGCTGTCTTTAACTGCTTATCTAGTTCATTGAGATTAAGCATTTGTGTTGCTTCATTTTCATAATCAACAACTATCTCTACTTCATTTTCTTCTGCTTTAGACTTATCTTTCTGCCTTCGCTCTTCCTCAAGTTTTTCTTTTTTAAGTTTTTCAACTCTTAGATATTTTTGATAATCGGGATTAAGCTGTGTTTTCTCGACCTCTTCTGTAACAGGTATACTCTTTCTGACTTCTGTTTTATCTAGATCTTCTTTTTTTTCAACTATGACTTCTGCCAGACCCACCTTTAGTTCTTTATACTGACTTAACGGACCCCAATCCCCAACAGGAAATAACTGACACTCTTCAGTTCCCTTTACAAGCCCAGCTTTAACAAGCTCTAATATTTCCTCTTTCTCAACTGGACCAACGACTCGACCACCTTCAAGTTTAATACGATACTTATTCATATGTACCCTCTCTCTTTATAAGTGGATAGATCAATACCGGAAACACCAGAAACAGGATCAGTACTATATTGCTTGCTTGACTGCTAACACTTAAAATTGTGTCGATTTTGTAAAACTTATATAAAAACAAAGGAGTGAAGGGTAAACCAAAATATAAAAACTCTATAGTTTTATTTTTGTAACTTTGTACTATGTTATACAGAACAAGGTTTGCCGAAAGACCAATAAACAAAGCGTAAATATGAGAATCAGCGTTTAATAAGCTTATGATCATCAAAGATGCCGTATTAAATTTCAATAGGTTTATATTGTATGTTTTTGATTTATTAATATAAATCTGAATTAGAAAAGCCAACATTAAAAGAAGAAGCGCGATAACGATTAACTCATTCTGTTTTTCAAAAAGGTAATAGCTGTAAAAATTTTTTAGGTTACTCGTAATAATATATGGAATTAATGTGAACTTTGTTGCTTTTATAAAATTCTTCACACTCCAATCACTTTGTTTTTCAATTTCATTAATTTTTATTACAGAATCAAAAATGCTAGAACTTGCGATCATCAAGATTATTATTATGCATAAACTTATAACGGGGTATTCCTTCACTGCTTCTATTGATAACCCAGAACTACCAGTCAGACCAACATAGGCAAACGAAGAAACCAAAAGCACAATTAAACGGCTTAGCTGATCATTCGCAATTATTTCAAAGACCTTACTTTTAGAAATTTTACTTGAACTAAACGCTGTTATCACACCGGCCCCAGTAATTAATATCACAAGATCTAATATGTTTTTTGTCTCCGCAAACAAACTAACTAGCCAACACATTGTCACAACTGACAGCACGGTCTGTTGCTCTAATTTCTTTTTTATACAGTCTCTTGAAAAGTTCAGATTTAGAAACAATAAAACAAAACATATCACCAAACTTACTTCAAATCGATTAAAGGCAGTATATAAATATACTGGAAGCATTAAGAGCTGAAATAGAACAATATTCATTCTTTGCTTTTTAAATGCTTGGTAAAGCATCATTGTAATTATGATAAGTGCTAATTCCACAAACTTACTCCATAATATATAAACAGAACTGGAGCAAAAAATACAATAACTACGTCTAAAGTTGTTAGCAATTTTCCACTTCCGACCATCTTAATATGGTTATTAAGACTTAGAATTAGTAGCCCTACAAGAGGCAGGATTACATAAGCCTCTCTTGCGTAGATATAAAAAATTAATGACATACACATCAAATAGAAAATAATATTGGTATACCTTATTCTAGATAAAACCTTATCACTTATTTTCACGAAGTTAATATCCATTAAGAGCAACTTCACGACACAGCATAAGCTAATAAAAATATTTAACAGCATGGCTTCTTTTTCAAAGCATATAGAACTTATGCTGAAACTAAGAAATGCAAGTTCAAACCTGTAAGTCGAGTTTCTGTATGCTGTAAACAATAGAATACCATATGATCCATACACAAATAATTCTTGAATGTTACTTACCTGACCTTGAACTAGCAGATATGTAAGAGTTATTATCTTTATTATAGCTTGGATCTCATTGGTTTCTATTTTTGTTTTTTTTATCTCAAAGACTAAGCCAAACAATATTACTGCCAAGTTGATATTTGATATCTGCGATATTTGCACGACTCCTTTAAAATTTATATAATTCAAGAATATAATAAGAAATAATCCGTACACTAATCTTTTATTCTTTTCTTCAAATAATAAGTAGTACAATAGTACCACCATCAGCTTATAGTGAATTTCTATATTTATAGGAATTATGGTCATCACAGCCAGTCCATAAATTTCTTTTGGACTAGTGCCTTTAGCGACTGCCACCATACCGATAATAGTAACAAAGACTATTGTCATAAAGCCGACCAGTCCAAAGTTTGAGTCGCCCTCTATCGATAGTTTAGCAAGTGGCATATTTATCATTGAGAAGACTGTAATACTTGCAATTGCTATCATTTGATATAGCTTGTTCTTAAGTATCGATCTTAAAGCTATTATTGAAAAGGCCTGTCCGAGAACTATGTAGCTAAACATTAACAATCCCCCAAGCAAGAATCAGTCCTGATATAAGGAGAAAAAGCGCTCCATTTATAATTGTGTCTGATCTATATACATGTTCACTCTGACTTTGATCCTCTAAGACTAATTTCTCTTCATTCGAATCAAAGGTTTTAAGTATTACGTTTTCATTCTTCCTTATTTTATAGTTTATTACCAACCATTGAATTAATCTTAAGCGATTGACCCTTTTTTTGATTTCATCTACCGCCTTGAAACTTACATCATCCAGTGCCAAGACCAAAAAAGGTATTGTTGTTACAAGCAGTTGAATGTAGTGGTTTTTTGAACCAAACAGATAGAATATTTGTATCATAAATAACATTATTAACTTTTCTGTATAGCTTGGCTTTGTCTGTAGAATTCTAATCACAACTATTCCCAACAGAATCAACTTCATTATTTCAATATGGCTTATGTCTACACTTTTGGTAATTAACAGAATAAATGTCAAGCCATAGTACATTTTTTTATCGATCTCTAATGTTTTGATATTTATATAAATAGAGGGGAGTATAACTAATGCAATAACTACCGGAATCCACTCGAGATTTATAGTCATCGCCAGACATAGCCACAACAGTTTACGATAGTTCTTTTCTTGATCTAAGTTTCCAACGATCCGATATAGTCCCTTGCAGCTATATAGCACTAGTAGTAATACCACTAACCTTAGCGTAGTTTCAGGAGTCGCTAAGAGCTCATAGTCCACTTTTAACTCAACAAATATAAATGCAATTGCAGGTAGTCCAAAAATTACCGATAGTATGTCTTGATTCTTTTCTCTGAAGTACCTAGAAAAGATATATTCAATAAATATTATAGAAAGTATATATAATGAAAGCATTAGTTTTTATTCCTTATTATTTTACCAAGAAATAAAAGAGATACAAATATTAATAGAAGAATTAGTTCATATACGATTATGATATTCGGCTCCACAGGATCAATCATCTTTTTCACAGTTAAACTTAATGATACAGCAAAAATTAGCATCGCTCGATAATGACTACCGCGACTATTCGAAAAGAAGAGGACTATAGTAATAACTTGTAAGACTATTATTATTTCCACTTTTTTCCATCCCTTATGCTTTGAGCAATATAGATTAAAATCGTAAGAATCCCAATTACTGTCTTACTTGTTTTAAAATCAACCTCTTGATTTACAATATTTAATCCCTTTAACTTTATTACAATTAAAATACATAAGAAAAATACTATTGAAGTACCAAATGCTCTCATTTCTGTTTTATAAGACTTAGAGAGTACACCTGTTCCCTTGTTCTGCTGTATAATGTATTCCACATATATGCTTGATAGAATCGTAACCATGGCGGTGAGATACATTTGCTCATGCATACAGTACACACTTAGTAGAAGCATTATTATAATGTTTAACATTGCCTTATTATTTCTTTTGGTTAGAAAATAACAGATGAATGCAATTATCATAACAACAGAAGTTATAATGCTTAGATTGACCAATCTATTGCTCCTATAACTATCAACGCTAACATTGCATAGTTCTCAATTTTATACTTTGATTTGCGCTTTATTGATTTAATATCCTCTACGTCTTGTCTTGATATATAAATGTTTAGTGCCACTAACAAAACTGTTAATATAAATGCTGTAAGCTTTAAACCGAATAGTAGGTATTTAGTTTCTGCTAGGTTGAATGAAATAATCATATAGACCGAACAAGATATCCAGCAACTATACAAGATTCTTACTGCCGACTTGCCTTTAAATATATCATTCATATAGTTTGATTTAAATAAAACCCTACACAAGATAAATATTATTAGTACTGTTCTCGTAATTTCTAGCAAGGCAATCTCCATATCGATCATTAACAAGCCTTCTATTAAAACTATATATAGTACCCTCAAGAACCATTCTTCTGTCTTTGAATCGTTTGATATTGTTGTATTTGCTAATTTAACTAATTCACTCATAAGGTATGATGAAAGTGTTAAAATAATAATAAAGACAAAATAACTTTCAAAGCTCCTTTGAAAGTCTATTGTCGTGCTAATAAGGCATGAGAATATTAACAATGTACTAAACATAAAATTTCGAGGTGAAACTAATGTCGCTCTTTTTGATTGTATTGCTCTAAATAGAAAAGAGATTGACCTAAACATCGCATGATATGTTTTTGTTATAATATTTTTTTCATGAAAGCTTGAGTCTAAAATTATATTCGATATAACAAGATGGAAAAAGGACAGGCTGCCAAACATCATAATACCACTCATTAAGTTTATTGTATTATTCATTATTTGAGCCTGCTTTAATCATATATGCGAAGAACATTATCAATATTAACTCAACCTTTGTTACATAACTAAATTGATATAATGCGATTGCGGACATACTCATAAAAACTAATATTATGTTTAGAACTATTTCATATTGATGAAAATTAAAATTTCCAAACACTTTTGTGTTTTTTATACTCAGACTAGACTTCATAAGCGCTGCGCACAATATAAAACTCACTGTCAGTAAAATAAATATATTAAGTAGTATTGTATTCATAATTTTAGCTATATAAGATTATCTAATATTATTACAAATGGAAACTTTACTAGGTGTTTTAATGCTGTCTCTTATACACATCTCCGAGCCCACGAGACGCTACGCTATCTCG
>CAJXPQ010000007.1 GCA_913058265.1 uncultured Oligoflexia bacterium
GTACTTGATCTTATTAAGTCTCTAAAGGGCTTTTTTAGTTTGGGCATATTAAAAGCTTAGATGATAAGAATATTCGTTCCCTACGACACTTTACGAAGTTATTTTACTTAAGTTTTTATTAGAATAAATATTGAAACTTAGCTTGTGCTACTATTTAGAAACTGAAGAACTATGCCTAGCTCTGCTTTAATTCGTTTAAGACTACTCTTAGCTCTTCCTCGATATGTCGATTCTCTGTCTGGGTCCAAGCTTCATCGCAACAGTCGCAGCATTCATATAACTTCCCCCACCAATGTCCATAGAGGGGTGTATGAATATTTGTTTTTTCATCATATGTAGATTCTGAATTAGAATAAATGCCATCAAGCATAGTTATCAAATAACAAAACAGTGAAGGGGTAACTTTTTTCTTTAAGTAAGCTTCAGATACTTCAACGAAAACTTTCCTTGCTATGTCTTCACTATCTAAAGAGTAAGGATCGAAATTGTATTTATCTTTGGAAATTTTAATAAGATTTTTGAGGTTTCATAAGGATCTTTGGCATTTAAATAATAAATATCAAGATGAGGGTTATCATTTTGATTCATCTCATTTGTCATCCATTCATGGAGTTCATCTTCACTGTAAAGCCCACACAAATATTTAAATGTTAGTTTTTCAAGCTCTTCTTTCATTAGTAGAGCCTATCATTACGACTTCTTATCAATCAATAGTTTTTTATCTAAGAAATGTAGTTAAAGAATAAAGCCTAGATACTATCTTTCAGAATAGTCTTGTACAATAGTCAATACTCTTTGTTCGTTACATTTCGAATAAAAAAATGTTAATAGTTCAAGCTTAACTGAATAGTAAAATTATTAATTGCGACTTCGGACAAATAAGATTTTTTAATATTTTCGAATACTACGCTAAATAGTAAATTCTTCCAGCCTACTGATGTCTTAACTTCTTTACTAAGATTAGAAATTTTAACATCAGTCATTACATAGTCATGATAATTATATTTCATAATCAAGCTGGAACTATCCTGAATTGAGTAACTTCCTCGATACAAAGGCGTAAAAGAAAACCCCAAGAAGAATGAATCATATATATTTCTTAGAACACTAGTTTCAACTTCATAATAATCAAATTCATCTACAGTTGTTAGCTCAAAACCTCTTCCATCAACGTAAACAACATATTCATTCTTTTTATATATTCCTTGAAAATCAAAATATAATGGAACCAATGTTTCACCATTTTTTAAATCCATATCGACATTATCAGTTATGATTTCTTCTAAAGAAAAAATCTCATTAATATACCACCGATTCATTACCGATAATCTGGGAGTAAATGAATAATCGTTTATTTTATATTTTTTTTGAATTGATAATATGTCTGACCTAACATTAAATAGCTCTAGTTCTGGGAAAACAGGATTATTTATCTCTGCAACTAATGAGTCTTGAGTTGAGACTTCAACAAGTATATCTTTAATCAGAAATGCCTGTGAAATAGCAACGTGAGTTTTATAAGGATTATTGTATGCATCTTCAACGGATTTATTAATAGTACTGATTTCGTCTACTTGAAGGGAGTCTAATAGATCCATAAATCTCTTACTTGTATTGATATAAATCTGAGTACTTCCACCAACATGATTATTTATAACGTGTTGATCTCTTAGTCCATTCAGCTTTAAATAATTTCAATCACTTGAGTAAACTTTAAAACAAAGAAAACTACATGATAGAATTACAAATATCTTGATCATGACTTTCAATATATTTCCTTAATGTTCTAACCGTTTTTAATAGAGAATCTTTAAATTCATGATTCTGATAATTTTGTTCAATCGTATCTTCAAGAATTAATATCTTTTTCAGTGCTAATTCTCTTTTACAAGTGTTTAATACCTTCTTCATAATTTCTTCATATAACTCAGGATTGTATTTAATAAATAGTAAAACGAATTTTTCTATGCTCATATTGGAAAACTCACCCTTTATTTTATGATATGGGATACCAAATACATCCAAAATAGCTCTATCTAATTCTGACAATAATGAATTAATTTCTTCAAATGATTCCTTTAGATTGAGGTAGGCTTTAAAAGAATGAAATATCATCCCATCAACATGCACGACATACTTTTCAATGAACTTCTTATACTCAACCTTAATATCATCAATTCCATCTTTCTCTCCAGCACTTCCTAGCTTATCAATCAACTCTTTTAAAGATTGTGTCAGCAAGAAGATATGTACCAAACCTTTTTTAAGCTTATCCTCTTTAGATTTATATACATATTTTGCATCTAATTCATAATATATATTTAACGCTCGAATTAAATTAGTTTTACGCTTGAGACCTATAAAGAAGTATTTCTCAACAAAACTTTTAATTTCTAAAATTAGATTTGGGCTGTTAAAGGATCCACTCACAAGTCTATCTATCGATATTAAGAAATCAAATAATTCAAATCCCCCTATCCCCAAAAATGTGTCTGCTAAAGCTTGTTGATACTTTCGATTTCCAGGATACTTCTGGACTAGTTCTTCAAATAACTTATTTGCTTTTGAATAATTACGTGAATTAAGTTCCTCTTTTGCCCTTAAATAAAGACTCTCTTCACCTGAAGAAGTATTTCCACCACAGGAAACGACAATAAAGAACATTAGAGAAATGCTCAGATATTTCTTGAAACTATTCATACTGATATTTTACTCTAGCCGAGCTATATGTATTAGATGGTAATTAGTTCCTATGATAAACAACACAGAGCATCCTACAAAATAACTGACCTATTCGATGTGCTAGTCAATGATTCGTTTAACCATCTCAGGATGCCATTTCACTCCTCTATTCTTAGTCGGAACCTTCATCTGGTCAAGACACCTAGCAACTGCTCTAAGACTCAACCCTTCATCCCTCATCTGCCTAACAGCATCGACTGTTCTCTGCTCAGCTTTGTGTTCAACTGAGCTTAAACCTTTACGCTTAACACCGAACTTTAGCTGGGATTGAAAACATCATTTGTTCGCTTTTGTTCGCGCAGGAAATGATGTGTGATGAATTTTGATGAGATAAAATGAAATGAATAAACGAGGTAAGCTTTTGATTTACTTAAAAAATCTTTAATTTCAGTTGGTTAAGAAAATGTGTTCGGTGAGCCCTTCGCTCCCGCCATATTCGTTAAAAACCTCATCTAACCCATGAGGTTTTTTTTTGCCTAAAATCCAACAAGCCTTTGAGCTTGTTTTTTTGGATCAAGGTTTAGAAAGGTTCAAAAGTTCGTGTGCTTTAACTTATAAGTTACAAGTCATCAGCCCTATACCTAAACCAGTTAGAGATCCATTATTTCCACCGTGCCATAGATAAACTGTTTTTCCATCAAGGAGCGCTGTTGGACTAATTATGTCATAATTATGCCAGCTTAAATCTAAATAATCTGTAATCGCTGATGTATCTTGAACCCAATTATCTTCACCATTAACTGAATACGCATGATGAACTTTTGTATGTTTATAGGCCACACCTTGGTCGTCTTTTTGAATAACTGCCGTTGTAAACAGATGAACTTGATTATTAATTACCGTCGCAGCAGGAGTTGAAAATCCTTTGTAATACGGAATGGTTAATCTTGGATAAACTGTTTGAACAGGACGCATGACCTCCTGTTGAGGACTCCAAGTAGTACCATCATATGTCACTAGTCCTATTACTTCAGCTGTTGAACCTGCCTCAAAATTTGATCCAGTAGCTGCAAAATACAGATAGATTTTATCATTAAAAACAACGGCACCAGGTTCCGCCGTTACCCACTGATTAAAAGTAAATTGGGGGGTTGTATTATTTGGATCCGTTGGTGCTACAAGTGGTGCTCCAGCCGTAACTCTTGTCCAAGTAATGCCATCAGCTGACTTAGCATGACCGATACGATAAGTCGTTGATGCACTATAGTCACTCGGATATGAAGTATAGAACATATGATATTCGTTTTTATAATAAACAACAGACGGTGTTTCAGTTCCATCCGCATCCCAGGCTGCTGAGCCAGATCGATCAAAAACTGGCGTTGTTGGATTCAAAGTCCAATTTATTCCATTACTAGAGGTTAGTCGATAAACTGCAATATGCTCAACTGTATCATCAGTTCGATCATTGGGTAATGATGATGCGTACATGATAAACTGACTTCCAACTTTTAAAACATGAGGATCACCCCATGTTGAAGATCTTTTATTATTACCATTATCAACAGTAAAAAATTCATTTCCTGGACCAATCAATGGTGTCGTAGCATATGGAGCAAAACAATTAGGCGTAAGCTTTGAATAATCTGGAGAAGAAGACTTAGTCAGATCACTATCCTCGTCTTTAGCACATGAAGATAAACAAATAAGAAAACATAGTAGTAGATATCGCATCTTTATATAATAACACGTCAATTGAATGAAGCAATGTTGTAGGATGGTGGGTGATCAGGGCTCAAAATATCAGCTATTTAGGTGAGGTATCAAGAGGTTCAAGTGGAGCCGCTCCCGCCATTTTCGAACCCTTTTTGAGGTGTTAGATTACCGAGATTACGAAGCTTTTGCTTCGTTTTTTTGTTTCTGGGGCTTAAAAAGGTTCAAGAGTTCGTGTGGTAATTCAGTAAGGCAAATTCAATTACATTTTTAAATTTTTTATTCGGCTCAATTTTGAGTTCGCTAGTCCATAGAGACTGCAGAATTGAGTGTCCTGGTAACTTATTCTAAACCATTGAATCTTAAAGCTTTCACGTGATCTAGTTTAGGCCATTTTAAATTTGTTCCGACAAGTTTCTTACATGGGAAACAAATTAAATAAGTTTATTCAAACGATTCTTACCTATTTTTATTATTTCAAACAGGCGATAGATGAGATTATGTCTTATTATATATCCCCTATTTTTATAGTTATAATTTTAAAAAAGTTTGCACTGGCCAATAGAAAACTAAGAATTATATGGGCACCGATTTCTCCAGGAAGGCCACCTCTAGATCAAAAAATCGTTGATTTGATTATTCAATTGAAAGAACTTAATCCAAAATGGGGAGCACTAAGAATTTCACTTGAACTGAGAAAGGTTCGAATCCAAGTTAGTAAACCAACGGTTTTAAAATACCTTGAGATTAATGGACTAATGTCACCACCAAAACCAGGTGGTTTAACATGGTCTCAATTTCTGGCGAACCACAAGTTCAAAATTTCAATCGATTTTACTTGCATGATTACAACCCTAGGCCATCAGGTTTTTATATTCTCAATTATAAACTTGGACTCGCGAGAACTGATTTGGATAAATTCAACTTATAGGCCTGACAAGTTTTGGATCACTCAACAATTCAAAAATGCGTTCTTCGACTTAGAACAATATCCAACGTTATGTATTTGTGACCGAGATCAAATATTTTCGAATTGGTTTAGTTCTATGATGAAAGATTTTTTTGAAATAAACGTAAAGAAAACTGCATTTAAATCGCCATGGCAAAACGAAACGATTGAAAGGTTTAACCAGTCCTTAAAACATGAAGTTTTTGAATCTGTTGTTCCAATAAATTTAAATCAAATTCAAAGGGTTTGTAATGAGTACAAAATTTATTATAACGAAAACAGAACCCATCAAGGGATTAATGGAAATATTCCAGGCGTAACTCATAAAATCAATCCAAATAAAACGTCGTATTTTGATTTAAAATCTCACTTGAATGGACTATTTAGTACTTTTGAAAACTCATATGCCTGATTTTCAATTATTTGCCAGGACAGCTGACCTTATTGATTCTTTGGAGGACGTTGTCTGAGCTGAAATCTGACGTAAAGAAAGCCCTTCTTCTATGTATTTCTTGTGGAGGAACTCTGCTGTTGGACGTTGCCTACCAGACTTAAACTCAGTGATTATGGTTACATACAACTCGGAGGACAAATTTAGGAATAAGTAGCTACTAGCCCGCCATTTTCGTAAAAATTCAAATTGCAAACTTACAAGCCTTTGAGCTTGTTTTTTTGTTTCTGGGGTTTAAAAAGGTTCAAGAGTTCGTGTTCAATAAAATTCAAAAAACTATGTTATTTAATAATTTTTTTGAGCAATCAAATAGAGAGCAGCTTTTAATTCGTCAAAGGATACAGGTTTTGTTAAATAATTATCCATGCCTGCATTGAAACACTTATCTAGATCTTCTTTAAGCGCATTGGCGGTAACGGCACAGATTTTGGGACTATTATCACCATACTTATTTTTTATTATTTTAGTGGCCTCAACACCATCCATTACAGGCATCTGCACATCCATAAAAATGATCGAGTATTCCGGAATTCCATTAATCTCACTTAAACGAAGCTCTTCTAGTGCTTCTTCTCCATCGAGAACAAATTTGCAATTATTATAACCAAGCTTTGCTAGCATCATTTTTATAACTAATTGGTTTACAGAGTTATCCTCTGCCACCAGTATTCTTATTGGAAACCTCTTGCCAAGTTCGCTATCTTTAGATGCAAGAATATTTTGCTGCGAAGTTTTTTTCGAGGTACTTTGCTTTGCCATTTCTAAATTGAAACTAATCGTAAAAGAAGTTCCAATTTTGACATCACTTTCAAGTTTTACCTCCCCTCCCATTCTCTCAACTAGTTTTTTAACTATAACTAAGCCAAGACCAGTACCACCAAATTTTCTAGTCGTTGAGCCATCTGCTTGAGAAAATGCCCTAAATAAGCTCGCTTGGCTCTCTTCAGATATGCCGATGCCCGTATCCTTAACTACAACTTTAACAATATTATCCTTAAGCAATGAAAGACTTACGTCAACTCCGCCTTTATGAGTAAATTTAATAGCATTTGAAATGATATTTGACATCACTTGAGCGACCCTTGTCGGATCTCCAATATACATTTTGTGAAATGAATCATCATAATTTAATCTTAAATATATTCCTCTTGTGTCTGCTTCGTGTTGAAAAAGGTGAAGGACATTCATTATATTTTCAATTAAGTTAAATTCCAATTCTTCAAAAGTCACTTTATCCGCATCTATCTTTGAGAAATCTAAAATATCATTTATGACTCTCAAGAGGTTCTCTCCTGAGCTACTAACAACCCTAAGCAATTCTAGTTGCTTAGGATCAAGTTCTGTATCTTGCATTAATTCAATCATACCAAGAATACCATTTAGAGGGGTTCTAACTTCGTGCGACATATTTGCTAAGAACTGAGACTTTGCTGCATTTGATTTATTCGCTATCTCTTGCTCTTTTTCTGCTTTCAGCTTTTTTAATTCTAAGCGATGGATCTTCTCTTTCGAAGAAGTAAGAACCTCTTTGAATATTAATGTATCAGTTATTACACATGCTGGATGAGACATATATTTACCCATCTTATATTTTTGTATTTCTTCTATTTTATTAAATGCGGGCCATACTAGGAAAACAAAAGATTCCTTTATTTCGTGAATCGTTCCTCTAAATTTAAAATCTATTCCTTTGAAGTAGCATAGAATTAGTTTACCATCTAATTGCGAAAACTGAGAGTCAACTTCATTTGTTCGAGGCTGCTTGATATTCAATATATCGCGCATTAATACTCCAACAGTTAAATATTCCTGGAAAAAAAAAGAACTCTCAATTAGCTTGAAGGAGCTATCAAATTTAAGCCAAAATGGTGAAAGTGAATCAAGCTTCATATTAGAATTGCACCTTAAACCTTGCCTTATCTGTGCCTGGATCATCTAAAATTTCAACATTACAAATCGCATTAAATAGTTTAAAAATTCCTTTAAGTAATCCGACAACAAAAAACTCCAAAGGCATGTCACGTGAACTATTATAGTGAACTATTACTTCTTGATTAGATACTCTCGTCGTATGAAAAGAAGGTGGATTTAGATCATCAAATGTAAGCTCAAGCCGAGTGTGCAAAGAATCAAGAGAATTTATGAGGTCTAGAGGATTTTCTCCAAATGAAATGAGAATTGTTTTATATTCAGAATTCATTGCAAACTTTATCCAATACTCTCCAAATGACTCTAGTAATTCGGGTGCTTCAATATCTAATTTTTCACAGATAGATCCAACTAAGTCGAGGGTAACTTGATCACTATGTTGCTCAAAAGAGTCAAAGTCACTTGAACTGATATCGAGGGAAGTACAAATATCATCCCAAGTCTCCTCATTAACTGTTTCGATAACCATCATTTTAATAGCCTGATTCACCATTCCATACATAAAAAGTACTCCTTCGTTTATATGTGACTTATCGTATGAACGGAAAAATAATTAAGATCTTCCCCAAAAAGGCATGAACAGCCTAACTATTATTGTCGGTTTTCATCTGATTTAGTAGCATGTTTGGTGATTTGAGCTTCCTTTTATCGGGTACCTAAGGAAGATTTCAAAAGCTTCAAGTGGAGCCGCTCCCGCCATTTTCGAACTCTTTTTAGGGCGATAGATTACCGAGATTACGAAGCTTTTGCTTCGTTTTTTTGTTTTAGGGGTTTAAAAAGGTTCACAAGTTCAACTATCATACATTCATGAAAAGAATTGTAGTCATAGGATCTAGTTCAAGTGGAAAGACAACACTTGGAAAAGCTCTATCTAAAAAATTTAATATAGAACATAAAGAGTTAGATTTGTTCTTTTGGGAGCCTAACTGGACTCAAGCTGAGGATAAAAGTTTTAGAAAACGTGTTGATCCATTTACTGCACAAGAAACTTGGATTACAGATGGTAACTTTAGTCAGGTTAGAGATCTAGTCTGGGGTCGAGCAACAACAGTTATATGGCCAGACTATCCTTTTCATATAATCATTAAGTAATTTTTTAAAAGGTCATTGATACGCTCATTCAAAAAGGAAGAGCTATGGAGTGGAAACAAAGAAACACTCTGGAATAGTATTCTAAAGCCTGACTCTTTACTTGTATGGATATTAAAAACTTACAAGAGAAATAAGATACGATACTCTACCCTAATTGATTCTGAAGAATTTCCAAACATCAAATTTTTAAGACTAAAGAATCCAAGAGAAACAAAAATATTTTCAGATAGTTTCGAAAATAGAAACTGATAACGAAGCAAACAATACTTCAATAATGAATCTATATGTGAATTTACGGTTTAATTATTAAGACGATTCGCTCTCTACGACATCTTACGAAATAACGATGTCAAGCCTCTCAACGAGGTCAAGCCATAGCTTATATGTGTTTTCTTCTAATTTAGATGGCTTAATATAATAGATGAATAAGGGACGAATAGTCACACCTGTTATTTTTGAATTCTCTATAGTAATTCTCTATTCCTTTAATTTCCATTGGCCTTTTTCATCTTGGCAAACATCTATGTCTTTCAAAAACTTCATTGTTTTCTTTTGACTGATTTTAACTTTCAAAGATCTACACCTTTCTTCTTTTTTAATTTTTACTAGATGAATACTGCCACTATTTTTTGAAGTAGGATTGTCCCAATATTCTACTACCTTGATTTGCTCTGCCACCAAAAGCTTTAAGGTAGCTTCCTTAAGAAGCCTGTTGTCTGTTCTTGTGAGTTTTATATCATTTTCATGAATAAAGCCTGATACGAGGTCAAAGGGCAGTGTTAATAAACCTGTAACAAAGCCTGATAAAACTCCTTTACTAGATTCCTTACCAAGGTTTTTTCCTTTATCCATTATATCTTCAACTCTATCGAGATGCTTCGGAATATTATGCTCCATCTGTACAATCCGAGAGATTTCTTTTGAAATATTTGGCAACTCTTTAGTAACTTTATTTATAGATAAACGAACATTATCGATAGATTTATGAATCTCAGGAAGCGCCATTCTTGTTTCTTTAAATTCCTTTAAAACCGTAGGGATAATATTTCGAGTTTTTTCAACCTGCTCAAGAATATTTGGTAGAAGCTTCCGTACCTCCCTAAACTCGGATAAAATTTCACTTACAACTAATTCTTTGCCTGTTACACTTTTATTCAGTTCAGGATTTAAAACTCTTCTTAGGCTTCTGATTTCAAGTGAAAAAAAAACAATTGCCATAGAAAGTGAAAAAAGACTAAAAGCAATAAAGTATGATGGTAAGTTTTTTTTAAAATTCATTTTTATAACTCTATAGGCTTTGGTTTTTAACTACGAACAAAAAAAGAAAAAGAGTGAAAATTTAAACATAATTTTTCACTCTAGTTATATCATATGTTAACACAACTAACAAATTGACAACGCTCGTACAAAAACCATATTTAATGCATGCGTCATCGCTTAAAAAAGTACATTAAACCATATTATTCAGTTTATTTTTTTCCTACTTGTCACATATTTTTTATCATATATAGTTTTAAAATAAAGGACTAATATATGAAAAACTTACACTCTCTTATGAAGAAAATACCTATTCTTTTCCTATTACTAAATATTGGCTGTAACACGAATCAACCTAGAAATGCTGCTACAATTATTTATACTAATGGAAACTTCATTACTATTAATGATAAAGCTCCAAAAGCTAAGGCTGTCGCCGTTAGAAATGGAAAGATTCTTGATGTTAGTCTTGATCAAGAATCAATAATCAAAAACTTCAAGGCGCAGGAAACTAAAATTATAAACCTTAGAGGAAACACTGTAATCCCCGGAATAATTGACGCCCACAGTCATCTAACAACCGTAGCTGTTCAAGCAGTTTCTGCTAACTTACTTCCACCTCCCGATGGTGGAGCAAAAGATATTCCGACTCTTCAAAATATACTAAGAAGGTTTATAAAAGAATCACCAACGATAAAAGAATATGGCATTGCGATTGGTTTTAACTACGATGATTCTCAACTAGCAGAGAAACGTCATCCTACTAGGCAAGAACTAGATCAAGTCTCAACTAAGATTCCAATAGTTATTATGCACCAGTCGGGTCACCTAGGAGTATATAATTCACTAGCTCTTAAACAAGCTGGAATAAATGAAAATACTCCAAACCCTCCAGGTGGAACATTTTATAGAGAAGATGATGGAAAAAAACCTAATGGCGTTATGGCTGAGAATGCTCACTTCATGGCTATATACAAACTTATTCCAAAATACAGTGATGAGCAATTACAAGACATGATTATAAAAGCAGAACATATATATTTAAAAAATGGTGTTACAACAATCCAAGATGGTAGGGCAGATCCCAATGGCATAAACTCGCTTATTTATACAGCTAAAAATAAAGGCTTCAAAGCTGATATTGTTGCTTATGCAGATCTTGAAATGAATTTAAATAATAAAATTCTGAAAGGTCCCTTTATGGCGAAGGAATATACTAAGCGATTTCGAATTGGCGGTGTTAAGTTATCGCTAGATGGATCACCACAAGGCAAAACAGCTTGGTTTACAAAACCCTATATTGTTCCTCCTCATAACGAGAAGATTGGATACAAAGGTTTTCCGATTTTTAAAGATACTCAAAAATTACAAAACCTAGTTGAGGTTGCACAAGAAAATGAATGGAAGCTCCTGGCTCACGGAAATGGAGATGCAGCCATAGATCAATTAATTGAAGTTATTGCCAAGGTAAATCAGAATAAAATGAAACCTAATATCGATTCTGTTTTAATACATGGTCAATTTATGAGAAAAGATCAGATCCCGAGACTAAAAGAATTAAATATTTTTCCATCTGTGTATCCGATGCATACATTTTATTGGGGTGACTGGCACCGCTCCTCAGTGGCTGGAGAAGAAAGAGCAAGTTTCTCATCTCCTACAGCATCAATTCTAAAAGCAGGTATGAAGTTTTCTATCCATACTGATGCACCAGTTATTTTTCCTGATTCAGCTCGCCTTCTTCACAGTGCTGTCAATAGAGTAACTAGAAGTGGTTATATTTTAGGCCCTAACGAAAGAATAAGTCCCTTAACTGCCTTGAAAGCATTAACTATTTGGCCCGCTATTCAATACTCCGAAAACTCTTTAAAAGGATCGATTGAAAAAGGGAAGCTTGCAGACTTTGCAGTTTTATCGCACAACCCATTAAGCATTCCTGTTGAGGATTTAATAAAAATAAAAGTGCTCAAAACAATTAAAGAAGGTAAAATAATTTATGAAAAATAGATTTTTTCTATAAGCTTAAGGGATATTTATAAATATCCCATGTATGCTACAAGATGATGCTAATGAGTAGAAATGCTTTATAATTTAAACTAATAGGTAACGATACCTATTTTTGCTAGCATCTGAAGTAGATGAAAGTACTCTAACAAGAAATTTACTATTAGATCGAAATCTAGCTTATGGGTGAATCTATTTTTTTCAATAGTTAATGATACAGGTAACTTAGCGGTAAAAGAGCTGATTACTCTAATAGGCTTTGTGAGTAATTTTATAGGATGACCAGTGATCTAGTAATTTTTCTAATTATTACTCGGATGACATTTAAAGAGGTACAAGTGGAGCCGCTCCCGCCATTTTTTTTATATTCTAATTATCAAGATAATAAGACATTTAGCTTGTTTTTTGTCTCTGGGGTTTAAAAAGTTTCGAGACTTCATGTGGTAAAATTGATAAAGTTGGGACACTATGATCACAGAAATAAGAACTGAAATTAAACCACATAACGATTCAGTAGAAAATCACTCACTCTACAGTAAAATAAATTCTAAGAATGATTTAGCTTTTTTTATGGAAAGACATGTATTTGCAGTCCTAGACTTCATGAGTTTATTAAGCGCCCTAAAAAGAAATTTACTTCCATCCGACACATTTTGGTCACCAAGAGAAGATAATGATGTGTCTCGATTCATAAATGAGATCACCTTAGGTGAAGAATCTGATCACGATCTTAATGGAAGCTTCATAAGCCACTTTGAATTATATCTTCAAGCAATGGAAGAAGTTGGAGCTGATACGAGCTTAATAAAAAAATTTACTTCTCTAGCTAAGAGAAATGGAGTTCGGCCAACGCTCGAATCTCTTGATATACCAAATAGTTCTAAAAAGTTTATTACCGATACATTTAATCTTATAGAAGAGAATTCTCTTCACAAAATAGCTGCTAGCTTCTGCTTTGGTAGAGAAAAAAGTATACCAATAATGTTTCAATCGATATTAGATAAAATTGGAATAGACGAGATTCAGGCTCCTAAGTTTTATTACTATATAAAAAGACATATTGAAATTGATGGCGAAGAGCATGGGCCAATGTCTGAAAATCTCTTAACTAGTACCTGTAAGGATAATAGTAATAAATGGCTAGAGGCCAAAGAGACATCTATTAGCTCTTTAAAATCAAGAAAAAGACTTTGGGACGATATTGAACTTGAACTGCCCTAGATAAACGAGATTACTAAAATGACTAGCCTCTTAAACTCGTTTTTTTATTTTAGGGTGAAAAAAAGTTCAAGGCTCCAGACTCAACTAAACAAAAAACAATACAGCGCGCGACAACTATGAGTAACATTTCAATTGCTCATATTTTTGTACAGCTACTAACTCATGCTTTACTTGTAGCGAATGAATTTATAGACTTAAATGATAAAGCTTCAATAGAATAATATCAAAACTTCTATACCATACCATTATAGATCAAAGGTTTGGAATAAAGAGGTAATAGAGTAGCTTTTGTAAGTTCTCGAAATATCCCTAAAAAAATAAAACTAGAATTCCCCTACATCACTTTTTTTGCTAGGATTAAAAAATACAAATAAACTCAAGGTCAATTAAGCAATGCAAGAACTAATAGACACTATAAAGAGCTTTAATCATTGCCCTGAGAAGAGGATTTTACCTTATTCTATTTACTCCTCAATGAAGACTCAACATATTCTAAATGTTCCCATAGCGAAACCTCTACTTATAGTCGTGCTAAGTGGAACAAAAGAGCTTGGTAAAAATGCTCAAAGTACAGCGAGATCTGGATACTTTGCTTTTTTATCGAACAAAACGTCAATCGATATGAGAAATATTCCTAAAAATCAAGAGTACCTAGCTCTTTTAATTGATTTTGAATATAGTGACTTTAACGGACTACAAAAAAACCTCAAAACTCGAGAGGATATAATCATGGGTGAAGTCTCACCCCCCTTAGAGAAGATTCTTTCTCAGTTTATAGAATGGTCGCATATTGCCCCCAAAGAGATCTGGTCACTCAGGAAACAGGAAATACTGCATTTATTATACCTCTCTGGTTTTGACCATATTGGCTCTATGTCCGAAGCTTCTGGATTCACCCATAAGGTTCATGATATTATTAACGAAGACCTTTCCCAAGATATTAAACTTACCACTCTTTGCTTGCGATTAGGTGTAAGTGAGTCTACTTTCCGTAGAAAACTTAAATTAGAGAATACCAATCTACAAAAGATCAAAGATCAAGCGAGACTAGGCCTGGGGCTTCACCTTATTCAAACAACATTAGAGCCAATTGGTATCATCTCTGGACTATGCGGATACACCTCTCAATCACGCTTCACCGATAAATTCAAACAATTATTCCGCATTACTCCATCGGATCTCAGAAAAACAAGAATGACTGATTAAGGCGAAATATTGAATGAATCTCACCTAGTACATAGGTTGGTTACCAGCTAAACTAACCTTAACAATAACCAGACTGGAGAAAAAAATGAAAATAAAAAAAAACATTCTAATACTACTTACAACACTTTTAATATCAACATTTGCCTATGCTGAAGACTTTCAACTAAAAAGTAGCGATATCGCACAAGATAAACTCATGCCTAAAGCTCAGGAATTTAATGGCTTTGGTTGTAATGGATCAAATCTTTCACCACAATTATCGTGGACTGGCGCACCGAAAGGAACTGTTGCCTTTGCAATACTTCTACATGACCCAGACGCACCGACAGGTAGTGGATGGTGGCACTGGCAAGTTATAAATATACCAAGCGACATCAATTCACTAAAGACTGGAGCAGGAGACGTAGCAAAAAATCTTCTCCCAAAGGGAAGCGTCATGATCGAAAATGACTATGGCTTCAAAGGATTTGGAGGAGCTTGTCCTCCAGAGGGAAATGGAATACATCACTATAACTTTACAATACATGCACTTTCAAAAAAGCTTGACCTTCCAAAAAATGCTTCTGGGGCTTTAACAGGTTACAATGTAAAAGCAAACTCGATAGCATCGGCGACAATAACTGCACTTTACAAAAGAGAGAAAGCTAAATAAGAAACTTTCATTAATCTTAATGCCTCCGTTAAATAAATGGGGGCATTAAAAAGTGAATCGAATCTTTTGTTGGTGGATAAAAACCCAAAGTTTTCTAAATTGTACTTACTTAACTTGTATTAAATATCATTTACTTCAATCACATAATCATTATTGAGTATACGGTTTAATCTCTAATATTTTTTATACTTTTAAGCTCCAGAGTTATACTCGACAACCAATACATATATCATAATAATTATTTTTTTGATTTATTTTTTAATCGTAAATCATTTACTAGCGTACAATACTCAAAGAATTCATGAGTTCTAATCTTGGTACTTAAATGAATTTGAAAAATTATATATGGAGGTCATGACTATCGAATCCCTTAGAATATCAATTGTAACAATAAAAAAACATAACGAAAAGGTGGACTTCAATCACAGAAGTCTTCACAGATGGTTTTTAAGAACTGACTCTGATGTAATCACTGCTAAACATAGTAATCTGGAAGTTGTTCTTGGAGATGGAAACGGGTATAAAAATACTTATCTCCCAGATTAAGCTCGAACAGAAAAATAAAATCAGAGAAAAGACGGGGCAAAAAACAATTGAGAGAACTAAGCGTGGTGAAGTTAAAATCTTAATGGGTATTAAAGATGATAAAACCATCGATCCTTTTGGTGCCTGGACAAGTGAATCTTGGAAAAAATGTGGAAAGATGATTCTTAAATCAAACAACCCCAATAAGAAAGTTGCTCTTAAGAAGCTTGCAAATGTCATTATTGAGGATGGTAAGATTGGTCTAGATAATGGATTGGGAATTCTTGCACATCACCACCAACGCTGTTTTTAGCATATACCTCACGAATTAAAACGACTAATGAAGTATCAAGAAAAAGCAGGTTAAGAGCATATAAAATATTCTTTAAATCAAGTTCATTCAATCTTTCAGATTGATATCCCGGATATAGATTTTGATGATGTATCTATTGAGGAAAAAGTCGAAATGAATGATAAAATTAAAACCTCTGAGCTTCAGATGAAGTTGCTCTCGGAATATTTAGAGTATAAAGGTTATGATAAGGCCTCAACGTACGTATCAAAAACGAGATCGAGTCTTTTTAACTATTCAAGATATTGGATGAAGACTAGAGTAATAACTCCAAAAGTAACATCAAAATTAGAAAGATTAATGAGAGAAGTTGACCGAAGAATAATGAAATTTGTATTCAATAGAGTGAAAAAGGTTGTGTGAAAATGACAAGAATTATTCTAAAAGTAATCACTGATCAAAAAGATTAAAGTTATCTGGAAATATTGAGTTAAGTTTTGAGGGGATTCCTTAGGAGAACGCACTACAGTCTCAGGAAAACATCAAAAGACTAAGATCTCAGAGAAGTGCATTACCACGAAAGTTCTTTACTAAAGAGTGGTAAGAAAATCTTCAAGCATATCTAAACCTTCTTTTATTTGAGGGTAACTTAGATGCACAAGATCAAGACTTAACTTTTCGTTTTTAAGCTTATCTACAATTTTTGATCCATCATAATCCACGTAAGCAACCCGGACACTTAACTCACCTTGTTCTCTGTAGAAATCCACTCCAGGTAAGACCGCAATTCCAAGTTGATCTAAAAGGTAGTGAGAAAGCTGAGTCGATGTCATAATACCAAGGCTGTTCAGCTTTTCTTTATAATAGTCAAAATTAATGAAAAGATAAAAGGAGCCGCAGGCTTTTGGGGTCAATATATTCATTTCGGCAAAGCGTAGACTATAGTATCCACCAATTATTTTGTGTACCTGTGTGTATGTTTCAATAGAAGTGAATACATCGCTGCATTTTGTATCCCAAGCTTTAACTGCTGCATATTGAATTGGTGCCGACACAGCAGAAAAGGTTTCACTTATAAAAGACTTCAGTGGTGGAATAAGCTCTTCAAGTTCTTTTGGTATTAACATGAAACCAAGCCTATACCCACCAGCGCTATAAGACTTAGATAGCCCTCCAGTGATTATTGTTTTCAGATAAAAACTTGCAACGCTCGTAGAGACTTTTTGATTGAAATCTACTTGTGAATATATTTCATCAGACACAACAATTACAGAGTATTTTTCAAGAATTGGAGCAAGAGCTTTTAGTTCCTTCTCAGTATAAATCTGTCCCGTAGGGTTACTAGGAGAATTTAATATTAATGTAATTTGTCTTCCTTTTAGCTTATCACATGCAGCTTCAAGCTCACTAGGCGTCACCTTATACTGATTACTTTCTTGAGTATGAATGAAATGGGTTGAAGCATTTTTTATTTTTAATTGAGGAAGGTAACTTACCCAACTTGGAGTAGGTATTAAAAACTCACCCTCAAGAATATAAAAAAGTTGAAACATAAGCTCTTTGGAGCCGGGACTGATAAATACTTGGTCAAATGAAAAGCTAAGCCCAAGTACCTTAGTGTAATACTTCGAGATAACTTTTCTTAAAATCTCCAATCCCATTGTTGGTAAGTACTCTTTATGTGCTGTCCTGGCTTTCAACTCATCCTGAATCTCAACAGGCACAGGGAATGGAGACTGACCAAAACCCCAGTGGTGAACGGGCTTAGAGGCATCCCTGAGGGCCTTCACCTTAAGATTAATAGCAAGAGTAGCACTTTCTTTTAAACCGCTTATATCTTTGTTGATTTTAATCATAACTAATTCCTAGATTTCATCCCAAAACTTTAGCGTAAGTTGTCAACCTAAGCTCAAGACGTTGTTTATGTTAGTTAAATAAATTCTAAGGGATTCTTAACTTTTCCAATAGGTCTGCTGTAAATTTGAGCTGTAAAAATTGAAAGTGTGGAAACATTGTACGATTTTTCATCCATATCGTTTAAGTTGGATTCACTGAGAACCATAGAAATCCATGTTGAGTTAAGAAAACCAAATTTTGTCATACAAGTTAAACGTTATTAACGAAACTTGAAAGTTTTAAAACCAAAGTATCCTAAGCTTACCTTTAGAGGTTTTGATCTCGATATGTATCCCAGTAATCCTAACTTAGATCTTCATAATTATTTTGATAGTCATGAATTAAAAAACTGCTGAGCCTAAAAGAGGACTTTAAGGCAATTTTTGAGAGACTTAATTTAACAAAGAAACAGTTGATAACTAAATCTCGTCAAGTACTAATAAATACGCTTCCAAAACAGCTTGTGAATTAACTACATTTGCGATTGCTATTTAACTCAGCAAAGAACTTCATTTTTTTTATTTTAAAAACTTTAATGATAGTCTGGTCTTTAATATAAAGAATAGCAAAACAGGGAGTACTTCTGAGAAAGATCTTTGGCGAGAAGAAGAATCTCAAAAATTATAACTCATATCTAACAAGAGTATAAGCCAAAAAGATATTTTACGAGGAGATAAAAAAATCAAGTGCCGCCAATACTTTGCAGTTCTAACAAAGTCCTCGAAGCGAAAGGTCATTCTATCTATAAGATATTTAAAGGAAAGAGTTTTTTTAAGCACAACAACAAAAGTTTTTCATATAAGTTGCTTTTTTTAAGTTATAATCATAGTTAATGAAATATAAAATACGTATCTCAATACTGCTGCTCAGTATATTTATATCAAGCTATTCTGTAATGGCCTCAGAAGATTTTTTTAGCAATTTAGAGTTTGAATCTGTGGATGAATACCTCCTGGCAGCTGATGAGTTCGTCAACAAAAGACCAAATTCTACTTATTGTGATTTAAATAGAAATCAATTAGGTCGCTTAAGGCATGAACTAGCTTTATACTCTGAAATATTTAATAAGAAGGCGACATCATGTTTAAATTCACTAAGCTCAAAACCTCATTTCAAATGTTTAAAAGCTAACCTAGATAATTTTAGAAGCATAAGGACATGCAAAAGGATTATAGAAAGTCGAACCAATGGTATGAATAAGTCAAATCATGCTCTGGAAGAAAAGAATTTTCAAGTTTGTAAGAATAATGCTCAAGAGGAAGTTAGAGAAATATATGCTAATGATGAGTGTAATGGCTATAAGCCTCTAAGGAATACTAAGAATCTTCCAAATGATTTAACATATACTTTTACACAAAGAGGTGTGATTAGCTTTAAATGGGCACCAAGAATTTCTGCTATAACAAAAGAATCTCAACTGGATGAGAAAAATAAGATAAAAGCTGATTTTTCTCAATGCTTTAGACAAGCATGGTTTGACACCAGAGCTGACTTTTACAACAATTCAAAAGTGAGAACCAAAAATAGGCAATGTTATACAAATTATGAAATTGGTAGCTGTTTTTTCAATACTGTAAGAAATAGATTTAGATGTGTTTTTAATCGTAGTCCTTTAACTTCAAAAAAAAGCTTTTTCATCACATAAGTTTGTTAAAAAACATATCACTTCTCGTATTAAAAAATCTGCACAAAATACATATGGTAAATGGATGACACATGCCGATTTTCAAAAGTGGAAGCCCCATTTTGTAGAGCAAAGAGATAATAATGAACGAGTTATTAATGGAGGCGCTAGATTCGAATATTTACTTGATACCCATGGTGAGTTTGTTTCTGGAGTTTATGAAATATTTGTTTTAAAAGGTGAAGTTCTAAACTTAGTTCCAGATACAGTTAATGGTGTTGACATACAGTGGCGAGATGAACAAGCTGGGCAGATTAAATGGGCCGCTCTTGGAGAAAAACTCAAGATTAAATTACAAGAAATTTATGCGAAGGCAAAAACTGAAAAAACAGGATGGACATATTTTTACGACGGAGCAAAACTTTTGACATCTTTAAGAATTATTAAAGAAGGTGATGTTATAGAAAGTTATATTTTAAACAAAAAGATAAAGAATGGAGTTTCTGTCTTAGAATTAGGAGAGTTATTAGATCAAAAAACGGTTATAGAAAAACCCTCTACTGAAAAGAAAATATCTAAAGGGTCAAGTCTATTAGATACACATGATTCTAAGAAAACGAAAACAAATTCTCACTCAAAAAAATTAAAAAGGAATGTCTATAAAATTCCAAAAAAGGACATTTATAAAAGTGTCTTAAAATTAGAAAATAATTGTAACTCGGAAGCCTTAATGCAAATTCAGACCATTTTAATATAAAAAGAATAACACTGACACAAAATTTAAAAGAAGACTTAATAAAGTATAATTGCACAAGTATGAATAACTCTGGATGTAATTCCAAGGAAGTTAGAGAAACCTATATGGTTTACAGAAAAGATTATAAAAGCCTAGCAGATGATTTAACGACTTGGCTAAAAGATGGCGAAGTTAATAATCCTAGTTATTGCTCACAGCTTTATTTCTCCAATTAAGAAGAAGTAGACAGTAACAAAGTTACAGGCAAAACGATACACCTTAACAAAAAACTCTAGCGGTATCATTTGGCACTACCTATATATAAAAGTTATATCAATTTGATTATTCTTTTCGTCTTCCATAAAAGACATCGTGAAACTGAAATTAGTACAGCCCCTCGGTCAGATATAAGTTTAGGCATATTACTTCTATCAAGCCCAGTTCTTTCACAAGCATCAACGAGTACTTCTATAAAATCATCAGCTGTCATTGAATTTTGAACTTTCCAATTGACTATCTTTATAAGAAAGCTATCTAAAATTGAGATTATCCCCCCAGTCTTTAACATGAAGATAAGTCGCATCAGTTTGCCACTGCTCATTAACATACTGTGGTTATGAGTGATACTCCTTTCATGCTGGAAAGCTATCTACTTTGGTCTCTCTAATCAGCTCCTTACTTTTTAGTAAGCGATACACTGTTGATTCACTAGCACTAAAAAATGAAGTATCTGTAATCGTATATCTGATTTCTCGACAAGACTTTTCAGGCTCGTTTCCAGTGACATTTAGTATCTTTTGCTCTCCTCTAGGAGTAATCGCATTCCATTTTTTCTTTGGAGTAGGCTTCTTACTATGAAGACCAGTAAGTCCCTCAACCTTAAGCTTTGAGCGCCAACGGTAGTAAGCTGATATTGGTATGTCGAGATGCTTTAGTGCCTCTGTGATTTTAAAGCCACTTTCTTCCACCGCTAAAAGCAGCGTCATTTTTTCATCTAAGTTCATTAGTTTAAATCTTCTCTCTTTTATATATGACCTCTCAACGTTTTGTAATGTACGTTTTCGATCATCTATTCGGCAGCAGTACGAGGAAGATCAGAGTTTTAATTCTTTAGGTTTTTAACTTCGTCAGCAGTAGCATTTCTTTTGTTTTCAACAGTTAAGCTATCTTTCTAGTATCGAGTAAATCTTTAGACCATTTATAGTAATTCGCATTGACGATAATTCCACGCCGACAGATTTCTGCTCTGATACTTATCCGCGAAAGCTTGCTAGGAAAATCTGTATTTACTTTTCTGTGGGAAAATACTTGCATGTGTCCTTCTTAATTTCTCTGATACTTTACTCATAGCTTGCTCATTTCACTATTTTTTTTGAAGTTAAATATTGGAGCATGGAACGAGAATCTAATATGATCATTAAGAAGGTCATCGCTTATAACAAAAAATTCTATTACGATCGAAACTGCTCTCCTGAATATGAAGAAGCTGTTACACCTACAGCGGCGCAACTTTAAATTACTAACTGGTCACTTATAAGCTTGGACAATACCAACTAATGGAAAAAAGATTAAAAAGGCTTAATTCAAGGTCCAATTTTTCAACACTGGAGGATCTTGGGCATCTTTCTCAATTTAAGGATTATAAACGATTTTCCAAACATTTTCATACACTATTTCCACTTAATTCTAAGAAGAATTAATTCTGATGATACAGGCTAATCATAGAAGAAATTGGAAAGAACAAACATTTTTGACAGTAAAAATCTAGGTCGGGGTACCAATTAGGGTCTAACTCTTTTAACGTCATTATTATTGCATCCTCCCAATAATAATGATGAGGATGAACATTTAAATTCTTTTTAAAATGAGACTCACTAAGTCTCAGAATATTTTATGGTGATGCTACTCTGTGAGTCCTCTATGAAACTAAATAGATTCTCAATCCCTTATTTTTAAGTTTTCACTTGTTAATATTTTTTTAAAGTTCTCTTATTTATGCAAAAAAAGGATATGCTTTAATTGAACATTAATATATCGATGAACCGAAATAAATAAAAATCGACTATCCCATGTACAGCCAACTCGCAATGAATGTGAATATAAGTGTATGAAAAGCAAAAACAAATATTCCTTCAAGAGGTTTCTTATCTAAGTATAAGTCCGGATAAAGTTCAGTCAGAATATTAAAAGTCGTATCGTGCACCGACTACTGCGCCAAGTTGAGTTCCATTAGCGATAGCAAATGAGACATTACCTAGTAAATGAAAAGGGTAACCTTTTAAGTCGTACTCAATTCCTGTAACACCTCTAACACCAATGTTCTTTGTCACTACAGTCCCGGCACCATATAGCCAAGTAAGGCCACTAACATCAAAGTTTCGATCATCAACCCACATATAGTCCACAGAGCTATAAGCACCTGAAACGTCTGTCTGAATAATATTTGATTTTGACAGATCATACTTAACACTTAAACCAGTAGGAATACCTAGGACAACACCAAGTGCAAAATCACTCGAGAACGCCGAAGTTGAAAATATAAAAAAGAGAGGTAATAAGATTAATTTTTTCATGAGAATCCTTTTGTTAATTAACAATAGTTTAATAAAAAAGGGAAGGCTAAACAAGCTTATTATAGAATAGATTGCGCAGGCTGTCTTTTTTTGCTATCTTCCGAACAGTTCAAATCTAAAAACAAGGATACTTCATCATGAAGATTGTAATTCTACTACTTAGTTTATCATTCGATTTATATGCGGCGACTTTGTCTGTTATGACTCCTTGTGATGAGCCTCTACTATTTAGACATAGTTTCCACTTAGGTGCCGAGGGCTCAAATGTAGGCAAGCAAACTATTAGTACCCTTACCCAATTAGAGATACCTTTTGAAGGAACAGAGCAAGGTATAAGCTCAATCTTTAACACTCCCACTGGCCTAGATGCCGTTGAAGTCATCAGCGACACTGAGATGAATGCTTACGGGTGGTGTTATTCAGTTAATGGGTTTGAACCTGGTACATACCCAGATGAATTCTCGATTAAACAGCAAGACAGTATTTTATGGTGGTATGGATTTGCTAAGTACAAAGGTGGAAAGTGGATTACTCAATGTACTCCTTCTCATGAAAGAAAAGACAGCGAATTTTGCAAAAATTTACAGTTTTAATGAGTTTATCTTTAAGAGCTAATCTATAGACTTCTTCACAAGGAAGAACTTTAATTTTTTTGTATATATTTTCCTGAGAAGACTAGTCGATGGAGTGCCTTTGGTGTCGTACCTTTGCTTCAACTCTTCTGTTAACTCCAAAATAGTTGTATTTACTATTGGGTCAGACATGATCGCCGACTTTAAGTCTCCTATGCTTGCAGATATTTCAAATACTTTCATTTGCTGTCTCAAAGGAATTTTTCTCTCTGGGTATTTTTTATTTAACTCCGCTTTAAGAATTCTTCTTTTTTCCTCCAACTCATATATTTTGAGTTGATCTTTCTCGTTACTTGCTGTGCCTTTAAACCTAATGATAATACCATTCTTGTAAGTTTCGGCAGGAATAGCATCTCCGAATAGCTTCTTTCCTAGTTTCTTCGCTCCCCCACTCAACATGAAAATTTCCAACTTCATTACTAAAATATATTTGAATGTCTCTAAGCTCTACCTGGGAAAGATTAGATATATCCTTACTCCCTAAATTAAATTCTCGTCCAAAAAGTCTGAACTTCAGTAAACTCTCTCTTATATAAAGTTCTTTAATCAGCAGATTTGAATCTATTATTTTTTTGACGGAGCTACCTTTTCACTCTGTTAACTCTGTTTATTTTTTTTCAATTGTTTTTTCAGACCATCTCTCTAAATCAAATAAATACCAACCAGTAATTTTCATCACTGTTCGCATGGTCTTATCATCAATTTTCTGAATGGTACTTCCGGTCTTAGTCTTAGAGAATCAAATGGATTTGTTGATTTTTCAATGATTTCGATATCACTAATATCAGCATATACATTTAAGCTTAGAAGACTAATTAAAAATAACACTAAAAACGACTTCATTCTCTTCTCCGGTACTATATTCAGTACCGGCAAATAAAGTGTTTTTGTTTACATTTTAGCTTATAAGATCATCTTCGCAGCTACCCCTAGCACCACGCTCACCCCTAAAATAGTAAACAACCCGTGTTTGAACTTAAATTGCATAGTTAGAGCAATAATACATACACCGGTAGCAATGAGATCAATTGAGGATAATATTGGATAGCTGAAGTCAAAGAGCGAATTTTTAACATCTGTAGACTTTAAAAATAGAGCATTTAAAACAAACCACAGTGAAAGATTAAATATAACTCCCACCACTGACGCTGTGATCGCTGATAATGCATCTGAAAAAATCTTCTTCCCTCTCATAAACTCAATATATGGAGCGAGGGTAAAGATAAATAAGAAACATGGTGCAAATGTCATCCAAGTCGTTAAAACAGAACCAATAAAGGCGCTTGTTAAGGGATCTAAAGCCACTGGGAACCTATAGGCCCCCATAAACCCAACATATTGAACGACCTGAATAAGTGGACCTGGTGTCGTTTCAGCTAAGGCCAAACCATCTAGCATTTCACCACCCTGCAACCAACCAAAAACTTCGACACCTTGTTGAGCAACATAACTTAAGGCCGCGTAAGCTCCTCCAAAAGTCACAAGAGACATCTTACTAAAGAAAAGATTAAGGGTATGAAAAGTAGAGTCTGCTCCAAATACAAACATTGTCAAAAAGATGGGAGCAATCCATATCCCTATCCATGTCGTTAGGGTTTTGATTGTTGACCCAAGAGATGGCATCTCTAGATTATTGGTATCAAGAGTGTCAGGCTCACGACTGAATTTACCGTAAATAACTCCTAAGATTCCTGCCCCAATAACAACTAGAGGAAATGGAAAATTCATAAAGAATAAAGCAAAGAAGGCCATAAATGCCAGAATCCAATAAAAAGTATTTTTTAAAGATTTTTTAGAAATTCGATAGAGAGCAGCAAGGACAATTGCGATAATAGCAGGCTTTATTCCGTAAAATAGTCCTTGAACAATACTTAAGTCGTTGAAGAGTACATAGACATATGAGAGCGCAAGAATAGATAAGAAGCCCGGTAAAATAAAGAGACCACCTGCGATAAGCCCCCCCTTCCATTTGCTCATCATCCAGCCCATATAAGTGGCAAGCTGCTGTGCCTCGGGTCCAGGCAATAACATGCAAAAATTTAGCGCATGAAGGAATCTTTCTTCGGAAATAAGTTTCTTATCCTCAACAACAAGCTTATGAATGACAGCAATTTGACCAGCTGGCCCCCCAAAACTATTCGCTGCAACATATCCCCATACTTTAAAAAGCTCTTTTGTACTAATCTGACTCATGGATAACCTTATTTTTAAATTAATAACGGTATACTAAAATAAGGTATTATAAAATGTATATGAATAAATTGTTAAGAATTGATTAGAAATAGGTTCAAAGACAAATAACTGCTCCACCTTTCCTATATTTTAAGCTCTGAAAGTATCCCATAATGATCAGAAACACTCACCATTCCCTTCCTTGTTAAAACGTCACGTCGATTAAAAATCAACTGTGTCGTACTGTTAGCAAAGAGATTCTTTATCTTATCGTTAAAAAGGATATGATCAATACATTGAGATGGACAATGTTTATGAATGCCATCGATATTTAATGAGTTTTTTGGGTCCCAAGTTTGAATATTATCTCCAAAGCCAGTAAAACCTGCTGCTTCGAAGGCACTAAAATTCATCAAAGAAACCTTAGGTCCTACTATTCCACCTGCAGTTAAATGAACATTATAAATAAAAATACGAACCCTAGAATAGTCAACAAGCATTCGAGTGTAACCTGTTTTGGCAAAAATATATTCATCCCATGTTGTACGTTCAAAAGGAATTAACTCTGCACCTATAATAGGATTTTCAGAAAAAATGTTAAACCGTTCTCCATAGATATACGGTACCCCTTGTTTACATGCAATGAGTAAGGGTAATTTCTAGCGAGCGCTTGAGTTAAAAATTTCTTATGTTTAGTATGGTAGACTTCTTGTAAAAAAAGCATGTCAGCATCAATCTTTAATAGTTCTCTAGGCAAAGATCTGAGTCGCTCTTTAAGAAACGGTACTTGCGTAAAAAAAGGAATTTTCAATAGATCATATATTTGTAGACCCGCATTAAATGAAACAAGTTTCATGCTACTCCATATACCTTTATTGATAAGCTTATACTAATTTAACAGATTATCTAAGAGAGTAGAAGAGTAAAGCACTTAGTTAGAGTAAAGAAAAATCATATTGACTAATTATTTCGCATCTCACAACAAACTTAATTATAATTAATAAAATAATAATTGCAACAGGCCTCAAAAATTCTATAATCCATTCACTAATTAATAACAATCAAAAAGTAAGATTATGAGAATTTTATTAATTTCATCTCTATTAATATTAGCGTCGTGTGGAACGACTAAAAAAATAGACAATAAAGCATTAAAGAAAGTTAAAACAGTAGCAGTCCTGGTTTATTCAGTACCTGAAATAATCGAATTCAAAGAAAATCCAAGAGGAAAGAAGGACGAAGAGTTTTCTATATTAAAGTTAGCCACTTCTATTTTAAAAGGAGCAACAAATGGTGTTGGTTCAGAGGCAGCTACAATCTCGTATGATCAATTTGTAAAAACTCTTGAATATGAGAAGCTTCCATTTAAAGTCTTAACAATGAGAGATTTAAAAAAGAATAAGAAGTTTAAAAATCTAGCTGCTCAACCAAAAGTTGCAAAGGTAGAAGAGAAAAAGACAGGTTGGATGAGCATGGCCACCGGAATGATGGGTATAAAGCCAGAAATAATGGCACACTCACCAAATAACTTACAAGCCTTTGGTCTTTCTAAGAACTGGTGGGATAGAAAAGCTTTAATGGGAACAACTGATGAGAAAGCTTATATCGCAAAAGTAATCAAGGATCTTGGAGTTGATGCTGTAATGGTTATTAATGATCCAGGATTCACATTTAGCTGTAAGCCATGTATTGGTGGAACTGGAACTGCTTCGACTGGATCTGCCTTTAATATTTCGCTTATTGGAAAAGACGGAAAAGAGATTCTAAATGTTCGTCAATGGTTTAGCTATACACCTGAGAACTCAGCAATTGTTGCTGGAATCGTAAATCCAAATACTCAAAAATCGTTGTTTAAAGCACATGGTGAAAAAACGGCAAAACTTTTCTCTGAAGAGTTTAAAACTGCTTTAAAAGAAAAAGAATAAATTATAAACATCTAATTTAATTGAGCATTCTGGAAACAGGATGCTCATAATGGAGTAATTATGAAAGTTTTTACCATAGTATCAATCATCATTTTCAGCCAAAATCTCTACGCGAACTGTCATGAAATTTTATCTTTTTCGATTTATTCAAAGTTTAGAGATTATCTTGTGAATCAAAATTCAAACACAGCTATTATCGATAAAGTATCATCCAATATGTGTGATAAATTTCAAAAAGAACTAGAATCCTTATACATAAAAGATATAAAACTATTTGATAATTGCCCAAGTGCTAAGTTAAAAGCAAATTTCAAAATTAATAGCTTAAATCTAGAGAAAGCAATAATATCAAAACATTCCGTTTTTAAACCTGATAAATGCTCGCCTGCTTTGATGACAAATTTAATTGAAAGCGGAGTATTAGCTTATAATTCAAAAATGTTAGAAGATCCGCTTTCCTATAAAGAAGGCTGTAATTTAATCATTGAGCATCTATCACTCCTCTATAAAAAATGCTCTCTTGAGTAGTTTTGACTTGAGTATCGAATTTGTCACACTTAGAACCAACGCTTTACCATTCGAATATTATGGGCCGTATGTGAGGTAACATAAAGGTTTCCATCAGCATCGAAGGCAATTCCCCACGGAGCTGATAGAGAGGAAGAGGAAGCATTTACGCCCTCTTCTTCATTATAATGAGGGGTAGCAGCCTTTACTGTTGAAGCTGATATCTTACCAACTCTTAAAGTTGTAAGTCCTGAGTTTCTATTTACACAAATAACATTATGGGGATACTGGTGTCCATTTGCATTTGCACCTTGAGTATAACAAATTTGGTCACCAAAGCTTGCCACTCCACCAGAGTAGCCTTCGGTTGATATAATCTTTCCGACCTCACCTGCTGGTATCGTAACACCACCAAATATCGTGACATCACTAGCAGATACGTTTACATACTTAATATATGAATTGGTTGTAATCCATTTATCGACCATAAAGAAGTTTCCACTTGGTCCATGAACTGCATCGGAATCGACAGAAAAATCACCTGGGTTTTGAAATTTGGCACTTGCAAGTGCTCCCATAATGTCTCCATTAAGTTTACATTGCCCAACAGTTTCAGAAAGAACGCCTGACGCATCAACACCCATAATACAGTGAATACTTCTATCCCCAATATACATTTTTGATTGGTCAGAGTTCGCTGCGATCCCTACAGGATATTGAAGTCTAGCTAAAGTTGCCTGAGTATTATTATAAGTAGCACTATTCCAAGTATTACAACCTAGAGTATAGTTTCCTGCGACATCATTAACCTTGGCTGCAGGGATCGCCTGGTTAAAAAGTGTTTGAGTTGAAGCTGTTCTATTAAAAATTCTCGCCTGACAATTTCTATTTGTTCCATTACCTCCGCGATAATCAGTATAAAAAAGATATGAAGAGTCGTTACTTGCAAATAGATCTCCAACGTTTCTAAAATAAATATCGTTTGGATCTTCTGTTTGTGAATCAGCATTTCCAGCAGCGCCACGACCTATTAGGGTCGTAATACTACCAGTTGTTAAATCCATTTTTCGAATTCTCATATTACCATGATCATTGAATATCATAGCATTCTCAGTAGCTGAAAACTCCATTGCCCTTGGATAGCTTAGATATCTCTTATTGGCCTGTTTTGGGTTTTCATCATCATAATCTGTAACCTTTAAATTCCCAACAAGATCATCAGATAATCCATTAGCTATTGAGACATCAAATGTTGCAATTTTTCCGTTTGTTCTATCGGCAACATATAAAGTATTTCCTGAAATCATAATTCCAAGAGGGCTATATAATAAAGTATTTGTAGACGCCGGCTCACCGCGAGAGTAATCCGCGGTATTATACTTACCGTAAACATAGTTATTGTAACCCGCACTAGTCGTTCTTCCGCCAAGTGTGATATCTGCTGCGGATGTATTCAATAAACCAATATAATGTCTCGTAGTGTTGGTATAGAAGATACCTTTTGTAACTCCAGCTACCGAGTATGTTTCAAGATCATAGGGTCTTAACTTAGCTCCATTATTTGACCATATTTTTGTAAAACTCTCTCCAGCTCCGTTTCCTTTAGACAACATCATAAGATTGTTAGCGCCAAGAACAACTGCTCCGTTATGAAAAGTTGCAGCATCACCATAACTAATGGCAGAGATTCTATATTTAGTAAAGTCACCAACATATACAATACGATCATTAGGATCTAATGTTAATGAATACGATCGTCCTATCCTTGCAGATCCTGCATATGAGGTTGTCCCCTCAGTAACGTTATTAGTATAACGAACTAAAGTATAACCTTGATCTGCACCTGTTAAAAAGTACTTAACTGATCCATCAGCTCCATTGGTATTTCCATAGCAAGCAACAAAGACTTTCCCCTCGGTTTCATCTATATCAAGACCAACTGGGTAGTTACATTTATGAGACTTTCTTGCGACCCCATCAGTATTGCTAGAACTTTTTCCGGCCCAACGATATCCTTGACCACTTGAATTGAACCTAACAACTTGATGATTTCGATAATCTGCTACATATAAAGCATCTTCAGTTGCTGAGTAAGCAAGATCTTTAGGTTCATAAAGATAATAATTATTATATGATTGTCCATCAGTACCAAGACCTAAATTTGTTTGACCAAAAAGACTTACAACAGTGTTGGCAGCAATAGATTTCCCCAATATAGTAAGAGCGCCAGCTGTATCGTTATAAAACCAGACACTATGCCTTAAACTATCAGAAAAAAAGTATCCTCCCGATGGATGCTTTTCTATATAGTCCGCTCTTATTCTTAATTCAGAGTCACTATCTGTTAATCCAGATCCCATCCCTACAAGACCAGCAACAGTACAAACCTCGCCTGCAGCTAAATTATTACAAGTATCTGAGAAATAATTTACAGAAATATCCCATTCAATTTCTTGAGTTTCAAAGCCATCACTTATAATCGCCTTTATTGTATGATCTCCGATTAGAGCTGCCTGGCAATTTGGAGAAAATGTTGCATCAGTTGTCATCGGATGAACGCCTAAATTTGTTGTATTTGTAAGCGCTGCATTTGAACCACCATCAAATAGCCACGTGACAGTATGACTTTGTCCATCCGCCCAGTTAGCATCGGACACAGTTAACTGAAAATTCTTACTTGAAGCACAGTTCATTTTAATCACAGAAGCATTGCTTGGTGTTTGAAAAGATATTTGTGGTTTTTGATTAATAGTGACATTAAAATCATGAGAGTCTGATGTTGCAAGAGAATCAGTAACAGTAGCAGTTAACACGTAGTTACCTGGAGTAAAGTCCCCTCCTCCAACATTACAATTTGTTAAATCATTACAAGCAGCGATTGTACTACCTGGATTTATATCCCATGCATAACTCAAAGGCGGGTTTCCACTTGCAGAAACTATAAAGCTCTTTGTTTCTGTACTTAAAATAACAACAGGATTAGATGTTGGTGAGTATGAGTCTATGCTGGTTACATTTGGATTTGTAACTGTAACCGCCATTGTATATTCACTAAACTCACCTTGAGAATCTGTGACTCTAATAGTGACATTATTATTTCCGGCCAAAGAACAATTGGGCGTAAAAACTGTACTAGCTGAACTCAGACCTGTACTTGTAGCTAAGAATGCACTTCCCACAGCTCCATTGAGATAGAACCCATAAGTTAAACTATCTCCGTCGGTATCTGAGGCCGTAATATCTAATTGAAATGAATCCGCCACACAGCTTATTGTTTGTGATGTATTTGAATCTAGATTAACAGTTGGAGGTGTATTTTTTCTTACGTTAAATGTATGTGAATCACTTCCGACAGAATTGGTTGCAACAACTTCTAGACTATGAAGTCCAGCAGCAACTCCAACTGCTGATAAATTATAAAATGGAGAAGTGGAATCTTGTAATAATGAACCATCAAGTTTAAATGTATAGTTCACATCACCAGCACCGCTATTTACTTGAACTGCAAATGTCTGACTAGAACTCGTAATTAGAATGACTGGGTCTGTTAATGGAGAGACGCTAATAATCTCTACCGCCTCATCTGCTGCCTCTGAATTACCAGAGGTCTCAACAGTATCCTCTAGCTTTTTAAAGCCATCATTTCCTTCTTCAGTACAAGATACTGCGAAGATACCAATAAATATTATAGTAAATATTAATTTCATCTTAACCATTATAAGTCCTATCGGACATTTTCAAGAACTTCTTAATATATTAAGGATTTAGTAATTTTGAATATTTTGGGAAACTATCGACTCGCCTCACATTAAAGGCAATAAACGTGAATTCAGATACTTAATAGTTATACATGATACCTGCAACAGCTGTTATTTCCGTAGCTTCTCCAGCATTAGGTCCTTCAAGAAGACCGTATTGGAAGTCTGAGAAGAGAGAGATGGCCTTATTCAAGCCAAGCTCTGCGCCTCCACCAAATGAGAATCCAGAATAAGTTGCTTTAACTGACTGGTATTGACGCTGACTAAATCCGGTATAGATATAAGGATTTAGCTGTTTAATATTAAGAATTGAAATATTAGAAACTTTCGAATGAGAGACAGTATTTGATCCAAATGGATAATAACTAAAACCTATAAATGGACCAAAGGATTTATCACCTTTGTAGATTTGCTCAATTAAAACTGTGTAGCCTAAGATGAGTTCAAATTGTTCTTCTATTTTTGAATGATATTGAATTTTATAAGCTCCAATATTAGTAATATTTGTCGCTTCATTACCAACATTAGCATCTACTGAATAGCCACCAATGCCTAAAGATAATTTATTAGCATAGGAGTTATTTGATGTTAAAAGAAATATTGAAGAACATAAAATTAGCCTAAGCAACATCATCAACACTTTCATCAACCTGCTTGTCTTCAAGTGTTGAATCATGATTCGTTTTATTATGATTATTGAAGTTCTCGTTCACAAACTTTGAGATACTCTGCCTGATTGTCACTTTAAAGGATGTTTGTTCAGGGTTCTGATCAAGAGTTTTAAGCATATGACTAAACAAGTACTTTTCTTTATCATCCATTAACTCTAAGACTAGATCTTTTTCAAACCTACCAATATTAAAACAGGCCACGGCCCAATCATTCATAGAAAAGCTGCTATAGACAACTTTTCTATCTTCGAGACTAAGTTCAAAGAACTTAAAAAAAGCTGGTCTCACGCTAGATAGATCATTTTCTTCACCCATTACAGAATAAATATCTTTTTCTTCATTTGGCTCGACTGAGTCAAGGTAACTTAACAAGTCTTTTCTATTTTTAAAAATCTGCAAAGAATCATAATTAAAGTAAGGTTGAAAATTTAGTGCAGATGTAATGAGTCTTTGAACTTCATCTATATCTGAAATTTTCTCTTGCGCTCTATCTTCTAAGATACTTCCCCATGACCCTGGGAAACATTCTCGAGAGACAGGAATAGAAATATCTTTCGGTAAATGATAAAGAATTGAGAAGGCTTGCTCCTTAGTAATCGTCTTGATAAATCCGGCCATATTACTGCTTATTCTCCAAGTGTGAATAAGAAGACTTTCAAATTTCTCACTTTGATGAATAGTTCTATTGCGCAGCATACGATCTAAACTAATCATAACAACTTTACTTGGAAAACCGACGTCTGAGAAACCTTTAAACCAATCTTCTCCTTTACCAAGCTGATAAATACTTTTTTGAACATCTTGTGGGAATTCATAGGCAAGGTAACTAAAACTTGAAGGGTCGCTTTGCAGCAGCTCTTCTAAAATTACCATATCACTTAAAGTGGGAAACATTTCTGACTCAAGTAATTTAGATATTTTTTTACCTACTACTTCATTTATTTTAGAAGGATCCTGAATATTTAGATCCCCTGATAAACCACCAATACTCTGTTTGGAGCCACTTGAACTTGAAGCACTCGCCGCCGCAGTCATAACTGGTGCAGCAACAGGAGAGGAGTCTTCCCCATCTCCACTACTCTCCACTTTTTGAGGAACAATTTTTTTAGATAAAGAGTTCAATCCTATTCCAAGCACCATGGCGATAATAAGCATCGCTCCCAATAAAAGTACTTCGGTTTGCTCTTTCCAATTAAAAGCCTGTTGTAAAACAGGTGAAGTTATAGGCTCTATAACAACAGTGTCTCTTCCTGGTACAAGATTTACATCTTGTAGCAAGGCTTCTTTAAACCTCGCTCGATTTTCTATTGAAACTTTATCTTCAATATATATAGTCACTCTTGCTTCCGTGATACGTCCATAAAGACTATAGATATTTGTTTTAGGATCATCCCATTCGTCTAAGATTAGATCATCTTGGAACTCCATAAAGGGTAAATTTTCATTCGATGAATCATAATCATATTTTCGACGTAAAGGCTTAACCTTAACCTGGACTGAATATTTTGTATTTGGAGAAAATTTCTCTAAGAAGCTTGAGATATCTCCTTTTATCTTTTCCTGGACTTCAATAACTCTCGCATTATTTGCAAAGACATAACTTGAATTAAAGAGAAATGAAAACCATAGTATAAATTTAATGAATAATTTCATGATGCATCCTCGCGATACAATATAAGAGCAATTGTTCTAGACATTTTTTCCATTTCTTTTATATCCTCTGTTTTTAAACCTAGAAGGCTTAATGCCTTTTCAGACATGATACCCTTTCCACCTATTTCAACTCTGTTTAGTGGTATGCCCGTTGCTTGAAGATATCTCATGACAGAGATAGATCTCAGAGCACTGAGTTCGACATTATCCTTAAAGCGTCTACTTGAATTTGACACTGGTCTATTATCTGTAAAAGCTTGTATTTTAATTCTAAATTTTCCAGCAAATGGAACAAATTTTTCTGTAAATTTTGAAAGTAGTACTTGTCCAAACTCATTAACAGCTGTTGCACCTGAATCGAAGAAGTTGGCTCCCTTAAAGAAAACTACCAACTTACCATTGTTCTCTTTTTGAATAACTGTTGAGATTTCATTTAAATCGTCAATACTAATTGATTCATTCTCTGATATTCCCACTTTTGAATGAGTAAAATTATCCATCGTCGCTATGTTCTTAATCGCGTTCTCTTCAAGTTTCTTTTCTTTTTCATCAACAAAATCAAAAGAGAAGAACATGACAAAGAAACTTAATAAAAGAGTGATCATATCTCCATAACTAATGGCCCAAGACCCATCAGTATCAGTATCGTGAATATCAATCTTTTTAATTTTTACTTTTCTTTTCATATTAAGATGCCTCTAATGCTCCATAATCAAAACTAAGTTTTTTATATTGATTCGGAACATAGTTATTCATATGCTCCATTGCCTCGACATAATTTGTTCTGTCACTGATCATCAAAATTGTATTCAAAGATATCTCTGCTAAATTTTGATCCTCTTTAGTATTACTCATAATTCTATCGCCAATTGGATTTACACATATATTGGCGACTACGATTCCATAGAAAGTTGCAATAAGCGCAACTGCCATTCTAAGACCTGTCTCTTTTGGATCGGCTCCCTCACTTAGACCCTTCATTAAATGTACTAGTCCTAAAACGGTACCAGCAAGTCCAAATGCAGGAGGATACTTTGAAAGACTTCTTATCCATTGACCAACAGTTACACTATCGTCAGTATATTTTTCTATTCGATCCATTAAAATATCTCTAATTTTATCTGTAGAGAAACCTAACCTTAGGAGTTCAAAGCCATCAACTAAGATTTTTTGATCTATTCTTTTCGCCTTTCCATTAGGAACATTACCTTGCATTAGATAGAGAGAGTTTTGTATACAATCTTCTCTCAATCCGTGGTTCCCGCTAACTCCTCTTAATATAATACTGAGAGAGTGTTTGATTTTTAATGAAGGTAAAGTCATAATACTTACCGCCAAAGTACCACATACAACCATGGCAAAAGCGATGAGATCCCAGAATTGTGTAATACTTTGATCTAAATGATCAAGGGATACGTAAAATCCAGCCGTAATGATAATAAAACCAATTAAGATTTTCATACTATATGTCTCCTGATGACGCTGTACCTCTTTTCAACTTATTTATGAGGTAGTCACGCTGGGAATTTCCGGGTGATATACCTTTAGCTTTTTCATAAAAGTATAAGGCCTTATTAGTATCGTTTGATAAGTAATAGATATTTGCAAGTAAATCGTACGGAACACTTACATCAGGATAGTTATCTACAAGCTTTAAAAGTATCTCTTCAGAACGTTTATAATTTTTGTTAAAACTATACTTCTGAGCCTCTGCTATTTTACTTGAAAGCCTCTCAAGCTTCTGATTAGATATAATTTCTTTAGCGCTATTAGCTTCTTCCATTCGTGTGGTTAGCTTTACACTACTCCTAAGAGCGGGCTTAGTGATATAAACGATCTCCTGTCTATATCCTGTTTTGGAAAATATAAGTTTCACTGCGCCGTCTTTAAAGAAAACACTATCCATACCTACCGATAAAGGTGTCGCTCCTAGCTTAGTGATCTGCCCATCGCTCTCTACAACACTTACATCTACCTTCGCGGGATAGGATTGAAAGTCGAGCTTGCCGTGACCACAACTAGTGATTAAAAATAGTGCTAAAATAATGTTTAAAATATTCATTTATTAAATTCCTCTTAATACATTATAGTCTTTATTATTGAATTATGGCATAGGGCAAAATATTACTGAGATTAAATGACTGACGGCTTTTTGACACATTTTATAGTTTCACTAGGAATTATTTTCCTCTAATACCTATATAATACAGGCTAGATAGTTTTAATTTTTTTTATATAATGAACTCATATTTAATAAACATAAGTATAACTACTAAAAGGATCTTTATGAAAAAGCTAACCCTATTAACTTCCTTATTAATTGCATCTTCATTCGCACTTGCTGAAAACAAGACTGCAACTCATGAACACAAGTCAGAAAACTCACACAACCAACACAAATCTCATGGTCATCACAAACATCACCATGAACACCATAGTGATCATTCCCATATCCACAAAGATAAATGTGGACATAAAGCCGAAGAACATGATGATCATGTAGATTTCGAGCACGGTAAGCACCACCACCATCAAAAAGATGGGCACACTCATGACTGCGAAGGGCCACACAAAGATACAAAAAAGCCTTAATATCTGGTTAGGGTTCTTACATTCTAGTACTAGACATTCTTTAAGTATTAGACTAATTTTCATATAGTCTAAGCGTATGATAAAAGTTTGTGGTAAATTAAGTAGCCTACCACTGCATCACTTGCTGCATAATGAATCTGAGCTGGAGTTAGAGTTTGCTGCTGCCAATTAGAGATCTTGGCATTCTTAGATAGTTTTTTCTGAAGACAGATCGCCGTTAACGCTCTTAATCCAAAGTTAAGTATTTTTTTTTGTTTCGCTATATCAGCTAAATCGATAAAACCGCTATCATCAAAGGGACAAAGTTTCTTTAGTCCTTTAACATCATCAACAATCGCAACACCTGTTTTTATAATATTTGGATCAGCTAAGATATCAGCCAACTCCTGAATCATAGAGAACCTACTAATTCTAAAAAGATAGGCATGTGTTTCTGTAGCTAATTGAACAAGCGCTACATCATACCTCTCACCTTTCTTAAAGGCTGCTTTTGTTTCTGTATCAAAGCCAAGTACGGGTTCATTCTTTAACTGATCAATTGCTTTTAAAGCATCTTCCTTGCTTTCGATCAGTACAATTTCTCCGTCGAATTGATATCTTGGTAATTGATTGATTTCATCTTTTGTAATTGAGAGTTGAATATCCATAGCTTATTAAAACATTTTTTTTGTTTCATTGACTATATAAATATATGTCATATAGGAATTTACGATAATCTGGAGTACTATTTAGTTTATATGATAAATAAAATACTCGCTTTTTTCATTTCAATTCTTGCATTTAACCTTATTACAACAAGGGCTATCACAAATAGGTGGTTTGGTTTCAAAACTTTATTCTCAAGACATATAAACGATGCACAATTCTTGGAAAAAAATATAAACTTCCGGTAATCGAAATATTCCTTCTGAAAAATATTTTTCTCTTCTGAGGTTGATTTTACAGCAATCTTCTTTTCGCTAAATCTGTAAAAAAATACTTAGAAGCTTAGAGAATAAAATTTCTCATTGGGATGTTACTCAATCTCCGATTGAACACCTTGACTGGAATAAAGATAAAGAAAAATTTTATAAGTATTATTTTAAAAAATCTGTACCTGTTATTATAAATAACTTTTCAAAGAACTCAGACCTTATAAGTCTTACAAATCTTCAAAATGATTATGCGAATGTCATAACCCCGCTATCAGAGCTGGATACTGGAAAAAAATGGCAGGGAACGATTAAAGATCTCACAGAGAAGCCTAACAAACCCTACTATATTCATAATTCAGAACCTTACTGGAAAGAGAATTAAGAACTTATTGATTTATTAAATCTGACTGAGATAGAAGATATCCTATCAAGAAGTGTTAGGACATCTCAGCTCTTTATAGGGCTTAATCAGAAATCTAGTACAGACTTTCAGACTTTCACTGTGAAAACAATGTGAATATATTTTCCCCATTGGAAGGTTCAAAAAAATGTTCTTTTATTGATCCTGAATATATTTCTCACCTATCTACTCATCACCTTAAAATCTAATGGATACTTCCTCTCAATGCTACCTTATGATTTTGAGGAAAAAGGTGATGAGTATATGAATAAACATTACACGCTATTTAAATATTGCCCAAGAATTGAAGGAATTGTAACCGAAGGGGATGTTTTATTTAGTCCTCCAAATTGATGGCATGGATTGAAGGCCTACGGAGACAAGAGTTTATCTGTCGTCAACAGGCTAGGAAATATTGTATTCGCTGGTATTGCATTTAATGATCGATTACGGATCGATAATAAAAACTCTAACCACCTCAACTCTACCCTTCAGGTACTATCTTTTGGTCTCTGGCGGTACCTATACCCAGAAATTTTACATACATTAAATATTGGAAAGAAAAGAAAAAAACTGAGACTCATACGACTTCTAATGGAATAACAAGCTTTGAGCGTGATAGTCATGAAGAAAGATTTTTTGAAGAAATCAAAACAAAAGAAGCCAATAAGTACTGGGCCTCCCCTAAGAACACAGTTCCTGGTATTTTAAATAAGCTGGCCTCTCAGAAATAAGCCCTAACCAAGATGAGATATTTTTATACTCACTTAAGTCATAATTTACCGCATGACAGACCGTAACGACTGAAGAGACATTTAAGTCACCAAGAGTGAACTCTTCCCCTAATATGTATTTTTGACCTTCAAGACTATTATCTAGAGTCGCTAACAAGCTTGGAAGTTTTCCCTTTGCCTTGTCAATTGTCGCTTGATTTCTGCGATCCTCTGGAACAAAAACTAGTTGAATAAAGATTTCGATAATCGGAGCTTGAAGTTCGGCAAGTGCCCAATAACTCCACTGATGTATCAAGCCGCGCTGTTGAGCTGAATTACCTAGTAAGTCTGGTTTATAGGCTTCTGCAAGATAGAAGTTAATTGCCATTGATTCCCAAATAAGAAAATCTCCATCTGTTAACGCTGGAACTTTTCCATTGGGGTTAATTGCTAAAAACTCTTGAGACTTATGCTCTTTCTGTCTAAAATCAATTGATTTTGCAGTGTATTCTTTTCCGATTTCTTCCAGGCACCAGAAGCATCTTCCTGAACTTGATTGTGGTGACCCATAAATCGTTAACATAATACCTTCCTAATCGATTAAAGAAATCTCAATTTGTTTAAATCTTCCATCTCCAACAGATGAACTTTTAAATTTTGTATCTGCTTCTATATACTGATGAACCAATCTTCTTTCAGCTGGGTTTAAACTCTTCATAAGAACAGCTGAATTTTTCTCTAAGACTTCCTGCTTAATTACGTCTGCCATTTTTTGAAGCTCGACTTCACTCTTGCTATTATTCTGTCTTGGACGACGATCATTACTACGGCCATTCTCTTTACGATCAGATCTGCCTCGCGTTTTACCTGAACCATCAGCATCTGTTTTAAATGTAATTTTGGTATTACTACTCATTGAGATCTTATTACGTAAATATGTTAAAGAGATATCTTTCAGAGCATTATGTAGCTCAAATTTATTCTTAACCAGTAACCCGGCATCTTCGCCAGAAAAGACAACAGAAACATTAGGATTCCTAAAAGTAACGTTTATGTAGATTTTTAACCCCATTTTTCTAATAACTTTTATTAAAAAAGGTAAAAGGATTTTTCTGTATATTGGTTGAACCTTAAACTTATAGTTTGTTAGTTGTGATCCAAAAAGGATAAATTTCTTTTTGCCTTTACTTACAACTTCATGCTCTAAAATTGAAAGCTCATTTATTGAAAAGTAGTTTAGTGCTGTTTTTTGGGCTTCCTCAAGTGAGTAAGCACTTGTCTCAAAGAACCTTTCATAAATTTTGACTTCTTTTGGCTTAGCGTTTACTTTACCTATTTCTTTATTTGGTTCGTTCTTTTTTGGTCTATCATTTGTTTTCTTCATGTCGTTCTTCTTTACTTCCGTTTTCTTTTTATTATTGTCATAAGGTTTTAATGTTTTACTATCAATTCTTGGTCTTTTCACAACATCAGTTGCAAAATCTCCATTTTCGATATCTGCTTTTGGGATAGGCATACCAATATATTCCATAATATCATCTAGGTTTTCACAATCATCAAAGCCACAAAGACCCATAGCAAGCCCTTCTTTACCGGCCCTTCCAGTTCTTCCCACTCTATGTACATAGTTTGCAGCTTCATTCGGCATATCGTAGTTAACAACAAGATTAACGTCTTTTATATCAAGACCTCTGGCCGCAACATCTGTACAAACTAATATAGTAATTTTTTTATCTCTAAAGTCTTGGAGAAGCTTTGTTCTTGTATTTTGCGGCAATCTACCTGAGATTGGCTTAACTTTAAATCCCATCTGCTCGAGCCAAATTGCTACAAGAGAAGTCATATATTGTGTATTACAAAATATTATCGCGTAAGCATCTTCGTTTTTACGTAGAAGGTTAACCAAATAAGGCATCTTCTCTTCTTCGCTTATCATTGCAATCTGTTGGTTAATATTATCAACGACTAAGTCGTCTTCATTTAACTTAATTTCTTCAGGATTTGAGTTAAACTTATAAGCTGTACGAAAGATCTCTTGGTTATTTGTTGCTGAAACCATAATCAATTGGCGATTAGGCTTCACACTTCTTAGGACAAACTCATTATCTTTATTAAAACCCATTTCAAATAATCTATCTGCTTCATCGAATATGACACAATTACACATCTTACTAGGAATGATCTTTTGCTTAATCAAGTCACAGATTCTACCAGGAGTTCCGACAACGATCTTTGGGTTCTTAGATAGTAGCTCTTTTTGCTTATCAAAGCTTTCACCGCCAATGACACATACAGATTTTACACCAAGTGGTTCTCCGAATTCAGAGAAGACTTTGTGAGTTTGTTGCGCTAGCTCTCTAGTAGGACTTAAGACAATATAAATTTCATCATTATCATTTCTAAGTATTTGCTCTAGGACAGGAATTGCAAAAGATCCTGTTTTCCCACTCCCTGTTTCGGCCTGAGCAAAAATATCTTTGCCCTCAAGGATGATTGGAATTGTTAATGCCTGAATAGGAGTTGATGATTCAAATCCTTGTGAACTAAGTGTGGCCACAAGTTTCTCGCTAAGGCCTAATTGACTAAATGCAGCAGATGTTTCGATGATTTCTCCGTTTTTTATAAATTATACGACCTAATCTATCAGTTTCTAGATGATTAGAACAATACTTTTATGGCCCTAATCTCACTTATAAATTTAGTAATTTACCTCTAAAACCGATAACACATTATGACTAAAAAACGAGATATGATTTTAAATATCGTCCAAGACGTTCTATTCGAGTTTGATGAAAATGGTACCTATCTCAATATATGGACATCTGACGAGAGTCTTCTCGCCAAACCTAGGTCCGAATTACTTGGAATAACTATAAATGAGGTTTTACCGGAGGCCCAATCATCTATTTATATAAATATGATTCGCTCTGCTATAAAAAGTCAAGAGAAGCAGGACATTAATTATACTATTGAGACTCCAAAAGGGAGTGTCCATTTTAGCGGCTCTTTAGTGCCACTCAACTCAGAGGGTAAAAAAACAGTTATTCTCTACGCCAGTGATGTGACTGAACATGTTAACCTACAGCAAGCATATGATGACCAAAAGCATAGACTTAATAGTATTATTGAGAATACTGCTGGTGTTGTATATCAATGTCACATCACCACCAGCGGACAAATCGAATTCCCTTATATCAGTAGTCGAATATTGGATGTCTATGGATACACTGCAGAGGAAATAATAGAGAATCCCAACATAATGACAAAGGTAAAATATTCGGATGACCTTAAGGGTTTTACAACTTCCTTAATGAATAGTGCTGAGAAACTTACCAAACTTGATTGGATTGGCAGAATCACTCACAAAGATAAAGATCTTAGATGGGTCCATATCCAAAGTAACCCACAGAGACTATCTGACGAGAGTATTCTTTGGAACGGTGTCATTCTTGACATCACCGAGAGAAAACTAAGAGATGAAGAAGTTGAAGTAAAACAAAAGTATATAAATCACAAGCTTAAACTAGCTTCCTTAGGTGAGCTGGCCGCTGGAGTTGGCCATGAAATCAACAATCCACTAGCAATAATACAGAATGCCCTAAGAAAAGTTTCTAAGAAAGCCACTCAAGGACCAATTAATGAAAGTGAAATTAAGCGCTTCCTTGATATGGGTACTGAAGCATCTGTCAGAATAGCAAAAATTACTGAGGGTCTGAGAGTTTTCTCTAGAGCAGACAGTAAAATGAATGAAGACTTTGATCTAAGAGATTCAATCCAGACAACTTTAGACCTTCTGACTGAACTTTATAGGCACGAAAATATAACAATTCAATTTCTTTGTGATGAAGAGCAGTTTTTTATCAATGGAAATCATGGAAGAATAGATCAAGTCATAATGAACTTACTCGCAAATGCAAAAGATGCTCTCCAGGATAAAGATCATGGTTCTATAAAGGTCTCTTTAAAGTCGATTGAGGAAAACTGCCAAATATCGGTTTCTGATAATGGAACTGGTATTCCTGATAAAATAAAAAATAAAATCTTTGATCATTTTTTCTCGACAAAAGAGGTTGGAAAAGGAACTGGTATAGGATTATCTCTTGTCAAGAGTATCATTCAAGAGCATCATGGATCTATAGACATGCATAGTTCAAACCTTGGAACAACGTTCAACATTACGCTTCCGCTTAATTTTAAGAGCCATAAATGAAAAGAATACTACTTGTTGATGATGAACCAAATCTTTTAATCTTGTTTGAGATGGAGCTTGAAGAGTACGAAGAACTTCACCTAGATACTGCCTCATCTGGAGAAGTCGCTTTAAACTTAATTAAAAAAAATCAATATGATGCAATTCTTACAGACTTAACGATGCCATTCATGAACGGGCTTGAGCTCCTAGAGAAGATAAAAAATGAGAATATTCAAATACCCATAAAGTTTGTACTTTCAGGAAATCCAAGAGATTATTATGAGGGGCAACGATCATCGCTTGAAGTTACCAAATACGTCGAAAAACCATATGATATTGAGCTTCTAATCAAAGATCTACTTACATTTCTTTGAGTATTTTATTGATAACTTAACTCCTACATCACTCCATGTTTTGCCTTCATGTAATTCAAAACAGGCCTTATTAATTCCAGCTAATGATTTAGTTAATGCGAAATCTAGAACATCAATAACACCAATTGCCTCAATAACTCCATCGACATTAGTCACCTTTAGAGGAATAACTTTCATTTGTTTATTTATCGTCATCTCAACTTTTAAAACTTTTTTACTATACTCTAAGGTCTTACCAGTAATATTACTGCCTCCAAGCATAGGTACAAAAAAGTTTTTAACTATCTTGGCATCTCTATCTTTGTTGTTTGTGTCAGTAGTTAGAGTGTCAATATTGAATTCAATTCCCTCTAAAAAATCTTTAAGACCATTCCCTGCGTGAGCAGCTGCAACTCCAAGAGACCTAAATGAACCACCAACGGGTGCCTTTAGGGGAGTCTTAAAAGCTGTCCACTCTACCTTAAAGTCACTTGAAGCAGCTGAATAGTTACATTTTTTCGCCAAAGCTGGCGCTGATGTTAAGATTATAGTCATAAATACAAGAATTGATTTCATAAATATCCTTATTGGTATTGATTATTAATTATGTGAATTGTTCCAAATTTTTGGATAAAAGTCACTATAATCGACCTGTACAAGATTTAATTTATATTGATATAATTATTTATGAAATTTGGTGGACTATCAGAGAAAGAAATTGTCGAAATCTCCGCACTTCTTAAGGCTGAGAATATTTCTTATGACATCACTTCAGATCAAGACATGATGAATACAAATGCGCAATCAATGAAATATGATCTTCGCCACTTAAGTTCTCCTTCAATTTCACCCCATGTATTGACGATTATTTTTGATGATGATGCCTTTACCAAGATGAGTGCTGACACAAAGAGTAAACTCCTAGAGTTTGGAATTACTAACCAAATCCCAGATGAACTAGAGTTTCATTCAAACTCAACAGAAGTGGAACCAATTCAACAAGAAATTCTATGGGGTAATAAGAGGATAACTGGTGTTAGCTTCTTTCATCTTATTTTTTTCTCTCTTTTAACATTCGCTGTTAATTATATTTACGAAAATTATTTTTGAATTCAAAAGATAGGTCAAAAGACTAAGCAGATAACTTCTTACTCACTTCTTCTTTTAAGTTTTAGTTATCAATAGAGAGATCTTTAATCTTACCTCCAGCATCCTTCAGTCTTGTGGCCAGCATGCGAGAGAGATTTAGCATTACCAAAGAGAATAATTTGTTATTTTGTTCAAATAGCCTAAAGATATCTTTATAGTCTAAAACCAGTAAGCTGGCTTGAGCAGGAACAAAAATATCGGCATGCCTAATTGGATCCTTGAGAAGGACCATCTCTCCAAATAAATCTCCCTTCCCTAGTAAGGCAACCTCAATATCATTGACCAAGACTTGAGCTGACCCATTTAACAATAAAAAGATGGAGTCTCCCTATTCACCTAGCTTGAAGACAAAGTCTCCAGTAGTAAGTGATAGCACATGACATTTGTCGACAATTCCACTAATCTCATTATCGTATAGTTCATAGAATAAAGGGCAAGACATAGTTGTTTGGATTATACTCATAAATCTATTATCAATTACAACACGGATTGGTCCTATGCTTAAATATTAAAAAATATGTAATGCCTTAATTATAAGCACTTAGAAGATCTAGAGTATGCTTGAGAGAACTTTTAATTTTGCTAATTTATAAATCTGACATCTATTTTTTTCACTCTATGTCTTCTTGCCCTCAGACTCCACTAGCGGCATAATATGATTATGCAATTAGAGCAACGCTTTATAGAGATTCAAAATCTTCTTACCATCTATTTTCCTCTTATAAGCCAGTGGGATGAAGATGTACTTAAAGGTAAAGGACTGGTCCATCCTTGGATAGATAAAGTCTCAACTTTCTCTGAAGACGAATTACTCGAATTCGATGCTAAAAGAAATCATAAGCTTCTTGATAATCCTGAATGGCTTGAGTTGGTAGATAAAATAAAAAAGCTTACAAGTTTTAAATGTGTTGAACCTCCTAAAGAGGAAGTTACCACACTAGGAAATGTAAAGAAGAGGCACGAGCTTAATCGTCTCAACTCTACTCTTGCTCCTTTGTCAGGATCCTCAACTCTTGATTTTGGTGGAGGAGTAGGAAACTTAGCTCATCACCTTGAAAAAAATTATAATATGAATGTTCTTGTTATTGATTCGAATCCAGAGTTGATTGATTTGGGCAAGAAAAAACTTTCTAAACTAAATTCAAGTGTTACTTTTAAGAGTATTGAGATAACAAATAAAATCCCTAATGAGCTCGTATATGCATCAAAAGACCTAGCTATCGGTCTGCATACATGCGGTAACTTTGCCAATAATATGCTTAGAACTTGTGTTAAAAATAAAATTCCAACAATTCTAAACTTCGGCTGTTGTTACTCTAAAGTTCTTGACGATGATTACCATCTCTCCTCTCTCGCTGATAAAAGTATCAAATTTAATCGCAGAGCTCTTGCTATTTCTACGCTCGGTTTCTCGCAAGTACCAACGGAGCTAGTAAGGTATCGCTACCAGATTATTGATTACAAATATTCCTTCTACCATTGGAACTATCGCGCTCATAATATTCTTGAATTTAAGCCCATGGGAAACTCAAGACGAAGGCTATATGGAAAAACTTTTTCTGACTTTGTTAGTACAACTTTAAATAAGTACTACCCGCAGCTCTCGAAGCCTAAGCCAGATGAGCTCGATATCTTTTATCGATCTCAAGAGAATATAGAATTATTAAAGTATTTAAAGTCTTACTACGCAATCGCAAGATATATAGGAGAGCTCTTAGAGGCGTACATATTATGTGACCGTGCACTCTATCTAGAAGAAAATGGATACCAAGCTAGTATTCTAGAAGTCTTTGATCCTACAATTTCTCCAAGAAATAAGCTTATCAGTGCTGTAAGAATCGATAAATAGTTGAAAAGACGATGCTTTATTTCTGGCTTATTTAAGGTTCATAGAGAATATACCGATTAAGTTTATGATTTAGATTAAGTTTATGATTTAACAGACGGGGCTTGGCGATAAAAACACTTCTGACATTAATATTTACTCTTCTTATTCAGAGCTGTGTTTCCAATGGAGATTTTAAGGCTCCCAAGGCCAGTAATGCTAGAGAGCAAATCTATGCAGACCAAGAGCTTCCGGCAAGAATTAGAAATTTAGAAAATCAAACAACTGGTGATAGTATATCAGGATTATCTAGCGATATATCTAAAATTACAGATTCAGTCTTGAACGTAGCGCCAAAGTGTCAACAGACAGAGCTTGTATCAACTCCTACGACTGAAGACATTATTGAGAATCAAGAAGAAGTTAGAGAGTATATCGAAGAGTCCGAACCTGAATATGCAGGACTAAGTCGAGATGAGAAAATCAAACGAAATTTTGCTAAGCTCGGGGGCTCTTCAGAGGCCATCGATCAAGCGCTATGTTTTTTTGATAAGAATAAAGATACTAAGTTTCATAAAAAGCTAAATGGAAAACTTACAGGGGAAACGAGTATTAAAAATGAAAAGTACATGGTGGTTCAAGACTTTACTCTCCCCTCATCTCAAAAAAGGTTCTTTCTAATCAATTTAGAAGATGACCCCGAAAATGGAAAGAAAGCTGGTGATATTGATACTATGTACGCCCCCCACGGTATGGGTTCCAAGAGATGTGGCTTCAACCCTCCTCTTCAAGCTGAAAACTTCAGTAACGAGAAAGGCTGCAATCTAACTCCGCGAGGATTCATGATTTCAGGGGCAAGAGGTACATCCAGCTATGCCTGGAAGTGGAATATGCAACTAGATGGCATTCAAGAAGGGCTCAATGATAATAATCGAGATAGGCTAGTATACTTTCACCCAGGTATTAGTACCAAGGGCACACACTTACTAGCAGAGAAAGGAAGGGCCAGTTCATTAGAAGATAATCCAGAATTTTTTGATAAAAGTGCTGACGGGAAAGATAAAAAGTACTACTTTCAGAATATGACTTACGGTTGTACTGCCGTAAATCCCGATTACGCTGAAGAAGTCTACTCAAAGACAAAAGGTGGGGCGCTATTTTATAACTTCACCCCACACGAGAAGAAGCTAGGCCCAGAGTACTGTGGCTCAAACCTATTAACGAAGGAATGAGGAATTATGGCAAATATTAGAAAGAAGAGTATAATAGACCTATCAGACTGGGATATAAAAGAATTAAGAAAGCTTAGAATTACGATTAAAAATCGATTAAGCTCACTTGAAAGCTTTCGTAAGGATAGTAAAGATCTACCTGACAATCACCCCTTACAAGGAATGGAAGTTGCGGAGTGTAAAAGCCTTCTAGAAAATGTTATGAGGGCCGAGAAAGCGCTATAGTTCTTTATCAATGACAACTTCAGGTATTGAATAGCTCTCAAGGTCCATATCTTTAATAATTCTCAGCAAAATTGCCTTGAAAAATATCGAAGTATCTAGCTTGGAAATGAGATTTTTTAGACCCATAAATGATTTCATTAATAAGAAAAAATCTGTTGATCCCGCAGAACGAAACCACCACTTATCCTCTCCTAACAGTAAATCAAGATTTGCTTGATATTTCCATGAATTCATATCATATGCGTAGTCTACAACTAGAGGTTCTATTAATATATCGACAAGTAAGCCCGTCTTTAAACTCAAATGTGATAGCTTCTTTTGATCAAAACCAAGTTCGACCATTAGTCCTAGCTTTGAATACTCTTCGCCAGAGAATTCACAGGACAACGCCTTAAAAAAAGCCTTAACAATTTTTTCATCTAAGTAAACAGTTTGACCAAGATCAATTAATCCAATTTGTTCTTTTGTAAAAATATAATTTCCAAAATTGGTGTCACCTTGAAAGCAGTTATGTTTAGCTAAAATTGAGAAGAAGCTTTCAACCATGCCATTAGCAATATATTTTTTCTCAGGATCACTCCAAGATAAAGTGACTTCATCAATATTCACACCTTCTATATATTCCTGTACGTATATCTCACTCTTATCAAACCCTTTAATCACCTCTGGAATCTTTATGAATTCTAAGTGACTTGTATAATTTTTCCACTTTCTTAACTCATCTATCTCATAATGATAATTACACTCTTGCTCTAAAACCTTCTCAATCATTTTTTGATATGAGCTAAATTCTACCCCCCATTTTTTTATTGAGGAATATTGTGAAGCGATAGGAAGTATATTGATGATTTTTAATTGTTCTTTAAGTACTTTTTTGATTTTTGGATATTGTGTTTTTATTGCGACCTTTAAATCTCCGTCTAACTGGGCACTATTAACTTGTCCAATTGATGCGTAAAATGCGCCTTTTGAGATTTGTGAAATTCGTTCAGCATCTCCCTTGAACTCTCTTTTTAAAATTCGCTCTACTTCGTCAGAGCTTAGTCCTGATTTCTTTTCCTCAAGTGTAGGAGTGACAATACTTGAGATGTCATCATCCTTTGTTCCCATATACTGGGCAACCTTTAACAGAATTCCTCCGTCTTCACTCAACAAATTCGCCAAATAGTCCTTTGCTCGATCTTTTGTTAATGAGTCACTTGCGGCCCTAAAGTTTTTCAGCTCTTTTATGAATTTAAATGTTTTGATACCTTCCCTAAGCATTATTTCAAACGAGCAAAGTAACTTTTCAATCTACTTGCAGCCTCTCGTAGTTGCTCATCACTATTTGCATAAGACAATCTAATATTATTAGGAGTTCCAAAGGCATCACCTGGAGTGATGGCCACTTGAACCTCGGCCAAAATAGACATTGATAGATCATTTACATTTTCAATGATTTTATTATCTAGTTTCTTCCCAATGAACGAAGAGATATCTGGAAAAACATAAAATGCTCCCTGGGGCTCATTTACTTTCATTCCAGGTATTTCTTTTAATAGAGAAACAAAAAGATCTCTTCTCTTATGAAAAACCTGCTTCATCTCACTCACTCTTTCTGGTGACTCCGACACTGCCACTTGAGTGGCCTTTTGAGCAATTGTGTTAGCTCCGGATGTAAATTGACCTTGTAGTTTTGTACAGGCCTTAGCTACATGTAGCGGAGCTCCTATATAGCCGATTCTCCATCCAGTCATAGAGAAACCTTTTGCTACACCGTTAACAGTGATCACTCTATCTTTAATTGAGTCAATAGTACCTATGCTAAAGTTTTTTCCTTCAAAGTTAATCAGCTCATAAATTTCATCGGATACAATATAGCAATTTGAATATTTTTCGAAGATTGATGCTAGTTCTCTCAATTCTTTTTCACTATATACAGATCCAGAAGGATTACAAGGATTGCTAAAGATGAATAGCTTGGACTTCTCATTAAGAGCATTATCTAATTGCTTTGCTGTGATTTTAAAGTCTGTTGTTATATCTGTCTTAAGTTCTACTGGAGTTCCCTCTGCAAACTTCGCCATCGCCATATAACTTACCCAGTAAGGTGCAGGAAGAACCACTTCATCACCAGGATTGACTAGCGCCAAACACAAATTCATTAAGGAGTGTTTTGCACCTGTGGAAATGACAATCTGATCCACTGAATAATCTAAATTGTTATCTCGTTTAAACTTTTTAGAAATTGATTCTCTTACATCTTTATAACCTGGAACCGGAGGATAGTGAGTAAAGTTATTATCTATTGCCTTATTCGCAGCATCTTTAATAAAGTCAGGTGTATCAAAATCTGGCTCACCAAGACTTAAGCTAATTATATCTTTGCCTTCCTCTTTAAGTTGCCAAGCTAGGTTTGCCATTTTTAAAGTTGCAGACTCTTCCATGTTTAAAATTCTGTTTGAAATTGATTCCATCTCATTTCTCCTTAATTTCTATAGATAAGATCTGTAAATAGGCTTGTATCCTCATTAAAATAAGATTTACTTTCCCAGAACTTATTTGAAATATTTGTAAAATTTTTACTTAATAGTTTTTTATAAAATGCACTCGTTCTTTTTAAAGCAAATTCGTCATCGAACTCCAGATCTTCTACTTGTCGCTTTAGTTCTTTATCAGTCGGTACAGTTAAGTATAAGTACTTTACTCTTTTTGCCATAATTGGAATGATAATTTTTAGTTCATCCTCGCTCAAATATTGAAAGACTGAAGTACAAATGCCTAAATCAAACCGCATTTTTGGAGCATCTTTTCGCTTACACCAAGTCAGAATATCCTCATTGAATAGTTCTAATTTTGTTGATTCCACTGGCTTCAGCTTTCTTGCCCTGGCCTTACTAAAAGCTAACTTAGAAGGCTCAACTCCGACTGCTTTATACGGTAAAAATGCTTTAAGCATATCTTGAAATAAGTAACCATATCCAAATCCAAAGTCAATGACACTACTGATATCAATTAATTCTAATTCTAAAAATGATTTTAAGTATTTTACATGTAACTTTGAGTTACCGATGCCATCCATCGTCTTTGGCTCAGAATAATTTGCTTTCCAATATTCTTCTTCGAACGTTTCTTTCATTACTCCATAGTGATGGCAATGGGACAATGATCACTAACCTTATTATAGCTTAATCCAAGCTCACGCCCAGATACGTTTGCACAAAGAGATCTCTCACAGTGAGAGTAAATATTTATTTTTGATCTTTTATAACCTAGAAATAATCTTTGGTATAGAATATGATCCAAAACTGATGATTCTTCAATATTGTCATCCACATCAAGTCCACTCCAGTAGGAAGTACAGCTTAGTTCTGATGAAATTGTTTTTAACCTTGTAGAAGTCAGCATGCTAGTAAAGTTTTTGTAATCCTCATCTGCCAATAAATATCCTGTGGTATTCAAATCTCCCATTACAATTACATTCTTATGACCATTTGCTCTTAACTCTGCGATCATGTCCTTTAAAATACGATATTGAATTTTTCTTTTTGCATAACTACTGGGTCTACCACCTGCTTTTAAGTGTAAACCTAAAACAGTAAACATTTTATTAGATTTTCTCTCAATAAATGTTCCAACTAGTGCCGGTCTTAAACTAGCACACTTCAAAGACTGACCAACTCTTGGTTTTGGATTACTAATTCGGTTGTCTTCTTTAACATTAAACAAACCAAATTTATTTGAATCATATACAAATCCAATCATCTGCTTTCCAGCTCCGCCACACTTTGATAACACAACACGGTAATGAGGAAACTCTTTTCTGATAAATGATTTAAAACTTTTTGTATTGATAATTTCTTGAACTGTTATGAAATCAGCGTTTAGATTTTTTAAGATTTTTTTAAGCTCTTTCTTATCAGTTGGCGTATTCTTGGTATCGAAAGTTCGAATATTGTAGCTTGCAAACTTAACAGCTGCACTAACCTGAAAAGAGATCAAAATAAGTAATGGGAGAATGAGAGCTTTCATTTTTCTATCCTTGAAAAATTACAACTATATGAAATAACTTATTCACTAGAAAGGCAATGTATAATCTCAGAAAATATGCCACGATCGATAAAAAGCAAAACGCTCAACTATATTCACTGTTGCATTACAAGAAATATTTAAGATTGATTAAGCAGTTCTTCTCTTCCAAGAGTTGCATACTCCTGGCCCGTTTTAGGGTTTACAAGAATATCTCTATTCTTATAAATCCTAGGTGTACTATAAAGAAGTTTTAATGCTTGTGACTTAGGCATAGTCTTATACCTGTCCGGATACATCTCTTTGAGCTTTTTACTTAAAATTTTGCCTTTAGAAGCAGGCATATTTGGGAACAAGTGATGCTCTGTGTGGTAACCAAAGTTTAAATTTAAAAACTCTAAGATAGGATGATTAGTTACTGTTAATGAGTTCACTAAAGGATCATTCTTTTTAGTGTATGGAGAGATATTATGATTAGTTGAAATATAACTCATAACTGTATAGTTCATAACAAAGAATGGAATTGCGACAAGCCATAAGAAGTTCTCTACTCCAACAAACCAAACATATGTACCACTAATTAAAATTGATAAAGCAAACTCGAGGCTCACTCTCGTATGATCCATATTTGCCCACATTTTGTTTCCAAACCTCATATAGATTTGATTTAGAAAAGCCTGAAATGAAAACCAATAAAAGAAATAAAAATAACTTCTTATCGTTCCTGAGCCTGGACTTAGAGGGAAAACAAACTGCATAAACTTACTATTCTTCCAAATCATTTTCGTTGGGAAAGCATCAGGGTCTTTATAAAGTAATTGCGTATTTCCGTGGTGAAGTTTGTTATGCCAAAACTTCCAATAAGTTGGTCCAATGAGAAAATTTGAGAAAGTAAAAACGCCTAGAATGTTTTGTAATGTTTTGTTCTTAACAATTGAGCCATGTAGTATTTCATGACCAAGAAAGGTATTGCCGCCTAAAAACATTCCCAATAACAAAGATAGCGGGAGTTTAGCAAACCAAGGCATCTCAATTGTCATTACGGCCCAAACGACAAGCGCCCCACCACCAACAAAAAGAAGTAAGTATTTTAATCTTGTAGGCTCAGCTTTAAAGGTCTCGCGAGGAAGCTCTTTAGATACCTCTTTAACGTATTCACCTAAAGTTTTAAGATCATCATCAAATTTTTTCTTAAGGTTTTTACTCTCCTGAACAGAAGAATCCAAACTTTGTTTTATGTTCTCAGTACTGCTTAAAGCTGCTTGCTCAATATTATTGTCCACACTAACCTCGTAAAAATAAATAATGATTCAACGTATCAATCAAGATATGCAATGTCACCAAATTATTGATTACAATTTTCTATCTGATTATAAAGATATAGATTTGAACCTTGAACATGATCTTTAACTCTCTGATAGAGCTCCGCATCACTATAAATAGCTCCCAATAATGAGCAAAAAAGAGTTTTTGAGAGTAGGTTTAAAGCTGGATTACTCCCACCACTTACACCCCCATTCATGCTATTTGCATCCTTAGGTTTCCAAGAAGTAATATCGTAGTTAGTGTCCCTAGGCCATCCCATGATGTACTGGTCATAATAAATAACGACTTCTTTACCTTCGTAATTATAAAGTTCTTGGGCTAATTCCTCATTACTTACACTAAAATAAGAAGTGAGTTTATCGCCTGAACCTTCATCGATTGTCCCTTCCCAAGTTGGAAGTAACTTACCCTTCTTTGAGAATTTTGTTAAATTCCCCACCCTTTTTCCAGATGATGTCGGGTAATCCCACATAATATACTTTGCTATAACAAGCCCTGTTAGAACAATAATTGGAAAAAGAATTTTAAACTTCCATGATTTCATATTTAAACCCCTGCTACGCTTATTTTTTCAAATCTTAGGTCAGGTGTAAAGAAACCTTTATCGGTTGTGGCCTGGGTCGTATCACCAATCATTGAAAGATCCATTAACATCTTGTGAAAGTTACCAGACACTGTAACACCCTTAACTGGTTGAACAGGCTCTCCATCTCGACATAAATAACCAGAAGCCGCGAAAGAAAACTCTCCCGAAATAGCACTGGAGCCTGAGTGAAGTCCTTGCATATAATGAACTTCAAAGTATTCGCCCGACTTCATATCTGAATCAGAGACACTTCCCGTTGATATAACTTTAGTTGTGCCACTCACCCCAAGAGCTGACTTCGCCCCCCTGGCGGCTGACCCGGTAGTCTTAGTTTTAAAAAATGAAGCGGTCACTGAGTTATGATAAAAAGAGTTAAGAACTCCATTTTCGATTAAAGTGATTTCTTGATGTGGATTACCTTCAGAATCAAAATGAGATTTAAAGAAAGAATCTTTATAAGTTGGAATATCTTTAATCGTTAGTTTTTCATTCGCAATTTTCTTCCTAATACTATCAGCAAAAGGATTTGTCTTCTCCATTGCTCCTTTCCCAGAATAAATATTTCCAAAACAACCTAGGAACTCTGATAAGGCGTCAGTTGTGAACATAATATCGTAATTCCCAGTAGAAAGAGGCTTAGCTTTAAGCCACTCACTAGCATGATGCAAACTCTCTTGAACACACGATTCAATACTTAGATCACTTATTTTACGGCCCATAACTCCGTGGTAATGCATACTACTCTCACTTCCTTCTTGAAGTAAGGCGGATGTATAACAAGACATATAGTACTCACTATCAAATCCAAAGACTCCATTAGAGCTTAAGTAATATGAACTCGACTCTGACTCTGATAATCCGTTATAGGGTACAGCTTGAACTCTTGAGTCCCGACTCTTAACTTCACTTTCCAACTTCAAACAGAAATCTATTTTCTGTTGTGTGGTCGAAGTATCTTTTTTAAATTCTGTTGGAAAAATATGTTCACCGCTATCGACATTAATTTTTTCATGAAGATTCTCTTCTGAGTTTATAGCATTTTCAACTGCTGCTTTAGCTGCAAACTCAAGTGATTCGTCATCAAGACTTTCAGAGTAAGCCAACCCCACCTTCGAATTCTTAATCGCCCTCACTCCAATGACCTGTGCACCGGAAACTTTATATTTATCAATATCTGCATTTTGAGCATTTATAGAAAAACTTTCGCCCTTTGAAAGAATAACATCACAACCATCTGCTCCCGCCTTATTAGTAAAGTCCACAAGCTTTTCAAGACTCTCTTTAAGTTCAGTTCTCATTACGCTTTACCTCCAACTAGAATTTCATCAACTTTAATTGCTGGTTGTCCAACAGTAACAGGTACTCCGCCACTGACTGATCCACAGATGCCGGCAGCATATTCAAGATTGTTTCCTACCATACTAATATTTTTCATAATTTCTTCACCCTTTCCAATTAACGTGGCACCTTTAACTGCCTCCGCCAACTTTCCATTCTTAACGATATAGCCTTCTTGAACTGAGAAATTAAATTCACCTGTCCCTGGATTAACAGATCCTCCCCCCATCGACTTAGCATAAAGACCGTCTCCCATCGAAGACAATAATTCTTCCAAGGAATGAGAACCTGCCTCAATAAAGGTATTTCTCATTCGAGATGCAGGTGCATATTTATAGGACTCACGTCTTGCAGAACCTGTTCTTTGATGACCTGTTTTAATCTCACCCATTCTATCTGAAAGAAAGTTTTCTAACTTACCATTCTTTATCAGTTGCGTTCTTTGAGTTTCCATTCCTTCATCATCAACATTTATACTGCCCCAAAGATTGTCTATAGTCCCATCATCGACAGCACTAAGAGACTCATGAGCAATCATTTCCCCCTTCTTATCCCAAAATACACTTGCTTTTTTTTCTACAGATGTCGTTTCAAGCGTGTGCCCACAAGCTTCATGAAAAATAACCCCTCCAAATCCATTATCGATGATAACAGGCATCTTTCCTGCCGGACAAGGTTTTGCTTTCAGAATATTAACCGCCTGAGCTGCTGTATAATCAGCAATCCACTCAAAGTCTAAACCATTAAAAAATTCGTAACCACCACGGGCCCCAGGATTCCACATACCCGTTGCTTGATCACTACCGTCCTTAGCAATAGCAGTACTTGAAATTCTACAGTATGGTCTTAAATCCTCCATATATAGTCCCTCGCTATCAAAGATCTCAACTTGTTGTTCTCTAAAAGAAAGACCGATATTCACTTGTGAAATGATTTCACTTTTCGATCTTGTCATTTGATCCAGGGAATGAAGTTTTTGTATTTTTTCTTCTAAGCTCATGTCTCTATTGGGAATTGAAGCTATCACTTTTTTTGATTTACTTTTATATACAAAAGCGGCAACTTGCCTTCCTTCTCTTTTATATTGTTCAGCCAATTTTTTTGTTAAGCCCAACAAGTCATCCTTCATACCGGAATTAGTGTACCCATAGAGAGCTCTCTCTCCGTAGATCAATCTAATCCCAATTCCAAAGTCAATTCCTGACTTCACATCCTTAACTTTCGATGAGTTCATAGAAAGAGTTTCTATCTTACTTTTCTCAACGAAAATATCACAGAAATCTGCTCCCAAACTTAACGCTTCAAATATTATGTCATTAGCAATGTCTTTATCTAGCACGTTGCCTCCTTATGCTGTTTTTTAATGATTATCAAAAAATATTGATATATTATTATAACTTATATAGAACCTAAAACACGACTTACTGCTTTATTAATTGGATTGATATGAAATATAAAAAAATTGGAGTCATGTGTGGCTCAAGCGATGTTTGCGATAAAAAATTTCTAGAGATGGCCTACCAAGTTGGTCAAGAGCTTGGTAATAACCAGCATGAAGTCATCTATGGTGGTGGTGCAAAAGGACTGATGCGAGAAGTCGCCGACGGTGCTTTAAGTACAGGAGCAATGGTTAATGGTTATATTCCAAAGTTTATGATTGCTGTTGAGTGGCACCACAAGTCCCTTACAAACCTCCATATAACTACTGATATGAGCGAAAGAAAATATCGTATGATGAGTGAATCTGATGCGACCTTATTCCTCCCAGGGGGATGTGGAACTATGGAAGAGTTTTTCGAATGGCTATCCTCAAAAAGACTTGGAGGATATCTCGGACCTCTCATTATTTTTAACTTCGAGGGATATTACGACCCTTTACTTGAGCTATTAGATCGGATGGAGTTTGAAAAGTTTCATAACCCCATACATAAAAAAATGTACTCTGTTTGTCGTTCTGTCCAAGAACTCTCTCAGGTACTAGATGATGCCCATGAATGGAGCTCAGATGCAATAGATCATGCTGCAGCAAAAAAATCATAGAATTCTAATTATACTGAGTACTTATGCCGATATGATAGTTGATGCTAATACAAAGACTGATTAACTATTTAATAGCGACAATTATAGGTTTGGCGATCCCTATCTTTTTTGCATATTTGGGTATGTGGGAACTGGAGATTGATACAAATCTGAACAATCTTGTTGATATGGTGAAGTCTCAAAATGTTTATTTGTTTAGTGCTTTCTGTTTTCCTATTATATTCATGATTACTATTGAACTTATTTCAAAGAATCAACAAAAAAACGAACTCATTCAAAAGGATTTTGATTATCTAAAAGTAATCTTAAATGCGACACCAGACGCTATAGTCTTCTTAGACCAGGACAAGAAAGTCACATTTCAAAATAACCAATTTAAATCTTTGTTTCACAATTTTGAAAGTGTTTACAACGACTCAGATCTTGCATCCTATGTAGATAATATGGATTTCATTCAAAAAGAAGTTTTGATCCACTCCAAGGTCAATGATGGACACCCTTTCCTTATGAATTTTAAAGCGACAACATATCAAGACAAAAAGAATTATTTTCTGAGTTTTAAAGATTTGAAAAATTTAAAAGATAAAGAAAAAATCATTGAAGATCAAGAGTACCAAATGATTGAGAGAAACAAACTTGCCTCTATGGGTGAGATGGCCGCAGGTATCGCTCATGAAATAAATAACCCTCTAACAGTTATTCATTCAAACAACTCTCTAATTAGAAGAATGGTTGAAAAAGATATTATTGACCCCGTTAAATTTGAGAAAATTACCCTTAAGACACGGGAGCAGGTTGAGAGAATTACTAAAATAATTAGATCATTACGAAACCTTTCTCGTGGACTTGCCAATGAAGACCTAGAACACTTTTCAATTGATCAGGTCCTAGACGAATCCATATCTCTAGCAAAAATCAGAGACACAGGTAGAAATGTTGAATTTCACTTTGAATCACATAATGTATATGTTTTCGGAAATAGAGGACAAATCGTTCAAGTCATTTTAAATCTTTTGAACAATTCGATTGATTCTATTGATAAAGCTGAAAACCCCTGGGTTAAGCTTGAGCTTAAACAGGAGCAAGGCTTTGTAGAACTTTATGTGATTGATTCCGGTAATGGCATTCCCGCAGAAATCATCGATAAGATTTTTGTTCCCATGTACACTACTAAGGGTGTTGGTAAGGGAACCGGTCTAGGTCTCTCTCTATCTCGATCTTTTATGGAGCAAAATGGTGGCAGCATTGAATATGATTCATCAAAGAGTAATACTTGCTTTAAAGTTAGAATGAAGTCAGGCCATAAGACTGACGATAAAGAGAATGTCGCTTAAACAATATTTCAAGTACTTACCGCCCATTAAATTCACCTAATATTGACCAAAGTTTGAACTGTAAATAAAATAGCCACTTTATATCCCCTCAACCCACTGTTTTTACGAGAGTTCGTTTGGCATCTGACTTGTATATATATAGGTGAGAGAAACAATGACTGGGGAGTTATTATGAGAGCATTTAAATTATTAATTTTGAGTTCATTAGTATTACTACAAGTGACAGCTTTGGCAGCAATTAAGCCAATTAGTTGTAAAACAAATTTTGGAGAGCGATCCTTTACAATTGAAGGAAGCACAGTAGCATTTCACAAAGACAAAGATGGTAGAAGTATTTCATCAGTTATGAATAGTAAGACTTTGGCATCTTATACTGGTTTTAAAAAGACAATATATAAAGATGGCTCAAGGCATCTTATTAATATCAAAGATACAGCAAACTTTAATTCAGATAATGACTTCTTGGCGATTACAACGTCAAAAGGTCATAAGATGACTTTTCCTATAAACTGCCAAGCCGCACTATAGGAAGAATCATATTTGCCCCTAATTACTGAGACCTGGATCCCCACTGGTCTCATTTTTTTTATTCCACTCCTTTTAGGTTTTAAATCACAGTAATTTTTGTTATGTTTTTTGGTACTTATCATAAGCACTAAGGAATGACTCGAATGGAATATAACTTTTCAAAAATTGAAGCTGACTGGCAAAAATACTGGGATGCAAATAAAACTTTTCAAACAAAAGTCGATAAAAATAAACCAAAATATTATGTTCTTGATATGTTTCCCTACCCATCAGGTGCAGGGCTTCATGTAGGACACCCTGAAGGCTATACAGCAACTGATATTATGGCCCGTTATAAGAGAGCTAAAGGCTTTAACGTGCTTCACCCCATGGGCTTTGACTCTTTTGGCTTACCTGCTGAAAACTATGCCATTAAAACGGGAACACATCCTCAAATTACAACTGATAAGAACATTGAAACATTCACGAAGCAATTAAAGATGCTTGGATTCTCATATGATTGGGACCGTAAAGTCATTACTTCTAACGTTGATTACTTCAAGTGGACTCAATGGATTTTTGTTCAACTTTATAACAAAGGCTTAGCATACGAAGATGAAATGAGTGTGAACTGGTGTCCTGAGCTTAAAACAGTTCTAGCAAATGAAGAAGTGGTAAACGGAAAATCTGAAATTGGTGGTCATCCCGTAATTCAGAAGCCTATGAAACAATGGATGCTTAAAATTACTGAATACGCAGATAGACTACTTGAAGACCTAGATGATCTTGATTGGCCCAACTCAGTAAAAGAAATGCAAAGAAATTGGATTGGAAGATCTGAAGGTGCAGAAGTTAGTTTTAAAGTTGAAGGTTTTGATCAAAACATTGATGTTTTTACAACTCGTCCAGACACTCTCTATGGTGCGACATATATGGTTCTTGCTCCTGACCATGGTTTAGTTACTAAGATTACTTCAAGTGAAAAGCTGGAAGAAGTTAAGTCTTATGCAGATATTACTGCAAGAAAATCAGATTTAGAAAGAACTGAGTTAAATAAAGATAAAACAGGTGTAGACACAGGAGCCTTTGCCATTAATCCGGTTAACGGTGAGAGAGTGCCTGTTTGGATTTCTGACTATGTTCTCTCAACTTATGGAACAGGTGCCATTATGGCGGTTCCAGCACATGACCGAAGAGATTATGAATTTGCAAAAGAATTTGGTTTAGATATCGTACAAGTTCTTGATGGTGGTGAGATTTCGGAAGCTGCTCATGAAGGTGAAGGTACGCTCATTAATTCAGACTTCTTGAATGGAATGAGTAAAGCTGATGCCATAACTAAAATGCTTACTCACCTTGAAGAAAAAAACATTGGAACAAAGAAGGTAAATTATAAGCTTCGTGACTGGCTATTCTCTCGTCAAAGGTACTGGGGTGAACCATTTCCACTTCTTAAGGATGCTGAGACAGGACAAGTTGTTAGATGTCTTGAGCCCGATGAGTTACCAGTTGAATTACCAGTGGTTGAAAAGTATGAACCTTCTGGTACAGGGGAATCACCTCTAGCTACTATTGATGAGTGGTTATACTTCGATGATCCAGTAAGTGGAAAGAAAGTAAGACGAGAAACAAATACAATGCCACAGTGGGCTGGCTCTTGCTGGTACTACTTAAGATATATAGACCCTAAAAATACAGAGAAACCCTGGGATGAAGACCTTGAGAAATACTGGATGCCAGTTGACTTATATATAGGTGGTATGGAGCACGCAGTAATGCACCTTCTCTACGCTCGCTTTTGGCACAAGGTTCTATTTGACCTTGGTCTCGTCTCAACAAATGAGCCGTTTAAAAAATTAGTTAATCAAGGAATGATTCTTGGTGATGACGGCGAAAAAATGAGTAAGTCCCGTGGAAATGTCATAAATCCGGATGATATTGTCACTGAATACGGCGCAGATACTTTAAGAGTTTATGAAATGTTCATGGGTCCACTTGAAAAAACCAAGCCTTGGTCTATGAATGGAGTTAAGGGTGTATATGGCTTCTTATCAAAAGCTTTTAAAGTTTTTGCTGATACTAGTCTATATGGAGCTGACTCAGATGAAACCTTAAAGCAACTACACAAAACAATTAAGAAGGTTACATCCGATATTGAGGAAATGAAATTTAATACAGCTGTATCCCAAATGATGATTTTTACAAACCATTGTACGAAAGAAAAAAAATTCTCTAAAGAAACAGCTGCTACGTTTGCACAAATCCTAGCTCCATATGCGCCTCACGCAGCTGAAGAGATTTGGAAACTAACAGGACATGAATCAACGTTAACCTATGAGTCGTGGCCAGAGTTTAATGCATCACTTGCAAAAGATGACCTCATAACTATGGCCATTCAAGTCATGGGTAAAACTAGAGCAACAATAGATGTTCCTACAGATATCTCAAAAGAAGACTTTTTAAGGATGGCAAAAGAGAATGAAAATATCGCAAAGCATCTTGAAGGGAAGACTATAGTTAAAGAAATCTATGTCCCTGGAAAGATTTGTAATTTTGTTGCTAAATAAACCTTAAATTAATTCATGAATTCAATTAGTTGCACCTTTCTATACCGAGGTGCATCTTTTCAAGCCACGAAGTATCCGTGTAGAAAGGTCCATCTTTAAATGTAGGGAGAAAAGCTAATGAAAAACATTATTTTATGTGCAGTTTTAATGCTTGCTGTTGGTGCAGCTGAAGCAAGAACAACAAAAACAACAAAAACTTCAACTAACAAATCAAAGTTTGATGTTCGTGTTCCAGTAAAAAAGTGGATCAGAAAAATGAATAATGGCTTTAGAGTTGGTATTGGCCAAGGAACTCTTGGAACAAATATTAGAGCAAGAAAAAATGGTATCGATGAAAGTACTAATGGTACGAGAAGTACAAAAATGCAGTTACAAGCTGGATGGGAAAAAATCGAAACGAATGAAATTGGTTACTCGGCTTTTTTTACTTACCAAGATATTGCAGAAGCACTTCAAACTGAAGGGTCTAATGATAAAGAAGATGTTAGATCTATGCGTTGGTCTGGAAATGCTACTTACGGAATAACTGATCAAGTTTATACTTACGGTGGTCTTAACTTAAATAAATTCTATGGCTCAGAAGAGATTGAAGCAAACTTTGAAAGAGGAATCGGATATCAAGCTGGACTTGGATTTATGCTTCACAAAAAAGCAAATCTTGAAATAGAATACTTATCACTTGTAAGTGAAGGCAGAACAAATGGAATTAATGTTGATATTGCAGCTAAAGGCGTAATGTTAAAATTAAATACTCCGATATCATTTGATATCTAATCTAAACACTAAAAGAACCAAATACAAAGGGAGCGAATGCTCCCTTTTTTAATACCCTCGACTCGAATTAAAGTAACACCAACAATTTTTTTAAGTAAATTTACAGCGGACTTCTCTAAAAGTTTTATATATAATGATTACCTATCTGGAGGATTTTATGAAATTTAGAGCTGAGTCAATAAATCAATACAATGAATTTTATACAGAGAGTATGGAACAAACCGAAAGCTATTGGGCCAAACGTGCAGAAACTTTTGAGTGGTTTAAACAATGGGATGAAGTTGTCTCAGGAAACTTTAATGACCTAAATGTTAAGTGGTTTGATGGTGGTCAGACTAATATAACAATTAATGCACTTGATAGGCATGCCAAGAATACTCCTGATAAGCTTGCCATAATTTGGGAGTCGAATGACCCTAATGAAGAAGAAATTTACTTCACTTATTCACAGCTCTTAAAAAAAGTTAATCAATTCTCCAATGTTCTAAAGAACCAAGGAGTTAGAAAAGGTGACAGGGTTTGCTTTTATATGTCCATGGTTCCCGAGCTATTAATAGGCGTGCTAGCAACAGCTCGAATTGGTGCTGTCCACTCTGTTGTCTTTGGCGGTTTCTCTGCTAAGGCACTTGCAGGGCGAATAAATGACTGCGATGCTAAGATTGTCATTACAAATGATGAAGCTTATAGAGGAGATAAAATTATTCCTCTAAAAAATATAACTGATAATGCCCTAGAAGATACTCCTTGTGTAAAAACGGTTCTATGTCTTGAAAGAACTAAAGGAAAAGTTTCAATGCAAGCCGGACGTGATCAATGGCTAAATGAACTCCTAGCGAATGCTTCAACTGAGTGCGAACCAGAAGTTATGAACTCAGAAGATCCGCTATTTATCCTTTATACTTCAGGATCAACAGGTCAACCAAAAGGACTACAACACACAACTGCTGGCTATATGATGTGGGCAAGTGAGACTTACAAGAATGTTTTTCAAACAGATGATGATGATATTTTCTGGTGTTCGGCCGATATTGGATGGATAACAGGACATTCCTACATCTCCTATGGACCACTCCTAAACGGTTCAACTCAAGTCATGTTTGAAGGTGTACCAACCTGGCCAGATGCGGGAAGATTTTGGAAAACTATTGATAAGTATAAAGTCACACATTTCTATACTGCTCCTACTGCCATTCGTGCACTTGAAGCCTGTGAAGCAAAATTTGTGGAGGAAGCCAACCTATCAAGCTTAAAAGTGTTAGGTACTGTTGGTGAACCTATTAATGAAGAGGCTTGGAATTGGTATAACGAAAAAGTAGGGAAGAAAAACTGCCCAATAGTTGATACTTGGTGGCAAACCGAAACAGGTGGCATCATGGTTTCAACTCTTGCTGGGGTCACTCCAGTCATCCCCTGTCATGCTACTCTTCCACTTCCTGGCGTGGAGTTAATGCTTGTAGACACAGATGGAAAAGAGATCTCAGGAAACCCTGCAGAAGGAAATCTCTGTGTTAAAAGACCTTGGCCTGGTATAGCAAGAACCATTTATGGGGACCACGAAAGATATCGCCAAACTTACTTCTCAACATACCCAGGATATTATTTTACTGGAGATGGTGCTAAACGTGATGAAAATGGAAATTATAGGATTACTGGACGCGTAGATGATGTTGTTAATGTTGCAGGTCACAGGATAGGAACTGCGGAAGTCGAGGATGCAGTTAATGAACATAAAGAAATTGTAGAATCTGCAGTCATTGGGATCCCTCATGATATTAAAGGCGAAACACTAATGGCCTTTGCTATACCTTTCAAACAGAGTGCCAACGCTAAAGAACTTCTTCCAACTGTGAACACTCTTTTGGTAGATCATATTGGCCCAATAGCGAAACTAGAAAAGATTGTTATTGTACCAGGGCTTCCTAAGACACGCTCTGGTAAAATTATGAGACGAGTACTTCGTAAGATTGCTGCAAATGAACTTGATAAGCTTGGTGATACTTCGACTCTTTTAAATCCAGAAATTGTTGATGAAATTATTGCGGCGATGAAGAAATAGTTTATTTTATATTGGCCAGGGCCCAGAATTACTTGATATTATTTTCCTATAATTTTTAATTTAGGAGATTAAATGAAAGGATTCATTTTTTTAGTTATCATTGTGCCAGGAATAACTTTTGCTAACTGGAACTGGTCAGTAAAAGATTCAGAGTCATATACAGCTATGTCAACAGAGGAAATCATCAAACTGACAAACCAGTTTCCTATGATTCTAGAGGACAGTTCTTATAAGCCGAAAGACTTAGCATTCGTAAATGTATCAGAGACTATTTTTGAGTGGACTGGAGAATCTGTATGTGAAGAAGGAGATGAAAATCTTCAGCATTATCAACTTGCATACCTCGCATGTCCCAAAAAAGATGTCTCAAATTGTATAATCAGAATTAGAGATTTACTTAGTAATCAAGATCCTTGCTTATAATTTTTTTATTCAGAAAGCTATAGCATTTTTCAAGTTTATCTAGATACGATGAGGAATTCATTCTCTTTATGAGCTCTGCTCTGCTTAAGGGTAATTCGTACTTCAGGGAGAAGTAACTTAGAATTGGTCTCGTTAAGAACGCAGGCATATCTGAGGTCTTAACCTCTTCCCCAGTAATATAAATACTACGAGGTAAAAATTCGCGACTCAAATCCTTATCACCATGAAGTTTAAACTCAAGTTTTGTTTTAAGATCTAGTCGCTTTGCAATCTTTTCTAAAGCATTGCGGTTAAAGCATCTCTCTTCTTGGTAAGCAAGACCATGGGCCAAGTGTATACTTTCAATCTCCATATTAAGAGTCTGTACAATTTGCCCAGCAGTATAGCCAAACAGCTCCTGAGTTGCCGTCTTTTTATTTACATTTGGATAATTTCTCTTAAACCACTTTGGGATGCGATTTACTAAAAAGTCTTTTGCTGTGTTATGTGAACTATTCTCAATAAAGATATCAAAGTCAGCATGAGAGACTTCGTGGAAGATAGAATTAGCGGCAAAGCCAAAAAGATTGGTCTTGCCATCTTGAAACTCTTTATAGCTTCTAACCCTAAAGCGTCCTTGATCTTCAATCAAATTTTTCTCTTTTAATACTATTGTATTCGTCCAACCATTATAGCTGGCTTCAGCATCTCCATTAAGTACACCCCACTTCTCTAATAAAGATGGTCTGGCCAAGAAAATTTTATCTGTTACTTCTAATAGATGATCGGCTTTGATAAATAGTCGTTTTTCAAGGTCATAGCCAAAATCTCTAAAATCTTCTTCATTCGCATATAGGCTTGAAGAACCTATTAGCAATGAAAGAATTATTAGAAACTTGTTCATTTATATCCCCTATGTTGTCTTAGGGGATACAATAAGATATTGACTATCACTATGCAAAGGCGAGTGAAAGGACTTTACACGCAATGCACAAAAAACCTTTAATAACAATCACTTAAGGGCACCCTAAAACCTTTAGAAACTTAAGAAAGTTGACGATAATTTAGTATGACAAAAATAAAGTCCTCATTCCAGATCTACTCGGATAGAGTCATTGTGAAATCCAGAAAGTTTCACAGCGTTCACCTATTTGTTAGCTTCTGCCTTATGCTTTCGTTAGGGGCCATTGGTTTTGAAATTTACTTATTTGCCACCAAAGAACATATTGCATCACAGCTTTATAAGTACTTATTAGTCGAATCGTTACTCAGCTTAATATTTACGGTATGCCTGATAGAACTCAATAAAAATAATTATACCCAGTTAAAATTTCATAATAATTGCTTTACACTCAAGAAGGATAAGAAGGATATCTCAATTATCTACGATGATATCAAGAGAATAAAACTAGGATTCTTGTTTTTCACTATCATTACCAAGAATAGAACAATACGAATAAGTCCTTATAATTTAGAACGTGCAGAGTATGTCATTCAAGAGATACAAAAAATCTTACCCAATAAATTTTGGATTAAGAAGAGATACGATCAATATATTGAAAAATTGATTTTAATGGATCACGGGACAAAATACGGAAATTTATTAAATTTTGCGTCTGTAATATCGGACCCTAAGTTTGGGGCGGTACAGTTTATTTTAACCTTAACTCCACTTGTGGTTTTTAAGCTTCAACATATTGAGTACTCCCTCAAAGGAGATCAATGGCTGGCTTCATCACTTATTATGTATTTGTACCTGTTTCTCGCCGTCACATTTATAGTTCCGTGGATTCTACTCATTATTTATAAGGTGGTTCTTACAAATCCAGAAGGTAAAATGAACCGAATCTACCCTGCTGGTAAAGCAAGAATTTTTGCTCTGATTCGTTTTAGTATTAATTCCTTATTTATAATCGGATTCTTAGTCAGTACTTACATTTACGGGCACAACCTTCAAGATAGTATGACTTTCAAATATTTATTACCTAGTAAGTCTGTTTCAACACCTATCATTGTTGACTATAGATACTCATGCTTCAAATGCTTAAAGTCTTTAAGAATAAATGACTTTGCTTATATCGACTATATTTCTGACTTTTCTGTCGTAAAAATTGCCTCACTCCCCGACGACGAGAGCGGTTATATACAAGTGATCTCCACAGACGATTATCAAGAGTTTAAAGTCCATATGAGCACAGTGCTTGGTAAGGTGTTTTTTGAAAACCTAAAAAGGCAAAAAGAACTATTCGAATATTTAAAATAAAAAAAGGGCCCCTATAAATAGGAGGCCCGATACTTAATCTCAATTTAATCTACTAGTTAACTTCCACAGGCGATACAATCATCGGGATTCTCTATTGAACAAAGCATTGCTTCTTCATCTGTGAATTGTCCTGGTTGTGCTTGAATCATTACTTCTGCAGGCACTGCCGTCTCAACCTTAGCTTCATCTCTTACCGTAAATTTAATAGCATCAGAAGCCGCTTTAGTTCTTAAGTAATACATACCTGTCTTAAGTCCACTTCTCCATGCATGAAAATGCATTGAGCTTAGTTTCCCCATATTAACATCTTCCATATGGATATTTAATGACTGTGATTGATCAATATAGGCCCCACGATCTTTTGCCATATCAATAATTGCTTTTTGCTTAACTTCCCAAACTGTTTTGTATAAAGCTTTCACTTCAGCTGGAATATTTTCAACATTTTGAATTGAACCATTATGTCTAATGACTTCATTCTTCATTTCATCATCCCAAAGTCCTAACTTGATTAGGTCTTGAACTAAAAATTTGTTTACAACAGCAAATTCTCCAGAAAGAACTCGTCTAGTATAAAGGTTTGATGTGAATGGCTCAATACATTCATTATTACCAAGGATTTGTGAAGTTGAAGCTGTTGGCATAGGTGCCATAAGCAAAGAATTTCTTACACCGTGAGATGCAATCTTCTCTTTAAGCTCTGACCAGTTCCACCTTGCTGTTGGTGTAACACCCCACATATCATGTTGTAAAATTCCTTCCGATATTGGAGAACCTTCATATGAGTCATATGCTCCAAGCTCTTTCGCTAGATCATTAGACGCACATAAAGCAGCGTAATAGATTGTCTCAAATATTTCAATATTTAAGACTTTCGCATCCTCAGACTCAAATGGCATTTTAAGTTTCGCAAATGTATCTGCTAAACCTTGAACACCTAAACCAATAGGTCTATTTTTCTTATTTGAATATTCTGCTTCTGGGATTGGGTAATAGTTAAGATCAATAATTTTGTTTAAATTTACAGTTGCTTTATAGACAACTTCATAAAGTTTTTTATGATCGAATTGTGTCCCCTTAACATACATTGGAAGCGCTATCGAAGCTAGGTTACAAACGGCAACCTCTTTATCAGATGTATACTGAATAATCTCAGTACATAAATTTGAAGATTTAATTGTTCCCAAGTTCTTTTGATTTGATTTTTCATTCGCAGCATCTTTAAAAAGCATGAATGGTGATCCAGTCTCGATTTGAGATTGAAGAATTTCAAACCATAACTTTCTCGCTGGGATTGTACTCTTTGCTCTACCTTCAGCTTCATACTTAGTGAAAAGAGCTCTAAACTCTTCGCCATAAGTATCAGATAATCCTGGAGCTTCATGAGGACAGAATAACGACCACTCCCCCTCAGCCTCAACTCTCTCCATAAATAAATCATTAACCCATAGAGCGTAAAATAAATCTCTTGCTCGAAGTTCTTCTTTACCGTGGTTCTTTTTAAGTTCTAAAAAGTCAAAGATGTCTGCGTGCCAAGGTTCAAGATAAACAGCAAAAGATCCTTTTCTCTTCCCACCACCTTGATCTACATATCTTGCAGTATCATTAAAAACTTTTAACATTGGAACGATACCGTTTGAGTAACCGTTTGTTCCTTTAATAAAAGTTCCTTTAGCTCTAATATTATGAATTGAAAGCCCTATTCCACCAGCAGATTGTGAGATTAGTGCACAGTCTTTTAATGTGTCATAGATTCCATCAATTGAATCATCTTTCATTGCAAGTAAGAAACAAGAAGACATTTGCGCTTTATTTGTTCCTGCATTAAAAAGTGTTGGAGTTGCATGAGTAAACCACTTCTCAGAAAGTAGGTGGTATGTATCCATCGCCATATCAATATCAGTACCATGGATACCAAGAGCAACCCTCATTAACATATGCTGAGGTCGCTCAACAATTTGACCATTAACTTTTAATAAATAAGATCTCTCTAGTGTTTTAAATCCAAAGTAGTCATACTCAAAGTCTCTTGAGTACGCAATCTCTGATCCAATTCTGTCAGCATTAGCATGAGCAGTATCGTAAAGTTCTTGAGATATAAGCGGCATAGAAACTTTAGTGTATTTATCTGTGTAGTTATAAAGACTATTAATTGTCTCTATAAATGAGTCACTCGTTTTACGGTGAAGATTTGCAACAGCAATTCTTCCTGCAAGTTTAGAGTAATCTGGATGTGTTGAAGTCATATAAGCTGCAACTTCAGCAGAAAGATTATCTAATTCCTCAGTCGTTATTCCATCGAATAACCCTTGAATTGTTCTTTTTGCCACTTCCATAGCGTCAACAAACTCAGTATTTAAACCATATGTTAACTTTTGTATTCTAAGTGTAATTTTATCAAATTTTACTGGCTCTTTTTTACCAGACCTTGTTTGTACGAACATCTTTTATATCCCCTTCCTAAAAATCAGCATCTAAATTAAAATCAAAACCACCATCACCTGTTACAGAATTCATAACGCCAGCTTTTTGGTACTCGGCCACTCTTTTCTCAAAAAAGTTAGTCTTTCCTTGAAGTGAAATAAGCTCCATCCAATCAAATGGATTATTTGCAAAATAAATTTGCTCTACACCTAATTCCAACAAGAGTCTATCTGCAACAAACTCAATATACTCGCCCATTTGAGCTGAGTTCATACCGATTAGAGAAACTGGAAGAGCTTCTGTAATAAAAGCTTTTTCGTATTCAACAGCCTCTCTAATAAGAGCGTGAACTGTTTCTTGAGGAAGTTTATTATTTAAATGCTTATAAAGAAGACACGCAAAATCTGTGTGTAACCCCTCATCTCTAGAAATTAATTCATTCGAGAAAGTAAGTCCTGGCATTAGGCCACGCTTCTTTAACCAAAAGATTGAACAAAATGAACCAGAGAAGAAGATTCCCTCAACAGCTGCAAAAGCAAGTAGTCTCGTTGCAAAACAAGCGTCATCAGATTCGATCCACTTCATTGCCCAGTCTGCTTTCTTCTTAATACAAGGAATATTATCTACTGCTTTAAATAGATAATCTTTCTCTTTTGCATCATCAATATATGTATCGATTAATAGTCCATACGTTTCAGCATGAATATTTTCCATAGCGATTTGAAAACCATAGAAACATCTTGCTTCAGGGATTTGAACATCATTATAGAATCTTAAACATAAGTTCTCATTTACAATTCCATCACTGGCGGAAAAGAAAGCTAGAACGTGCTTAATATAATGTCTTTCATCATCATTAAGCTTTTTCCAATCTTCTAAGTCTTGGTATAAATCTATTTCTTCGGCAGTCCAAAAAGAGGCCATAGACTTTTTGTACATTTCCCAAATATCGTCATATTGAATTGGTAATAATACAAATCGGTCATTACTTTTATCAAGTAAAGGTTCGTTAACAGACATAGTTTCTCCTTAATCCGTGTCGTGTGGTGTCATTAGGATCTAATAATATATAAAATGTTGATAAAGTTTCTCTCATTCAATGTTCTCCTCGGAACTTTAATTATCATACCGGGACCTGACTTGTGGTTGTCTCATTTACCACTTACAGTTGCGGGACAGTTTCGGATTTAAACCGAATTCACCAAATATGACTGTGTAAATAGAGTAAAGAATCGAAGCTTGTTTGCCTAGGAAAAATTTCTGACATTTTCTCATTTATTGGAATATGTCGTGGTATCATGGCCTTAACGCAGCCTTAACAACACAAGATATAGTAATGGCGCTTTACGTATAAAATAGATTTATTTTACGCACACCTCGTCAAACTTGCTTAATTAAATGAAAGTTATAGAATCTATATTATGACAAGAACTCGATTAATTATGACAATGATCACGATGCTGGCTTTGGCCTACGGAGTGATGGAAATAAAGTCTTTTTTAAATGTAAATTTTGTAGAAAATGACACGCCGGTTAAGCATAAATTAAATAAATTTCTTAATGGCGAAGTACCAAATCAAGTTAAAAAACAACAAAAACATGATTTAGAACGCTCAGGACAGCTCCAGAAACAACAGGAATAGTTAAATTATCATCAATATTAAATGCACTAAGCAACTCTGATAATGCCCCAAATACTGCACCTAAAAAAGCAAACATAATAATGTTAGGTGATTCAATTCCTTTTATAAAACAATAAGAAATAGCTATAACAAAGCATGTAATAAACGCTGCAACAGTTCCTTGTAAGGTTTTATTTGGTAGTAATTTATCCTTACCAAAGGCCACACCAAAGACTGATGCCATTGGATCTGCAAAAACAAGAAAAAGAATTGAGAGTATAGCAATATCTTCTTGATACATAAAAATACTGAGTGCCGCACCCAGTGCATAGAAAGGCAAGCCTGAGAAACTTAATTTTTCCGAAGTTCTCATTATTGGACCAAAGAATACTGCAAGAGTTTCATTGAGATCTGGGTTTTTAAATCGAGAAAAATCCAGTACAAAGCCCACAAGAGAAATGGCCAAGGCAATGAATCCCCAGTAAAGAATTTCCAAATCAAACAAATGATAACAAAACAAACAGATCACACCACATAATACATGCCACAGTCTCCTCACAAGATGGATATCGGATCTTTTAGCTAGTGTATTATCGTCCATTATGAAATGCTCTCCCAATTCAGAATTGCGCTATTTTGCTTTTAAAACTAGATTTTATATCTATAATAGAGCAAGGGCAAATCTTCATTGAAGATGATTTATAACCCTAAGTATAAAAAAAAGATAATGTATGAGTTTGAGTGAACAAATTAATAATTCGGGAGACCTCATCGGTCATGAGCGCAGATGTAAAGTTTGGGCAATTGGTGGTGGTAAAGGTGGAGTTGGGAAAAGTCTTGTTACGGCCAATACCTCAATCTGTCTTGCCCTAATGGGATATAAAGTTGTTACTGTTGACCTCGATCTTGGAGGAGCAAATATGCACACCTGTCTGGGTATTCCTATTCCGGACAAAACTCTTTCCGATTATATTTCTAAAAAAATCACAAACTTTGATGATCTTCTTGTCCCAACTCCTATCAAAAACCTACATATTATATCTGGGGCCCAAGACGAACTTGGAATCGCAAACTTAAAACAAATGCATAAGAATAAAATTTTATCAAAGCTCAATAGTATCGATGCTGATTATGTCTTGCTAGACCTTGGGGCGGGTACAACTTTTAACACTCTTGATTTTTTTATAAGCGCTGACAAAGGAATTCTTGTAATCCTTCCTGAGCCTACTTCAATTGAAAATACTTACCGTTTTATAAAGTCCGTTTATCACAGAAGACTAAAAATGATTGAGGAGTTACTAGATATACAACCTCTGATAAGTCAGGCAATGAATGCGAAGTTGAATTCTCCCCAATCAACGCCTATTGACCTTGTAAAAAGAATTATAGAAATAAACCCTGAGATGGGAACAAAACTGCAACATGAAATAGCTAAATTCCGTCCACAAATAATTATGAATCAAATTAGAAGTCAAAATGATATTGATATCGGCTTTTCAATTCAAAGTGTTTGCAAAAGATACTTTGGGATCGACATGGATTATGTTGGATTTCTAGATTATGACTCTACAGTTTGGCAGTCTGTTAAAAAAAGAAAACCATTATTAATGGAGTTTCCGAACTCTAGACTGGTAAATAACTTTGATCGTATTGTACACAAGCTACTCGAACTAAATTAGGAAAGTTACATGAGCATGCAAGAAAAAAATAATTATTATGAAGTTTTAGAAGTTGAAACAGATTCAACATTACAAGATATTAGAAGTGCCTATACCAGAGCAAAGAATGCTTACTCAACTGACTCTGTGGCATTATATTCCCTCATGAGCCCCGAAGAATGCTCAGAAGTATTACAACAGATTGAAGAAGCTTACTCCATTCTGGGAGCCGCAGATAAAAGACGTGAATATGACATGGCGCGAGGGTTAAATCAAGCCCATACTCCAGAAGGCTTTCACGAAGAGATAATGAGTCGTGTTGATTACGCTCCTCAAAAATCACTAACCAAAGAGCCGACTCCAGACAGAGAGTTTGAGCAAGTTCTTCAAGAAAAAGCACAGAAAGAAGAGTTCCAATATCAACAAGAGCATTCCCTTAAAAACAGGGCTACTGTATCTAAAGTTCAAGCATATAAGAAATTCGGACTGGCTTACGAACAAAATGTCGATTTTGAACAAGAAATAGAAAACTCTAATAATTTCACAGGTGAATTCCTAAAAAGAATTAGAGACTATAAACATGTAACTGTAGAGCGAATGGCAGAGATGACAAGAATCTCTAAAACTTATATTAGAAGCATTGAAGACGATGATTTCTCTAAACTACCAGCAGATGTTTATACCAGAGGTTTTGTTTATCAATATGCAAAATGCTTAAAGCTAAACCCTGATTTAGTTGCTACCTCATATATAAATCATCTTAGGCAATTAAAAAATCCAACTACTTAATGAATCATCAAGAAACGATTCTATTAGTGATCACAGCACAAGATTGTGAGGAGTTTAAGCGCCTAGACGCCTATCTCGCAGCAAAGATACCAGACTATAGTCGTAATCTTATAAAAAAAATGTTCCTTGAAGGTAAATTCACATCCACAAGCAAAATTGAATTAAAAAAAATGCCCAAGCCAGAAACTGAAGTTGTTTTCTTAATCCCGGAAATTATCGATACGGGAATAGAGCCCCAAGATATTCCTCTTAATATTCTTTTTGAAGATGAATACTTAATGGTCATAGACAAGCCTGCAGGGTTAGTCGTACATCCAGCTCCAGGGAACCCTGACGGCACCCTGGTCAATGCGATTCTTTTTCACTGCAAAGACCTACAGGGTATTGGAAATGAAAATAGACCGGGCATAGTTCACAGACTTGATAAAGGTACCAGTGGAGTTATGGTGGTGGCCAAAGAAAGAAAAACTCACGAGGGACTCGTAGATTTATTTTCCCAACATGATATTGAAAGAAAATATGAAGCGATAGCTCTTGGTAAAAGACTTCCTGAAGAAAGAAAAATGGAGTCTATGATTGGTAGAAATCAAAACAATAGACTAAAAATGACAACCAAGGTGATTCAAGGAAAGAAAGCAATTACTTTTCTAAAAACTACAGAAGTATTCGAGCGTTTCACCCATGTTGAGTTACAACTTGAAACGGGCCGAACTCATCAGATAAGGGTTCATCTCGCAGAAATTCTTAATGCTCCGATCTTAAATGATAAGACATACGGTAAAGAAAAAGAGGAAAGAACTCTTATGTCATTTGCTACTCGAAGACTCCTTAAGAATTATGAGCATCCATTTCTTCATGCAAAAGTCCTAGGTTTTATTCATCCGATTACGAAAGAAAAACTTCGCTTTGAACAGGAACCACCGGCGCTATTTCAAGAGGTCTTGCAACAACTTAGAAGTGAAAATGAGTAAACTTTTAAGTGAGATTTTTTCTAGTGGCTTATTTGAGGTTTATTCCAGCAAACCCTCACAGGAATTAATTCAAATTAATCAAGTTCATTCAAATATCGTAAAGACTTCTGAAGGTGAAAGCCTTGAGAAAATTGATGGTGATGGAATTATTATCTCTTATAAAGACCTTGATCAAAAAATGCTCGCAATTAAGACCGCTGATTGCTTGCCCATCCTACTTTTAGGTGACGATAGCGCAGCACTAATTCACGCGGGCTGGAAAGGTCTTAGAGACTCTATTCTTATTGATCCAAAGATTAGTAAGCTTTCTCCAGTACATATATTTATTGGCCCTTCGATTTATAATTATGAAGTTACTAATGAATTTAGACAGAACTTTCCAGATAGCGATGCTTTTGAAGACAAATCCGGAAAGCTCTTCTTTAGCTTACAAAAAGAAGCACTCAGTCAACTACGTCAAGCATATGTAAATGCAAATATTCAAGAAAGTCGTGTATGCACTTTAGAAAATAATCAATATAATAGCTACAGAAGAAATAAAACAAATGAGCGAAATTGGAATATATTTCGATTAAACTAATAAGGGTCTTAGAATGAATGAGAACAAGTCGTTAACACTCAACGGATTAAATCTACAAAACTTTTTATTTTTACTATTATCTTTTGGAATGATGGGAGTAAGTCTTTATCTTACTAATCATTATTTTCAAACGATGTTCCCAGATGGGCTAGCTCAAAGTTCATCTCTGTGTGACATCAGTGATTATTTTAGTTGTGATAAGACAACGAGATCAATTTTTGGAACGATCTTAGGTGTACCAACTTCATTTTTTGGAGTGCTATTAGGGCTTATGGGAATGATTACTTCCCTTACTAATTCTGCTGCCATTGAGAGAAATACAAAACTATTTTTTATAGTTAATGCTCTTGGTTGTTTGTTCTTACTAGGATATTCACTTATTTCTCTCGGATCACTTTGTCCAATGTGTACCGCTTATTATGTCTTCTCTTTTGCCGCTCTGGCATTGTTACTGAAATATTCCAAGCTAGGTAATCGCTTTGAACCTCAAGTATTCGTACCTTTCTCTGTTGCCATGCTCATCTTATCTGGAATAATTGGTTACCAAGTCTCTTCTAAAAGTGAAAAGAATGTACAATTAACGAATAGTTATATTAAGCAATTTGAAGCGTTGAAAGACTATGGAGATCCGACTATTGAATCTCCTTTTAAGCTTCACGCTGCAACTGAAAAGTTTGCTGATGCACCCATTAGAATTTCTGTTTTCTCTGACTTTCAATGTCCTTATTGTCAAAAGGTTGGAGAGCAAATGATACCGATTATTGCTGAATTTAAAGAAAATATAAATATTCAATATATGTTCTACCCTCTTGATAAATCATGTAATGAGAAAATGGAAGGATCAATGCACGCTTATGCATGTCAGGCAGCTTATCTAGCAGCATGTGATAAAGATAAATTCGTTGCTGTTCATGACTATATATTTGAAAATCAGTCTAGTATCTCTGCTGAAAACTTGAAGCTTTGGGAAGAGAAATTTGAACTAAGCGGATGCTTTGATAATGAAGTTAATAAGGCCCATATTCAGCAAACAATGAAGACTGGAGCTCAGTTTGGTTTACGTTCAACACCGACGATAATTATTAACGGGAAAAAGATCGAAGGCTTAATTCCAACTATTCATTTAAGAGAAATTCTTAAAACGTTAATTAAATAATATGTACAAAATAATTGAGACCCATTGTCACTTAGACTATCTTAAAGACAAACCTTTAGAGGAAATTCTTAAAGAAGCAAGTGATAATGGTATTCAAAAGATTATGACCATTGCTGTTGAACCGGATAATTTTGATGCCGTTTTTAAACTTGCAAATACTTATGAGCAAATTTTTTGTTCCCAAGGAATCCATCCTCATGATGCGAAACTTTGTACCGATGATGCGCTCTTTATTATAAAGGAGAGACAGTCTCACCCAAAGGTTTTGGCCGTTGGTGAAATTGGACTAGACTATCATTACGACAACTCTCCTAGAGAGAAGCAACAGGAAGTTTTCAAAGACCAACTTGAAATTGCCATTGAGACTAATAAACCCGTGGTTATTCACTCTAGAGATGCTGATGAAGACATGATCACCATCTTAAACGAATATGCTCCTCAAATGAAAAGGAAAGGTGTGATACATAGCTTTACTGCTGGAGAAGAGTTGGCCCGGAGAGCACTCGAGTTGGGCTTTTATTTAGGATTCAACGGAATCATCACTTTTAAAAAAGCTGAAAATGTTCGTGATATAGTGAGACTCTGCCCTCTAGAAAGAATACTGCTCGAAACTGATGCCCCCTTTCTAACTCCTATACCACACAGGGGAAAAGAGAATGCTCCAAAGAACATTCCTTTTATTTTGGAGAAAATTGCTGAAATCAAAGAAGTAGAACCTAGGCTCATAGAAGAAACTTGTTATCAAAACTCAATCGATGCTTTTGGCTTTTAAACTTTAAAGTCTTTTAAAGCATCTGCTAAAGCACCCTTAGTAGGCTTTGACTCTATTTTCTTACTCTTAGGCTTGTCTGTTTTTTCTTTTTCTCTCTCACCGCCGTCATTCGAAATAAACTCAGTATAAGTTGGAAGTTCATCCTTAAAAATAATTCGGTCAAGATGTTTAACAAACCCCGTCCAATGACCAGAGTTATTATCATTTCTCTTTACGGTTTCAAAAGAGTGCATTTTAGAATCCATTAAATCTATTAAGTGAACTAGCATCGCCTCACTTGTTTGGGGAATTTTCGGAGAGCCATAAGCATACTCACCGTGGTGAGATAAAAGAATATGCTTCAAGTGAAGTTTCATTTGATAAGGAAAATCTTTAATTCTGTATGCGAAGCGGTCTAGTAACTCTACACCTTTAACCAGATGCCCCACTAGCTTTCCCTCTTCCGTATATTCGACATTCATATCACCGGTGAGTTCATAAATTTTACAAATATCATGAACAATAGCACCTGCAACAACATAACTCTGATTAACGCCATATACATTTGATAAGCTCATAGCAAGGTTTGCACAACTCAATATATGCTCTAAAAGTCCACTCTGATAAGCATGATGGATTGACTTTCCTGCCTGCCATTTTTTTACCCGTCTGGCGATTTCTTGATCAGTAAGCATTGAGTGAAGAAGTTCCTTTATATAAACATCTTTTAGCTCTGAGACGATTCCAAGTAGCTCATCATACATATCTTCTTCTGATCGATCGCTTTTGTGAATGAATTCAGACATATCTAGCTCTGCTTTATCAACAGTATGAATATTTTGAACGATGAATTGCTTTCTTCCCTGAAACAGATTTACCTTTCCAGCGACACTCACAAAACTACCTTTTGGGCATGATTCAAATATATCCTCCGCCTTAGACCATGATCTCCCTTCAATATCTCCAGTGCCATCAGCAAGGACAATATTTAAGTACTTTTTCCCATCTCGGGCTTCGGCAACAGCTATATACTTCACAAGAAATATTGATTTCACTTCTTGCTTTGGAACTAAATCTTTCACTTTTAATCTTTCCATTTAACTTTCCTTTCAAAAATATCTTCTTATTATACATAAATTCATTTCTTTCACATGGTTGCACCGCAAAAACGACCTTATTTGCAGTATTTAGGGTATTCAAATGGGGCCAATTATGGCATATTGGGCTAAATTTTTAAAAAGGTGGTGACAATGAGCACAATTAAACTTGCAATCAATGGACTTGGAAGAATTGGTAGAACTGTAATTAGAGAGTTTGAGAAACAAAAAGCAAATGGACTTTATAGTAATGTAGAAATCGTTGCTGTAAATAATCCGGGAAATGCATCTGACTATATTCACCTTATGAAATATGACTCTTTACATGGAAAGTTTCCAGGTAATGTTACTCTTGAGGGTGATATATTAACTTGTGGAACTTCTAAGATGAAATTTTTTACTCAAAGAGACCCAAGTGAAATTGATTGGTCTTCACAGAATGTTGATATCGTTATAGACGCGACAGGAATTTTTAAAGATAAAGCTGGTCTTGGAAAACACTTAAACGGAACTGTTAAAAAAGTAATTATGTGTGCTCCTGGTAAGGACTTAGACGGAACATTTGTTTTTGGAATTAATCACGAAGACTATTCAAATGATTCACAACATATAGTCTCTAATGCAAGTTGTACCACTAATTGCTTAGCTCCAATTGCTAAAGTTTTAGATGATAGCTTTGGAATAGAGCAAGGTATGATGACGACGATTCATGCTTATACAGGTGATCAAAATATATTAGACGCATCTCACTCAGATCCGAGACGATCAAGAGCGGCTGCAATGAGTATTATACCAACGTCAACCGGTGCTGCTAAAGCTGTTGGGATGGTTCTTCCAAAACTTGCAGGGAAACTTGATGGTTACGCTGTAAGAGTTCCAACTCCGGATGTATCTATGGTTGATTTAACGGTAACTTTAACAAAGGCCGCAACTAAAGAAGAAATTAACAATGCTATGAAAGAAGCCTCGCAAAAAACTCTGAAAGGTGTTCTAGGTTATGAAGAAGCTCCTCTAGTTTCAATAGATTTTATGGGTAATCCTGATTCATCAATTTTTGATCCAGCACTAACAAACGTGATTGGTAATCAAGCAAAGGTTGTTTCTTGGTATGATAATGAAGTTGGTTTCTCAAACAGAGTTATCGATCTTGCAAACTATATGGGTAGTAAGCTTTAAGCATAGGAAAATAAAATGGCCTTAAAATTAATAACTGATGCAGAATTAAAAGATAAAAGGGTTATCGCTCGTTTTGACTTTAATGTTCCATTAGATAAAAACGACAAATCAATCATTGCTGATACCTCTAGAATTGATCTTGCTTTACCTACAATTAAGCATCTCCTTGAGCAAGGTGTATCAAAGCTAGTTATGATGAGTCATCTTGGCCGTCCAAATGGTAAAATTAATCCCGATTATAGCCTTGAGCCTGTTGCTAACTATCTTGCTGAAAAACTCGGTGAAGATGTTATTTTAACTGAAAGCGCTGTGGATAACGGAATTAAAGAATTACTCACCCTACGTGAAACAAAAATCATATTATTACAAAACCTTCGCTATCATCCCGAAGAGGAAGCAAACGACGAAGACTTTGCCAGAGAGCTATCAGTATATGGTGATCTCTATGTGAATGATGCCTTTGGTGCAGCTCACAGAAAGCATGCTTCTGTTTTTGCTATTAATAAATTTTTTAATGGTCAAGCTTATGCTGGATTGCTCCTAAACAAAGAAATTCAAGCTTTAGATAAAATTCTTAAAACTCCTACGAAGCCTTTTGTTGCAGTCGTTGGTGGAGCGAAAGTAAGTGATAAAATTAAAACCATTGAAAAACTTATCGTTTCTGTTGATCACTTAATTATCGGTGGTGCTATGGCCTACCCATTCTTAAAAGCGAAAGGAGTTGCTATTGGTAATTCTCTTTGTAGTGATGAAGACGTTAAGCTTGCAAACTCCATTCTTAGAGCTGACAGAGGGAACAAACTTGTTCTTCCTATAGACCATATGGTTGCAACTGAATTTGGTGGGAAGCCATCTGTTTCTGATAGTCAAAAAATTGATGACGATAAAATGGGACTTGATATTGGTCCTAAAACAATTGCGAAATATAGCGAAACCTTAAAAACAGCAAAGACGGTTCTTTGGAACGGTCCAATGGGTGTTTTTGAAAACCCTGATTACGCAAAAGGTACAATGGCACTTTGTGAAATTATTGCTGGGCTTGAAGGTGCATTTACTCTTGTTGGCGGTGGTGATTCAGTGAACGCTGTTAATCAGTCAGGCTATTCAGATAAATTTTCACATGTCTCAACTGGCGGTGGTGCAAGTCTAGAGTATATTGAGAAAGGTGAACTTCCAGGAGTTCGAGTATTAAAGTACGGAGTTTAAAATGCCTAAGAATTATATGATTGGTAATTGGAAAATGAATCAATCTCTTACTGAAATTGAAACCTTTTTTAAAAATGTAAAACTTGAAGATAACCAAAATAATTTTTGGATTGCTCCTCAAACTCTTCACTACAGTAAATGTGCTGAACTTGCAGGACCAACTGGCGTTCTTGTTGGAACACAAAATATTTCAGATCAAGAGCAAGGAGCATTCACTGGTGAGATCTCTGCTGATTCACTTATGGAGATGGGAGGACATTTTTGTCTTATCGGCCATAGCGAAAGACGCTCACTCTACGGTGAAACTGATGAATTTATTAACCGTAAGGTGGCCAAAGCAATTGAGAAAGGTCTTGTGCCTGTTCTTTGTGTTGGCGAAACTCTTGCTGAGCGTGAAGCGAATAATACTCTGAGCGTAGTTCTGGGCCAGTTAAAATCGGGATTAAAAGATATTTCTCTTAATAATGAAGCTGAGTTGATTATTGCTTATGAACCTGTTTGGGCAATTGGAACTGGTAAGACAGCAAGTCCAGAGCAAGCAGAAGAAGTCCATGCTGCTATTAGAGTTTTACTTGAAGAGCTTTACGGAGAGACTGGTAAAGATATATCTCTGCTCTACGGTGGAAGTGTAAAACCTAGTAATGTTAAAGAGTTACTGGGGCAGACGAATATTAATGGTGGGCTTGTAGGCGGAGCAAGTTTAAAAGCTGAAGATTTTTCAGCCTTATGCAGTGCATGCTAATTCTGTGTTCACAAATGCATTTTGTTTTGATAGATACATAAGACTAAAATAATAAAGGAAATAAGTAATGATCGATGGTTTAATAATTTTTCACGTAATTGTATGTATTCTTTTAACAATTACCGTTCTAGTTCAATTTGGTAAAGGTGCTGAAGCCGGTGCTATGATGGGTTCAGGCTCTTCACAAGCAATCTTCACATCAAACTCAAAAGGAAACTTTTTCACTAAACTTACAACTGTATTGGCCATTACTTTCATGGTTAACTCTGTAACGTTAACAATAATGACTTCAAAGGAATCTAAAGAGTCTTTATTTGACGGGGAAACACCTATTGCAGCTCCACTTAACTCTGATGCTGAGCAATCTGCAATGCCAGCTCCTGCTGCTAAAGAAGCTACGAAGCCTGCTGATACAAAATAAATAAATTTAAATTATAAAAATAGAAGGCCCTGCATATGTAGGGCTTTTTTTATGCCCTCGGAAGAATCTTAAAGATACTACTAACGGCCTTAAATATTTCATCAGAGTGAGACTCTCCTCGACTCTCGGCTATGACCTCAACAACTGATTGGCTAAGCTGCAAGAAAGGGACATCTGTTTTATGCACAACTTGTAAAACATTTGCCTCTGATTCCATCAATGTCTTTGTGAGTTGGTGAAGTGCACCTGGCCTATCATCCAAGAGAACATTCATTTTCATGCGTCTATTTGATTCAATCAATCCATTTTCTATAATTCGATCAACAAGGTTAATATCAATATTTCCACCACAAATAATTAGGACTATTTTTTTATTTTTAAATCGTCTTGGATTTTTCTCAAAAAGCTCTGCAAATGCTGCAAGATTAATCGCCCCAGCGCCTTCAGCAATCACTCTAGCATGCTCCATAAGCTCTAAAACACTTAAGGCTACTTTATCGTCAGAGACATGAACCGCTTCATCAACAACTGAATCGAGTAACTCATACATTTTAAATTCTGGTTTTTTAACCTTGATTCCGTCTGCAAAAGTTTCAACAGTCTCACCTTCAATAAGTTTTCCTTGCTGAAGTGACTTAATCATAGAGGCCGCTCCAGTACTTTGAGATCCTACAACGGTACAGTTTGGAAAGAATTCTTTCATAACTTTTCCAACTCCAGTCATAAGGCCACCACCACCTATACTTCCAAAAATAAAATCGACATTCTCTGCTTGCTCTTTAAGTTCAAAACCAATTGAGCCTTGTCCATAAATAACATCCTCTTGATTGAAAGGATGAATATAAACTTTATTATGTTTTTTTAAATATTCTTTTGCATACTCAAAACTCTCATCAACATTTTCCCCTGCAAGTATAACTTTTGCTCCAAGAGCTTCAGTATTCATAATTTTAACTAAAGGACTGGGTTTAGGCATAATAATGGTCGCATCAATTCCAAACTTTTCTGCTGCCCACGCTACTCCTTGGGCATGATTTCCGGCGCTAACGGCAATGACACCTTTCTTTCTATCTTCCTCAGAGAGATTTGCAATCATATTGGTCGCACCTCTAAGTTTAAAAGAACCTACAGGTTGTAAATTTTCTAATTTTAAGAAAACATCACAAGCATACTTCTTAGATAACCACTCATTTCGAATGAGTGGGGTTTTAACAATATAATCTTTAAGTAGTTCGTGTGCTTTTTTAAAGCCATCCATTTCAAGTTTCATTTTTTCTCTTTTTTCTTATCACTTTTCTCATCTAAGACTCTTATCTTACCAAAGTCTTCATCATTAAACATCGCCTGAACTTCCTCTAATGGAAAGTGTGCAAAAGGGATACTTGGATCAAATGAATCCCCCATCTTTAAATCTTTAGTTGATCCGACTTGAGAGTAATCAATATGTGCTTTAAAGGCATCAAAGATTTTTTTATCTATTTTTTTACCAGACGTTTTTTCCATTATGGCAATTGCTTGGCTTACACTCATCACATCACTGTAAGATCTCTTAGTAGTTATGGCATCAAAAAAATCTGCAATCGCACAAACTCTAGCTAGCAAGTGGATCTCACTCCCCTTTAAACCTTTAGGGTATCCTGTACCAGCTACGTCTTCGTGGTGTTCATTAATTATTCTTGCGATAGTTTCAAGATCGAGACTATCCATATCCATTCCTTCACTTCCTAAGATCAACTCTAATCCTAAATCGGGATGAGTTTTAATAACTGCGTACTCTTCCTCTGTTAAACCTTCAGGCTTATTTAGAATCGTTGTGGGTATTTTGACCTTACCAAGGTCATGCAGTAACCCGCCTAGACCGACGTGGAGTAACTCCTGTCTCGTGGCACTTGGCTTTAATGCCCTCATTACAGTTAGGCTATACATAGAAACGTTTATGGAGTGATCATAAGTATAAAAGTCATGCCCTGATAAACTTCCAATAAGTACTCTTAGCCCATCAATATTATAATCATCTAAAACATCGATCATATTCTCAACAGCGTCTTTGCATCCTGCGATAGTTTCATGTAGCAACTCTGTACTAAATTCTTTCTCTGGATCAAAAACATTATGGAGATACTTAATTGCTGAGTCTTTAATAAAGGTCACGGCTTCTTCATCACTTGCAACACCAGACTGGACTAAACTCTTCATATAAAGATTTCTTTGATCCTCACAAACATACAACTGTTTATACTTTAATTTAAAACCTGCGAGATCATCGGCCGTTAGCTCTTCACCGTTTGGGAAAACTCTTACATACTTTTGTTTGCTCTCTACAGAAGAAGCATTAACAAATAAATCGTATGGCATTACTGTATCTCTACAGATGAGATCATAGCTAACTGAAAAATAACTTTTTGGTTCCACTTTATATCCTTTTAATTTAAGAATATTTTATCATAGAGAAGGGATTTGAGAGTACTAGGCAAAAAAAATGGCTTCACGATGAAGCCATCTTATTATATCAAAATTATTTTCGTTTTTTCTAGAACGGTATATCATCTGAAGCAAAGTTAGCGTCTGTTGCAGCGCTATAATCCTGAGCTGGCTCAGCAGATTGAGCAGGAGCTCCTTCTTGATTATTTGCGTAGTTTCCTTGACCTGCAGATGCCTGCCCGCCAATAAACTGAACAGTTGTTGCGTTAATTTCAGTTGTATATCTTTTCTGACCACTTTTATCATCCCAAGCTCTTGTTTGAAGTTTTCCTTCAACAAATGCTTGCCTACCTTTTGCAAGATATTGGTTACATAATTCAGCTAGTTTTCCCCAAACAACAACTCTGTGCCATTCAGTTTTCTCTTGTTTTTGACCAGAATTCTTGTCATTCCAAGTTTCACTTGTTGCTAATGAAAAATTACATACAGCTGCCCCTGAAGGTGTGTACTTAAGTTCAGGATCTTGCCCTAATCTTCCAAGTATAATAACTTTGTTTACGCTCATTACTTCTCCTTACAAACATTGTGTTTGTCTTATGTATAACGAATTCTACCAAAATAAAAGTAGAATCCTCGGCTTTCACCAGAGAAATATACAAATATAGTGCACTTTTAGGAGTTTATATATTGCTGAAATTATTTAGAGTTGACCCTGCGCTTCATATTGTTTTTGCTCATCATCTGGAACAGATTGAGCTGGAACCGTATCATCAACACTCAAACTTAAAGGTTTTTTAACTAGTTCTGGGTAGTTTTCTTGCCAAAAGCTTTTTACCTTTTGATTTGCCATATTTACATCACGACGATACCAAGTCGCGTCAAACCCACAATAAGGACAAGAAATCCCTTTGCGATAAAGCATCTTATTAATAATTTCTGCAATCATCCAAACAGGGAATACGAGAAATAATGAGTCCATGCCCATCAACGGGTAACATGCCGTACTAATTGATACAGATAGTACAAGAATCTGAAAGAAATTATTCATAGAAAGGTTTTTAGAATACTTCATTTGCCTTGGAGCTGAACAAAGGGCACACAAAAAATTTCTCTGAGGGTTTTTAACTTTGTAAAAACGACCTGTCTGTAATGCGTTAACTTTATTCAATGAAATACCTCCGACGACTATTATATTAAACCACAGATCTGAATTCCGTGATATTGGGAAGAATTTTTCGTATTGACCAATATGCCCTCCAATAAAGGACCTCTGAGGTATCTGCATACCCCAGGGGCGAACAAAACGAAAAAATAGGTCATAAGAAGGCCTGCCGAGTTTAACATACGTTCTGCATCCATAGATCGGCCCCCTATGGAATAACCTATACATCGCAATACTCGTTCCAAAAAACTCTTTTCTAAATTCAAAGAGTTATATTGCTTGATTGTTATATTGTTTGATAAAATGACACTGTAATGGTGACACTATGCTTCTACGGGAAAATTTTGCTGGTGCCAGATAGGAATAAATGAACAAGAAAGAAACTAAAAACTCTCTCTCTAGAGGGCAAATTTCAATTTTCTTCTCAACTACAATTGTAGTCATGATTACATTTATTGCCTTCATCATTAATATCGGAATCTTCGTTAAGGCCAAAATTAATCTTCAAAATGCTACTGATGCTGCCGCTTATGCTGGGGCCTCAGTTCAAGCAAGACAGTTAACAAATATTGCTCACCTTAATTGGGAAATGAGAAATATCTATAAGCAGTGGATGTTTAAATACTACGTCTTAGGCAGCTTAAGTTTAGAGGCGATTCAAGGACCTCCTCCAGTTCCTCAATCTTGTAGAAGTAAATTAACTGCATCTACAGACTTCACCATGAGTTGCTACGGAATAGCTCAAGCGGCCATAGATAGATATAACTTCCCATCAACTTGTATCGACTTCGCTAACACAGGTGGCGTAGGTATGTGCACGAGATATGTTGTCCCAGGTCTTCCCAGATTTGAAGCCTCAAATATTTTAGGAATGGATGAGACTACAAATGCGTTTATCGATTCTATTGTCTCTGAGAAATCAAAAGATTGCTCTAAGAGATCTCAAATGAATTTCTATACCGCTAACACTTGGGCATATAATGTTAATGGAGCTACTGGCTCTGTAGATAATATTACTGACGATGCTCCACAGATTGCAGCAGATCAAATGGGTGCCTTTCCTCAGGCTTTTGAAATTGGTTTGCGAATTAGAAACCTAGAAGCACAAGTTAATACACCTCCCATGCAAGGGGTATGTATTACTCCTGGAGAAGGAGTAAACTGCTCTCAGCCGGTGAATCAACTGTCCAGAGTTTCATCTGAGAGAACTCTAAAAGCTTTTCAATCTGGGTGGAGAAATATTGGAAAAAATGAAAATAGTTATATGAAGAATACCTTTACTATAACAGAGGTACCACCTAGAACAGATGATAGTCTTAATACTTTAGTTTCCCTAAGTACACTTCTTATTCCAGAGGGAAGTCCAGCAAAAAATAAATACTATCTAGATTTAAAAATAATGCCTATTAACTACGCTGTTTTTTATACATCGTTTATTACAACAAAAAATGATGATGGAATAAACGTAGATGGAGCTGCGAACCCAGTTGCCTCTGAAGGCCAATGTGACGCAACTAAAGTAGGACTTCCTGTTCCAGGCTATCCTATAGGCTTTGCAAAGAATCCAGATTACTTAACTTATTATGCAGTCGAGGGTAAATCAAAGTTCATCGGCATGTTTAATCCCTTTAGTAACGATATTGTCCTGACTGCCTATGCCGCTGCCAAGCCATTCGGAGGCCGCGTTGGTCCCATGTTATTTAATGTCACAGACCCAACAATTATTACATCCAGACAAAATAAAAGATCTTCCCCATATATAGCCGCTCTCAAAACAGAAACGTTCTTAAGTACTTTTGGAGATGCAGTAACTGAAGGCGTCTATAAGCCTGGTATGCCAGTACCTATAAATATTGGTTCAGGTACTGATCAGTTTTGGCTACGTGATGCCAATAACCCAGTCGGTGGTAATATCACAGGTAATGAGATCACTTTTGGAATGCCAAATCTACTCTATGACTACCCTGATGAGTCCAATATTTTTGATTCATTATCCTATTATGCTGAGCAGGGTGATGTTGAGCTGATTGCCTACGGTGGTGTGGGTAATCCTCCTCCTAAATCAGGTTTATATAATATAGATATGTTTAATAAGTTCAAGGCTCTCTTACCTCAAAATCCAGATCAAACACTAAGCCCAGAAATAATTGCAAATGGAATTTTACTTGCTAAGGCGCCAACACTTTATGATGCTCATAATTATCTCGTGCCAACACCTGCCTCTCTTAACCAAACAGTTGGAAATGAAGGCGAGGGAACTGACTCTTGGGGTCATATAGCGACACCAATGAACCGGACTATAAGCGCAGGAGGAAGAAACTTTGATATATATCCTCTAGAGATCTATGCTCCTCTAGTTGGTGGTGCAGATACCATATACGCCTCCACTGCTAATCTTTTAGCAGTACTAAAAGATTATATCGACAATCAATCCCCCGCACTGACCAAGTACGCTTCATCTATGAATCTTGTTGCTGCAGATATTTTTGAAAATAATAAATCTCGAGCAACAGGTCAAAATACTGGTGCCGGTGCTGCCAGGGCCATAAGTGACTTAACTGACATAGAATACGAGGCTATAAATATTGACCCAAGCGCTGCAGTTGCAGCCAAGCCAACCTGTTCAAGTATGACTGGAAAATTTTTGTACTTCTATTCAGGTAATGTAGACTTTCTTTCCTCATCTAGCCTGGCCGAATGTGATTCAAGTCTTCTTGAACTTATGGAAAGTAGATGGAATGAACCAAATAATACTGGTGACAACTATATATCTGAATATGCATTTCCCAAAGATATCGAAGATAAACTCTTCACTGCCTACAGACCAGTTGCTAATGGAGAGAATGAGAATACCTTATCAGGAAAGACTGAATTAATGATCAGAAATTTTTACTCGACTAAATTTATTCCTTTAAACTCTATCTCTAGTACTGGAAGCGCATTTTACAGAAGAAGTAATACAATGATGAGGTACTCAGAAGGTGCACCTGCGGCAACAGATCCAGAAATCACAGGTGGCCAACTTAAAAACCCCTTAAATTTAGAAGGTTCCTCTATTGATTTGAATAAAATTAAGCATTAAAATGATACTATTGATTGAAAATATTTAATTCTTTATATTATAATAAAGGAATTGATTTAAATGATTAAACTACTAACAAGGATAACAAGAGTGGCTAAGAAAAAAATGGCTAAGAAAGCTACAAAAAAGAAAGTTGCTAAAAAGGTTACAAAAAAGAAAGTTGCTAAGAAAGCGACAAAAAAGAAAGTAGTTAAAAAAGCTACGAAAAAGAAAGTTGCTAAGAAAGCTACCAAGAAGAAAGTTGCTAAGAAAGCTACGAAGAAAGCTACGAAAAAGAAAGTAGCTAAAAAAGTGACTAAAAAGAAAGTCGCTAAGAAAGTCGCTAAGAAAGTAGTAAAGAAAAAAGCAGTGAATAAAAAAGTTGAGCCAGTAGTTGAAAAACTTGCTCCAGCAGTTGCATCTTCTTCCCCATTCAAAGAAACAGTTAATGACACACCGCCAGAAGTTACACCAGATACTTCAAGTCCAGGTAGTGTCGTTGAACCAAGTCATATGCTAACAGACGAGTATAACCCAGATGATGAGCACGAGCCTAATGCGTTCGGTTACGGCTGGAGTTATGATGAAGGCTTAGACTCTCCAGAAGAGCTTGATAGCCGACCAGACCCTCTTGATGAGGACTCAGAGTATGCCAAGGGCAAAGCAGTTGGCTTTGATTTAGAAAAAGCCTCTGATGATGATGACGATATGTATTAGAAAAGAGTGGCCAATGGGCCGCTTTTTTTTGTATTAAAATAGAATGAAATTAGATCTCTACTATTATGAACAATGTCCCTTTTGCCAAATGGTACTTAGGAAAATCAAGTCCCTCGAATTACAAAGTAAAATTCAATTTAAAAATACTTTAGAAGACTCTACCCACAGAGACTTTCATATGAAGAGTACTGGTCGTTCAACAGTTCCATGTTTATACATTGATGATAAGCCGATGTTTGAATCTTCGGAAATCATGAATTGGTTAGAAGAGAATCATACTAAAATATAAGGAATAGCTTTGGAAGTACGAGACCCCGTTCACGGCTCAATTAAGATTTTAGATGAAGAAATCTCAATAATTGAAGCACCTTTTTTTCAACGTTTACGAAATATAAAACAACTCGGTTTTTCTGAGTATGTTTTTCCTGGTGCGACACACACCAGATACCTGCACTCAATTGGAGTCATGGATGTTTCAAATAAGGTTTTTGATCAAGTCTTTAAGCATATAGAAGAAGACGTTGATATTGCCAGACTAAGAGAGACCGTAAGACTAGGATGCTTGCTTCATGATATAGGTCACGCTCCACTAAGTCATACCACTGAATTTGTTATGCCAATGGTATCGGAGTTAGGGCTATCGGCCAACTTCATGCCCTCTAAAGACAGACAAGCAACTCACGAAGATTATACTATAAAGTCTATTGTTGATTCGAGCTTCACTCAATCATTCAAGGCGGTAACAGCTAAATTTGGAGTCACACCAGAGCAAGTGGCAGAATTAATTATAGGCGAAACAAATACTCCTGAATATTTTACTCATAAAGGAATCAATTACTTTCCACTAATGCATCAACTTGTATCCGGGGAAATGGATTGCGACAGAATGGATTACCTTTTACGAGATAGTTACTTCTGTGGAGTAAGTTATGGGAAATTTGACCTTGATTGGATTGTAGACAATCTAAGAAGTTGTACTGTTGAAGGAAAGGCTTATCTTGGAATTTCAGAGCGAGCGATTGCGACTTTCGATGACTTCTTGCTTTGCCGTTTTCACATGTTTCTCATGGTCTACTTTCACTATAAGTCAGTTTGTTTAGAAAAAATGCTAGAGCGTTACTTTACGAACTCACCCTCTGAGTATTCGATTCCATCGAATATTGAAGACTACCTAGAGCATGACGATCACTTTTTAATGAAAGTCCTACGTAGTAGTGATGACGAGTGGGCGAAAAAGATAGTGGCAAACTCTATTCCAGCAAAGATCTTTGAAACTTTTGGACATGATCAAGATGCCCAAATGAATAGCCTACAAGAATATATGACAGCTCAGAATATCGATTTCATTAAGTGCTCAACTATGGGTCGCTTATCGAAGTATTACTCTGCCAACGATGAAACTGATAACAAATATCCACTAAAAGTTATTAGAGAGTCGAGTATTGAAAATAAAATTCTAAAAATCAGAAATATCAATGAAGCCACTGACCTTTATGAAAAGTTTAGTCGCTCTCACTCTGTTAACAGAATTCATTGTGAGTATGGACAACTTTCATCAGACCAACAGAAGGAAATAATCAAAATTATTCAATCATAATATGAACAAATTCATTGGATATGGAATATTACTTTTAATCTATCTAGGCCTATCTAAGAGTCTATCTCCTTCTGAGCTTGGTATCAGCTATATCAATAGTAAGGAAAGTTTAAGTAAACTTATAAATGGGGCCCCATCAACAGTCATTTTAACTGATATCCACTCAATCGGATTTCTCATTAAAACCTACTACCATAAATATAAAGTCGTTCATGGCTTTCAATCTTACGAAGAAATAATTGTCAGAACTTCAAAACAATACTCTGACAGCATAAAAGACTACTTAGGTATGTCGATTTTCAGACGATATCCTGACGGCAGAGAAACATATACGCCTCTACCACCAGGTTCTATATTTATTGGGAACCTGAGTTTTGGAAAATGGTTAAGACATAACTCTGGAGATAAGATTTGGCGTTTTTTTAGAGTTTACAGACAAATTCCAACATTTCTTGGCTGGCTCGATTTTCAACCAACAAAAGAGCTGCATGACATGATTCTCATTTATGAAAAAGAAAACAAACCCCTTCACGGTCTTAACAACGAATTTGGACTTCTTGGGTCTATTACGAAGAAAAAATATACTCCATATTATGAAAGACAAAAACCGCAACAAATTGAAATTGATCGTTTTCTAAAAAACTACTTAAAAGAAAACTTTATAAAATAGGCTTTATATGAACGAAATATTTGATAAGTTACTCATTAGGATTCTCTTCACCATTTTTATTTGTGTTGCACTTCTTTTATATAAATATGCTCACTTAATTTTTTATCCCTCGAGTAAGAAGCAAGTTTTCAGAAGAATTTATCCTTCAGAGAACTATGTTGATACCATGCACTTTTTCTCTCGCTTAATTGGAGTCTCTATAATTTTCTCTTCTTTAGAGTTTAATGAGTATATAGGAATATCCATAAGTGCTTTTCACTTTTTTGTCTGGAGCATTATAGGCTTCACTTTCTATTTAGTTTCAATTTATATTATGGAAAATATAATCTTTTCTAACTTTGAATATAAAGATGAAGTTCTACAAAAGAAAAATCCTGCTTACGGTATTATTAGTTTCGTGAACGCCATTTGTCTTGCTTTTATTATCAAGGCGGTATTCAAAGAGTCTGAGAATTCCATTGTTATCCTTGTAATCTTATGGCTATTTTCTCTAGTTCTTTATGGAATAAGTACTAAGTTCTTTAAGTATATTTGTACAATTCACTTTGATAGTCTAATGATACAAAAAAACATTGGACTGGGCCTTGCTTACTCTGGATTCTTATTTGGTAACATGGTGCTTTTAAGGTCCGTATTTTCTCATGAACACCTTCAAATTCAATCTTATCTTATACTTGTTGTTCTTAAGACTCTTCTCGTCATACTTATAATGCCGTTGTTTAGAGCTGGTATTCACTACGTATTCAAGATAGAAGCAAAAGAAAATCAAGAACTTGATCAAGATGAATCAACTAAGCACTTAGGTCAAGGTATCTATATTGCTTCTGTATACCTGACTACAGCGCTCCTAACGTCAATTATTGTTAGTCAGATACATTTTGGTACAATTTACCCATTCTTCTAAATCAAATATCAAGACGATATAATATAAGTGATGCCTAATTGAGGCGAGGATTTATATTATGGTCATGACAACAGCGAAACAGATGGAAAATGAACTCTTTGATTTAAAGAGAGAAGTTAAGAAACTACGAGAGCATGTTAAGTTTCTTGAATCTAGTTTTAATGAATCTCTAACAATTGAAAAACATCACCTTATGCGCATTAAAAATGGTGACGAATTATCTGATGAGTATATCGTTAGAGGCTTGAGTTATATGGATCTTAGCCCAGAGAAGGCTTTTGAAATCTATAATGAAAAAGATATAGATTTTGTTCTATTAGATGTCTCTGTCGATGGATTTGATCCTTTTGCACCAATTCCAGAAACTAAAAAGATACCACTTGAGAGCCTTGAGCGTAATGTTCACCAAATTCCTGGACGTCACAAGCGAGTGCTTGTTATTTCAGAAGATGGAGTTCGATCAATTCAGGCATGTAAACTATTAAAGAAATTAGGCTATTATAATCTTAGTAATATTTCTGGTGGTTATAAATTCTGGCCAGGTTTTAGAGAAGCGGCCAACACTCAAAGTGATGACGACACTCAGCTCGCCTAGGTAATCAATTATATTATAGAAGTCTTATTTGTTCATCTTGACGAGATTGGATTTTGATATAGAGTTGATCCAACATGATAGCAATTCTATCCATCTCAACTTCACTGATATTTTTCAAGTACTCTTCTTCTAATTCAGATGAAGCCGCCAGGAGCGTAAACTTAAACATCTCACCAAACTCAGTTAAAGATACTACGAACTCTCTTCGATCTTTATCGGAAACTTTACGAACGATATAGTCCCTCTTCTCCAATTCATTTAGGTGACTTGTCATCGTCTGCTTTTTTAGGCCGCAGGCGAGACCAATCTCTTTAATAGAAACAGCGTGGTTTTCACAGATATACATTAGAATTTCTAGAAAGCTTGGACGAAGATCTAAAAAGCCATTTGACTGTAGCTTTGTATTAAGATCATTTGAATATATACGGTAAATCTTTTTGGAAAGACTCCCAATACGAGATAATTTTTTCATTGAAGAAATAGTACCATAATCGAACTAAATGAAAAGTTCTAGGAATCAAGCTTCTCTAAAGCAACTTCAAGCTCTTCTGGCAGCTGGACTCTTGCTTTTTGCCCCATTTTTAGAGCCTGATTATAGGGGTTTACAGTCTCAATTCCATCATACCAAAGCTTTATTCGTACAATATTGATTGTTTGCATATCACTAAGGCCCGGAGGACTAGCAAAGCTCAAACTTGAAAGCATGGATAAAATAATGACAACTGCAGACTTTTTAAACATTAAAACCACCTTTAGCTAGGGCCAATTGCCCGATACACAGTTAATGATGCAAGTACTTCGCCAGAGTTAGAATAAATTACGAGAATTACTTAAGCTTGTAGCGACACCGATACATATAGCAAAGGTGATTAAGCTTGATCCACCGTAACTCATAAGCGGTAACGGCAAACCTACAATGGGCATCAGCCCCATGACCATACACATATTTATAAATGTATGCCAAAAGAATATGGACATCACCCCTATCGCCAGGACGGAGTCGTAGAATCGAAGCACTGATCCAGATAGCCATATAAAGCGATACATTAAGATTAAGTAAAGCGAGACCAATACCATAGAGCCAAAAAATCCGTGCTCTTCGTTGAAAATAGAGAATACAAAGTCAGTATGATTTTCTGGTAGGTAATTTAGTGATGCTTGTGAAGAATTTTTAAAACCTTTTCCTAAAAATCTTCCAGAGCCAATAGCAATCTGTGATTGAATGGCATTATAACCAGAGCCTTTCGCATCTGCCTGAGGATCAATAAAGGTCAAGATTCGTTTCTTTTGATATTCCTTCAAACCAAAGTTATACATCAATAAGCCTGAAACAATTCCAATCAAACTAATGACACCGATCGTTTTCCAACTCAACCTTTTATAAAATGCGACAACAAGAAAAATAAGGATGAGCAAGAGCCCAGTCCCTAAGTCTGGTTGTAAAACGATAAGTACAGTCGGAATCATTGTCATAATAAAAGGCACGAGTAAGTCTCTTAAAAAAAGCATCTTCTCTGGTCTATTCCGGGAAAAGTATCTTGCAAGTGCAAGTGCCAAGGATATTTTCATAAACTCAGATGGCTGAATACGAAAACCTCCCAAAACAAGCCAACGTTGCGCGCCCATTCCCTTTTCTCCCATAACTAAGACGAGAATGAGTAAAAATACATTTGCACAATAAACCCAATACGAAAGTCTAAGTAGAGTTTTTGGTGGGAACAGACTTACAATGACAACAATGACGTTTGCCATTAGGAACCACATCATTTGTGATTTATAAAGATTTTGCATACTGAGAGATGAATGCGCGTGAGTCGCTGAATATAAATTAAGTATCCCAAGAAAGAAAATAGCGTACATACTTCCTAAGAAGCTATAATCAAACTTTTTGAGATAATTTAAGAGTTGATCCTTCAATATTTTTCTCCAACAAACTAATCTTCAGTAGATTCAGTTTCAACTGCCAGGGCTTCAGCCTCAGCCTTCGCCTTTTTTTGCTCACGGGCACGCTTTCTTGCAAGTCCACTTAACTGAGCTTTTTCTTTTGCTACATTCTTTTCATATTTCTTAGGCAAATATTTTTTCATATACTTATTCACGACTTTCTCTACAACGGGAGCAGCTGCTGAGGATCCACCACAGCCGTGCTCGATTAAAGCTGCAACTGCAATTTGAGGATTATCAAAAGGAGCAAAGCCTACAAAAACTCCATGATGCCTAAATTTGTATTCTTTCTCAGAACACTTTGCATACAATTGTTCTTCATTTTGCGCCTTAACAACTTGTGATGTCCCCGTCTTACCGGCCATCTGATTTCCAAGTCCTCTTCTCCACCACGCCGTTCCTCTCGGTTCGTTAACAACTTTATAGAGCCCTTGATGGATGGCATTCCAAGTACTGTCCTTTAAATCGATTTCGTTAAGTAGTTCAGGCTCAAAAGTCTTAATTGCTTTACCCTGATTATCTAGAATTTCTTTTACGATATAAGGCTTAAAGAGTTTTCCTTTCGTTGCAATCGCCGCATAAGCATTCGCTAGCTGTAAGGTGGAAGATAGAATGTATGACTGGCCAATTGCACAAGAGAGAGTCTCTCCTTGTTGCCATATTTCACCTCTCGTCTTTCTTTTCCATTCTTTTGTGGGAATGAGTCCTGAAACTTCACGAGGAAGTTGAATTCCTGTTTTCTTTCCAAAGCCAAACATTGTGGCGTATTTTGCCAAGACATCGATATCCATTTCTGCTGCAACTTTGTAAAAATATATATTACATGAATGTTTTAGAGCTTCTGTGATTTCAACTTTTTTAGTTCCATATCTTTTCCATGACCTGTAAACTCTTCGACCAAACTTGAATGATCCGTGACAACGCCTCTGGCTATTAACATCAATGATTCCCGTTTCAAGTGCAGCTATGGCCGTAAAAGGTTTAAAAGTTGAACCGGGAGAAAAGTGATTTTGAATACTTCTATCGCCCATTGGTTTTTCAGGGTTGTTAATTAATGATGACCAGTACTCAGAAGTTAAACCTCTGGAAAATTTTGACGGATCAAACGCAGGAGTAGAAATCATTGCCAGAACCTCTCCAGTCCTAACGTCAATTGCCACAAGACTTCCTGACTTTCCCTTCAACGCCTCATAGGCTACATTCTGTAAATCTCTATCTAGAGTCAAGCGAAGGTTATCCCCAGGCTTAGGAGGCTCATTCTTAATCCCTTTAAATAAATTATCGGTATTAATATATTTCTTTTTTCTTCCTAAGGCATCCACTTCAACAAACTCAAGGCCATTACTTCCCCTAAGGTTTTTGTCCATGATCTCTTCGAGTCCAAATTGGCCAATGAAGTCCCCCAGAGCATATTCAACATTATCTCTATTCTTAAATTTTGGTAACTGATCTTGAGATATCTCTGAGATATAACCAAGAGCATGAGCGCCGACATCTTTATCCACATATTCTCGACTAATAAAAGTTTCAACACTTATTCCAGGTAATGATGAGTTTTCTGTTTCTATGTTTGCGACCTCTGCCAAAGATAAGTTCTTTTTAATAATGATAGGTCTGTATTTTGCTTGCGAAGAATTCTTTTTAATTATTTTTCTTATTAAGACTTCGTCCATCCCCAAGATTTCACTTAGTCTTTTAATTGTTTTCTTTTTATCCAGTAAAAATTGTCTTGTTAGAACGGCGTCTAGCCGAGGAATATTATCCACAAGTAATTGTTTATTACGGCTGTAAACCATTCCTCTTGGGGCCCTAACAATTTCTTGTCTTAGTCGGTTTTGGATTGAGAACTTTTGATATAACTCCCCTTTATAGATCTGTAGATACCAAAGGCGAATAAAGACAATAACAAAACAGAACGTAATGATATTTGCAACCTGTAAGCCTCGAGGCTTATGAATTTTGATGAGTTCCTCATCTCCAAACATTAGTATCCTGCCCCAGCATTTAGCTTTTTAACTTTCCAAAAGCGATCCATAAGCATGAAGAAATGGTGTGAAATAAGTGAAAGGAATATACTTTCTGGTATGTACTGCCAAAAAGTTGGTAAGAAATTAGAAAAGTCAGTTAGCTTGATTGAGAGGATCATCGCAACAAGGAAGAACCATGCCAACTGAAATATCTGTACGACTATAATGGTACCTATGGCAGTTGAAAAATTTAAAAGATCCTTCACATAACGAACTGACACGGAGATTATAATTCCCGCAAATGCTCCTGTGGCCCAGCCTTCAATTGAAAAGGCTGAGTGGATATACTGAAAGGCCAAGATTAAAAAAGGAAGTACAGGATCATCCAGTTTAAAGGCCAAAAATAAAACGATCAAAACATTAAAAGCCGGCTTAAAGTCAGTAAAACCAAGGCTTGGCAAAATAGCGGAAGAAAAAATCTCCAGAATAATTAAAAGGACTGTAGTCTTAAAAAATCCCACCATAATGTCTTGTATAGAGTATTTCATATTTGTTCACCAGTTTCTGTCTGCCTTCCCACAGATAATTCTTGGGACGAAGTGTCTTCAAGCAAAATGACAACTTCTTCTAAGCGATGAAAGTCCACAGAAGGAGTGACTTCAATCTTCTGAGTGATTCCATAGTTTTCTTTATCTATTTTTGTAATTCGTCCAATCATAATACCCTTAGGATAGATTTCACCCAAACCAGCAGTTACAACTTCATCTCCAATCTCAAGAGTTTCTGTTCTACTTACATACTTTAATTGGCAGGTAAACCCAGAGTGTCCCTCTACAATTCCGTGTGTTCGCGTACTTGAAACAATTCCATCCACTCGATTGTTTTGATCTAATACTGTCAGGATATCAGCGTAGTTATCGCTTAATCGATAAACGTAGCCAACAAGTCCAGTCATAGTAATAACTGGAGACATTAACTTGAGTCCGTGAGCCTCACCCTTATTAATTCGTAGTACTTTAAACTCATTAGATGAGTCCCAACTTACGACCTGGGCCAAAACTTTTTTTCTAGGAATTTCACGTCCAAAATCCATCAATTTTTTTAAACGCTCATTCTCTTTTTTAACCTCTTTTAAAACAAAGATATTGTTGTTTAGTTTATCAATGGTTTTTCTTAGGGTTTCATTCTCTTTACTGGTGTTTATGATATTTATATAGTGCTCAAAGGTATAGTTAACCTTTTCTTTTAATGATGTAGAACCTCTTTGAATTGGTGCCATGGTTTCAATCATCATTTTTTGAAATATAGAGATGTCAGTGACCTTATAATTATGAAAAGTAATCCCCACAACTGAAACTAATCCAACTATAACATTATTTAGTAATTTCCAACGTGATGAATCAAAGTTGAGGTTTCTCACTCCACTTCCTTTTGGTTCTATTTAGTTTAGAATAGATTAACTAATACAAGCCTCTCTGCCAATAATTAAAGCTCTTTGCTGCGCTGAGTTCAATTGACTTTCAAGAAATTCATTATAGAATTTTAGGACTATATTTTAACTATCAAGCTTAAAGGAAGAAGCATGTCTAATATTTCAAAAAAATTTAGCTCTTATGTCATCTCATTTTTAATGGGACTTATTATTATCGCCTTCGTACTTACTGGATTCCAAGGATTCAGTTCTAATACAGGTGAGGTTGCTACTGTTGACGGTACCCCAATTAACACTAAAGAGTTCAATCAGGCGGTAGATCAGCAAATTCAACAATTCTCCCAGTTTAGTAAAGGAAAAAGTCTGACTCAAAAGCAGATTAGAGACTTTAGAATTCGAGAAAGAGTACTAGATCAACTAATTAATCAGAAACACTTTTTAAACTTCGCAACAAAGCTACAATTTGATGGCGGAAAAGAAGCGGTAAAAGGTGAGATCAAAGACCTTCCCTACTTTCAAACTGGAGGACAGTTTGATGTTAATAAGTATAAATTACTACTTAGTTCAAATAGAGTTACACCGGCAGAATTTGAAGGCCAAATTGTTGATCAAGTAAAGACTCAAAAGCTTGGACAACTTTTAGAGTCTATGAGAGATTCTCAGAAAAAAATCAACTCACAGTACAAGTTAGAAAACACTAAATCTCAGATCAACTACGCTCTTGTGAGTAAGAATGAAATGAGGCAAAACTTAGCTGTTTCAAAGCAAGATATTTCTAACTTCGTATCAAATGAAAAGAATACACAGTTGATCGAGTCTTTATATAAAACTTATGAAGCACAAGCATCGATTAAGAAAGAAAAAGTTAAGCCATTGGCTTCAATGAAGTCTGAGCTTGCTAAAGAGCATATTCAAAGAACAAAAACAAAAGAGCTTACAGAGTTTAATGAGAAGTTAAAAACTGATCTACAGACTGCATTCAGTGAAAATAAATTTTCAAAAGTTCGTAGTCTTGAGAAAAAGTATAACTTTGAATTTACAAGAAAATTTGAGCTACCACTGAGTAGCTTGAAAATTAAATCAGTATCCCTTAAAGAAGATGAGGTACTTGCTTTATTCAATTCAAAGGATACAGGAACTGTTCACATGACAGAGACTGATACTCACTTCGTTATTTTAAGAGCAGCTAAGTTTATGGACTCAAAGACACCTAATACTGAAGAAACAAAAAAACTGTTAGAATCTTCTCGAAGACAACTTTCAGGATTAATTAATAATTCAGTGATCCAACTACAGCAAACTGGAAGTAAAGTGACTACCGCTGCGAACCTATTTTTATAAGTAGATTTTCTATAAGACATCATGTATCTAAGGGTAGATTAAATCTACCCTTTTTTTATGGAGTAAGCAGATGGCAGACAAATCCGCCAAATGGGACATGAATTCAAACGGAAAGTATTATGTTGATGATCAATGTATTGCTTGTGATGCGTGTTGCGTTGAAGCTCCTGATTTTTTTCTTATGAACGATGAAGATGGACATGCTTATGTAGGTAAACAGCCTCAAACTGAGCAAGAGCTCGAGGACTGTGAAAATGCCCTTGCGGCCTGTCCTGTAGCTGCTATAGGCGATGACGGATCGGATCAATAAATATCTTTTATTGGTTGTAACTCTTTCTAATTATTTAATTTTTCCGTGACAATATTTGACTTAATCTATAGGTTATCAGCACAAGATTGATTACTGAGGAGAGAGAATGCAAACAATAAATATTGATTCTATTAAAGTTGATAATCATTACCTGAGACTTGATACAAATGTAGATAAGCTAATGAAGAGTATCGAGACAGTAGGTCTTATTCACCCCTTAGTTATTAATGAAAATGATGAACTCATTTCTGGCGGTAGAAGATACTCAGCATTAAAAGAAATGGGAGAAGTAGATATTCCCATTATTCGTGTAAGTAAAAATAACTTAGAGCAAGAGCTTATTTCTATAGATGAGAACCTAGTTCGAAAAGATCTCAATAAAATTGAAATTGAAAAATGCCTAAGCCGTGGACGAGAAATATATGAAGAACTATTTCCGGATGCTGTTAAATTCTCAGAAGAGGATTTAACAACTCCAGCTCAAAATGAACTACAAGTTGAAATGCCTAATGAAAAAAGATCATTTATAGACCTTACTTCTGAAAAAACAGGTCTCTCTAAAAAAGTAATAAAGTCTGCCATTGAAAGAGAAGAGAAGTCTTCAGAAATAGTTAAAAAATTGAGAGAATTAGGCTCTCTTAATGCAACTCAAGCAAATGAATTAATAAAACTAAGTAAAGACGAGCAAGAAACATTAGCTCCTGTAGTTGAAGGAAAGTCTGCCAAGGAAATTAAAGGTCTTGTTAAGAGCATCAATCAAAAAGGATTTGACACTGCTTTAGAGGAGTATACTAATACACCTCATCTTCCTAAAGAATATACCGGTCTTCAAACACTATTAGGTCGAACAAATAAAGTTATGGCCAAAATTTTAATCGAAGAGATTCACACACAAAGTGACGAAATACATAGTATCTTAGAACAAATCAATACTCTTCGTATCAGCTTAGACCAGTTTTTAGTTCTTCATACATCTCAAGGCCAAGTTACTAATCAAGTATCAGATGAAGATTATAACGATGTTATCAGCGAAGCAATAACTTCTCTTGATAGAAGTTCAGATTCTCCCACGATGGAAGAAAGTTAAAGTATGAACACGTCTGACAATTCAAACTACTTTCAAGTTGAATCAAAACTTTCATGGGATGAATACTTCATGTTGCAGGCGATGATGGCCAGCTTTAAGTCAAAAGATCCTGCGACAAAAGTAGGCTCTGTTTTTGTTGATCAAAATAATCGTCAGCTTACTATGGGATACAACGGTTTTATTTCTGGTATTGATGAAACAAAACTTCCTTGGGGTAAGGACAAGTCACAACCCCTTGAGCATCAAAAGTATGGATATGTAGTTCACTCTGAAGCCAATGCCATCCTTCACTCGCCAAGAAATTTAGGTGGCTCAAAATGCTATGTAACCCTGTTTCCTTGCCATGAATGTGCCAAACTTCTTGCTAGTGTTAAAGTCAGTGAAGTAATCTTTTTATCTGATAAGCATAAAGAAACTGAATCAAATACGATTGCAAAACGCATTTTTGATCTTGCGGGAATTAAGTACAAGCAACTGACCCCTTCAAAGGAATTAATTCAAAGCTTAAATGATCACTTACTTAACTTAACAAATATTCTATAAAGCACTTTTCAATTTTAAATCAAAAAAAGGGCCTCTAAAAGAGGCCCCTATAAAGTGAGAACAACTTACTTAATTATCTCTTAATATTTAATACTTCTGTTAACATTTGATCTGCAGTTGTAATCGTTTTTGTATTTGCTTGGAAGTTTCTTTGAGCATTCATTAAGTTGATAAATTCGTCTGCGATATCAACGTTTGAAAGTTCAATTGACTTAGAAAGAACGTTCCCTCTTCCGTCTAGTCCAGGCTTACCAACAGCTGCTTGTCCTGATTTTCTTGTTTCTTTAAAGAGGTTTCTTCCCATTTTGAATAAGCCTTCGTTGTTTTCAAACTTAGCTATTCCTAACTGGGCAACATCTTTTAAGACACCATTATCATATGCTGCTGTTAAGACACCTTCATCGTTAAATGATAGTGATGAGAGTGTTGCAGCAGAAGCACCATCTTGTGTATTTCTAGACATTGAAGATCTTGATCCGAACTGAGTGATTGCCTCGTCACCAGAACCACCTTCTGATAATGTTTTTCCAAAATCAAACTCAATCGCTTGTCCTGGAGCTGCACCTTTATTAAAGTTGAATGCACTTAATTCAGGAGTATCTGTTTGTAACTTACCGTTAGCATCAAACTGTAGCTTCCCTTTTGCCATTTCAACCACCGTACCTGGTTGTCCACCAGCTGCATCCTCTCCAGGAACAGTCGCGTGATAATCCCACTGACCATCCACTGTTTTATTAAAGTACATAGTGATTAATCGTTGTGTACCAACATTATCATAAACAGTCATACTTGAATTAAAGTTAGATGTTTTCTCTGGATCATTAATATCAAATTGCATAGTATCAGCTCTAGAATCTAAATTCATTTTGATTCCAACTTTTGATGTAGGCATAGCTGGAATTGTTGTATTTCCAAGCTTAACTTCACCAAGTTTTTGGCTAATCTTACCTTCTTCATTTGCTTGGAAGCCCAGTACGACATTCCCATCACCGTTGATTAGTCTCCCATCTTTATTAAAGTGGAATGAACCATCTCGTGTAAATCCTCTTCCCTTGTCAGTTTGAACTGTGAAGAATCCGTTACCGTTTAAAGCAACATCAGTGATACTTTCCGTTCTGCTGATATTACCCTGAGTAAACTTAGGAGTAATATGCGCTAACTTTGTACCTGAACCAATCTGATCTCCACCATCAATACCTTTTAAAGATTTTGAAAGTTGATCTTGAAATTCTGCTCGTGAACCTTTGAAACCGAATGTTCCTGCATTTGCAATGTTATCACCGATAACACTCATACTACTACCAGCAGCATGTAAACCTGAAACACCAATGTTAAATGAAGATAGAATACCCATCGTTTTGTCCCTCCTAGACCTATTTGTCACTAAAGGTTGTACTGGCACTAAGGTCCAAGTACTTAAGGTTTCCGGAAAGGACCAACCTTGTTACCTCGTAACTAATTCAAATTAATTTATAAACATCGTCGAATCTATTTTTGTAAATACATTCTCCGACATACTGCTTTTATCAACAGCTGTAATAACTTTATTATTTTTCACATCAACAATATAAGCTGCTTTATCAGAAACAATTAGAGAGTTTTGACTCCCTTTTGCTTTAAGCTTACTCATAGCATCTTTAACTTTAGTATACTCTTCACCGTTAAAATCTATTTTGCGTTCAGACAACCTTTTTGCTGCATGTGTGCTCAATTCAATACCACCGTGTAAAGGTTTCTGTTCAACCTGACTATCGAGTAATTTTTTAAAGTCACTAACTTTTCCATCCTGAGGCAAACGATTAGAGACATCGACCTGCTTATGAGCCGGTGTCTTCGTTACATTAGGAATGAGAATATTGTTAATGTTCTTACTCACTCAGTGTTTCCTTATTCGTCGTATACATTTGTTATTCCGGTAGTTGGAGCTTGTTGTTTATAAGCATTTCTACCGTTATTCGCATTAATCTTATTTAAGTTTACTTTAGCTTGTGCACTTTGCGCAAGGGGTAAATTTGTCGCTGCATTATTTTCCGCAGCTCCACTCACGCTTCTATCAAAGTTTTGCATTTGTCTTAACTTTGCTTGTGCTGCCGTTCCAACATCTGGAGCTGCTTTGCCACCTGATTTACCTGGCATGTGAAAACTATCAACATCTCTAAGAAAAACTTTTCGACCTTCTACAAGAAGAACTGTTTCTCCATTTTCAAAAAATACTGACTCAACTTTACCTATGGATTTTGTTTCAACAGGAATAGGCTCTGCCGATTCATCCCATGCCATAATTTTTGTCTTAAACTCACCGGCAATTGAAACAGAATTATCTAATTGCATACCATCCCAAGTAACGTTTTGGTTACCTCGTCCAATATTTTCCTTCCACATTTCACCAACCATATTATTTTTTGAATCAAAGATTCTAATCATAACTTTATCAGCTGGTTTTTCTAAGTTAAATAATATATCAGCTTCTGTTCCATCACCTTCAAACTTTAATGATGCACCGGTTGTTACAACTTCTTTACCTAAGAAACTTGCACCGTAGAACTGTGTTTCTGTATTTTTATTTTTAGAAAGACCGTCAAATTTTGAATTTAAATTTGTAAGTTGTTCTAATTGTGAGAACTGCGCAAGCTCAGCTGCAATCTTATCTTGTTTCATCGGATCCATTGGATCTTGATTCTCTAGTTGCACTGTGAGTAATTTTAAAAACTCATCCTTACCCATTTTGTTATGACTTTTTCCATCAACAAAGAGATTATTCTTCTCTTTGTATCCAGATAACTTATGCATTAGATTTTCTTTTTGTCGGTCGGTAATATTATTTGGGTCTGGTGCCTTGGCCCTATCTCGTGGCGCCATCTGTACATTATTAAATGCATTTGGTGGTCCATTAACAGGTTTTCCCATTCCAGGCATTAGGCAGCTTCCTTATCTTGGTAGTAATTCCAAAGTTCTTGTCTTTTGCTTGATTCTTCTTGTCTCTGGCCAGACTGTGATTGGTGTTGACCATTACGAGCTTGTCCACCAGTACCTTGCCTTGAAGATTCGTTTTGTGCAAAACTTTGATTGTTTGAAGTTGACGCTCCATCAAGTTTCATTTCTTTGATATTTAAACCTGATTGTTGAAGTGTCTGTAAGAGGTCACCCTGATTTTGATTGAAGAACTTTGCCCCTTCAACAGAGTTAGTATTGATTCCAATATTTAAATGATTATTTGCTGCTTTTTGAACAAAGAGATCAACTTGTCCAAGATCTCTGTGTTGAAAAGACATTGAAACTTCTTTCTGATTCGCGGCTGTTGATCTCAAAACATAATTTTGAATCTGATTAATGACATCATCAATCTTATTTGTATTAGTAAGCGTACTTATATCAAGAACTTTACTTTGTTGTGTATTTGCTTGAAGTATACTTTTACTTTTCATGTTTGCTAGATTCTCAGGTTGAGAATTTGAATCTTGCTCCATATTTTGTCCAAGCATAATATCCTGAAGAGTAACCTCTTTAGTTGGTGCTTTCGTTACGCCTGGTATTGTTTGTTCCACTTTTTGTGCAAACATAGAATCGCTAACAGGCTTATAAGCTTTTTTTCCAGCATTTCTTTTCATTGCCGGACTCTGAGTTTCCATAAATTCATTTAACTTTAATAATTTATTTCCACTTTCAGAAGGATTACTTGCAATTTGATCTTTCATTGCCTGTCGTAATGCCAATACACTATCGCTATCTTGAACTTGTGAACTTAAACCTTGGTCGACTTGCATTCCAACTTGAGAAGTAACTTGTTTACTTGTCATTGGTTTTTGCGTCAACACATCTAACATGTTTTGTATTTGTTGTTTTCCTACAAGTTGGCCTGAAACTATTTCTTCCGATGTATTCTGAACTTGTGGATTACCTTGAATAATATTTTTAATTTCACTGGCTTCAGTACTTGGCATTTGCTGTGGTACCTGAACTTCTTGTCCAGGAGTAGCACCTTCGCTCTTCAGATTCTTTGCTAAAATATTTTGATTTATTTGATTTAACTGATCCTTATTGCCTTCAACACTCTCTTCAAACTCACCACCTTTAGCACTAAGCATTGCTATGATTTCATCTGTAGACTTGCCATCTTCCGATGCTGCAAGGATATGCTCAAAGCTCATTCCTTTAAGATGTCCACCCTCTTGAAGTAGTAGCAGTGCTTCTGGATCTAACTGTAACTGTGCACCAAGAACATCTAATACGTCACCAGAAGGCTTCTTGCCTTTTGTTTCAGTCTGAATATTTTGTGTGCCTAATAAATTCAATTTTTCTCCAGTTTAGTACTCTCAGTATATTATTTTTGCATATTTAGGTACTGCTTTTGAAGTCGGGCAGAAACTTCCTTCTCCATCAGGTTAAATATCTTAGATGCTTTTGCAGGATCGATTTGCTCAATTATCTTGATAGATATGGCGGAATCTTGTACTGAGAGCAGGTCTGCGGCCTTCTGAGGCTTCATATTTGATATAACACTCACTAACTGCTTAATACGCATTTGTTCAGTTCTCTTATTATCATCAATACACCCGATGATTTTGCTCTTCTGTAATTCGAGTTCTTCTATCTTCTTTAAAAGAGTATTTTCACTAATTTTGACTTGTTCTTCCCTCGTTATCAGTTCTTTTTCTGTAGATTGAAGTTTGTACTCTTTTTCTAAGATTTCATTAGTTAACTGTGTTAATGATTTTGTTTTTAGAATTTTTACTTTCTTCTTAATAGCTTCTTTTAACTTCTTATCAAAGTCTTCCTGAGTATAAACTTTTCCTTTTGTGAATCCATTAAATGAAGTTATCAATGTTAAAATCATTAAAATTACTTTCATTTATTATCTCCCATTATCATTCGCCAATTTTGATTTGCTTCTTCAATATCGTTGAACATTTTTTTCTCTAAGTTCTTTTTATATGCTTTCATATCTTTCTCTTTCATTTCGTCAATAAGTTTTACGTCGGCCCTAAAAGTTTTTAATTCTTCATACTTTTGCTGTACTTGCTCTTCTAATATTTCGATCTCTTTTTCAATACGACTAATATGTGCTTTTTTTCCTTCTAAGAAAAAGGGATGAAAACGAGCTTCTTGTCCACTCAGACCACCCTCGAGACCATGTTCTTGCGCTTCATATGCCTGATCAATTCCTTCATTATGCATAGCAATTTCATTTCTCCATCTCGTAATCAGTACTTGTAGACGTCCAATGGCCATTTTACATTGCTCTTCTTTGATTTTACGTATTTTTAATAAGGCAGCTAATTTAAATTTATAACCTTTCATAATTTAAAGTATCCTTATTGCTGAACGAAGCCGGGATCAACCTCTGTCTCACCCTTTCTTGCTATATCAACCATCGTATCGAAGGTATCATCTATGTTTGCAGCATCCTCAACTCTTTGTTGAGTTAGGTTTAACAAATCATTATTTATAACAATCGCCTTATCTACTCTCGGATTTGTTCCTTGAGCATAGGCACCAACATTTATTAAATCCTCTGCATCTTTGTACGCCGCCATTAAATCTCTTAAATGACCAGATACAATCATATGCTCTCTAGGTACAACTTTTGGCATGACTCTAGAGACTGATTCGAGAACATCGATTGCAGGGAAGTGGTTCCTTGCTGCAAGTTCTCTACTTAAAACAATATGTCCATCAGAGATTGCTCTTACTGCATCTGCAATAGGCTCATCCATATCTCCGCCTTCAACTAATACTGTATAAATACCAGTAATAGATCCAGAGTCTCTTTTTGTTCCTGCACGTTCCATTAATTTTGGAAGTTTTGCAAAGACACTCGGCCCGTAACCTTTTTGACCAGGTGGCTCACCAGAACTCATACCAATCTCTCTATTTGCCATAGCAAAACGAGTGATTGAATCCATCATTAAAATGACGTCATTTTGTTGATCTCTAAAGTATTCTGCAATTGTAGTTGCGGTATAAGCGGCCTTAGAACGAATTAATGGAGACTTATCAGAAGTTGCAACAACAACAACAGATCTCTTCATTCCCTCATCACCAAGATCACTCTCTATAAACTCTAGAACTTCACGCCCCCTCTCTCCAATGAGAGCAATCACGTTGATATCTGCATTTGTATTTTTTGCAATCATACCCATCAGGGTAGATTTACCGACACCAGAACCGGCCATAATTGCTAGCCGCTGTCCCTTACCTGCCGTTATAAAGGCATTGATCGCATTGACACCTGTATCAAGAGGCTGTCTTATAGGAGGTCGATCTAATGGATTCATAGGCTCACCAAAGATAGAACGCACTTCACCTGTAGTTATCTTTAATTCACCCTTACCATCAATAGGATTCCCCTGAAAGTCTACAACACGTCCCAATAGCTCAGGGCCAACTTTTAAAGTCGTAGTGAGTTCTTTTAAAAATATTTTTGTTTCAGAGTTGATTCCAGGAAGGTCATCATAAGGCATAACCTTACAACGTTCACCATTAATGCCTACAACTTCACCTAAACATGTATTTCCTGATTGAGTTTGAAACTCAACACAACACCCCATTACGGCGCGAGGAAGAATTGCTTCAAAAAGCATCCCATGACTTGAGATTATTTTACCAATATTTTGATAAGGAGTTCGTGACTCAAAGTCGCGATATATGGAACTGAGATCAAGTGGACTAGTGCTCATCAGTCTCCTTACCAAGTCCTACATTCATAAAGAGTTTATCAATAGTATTGAACTGTGCTTTAAGAGATCCATCAATCACCGTATTTTCCGACTCCAACTTGATGCCATTGTCACGCATATCATAGTCAACTTCAATTCTTGTATTTGTTAATTGTCCAACTCTTCTTTCAACAATTTTAACAATTTCTGGCATATAACCGAATGCTTCTTCGTTAACATGCAAGACAAGATTTACTTTTGAGTTTATCTCATGAATAAGCTTTTCTAGAAGTCTTGCTAAGTAATACTTTTCATCTACTTCTTTTAAAATTATCCATTTTGTTAAATTTTTAATCATTAAGTAAGCATCATCTTTAGATTTCTCTAGGATTTGAGAAATATCACCTTGAATCTCACTCATTTGTACGCCCATATCTTCAACATACTTTTGATACTCAACCTTAGCTTCACCGTAGGCTTGCTCTCTACCTTCAGCTAAACCTTTTTCAATACCTTCTTGGTAAGCTGCCTCTTTAATCTCCGCGATTCTTTTTTCTACTTCAGCTGCGACAACTATTTCATAGTCTTCATCTGCTTGACGATTTAGACCTCTATGATCCTTAACATATCCTGCCATCTCAAAAGCTGAGTTTCTTTCATAACTTCGCTCTTGTCGAATTCCATCTTCTGTCAGATTGTTTTTATGTTGTTCAGCACCTCGAAGAGATTTTAGCTCAAACTTCTCCGTAGGATCAATCGCCTTTGCTCCCTTATCAGGAACAAGCTGTCCGAAATTAAATGACTCAATCCCTAATACTGAGTTTTTAAGCACAGACATAGTATTCTCCTATAAAGTTATACGAATGATTCGCCTTCTCCACCTCTACTAATAACGGCCTTACCTTTAGCTTCAAGATCTTTAACTTGCTGAACAATTTCTTGTTGAGCTTTTTCAACATCTGAAAGCTTGCTTGGGCCCATCGCTTCTAAATCTTCAGAGAGTAATGTTGCTGCACGGTTAGACATATTATTGAATAGTTTCGTTTTAATTTCTTCAGTTGCTGTTTTAAGAGCAAGAGTAAGTTTAGTATTATCAACAACCTTAAGAAGTTCTTGAATACCTTTATCATCAACAAAAGAGATATCTTCGAAAACAAACATGAGTTTTCTAATTTCTTCAGCAAGTTCTGGATCTTTTTCTTCCACTCTTGCCATAACATTCTTCTCAGAATTTTTATCCATCATGTTTAACATATCCGCAATAGGCTCAACTCCACCAAGTTGTTGGGTATCGATAGAACCGAGTGTAGATAGCTCTGTCTTAAGAACATCATCAAGCTGAGCTATAAGCTCAGGGGATACAAAGTCTAGATTTGCAACTCTAAGAACAACCTCTGCTTGAAGTCCTTCTGGAAGCTTCTTTAATACATCGACTTTTCTCTCAGTTGTTAAGTGAGCAATTATAAGTGCAATTGTTTGTGGATGTTCATTAATTAAGAAGTTAGCTAATGTTCTTGTATCTACAAGCTCAAGTGACTCTAGTGTATTAGCTGTACCAACTTCTACAACCTGACCAAGTAATTGTCTTGCTCTATCTTCACCTAGTGTATCTAGAATAAAGTTTCGACCTTTATTTTCTGAAAAGAGTAGATCAGCATCCTCATTAAGTGCCGAATAAAATTCTTCTAGAACACGCTTAACCATCCAAATTGGAGACTTTGTTAAGATTGCCATTTGATTGATCAATCTTTTAACATCGTTATCCTTCATATGTTTAAATATGAGTCTAGATGGTGTTGGCCCTAAAGAACTCATTAGGATGGCCGACTTATCTAAGCCTGATAAGAGTGCATACTCTACATCTGGTTCTAAGGTTTTACTTGGTTCTGCCACAATACTCTCCTATTTACTTATGCAATTTCTTTATTTACGTCTGCTGCATGAATCATCTCATGAACGACTTGTGCAGCTTTAGCAGGATTTGATTCAACGAGATTTATAATCCTCTCCTTGATCATATTTCCTTCAATCTTCTCTGGGTTCATCTTATCTTCGATACTCGGAAGAGCATCTTCTAACCCTGGAAGTTTCTGATTCGCTTGAATCTTTTCTAGTTCTTCAATTGTCTTAGGTAAGAAATCTTCGATAGACTCAACAGTATTTTCTGTTACCCATTGAATAAATGGTCTTACAACAATGAAGAATAATAATGAGATAAGAACACCGATCATTAAATACTTTGTAAGGTTCTTAATGATTTCTCTGTTTTCTCGTTGTCTCAGGATGGCCTCTGCTTCAGATAAATCTTCCTTAGCAAATTCCATATTCTTAATAACTAAATTATCACCACGACTGGCACTGATACCAATTGAGCTTGAAACAATAGCCTGAAAGTTAGCAATCTCGGCCTCTGTCCATGGCTCATACTTTGTCATCGGAAGGTCATTCTCTCCCATAACAATTGCACCATCTTTATCTAGCACTGGAATTCTCTTACCATCTATCATTACCGCAACACTTATAGCTTTAATCTCAGCCGTCGGTTTCTTTGACTTAGTAATTGTTTTTGGAACATTATAATTCCGAGTTGTCAGAGACTTATCCACGTTATTACGTGTTTCAGGAATACCAGGCTGAGGTCTTTCCCCAGGAATATTAGATCTTGCTCCAGGAATACCTTGTGGCGATGGTCTTGATCCATTCAATGCTTGTTTGTTTGCAACTTCTGATACAACAGCTGAGTTTTCACCATCATAAGATGTCTTTGTTTGATATGATTCAGTAAAGTCCATTTTTACATTTACTTTCGCTATCACTCGTCCTTCACCAACAACTCTTTTTAGAATGCTTTCAACTTGGTTCTCATACTGACGATTCATCTTAGATTCAATGGCAAGTCGACTAGCTGTATGCTGGGCCATATCATCACCAATATTTTCAGTTAGTTTTTCACCTTTATCATCTATGATAACAACATTTTTATTTCTCATGCCATCAATACTTGCAGAAACTAAGCTCTGAATACCTTTGATTTCAGCTTTAGTTAAACTAAGGCCTCTCTCAATACTTAAAACAACCGACGCTCCAGGTGGTTTCTTCTCTGAAACAAATGGACTCGACTCTGGTAAAGATAAATGAACTCGCGCTCGTTTAATACCTCTAATATGTTTAATGGTTTTCATGAGCTCACCTTCAAGAGCTCTCTGTCTATTTATTTTTTGTACAAAACTTGTCGTTCCAAATGCCTGATTATCAAAAACTTCATAACCAACTGTTGAACTGAAATCAACACCTTTTTTGGCTATCTCTAGTCTCCATATATCAACCATATCTTCTGGTACGTAGATACTCTTACCGTCATCTCCCATTTGATAAGCAATTTTACCTTGCTCAAGAAGCTGACTAATTGTTGCAGCATCTTCTTTGGTTAAGTCAGTGTAAAGGAGCTTATATTGCGTTTTTGAAGCCCAGATAATTAATACGGTCATAACCATAACTATCGCACTTGCTATGGCAAATAAGCTGACTCTACGTCTACTATCTAATGACCTGTAGAATTCTACAAAGTTCTGTGTAATTTGATTTAAAAAGTCTTGCAAGAGAATCCTCCTGATTCAAAAGCCCATTTGTTCTTAATTATACCTGCATTTTCATTATTTCTTTATATGCATCTATTACTTTTAAACGAACCTGATTCATTTGTTTAAAAGCAATATCTGCTCTTTCAACAGCTAGTAAAGTTTCATGTAAATTCTTTGAATCTCCACTTGCTAACTTTTGCATTGATACGTTTGCATCTTGTTGTAAGTCATTAACCTTTGCAATTGAGGTTGCGAGAAAGTCACCAAAGCTAGCATTAGATCCAGAAGATTCATTAAGCTCAGGAAACTCACTTTTATGATTAAAGTTATTTCCAAGCTCGATCGACTTAGACCAATTACTTGTTTCATAATTTTTGAATGACTGACTCATTTGTCCAATATTATTAATGGCCATCAATTACCCCTATCTTCCAATCTCTAAGGCTTTTATCGCCATAGATTTAGTGACCTTTAAAGTCTTTAAGTTTGCTTCGTAAGCTCTCTGAGCTGTTAGAAGGTCTGCCATCTCTACCATTACATTTATATCTGGCATTGCTACATATCCGTCCTTGTTTGCATCGGGATGTGATGGATTGTATTTTAAAATTGGCGGCTTATCACTTGATATAACCTCCGTAGCATGCACAGTTTGTGCTTGGGCATCAATTTCACCTTCTAATATTTCTCCGAAGGACTCTCTTGCTGGTTCTGATCCAAAAACAACTTCTTTTCTACGATATGGTCCGCCTTCGGCCGTTCTAGTCGTTTGAGCATTAGCAATGTTTGAGTTTATAGCTTCAGTTCGCTTAAGGTTGGCCCTTAATCCACTTGCACTAATTCTCATACTTTTTAGCAAATCCATCTAAAACACCTCTATCTTTCTGCGCTTATCGTATACTTCATAAGCCCCATTTTCTTATTCATCATCTGAACAAGGGCATCATACATAATTTTGTTTTCGGCCATCAAAGCCATTTCTTCTTGTACATCTACAGTATTTCCATCTTCGCTAACAACTCCATTTGGATCCGCATACAACTCAGGTTGTAAATTATCAAATCCACCACTACCAACATTAAAATGTTTTTGATCATTAACTTTCATCGTTAAGTGTCCATCAACATCTAATGCTCTGGCCAAAGCGCTTTCAAAATCTAAACGTTTTGCTTTAAAGCCAGGTACCTGTGCGTTAGCTATGTTTGATGAAATAAGCTCTTGTCTCATCTCTCTAAACTTTGTCGCTGCAGCTAGTGCTTGTAATGTTTTATCGTTAACATCCATTTCGTTTCTTACCTTAGATTTACAAAGTAGTTATTACCTTCGCCTCTATACTCATTGATCTTATTTCTTAATGTTCTAATTGAGACACCAAGAATTTTTGCTGCTTGAGTTCTATTTTCAGAAGTATGAATAAGCGCCTTCTTAATGAGAAGTCTTTCCGCTTCTTTAAGAGACATAAGCTTTAATCCATCTTCATCAAGATCATTAGCAACTGTTTCAGCTTTCTTCTCACCAATTTCGATGGCATTTACATCTATTGTTGATCCCTCAGAATTAGCTAGAGTACTTTCAATAACAGACTTTAGTTCGGCAATATTATGTGCCCAGTAGAAGCTTGCAATTTTCTTTCTTGCTTCGTCAGTGAATTCAACACCTTCTCTATTATTAGTCGATGCATAGTCAGTTGCAAAGGCAGCTGCAAGCTCTTCAATGTCACTTCCTCTCTCTCTTAGAGGTATTAATGAAATTTGAGATCCTGAGAAGAAAGTATAAAGAGCTCTATGGAATCTTCCAGCTCCAACATATTTCGACAAGTTCTTCGTCGTCGTCGCCATGATTCTAACGTCTAAGTCATAATCACCTAACTCTTGAAGAATTTGATATAGTCTTTTTTGAAATTTTTCGTCTAATGCATCGATATTAGATAAGATAACAGCTCCGCCATTTGCTCTTTCTAAAACACCTTTATTAAACTTACCTTCAGCATCTCTATGTCCAAGAATATCATTCTCAACATCTTGTGCTTCTTGCGAACAATCAACAATAAGGATTTCTGCTGTATTTCTTGCTGAATTTTTGTGGATGAGGTTACAAACTGTCTTCTTACCTGTTCCAGATTCACCAACAATTAAAACTGGTGCTTTCGTAACAGCGACATTTCTAGCAAATTCAATTGCTTTGATAAATTTTGGGTGACTTCCTATCAACCCTTGTTCTGATGCAAACATTAGACCTCCTGTCTTTGTTATAAATTCAATGTCTTTTTCTTTAATTCAAGCGTCGATAATTCTGATCGCGCTAATCCCTTTAAATATGCAGGAACTTTTTCATCCCCGATTAATCTTTCTAGTTGCTCCTTACCACTTGCGACCTCTTCTGTATTTATCAGGGCAATTCCTTGTAAGTAAGTAACTCTTGAAATGTAGTTTGAATTTTTGTACTCCTCAATATAAGCCTTGGCCTTTACTTTTAACGACTTATAGTCGACGTTCTTTTCTGAAAATAATGACTCGATAAAAAGATACTCTGCTCTCGCTAAAATGTTCTTTAATTGCTTATTATCTTCTCTTCGTAAATCTCCAGCTATAGCAAGAACATTTTTTCTGAATTTTGCTGGTTTTGCTGTTTCATAAAGCGACTCTAAATAATACTTCACTAATAATCGACTTTGCTCTGGTGATAATGAATTGTTTCTATTGGGAGTAACAAGAATAGACTCGAAACTCGTTACACTAGAATTATATTCCTTCATTTGATAGGCAACAAGTCCTTTGTAAAATTTATAGTTTATATTAGAGTTCTTTTTATTCTGGTCAAGAAAAGTCCCTAGCCCCTTATAATCTTTCTCTTGAAGGAACTTATTAAGTCTAAGCTCTAGCATTAGATCTTTTACCGCAATACTCTTATGAGGCTTTATCCATAATGGAAATGTTCTCTTATATCCATCTTTCAGCTTGGCCATCTTTTCAAATGAGCGTTGAAATGATTTATATAGCGATAATTTGATATAGCTATCACTAACAAGAAAATGTACATAAGGATTCGATAGAACCTTATCTTCATATTTATTTTTGTATAGTTCCCATATTTTAACAGCTCGAGAGTACTCTTTATTTAAGTAAGCAGCTTGAATAACACCGAGAACAACTTCAGCTCCATCAGCATAGAATGACCTTTGATCAACTCGTCTCAAATTCTCTATGGGAAGTGCTGATAAGTAAGCTAATGCCTCTTCGTGCTTGCCAGTGACAATCATCGACCTTAATCTTGTAAGCCATAATAATTTTCGCAAGCTAGGTGTAACGAAATTCTTCTCTGCTTCTGTTAAATTTAGAAATGATATTGTTTCTTTATCTAAATTACTTATATTTTTATTTCTATTTACACGTAAGCCAACATATCGAATTTTAGCCTCAACTCTCGCCTCTAAATTACTCGATTTATTTATAGCTGTTTCATAAAGCTTAATGACTTCCTTGTAAGGCTTATCTAATAAGTCATAACTTAATGCCATTCTCACTCTTGCATAAGAACTTTCTTTTAAATATGAGTAGCTAGATAAGAAGCGATCATAAAACTGTAACGCTTTCTTATACTTTGCTTCTCTAAAGTATGATTCTGCAGTATTAAAGATTATTGATGGGTGAACAGGTTTAGAAAGTGACTTTTCTTCGACCTTATACCTAGCGATCATATCACTTGTCTTATTGTTCTCAACTTGAACATATGAAATATAAGCTAATCCTTCTTGCTTTGGTAAAACCCTTAAGACGGCCTTATTACCTAAGAATGACTTCACTTTACCAAGCTGTCTCAAATTTGTAAGACTATTTAAAATAACTCTTGAACTATACACGATCATATCATCGTCAAAGTCTCCAGTTGATTTCACATAAAGTCGCTTAGCATAATCTAGAGCTTGGATATAGTCTTCTTCGTCCCTGCTGTGTTGAATAAGATATCTTAATATAGCTTTATTGAGCTCATAGTCTTTTGATAGATCAAGAACATTACTTAATATATTTCTTGCTGAAGCTTGTATGCCTTTCTTAGAAAAATCGTCTGCTGCAACGATCTCTCCGTTCTCATCAATTTTACTCAAATATTTTGGCTTTAAGTCTTCTTTTAATACATTTTTAAGCATTGATACTGCTTTCATATAGTCGTTTAAGTATCTATTTGAATCAGTCTTCCCATATTTATTCTCATAAATGCCAATAGACTTTGTCATTAGTCCCCACTTCTTTTTATTATAGAAGTTGATCGTTAACTGCATATGAGATTCTTTTTTATCTTCTAAGTATTCTCTATCTTTTATCTTAAAGAAGTAATCTGGTGTTTTCTCTTTTAAGCTTAGATCTCTTTCTAGTGGTGGTATTAATGCTTTATAGTCCCAAATAAATGCCCCGCCATATCTAAAGTCTCGAAATCCTTTACCTGTAACAACACCGCTTATCTTGTCTGCATCTATAATGTTAAATTTCTCGCCTCGCTTAGGAGCAAGTAAAGTTCCAGGCTTTGCTGACACTTTTGAGCGATTTTTTACTTTTTTCTTTCTTGTATTAAGTGGTGCTATTTTTATTTTTTTTGGTTTTGCCGATAATGCCGAAGATTTTGTTTTCACTATATCTTGATTAATCCAAAAATCTAATACATATTTCTTCGTTTTACTTTCATAAAAACTAAACAACTCAATAGAGTTATTCTTTAAATTTAATTCTAATTTAAAAGGTGATCCCGAAACTTTTGGTTTAGTAAAAATATATTTATCATGGTATTTCTTATTTAAATTTAGTTTAGCGAAGTCTTCAGCAAAGCTCTCAAAGAAGTCTGCATCGAGGCTTTGGATGAATATGCTATTTCCTTTTTTAGAAATATTCACTTGATCTTTGGAGGATTCAATCTTCCATCGTAAATGTGTTTTTTGATTTTCTTGTACAAGAACAGAGGCAGAAACTTCTACTACTGAAGCGACAATGAGCGAAATGAATGTCAAAACTTTGAATACTGACTTCATTAAATTAAACTTCCTGTTTTTATTTGCTATGGCCCAACATCCTATCAAACCACTACTTACAATTATTGTACTATATATTTGAGCTGATAAAAGGAAAATTTTACTCCTAGGCAATTTTTTTCCTGTCAAAGTTCAAACATCAACATAAAATGTTGATATCTTTAGTACTTGACATTTTCACACCACCTCTAAAGAACTCTTACTTTTTCATCGAATACACCTGAAAGAATATCAAGTATGGGTTCATCTCTATTAATTTCTACAATTCTATTACTTTTATAATTTTGCAAAGCAAAACTACCATTATAGAGAATTAGGTTTAAATCTCTTAAAGGAATATACCAGTCGTAAAGAAAACCATCGACTTTATTTTGGTATCTAATCTTTACTGAGTAACTTGTTGGGTCATTGGAAAAGTACCAATCTGCGAAGTGAGTCGTATTCATCGGAGTAATTTTATTAGATATTTGGTACTTTATAATAAATTCGCTATGCCGTGGAAGTGATGTAGGAATCTCTCCTACTGGAACACAGAAATGAGGAAAGCTATTTAAATAATTTAAAACATCTCCGTGAGATTCACAAACATATAGATAGATCTCATGCTCGTTTGAATAGTTTACAAGGTCTCTTAGCACTTTATTAAATACTTTTCCCTTGGGAAAATACAAATAGTAAGCATAAGCAAGTGGGAGCGATATTTCTCCTAGATCTGCATGAATTAAATCTTCAGGCTTTTTTAGCATAGATTTAGAATGTAAAACTCTATCAGCGACAAACTCAATCCCAATACAGTTATTTTTCCCTAGTGCCTGAGACAAGAAGACGCCTCTGCCATATCCGGCTCCCAAATCTACGAGAATCTCTCCATCAGGGATTTCCTCAAGCATATTCAAGTAATCCAGGTAAGAAGTCATTAAGGCTTCTGATTCAAGCCCAATATAAGCATCGGAAGTGCCGCTTACGATTTTTTGTTCATTTAAATGAAAAGGGCCCAGAAAATTTTATCCAGGCCCTTATCCATTTCTATAATTAAATCTGTATTCATTAAGTATGTAGAGACTTCTTCTTCATTTTTTCAATAAGAGTTGTCCTATTTAAATTTAAAAGCTTAGAAGCCTGATTCTTATTTCCTTCAGTAAAGCCTAGTGCTTGTAAAATCAAAGAGTCTTCGATATCAGACAAGACTTTCTTTAGGTCCACGCCATCTTTAGGTAGTTCAAAGATTTGCTTGTAATGGTCTGTCGCCAGAGGATTATGTCTATATATTTTAGCAGGAAGATCTTCTGGAAGAATTTCATTCCCTCCCCTTAAAATAATTAATCTTTCAATAATATTTTCTAATTCTCGAACATTTCCTGGCCAGTCATAGTTAAGTAACATTTTTAGCGTTTCATTTGAAAAGCGAATCTCGTTTGAGCCGTCTGCTGATACAAAACGATTAACAAAATAAGAAAGTAATAAAGGTATATCTTCCTTTCTATCCTTAAGAGCAGGAATCTTGATAGGAATTACATTTAATCTATAATAAAGATCTTCTCTAAATGTATTCTCACTAACCATTAACTCAATATCTCTATGAGTAGCTGCAATGACTCTTGTATCAATATTTAATGTCTCATTAGACCCAATAGGCTCAATTGTTTTATTCTGTAGAACTCTTAAGAGTTTTACTTGTAAAAGTTGTGGCATGTCCCCAATTTCATCTAGAAAAATTGAACCGTTATTAGCTTGTTCAAATCTTCCTTTTCTATTGGATATGGCACCAGTAAAAGATCCTTTTGTATGACCAAAAAGTTCACTCTCTAAAAGCTCACCTGGGATTGCTCCACAATTAACCGAAACTTGATTAAATTTAGCTCTACTTGATAAATTGTGAATCGCGTTCGCAACCAACTCTTTTCCTGTCCCTGACGGGCCGGTAATAAAGACAGTTGACTCTGTTAAAGCGACTTTCTCGATACGCTCAAAGATATCCTTCATAGCTTGGGAGCGACCAATCATTCCACAAAAGAAATCTTCTTCCTTTGGTGACTCTAGCCTTAGCTCTTTATTTTTACTTTTAGATGAGCCTGTCTTTGACTGTCTCATTTTGATCAAGCTTGTTTTAACTCCAAGCTTATTGCTAATCGCTTCAAGGACTAAGGTTTGCAAATTATCAAGCTCAAACGGTTTTGTTAGGTAGTGGTAAACACCTTTCTTAGTAGCAGCGATCGCCGTTTCAATTGAGGCAAATCCAGTCATTGCTATAGATACAAAATTAAATTTCTTTTCTTTTAAATTATCAATAAGAAGTAGCCCGTCTCCGCCGTGCTCTAGGCTTATATCTGTAATTAAACAGAAGGGTGACTTCACATTTGGCATATTTAATAAGTAGCTTAGACAATCCATCGAGTTCTCAAAGAGCTCGATTTCACAGTTAAGTGTTTTCATCAAATATTTCTTTAGGCTTAATCCGAAGATCTTATCATCTTCAACAATAATAATTTTGGGGTTCAGCCCAAAACCTTCTAATTCGTCATATTCACTTGACTCACTTCCTTTTGAATCTGGTTGGTATGACTGGTGTAAAAAGTTTAAATCATCCATAAACTACTCCTATTCTGTCTCTCGATTAAAATGCTAGCTAACATCTGGAGTGGTGTCAATTTTCAGACATGCAGAAAAATCTATCACTATCTTACTTTCGGGTATGCTTTCATGCTAGGGAGGTTTATCTGGTATAAAACCAAACAATATCAATGAGAAACTGTACAGACTTCTCAGGTCCGCCTAAGTACCAGTAGAAACAGGTGAGAATGAAAGAGATGCTGGTAAAAATGACACAAACAATCATTCGTTTCTTTTTCTTTCTAAGCCAGAAGACATAAGAAAACTCTGCACTAATCATAAAAATGGGCAATGACCAGAACGGAGTATAACGAGTTAAGAAGTAAATAGTATCCATATGAAAATATTGTAAAGGTGCCAGGACCATTTGCGTACTTACGCCGCGTTATTTTGATCCTAACATTTAGATATAGTAATTAAAATCTAGATTTTAGCTCTTCAAGATAAGTTAGGTTCTCCCAAGTAAATCCATTTGTACTTGTTCTACCAAAATGACCGTATGCAGCTGTTTCAGCATAAATTGGTCTTAATAAGTCTAAGCGGTGAACAATCGCCTTAGGTCTCATATCAAAAATATCATTCACCGCTTGAGTGATTTTTGCATCATCAACTTTATTTGTTCCAAAAGTATCAACTAGGAATGACATAGGCTTTGAAACTCCGATTGCATAAGCAACCTGAACTAGTGCTCTGTCGGCTAGGCCTGCAGCAACAACGTGCTTTGCAACTTGTCTTGCAGCGTAAGCCGCCGATCTATCAACTTTTGATGGATCCTTTCCAGAGAATGCTCCACCACCGTGAGCACCATGACCACCGTAAGTATCAACGATTATCTTTCTACCCGTAAGCCCTACATCACCCATCGGCCCACCGATGACAAATTTTCCAGTTGGGTTAATATAAATATTTGTGTCGTTATCAATTAGTTTCGGATCTACAATTTTATTAATTACTTCTTCACGAATTCCTTCCTGAAGCTGCTTCTGTGTAATATCTTCTGCATGTTGAGTTGAAACAACAATTGCATCTAAACGTGTGATAACCCCATCAACATACTGTGCTGAAACTTGCGTTTTACCATCAGCTCTTAGACCAGGAAGCACTTCCTTATGTCTTACTTCCGCAAGCTTCTGTGCAAGTTTGTGAGATAGATCAACTGTAAGTGGCATATGAGACTCTGTTTCATTTACAGCATAACCAAACATCAATCCCTGATCACCAGCTCCTTGATCTAAATCAACACCCTCACCGACATTTACACCAGCTGCGATATCAACAGATTGTTTATCAAGGGAAACGTTTACACCACATGTGTTTGCATCAAAACCCTTATCAGAGTGATCATAACCAATCTTACGAACGGTCTCACGAGCAATTTCATGGTAATCAATATTAGCACCGGTCGTAATTTCGCCAGCAATCTGAATTAATCCAGTTGTAATGAGAGTTTCACATGCAACTCTAGAGTTAGGATCCTGCTTAAAAAGCGCATCTAAGATTGAATCTGAAATTTGATCTGCAATCTTATCTGGGTGTCCCTCGGTAACTGATTCTGATGTAAAAATATAGTCTTTAAGCACGTTTAACTCCAATCAATATAAATAAATAATACACTAGTGTGAATTTATACACTTTTATGCAAAGTTTAACAATTATTATTTCTTAGAAAAATAAGCAAAAAGATGAGGGTTTCGATAATCAAAAAAGACCGGTTTGCCTTTAATCCAACGCATTGAATAGGTCTTACCCTTAACTCTTACAACTGTGTATTCAAGCTTTCGAGCATCTAAAAAAGAATACAAGTACTGGTACTTGTCTGAAAGGTAGTACCTGGCCAGTTTACGTTGTCCTATAGACTCAAACCCCACCATTTCTGGCAGGCGAACGTAGTCAGTCCATACGGTCGACATATCAATTTTTCCAAGCATTGAAACTCGCGAGAAGTATCTAAATGCATTAAATGAGTTATTATGATTTTTCATCGCCTTAAGAGATAATTTAAGGTTATCAGAACGTATTGATTTACCTCGAGGACTCATGTCGGGGCAAAATGTTTTAACGACAGCAGGTATATAATGATAAGTGAAAGAAAATTCTCCAATTTTAAAAAGTACGTTTAGCCATTTTTCTTTCGCTTTATCTACATCCTTAGAAATATAGTCATAAATCATTTGATCTTTTTCAAGTTCACTATAAAACTTGTCTTCATAGCGGTTTAAAACTACCTCTGCAACACTTGTTCGCTCCAATCCAAACTTGCCATCAAGAACACCAACTTCATTAACTAAAATGGTTTCAAGACTAAACAGCGCCTTATGTAACTCGGACTTCTTCGCCCAAAAGTCATATACTTCTGCTTGTTTTTTATAAACGTATTCTTTCAATTTTTGAGAAGACTCATTTTCTTTTTTGACCAAGAAACGAGATTTATTTTTATTTTTAGTTTTGATAATTTCTTTATAAAATTCATAGTTGTTTTGAGTCCGATCTCTCCACTCTTCTAATCTTTGAATCTGAACTGCTCTTCCTCTATCAACAAGTCTCTCTAATCCACGTTCAATCCAGTCGAGATCATAGCGAACATTTTCAGAGATAAAATCTTTTTCCTTATGAATAGATAAGTAGAGAGTATCCAAAGTCGTTCGCAAATATTTATCAGGGCGAGTATGATTTTTATCATAAGCTCCATCCTCTAAGATTCTTCGTAAGAAAAAAGTATCGTTTGCCTTCCTCTTATTATATTCACCTTCCTTATCCTTGAAAGATTCATATTTTCTTCTATGTGCTAAATAATCGTTTGGAAAATTATAACTTTTCAAGAAGAAGACTTGCTTCATAAATAAATCAAAATGCTTCTTTAGTCGAACCAACTCTTGATTAGATTCCACCATAATCTCTTTCTGCTTATCTGCTCTGATTGATTGATGGTATTTCTTCTTTAATGATAAGAGGCGCTGAACAATCTTATCCAGCTCCACGTATAAAAGAGAAAAACGTGGATATTCTTTTTGTGACTTTAGCTTTGTAATTGTTCTTTCAATATAATTAATCTTTTTCCTAAAATGGTGAAGATTATTAATGATTGCTTTTCGATCAATATCATCCCCAAGTTTTGGTAAGTAAAATCCCTTTCCTCTATAGGCCCTCAAGAGCTTATAATACTCAGCTTCGACACCTGGGCGACACGAATTTTTAAAAAATTGACGATGAACCTTCTCAAAGTCTTTAATCACTTTATAGATATTACCAGACCACTTAAGATGATCGTTATTCTTAGACTCTGCCTTTGCATGAACACTAAAAGCAAAAAAACTTATTAATAAAAGTTTAAGAAAGTTCAGTGACAAAGTCAGACTCCCATAAACCGAGGCATGTTCTATTACTTAAGATTAATAATAACGAAGTGTCATTTACAGATGAATCAATCTTACTGACCAAATCTTCTAAGTTCTTAGCATTATATGCCGGAACGTCATTCTTCTTTAATTCCTCTACGATCAGATCGCAATCTAAGTTAGAAGAGCTTTGTACTGTTGTTTGCAGTGGGTTTTGCGCCAAAATGACTTGATCTGACTTTTGTAAAGATATCATAAATTCATTTTGAAAGTGTGAACTACGTGCAGTCGCAGATATTGGCTCAAAAACAGTAATCACTCTTTTACCAGGATACTTTGCTTTGATTGCATCAAGAGTTAGAGTGATCGCCTTGGGATGATGTGCAAAGTCGTCTACAACTAGTGCCCCTTTATACTTTCCTCGTTCCTCTTGACGTCTCTTAACCATTCCAAGTTCTTTAACTGCAATCTTTAAATCTTCAGAGCTAAAACCTAGTTTATTTAAGAGAATTATACAGGAGCTAATATTAAGTATGTTGTGAACACCAACAATATTTGTTTCAAAAGAAACATTTTCATCTTCAAGTTCTACAATAAAAGAACTTTTACCATTTTGAACTTGTATATCCGTCGGCCCAATATCGGATTTTTCTCCATAAAGAGTCCAAGTATTAGAGCGATACTCTTGGATCAATTCGAGAATCGCTGGGTAGTCATCATTAGCAAGAATCTCTCCAGTGAACTCAGGAAGAATGGCCCGAAATTCATCTTTAATACTTTCAATATTATTAAAAATATCTGCATGATCAAACTCGAGAGATGTCAGGATCATATGGTTAAGTTCATAAAGTCTAAATTTAGAAATTTTTTGAAAGTAGGCACTATCATATTCATCGGATTCAATGACAAAGTACTTACTTTTACCATAACGTGAAGGTGGTCTATCGTTTATAATGCCACCAATAAAGTAACCGGTATCTTCGCCTAGACTCTCAAGCATTTGAGCAATAAAGTAAGTACTTGTTGTTTTTCCATGAGTTCCGGCCAGTCCAATGACCTCTTTATCCTTAAGGATAAATTCACCTAAAAAACTTGGAAAAGAAGTAAAGGGAACTCCACTCTCTTCTACAAATTTTGCATACTCACTATTTCTTGGAACAGAGTTTCCAACGACAATAAGATCAAACTCTTGCAATTGAACGTGAGTGAGATCATTTAAACTGAATAGAGGTATTTCTAGTGATTCAAGATAGGTACTCATAGGTGGAGAATATGTCATGTCTGCACCGGATATCTCATATCCGGCTTCTTTCGCTAAACAAGCACAGGCACCCATTCCAGTTCCACATATTCTATAGAAGAAGATTTTTTTTATATTATCTTTATATTTTGAGAGATCCTCTCCCACAATCATCTTATCTAAGTTCATTCGAAATCCTTTTCCGATGTCCTTATGATAATTGAGAATTAGGTTTTAGTCTACGTTTCGAGCTAAACAATAAGCTATTATCTTCATATTTACAGCTGCTGTTAATATTTCTAAATCCTCTGGTACAAGATAATTAAACTCTAATACTTCTGTCGGACAATAGGCATATTTGGGAATGACACGATACATTTTTTTGATTTTAGTATTGATAATACTATTTGCAACAATTTCAACTTGATCGTAATTCAGTCTTCCCTTCTTATATTCACTTACTGCGATATCGTAAGGAGTAAAGAATGACGTTACCCCTGCAGGCACTTCTCTATTAACAACATTATGAATATAAATTTCTTCAACTCTGTCTGGATGTTTTTCGGAGATCTTTAGATACACTTCTTGATCAGCTTCTACATCGTCACCAATCAAAATTAACTTATCACTTCCTTTTGCGAGTACACTTTCGATTCGATTCATCTTGTAAGCTATTTTCTCTTCCGTAGCTAGAATATTTCTTGTAAAGATATCATCGTAGGAGATTTGATATTTTTTTAGTAAAGCTTTAATAAAAGGCTTTATCACCTTAGGTGATGCAGATAAAACGTACAGGCCATTAATCTCGGACTCTAAACCATTGAGTAGTTCAGGCATTCCAGTATAAGACTTTCTCCATAAGATTGTGTTAGCAACTCCTCTAGGCCATATATTTGGTATATTTGACCTTTTAATAGTGTCATCAAAATCACTAATCACAGATACGCTTGACGCAGAGATATTCAGTGAAATAAAAACAGCAAAAAGAAGTGTTGATAAGATTCTCATAGTATTTTCCTTATTAATTTCTCAGCATGCTACACTAAATCAGCCACACATTGCACTGCACTGAACGTTTTACATAATATTTCATATTTAATAGCTTAAACCACTGATATTAAATAGATTTATTCCAGATATACTGACCTAATTCTCTACGAAATTCATTTAAACGCTCTTTATGAAACCAAGACTTCTTCGTAGAGTTTGTTAAAATGATATGCCCAAGACCGCTACCTGGATCAATCCAAAAGGATGTTCCAGTAAAGCCAAGGTGGCCAAAGGTTTTCGTTGAACAACCTGCACCTGCTAATGTATTTATTGGATCCTCGACAGTATCAAATCCATTAAAGAATCTTTGAGTCGTTTCAATATTCATTTTTTTCAGCAGGTCGTGCTTCTTCTGAAAATTTAAGAGTGTATTGCCCACAGATTCGATGGTTCCAAACAATCCTGCATGTGAAGTGTAGCAATTTAAATTATAGGCATTAGGGTCATGGACTTTACCGATATTTGGCTTAAGGCGATAGAAGCCATTTTGGATACAAGTTTCACTACCGTTTAAATCTGTCCAAAATTTTAAATTTTCATCTAAGTTTTTAGAAACTAGAGATTTATAAGACTCACCAGTTTTCTTTTCAACTTCAAGCATAAATCTTAAGGCCGAAAAATCAGAGTATAATGTTGCTGAATCTTTTATATTATAGCTTAGGATTTGTTCTTTCCATCCATGCTTAGGAAGAAGTCCCCAAGCAGGTATACCGGCGCGATGATTTAGAAGTAAATCTAAATCCTTATCATCAAATTTTTCATTTAAATAAACCAATGAATTCATAAGTGGCTTAGTAAGACTAGCAAGATCAAAGTAAACCATAGATTTCTCTTCTAAGCATTGGTCTTTATAAATTTCTATAAAGGTATGCTTGTCACTTTTGAAGTCTAATACTCCAATCGCAACTGCGTCTATATCTATACCAGATTCCTTATAATAATTTCTCGTCAGTTCTTTAATCTTATCCATGCTTGATTGCTGATTGAGCCGCTGCAAGTCTTGCAATAGGTACTCTAAAAGGTGAACAACTCACATAATCAAGTCCTACTCGATGACAGAAATCTATTGAAGCTGGCTCGCCGCCATGTTCTCCACAAATTCCACAGTGCAGATCTGGCTTTGACTTTTTGCCCTCGCGAACAGCATGTTCAACTAGGAAACCTACACCTTCTTGATCAAGGCTTACAAAGGGATCAATGGGATAGATTCCTTGGGCCTCATAGCTTGGAAGAAACTTTCCAGAATCATCCCGTGATAGGCCATATGTTGTTTGAGTTAAATCATTAGTTCCAAAAGAAAAGAAATCCGCAGAATGCGCTATTTTTCCAGCTGTAATACAGGCCCTAGGTAATTCAAGCATGGTTCCAATTTTAAATTTGATTTCTGATTTTTGCTCAGAAAAAACCTTTTGTATCTCATCCCTTGCCTGCTCTACTAGTATCTCTAACTCTTTTTGATCACTTATCAGAGGAACCATTATTTCAGGTAGAACATTTATACCTTCTGACTTAACTTTCAAGGCAGCCTCAATAATCGCTCTAACTTGCATGCGATAAATTTCAGGATAAGTAACCCCTAGCCTACAACCTCTATGACCAAGCATAGGATTAAACTCATGTAGGCTATCTTGCCTTTGATTTATAACTTTTGGATCTACTCCAATAACATCCGCCAATTCCTTTATTTCAGATTCCTTATGTGGAAGAAATTCATGTAGAGGGGGGTCAAGCAGTCGAATATTTACTGGTAAGTTATTCATGACTTTAAAAATGCTTTCAAAGTCCTCACGCTGGAAAGGAAGAAGTTTATCTAGAGCCACTCTCCTTTCGTCTCGAGAGAGGGCAAAAATCATTTCTCTAACCGCAAGAATTCTCTCTGGAGCAAAGAACATATGTTCAGTCCGACAAAGACCGATACCTTCTGCGCCAAAATCTATAGCAATTTTTGTATCGTGAGGATTATCAGCATTAGTTCGAATTTTCATTGTTCTAAACTTGTCTGCCCATTTCATAAAAACTTCAAAATTTTCAGAAATGACGGCATCAATAGTGGGAACAATCCCTTCATAAACCTCACCAGAACTTCCATCAAAGGTAATATAATCCCCATCTTTAAATTCTTTTCCAGCAATCCTTAATGTTTTATCTTTTTCATTTATTTGAAGTGCTGTACAACCTGCAACACAGGGTTTCCCCATACCTCTAGCAACAACAGCAGCATGACTAGTCATACCACCTCTAGCTGTTAAAATGCCTTCGGCAACGTTCATTCCGCCGATATCCTCAGGAGAAGTCTCTTGTCTTACTAGGATTACTTTTTCACCGTGATCACATAATTCTTGTGCGACTTCAGAGTCAAAAACGATTTTACCACTGGCAGCTCCTGGTGAAGCTGGAAGTCCAACTGCAAGGAGTATCTTGTCTGCATCAGGGTCAAGTCTTGGGTGAAGTAAACGATCTAATTCATCCGGCGCAATTTTCATAACTGCTTCTTTCTCAGTTAATGTTCCTTCTTCAACTAAATCTACCGCAATCTTTAAAGCAGCATTAATTGTTCTTTTACCATTTCTCGTTTGCAGTATAAAGAGCTTACCTTCTTCAATAGTAAATTCGATATCCTGCATATCTTTATAGTGTAGTTCTAGTTTTTGATAAATATCTACGAGTTCATCGTAAACAGTTCCGGAAACTTCTTTTAAAGTCTTTAAAACCTTGTTTGAATCATTCTTACTTGCATCATTGATTGGAGCAGGAGTTCTTATTCCGGCAACAACATCTTCTCCCTGAGCATTCATTAAATATTCGCCGAAGAAAATCTTTTCACCAGTTGATGGGTTTCTTGTAAAGCAAACACCTGTACCTGATGTTTCTCCAGTATTTCCAAATACCATCGACTGGACATTGACTGCCGTCCCCCACTTATCAGAGTAATTATTCATTTGACGATATTTTTTTGCTCTCGGATTATTCCATGATTCAAATACAGCACCTACTGAAGCCCATAATTGCTTCATAGGGTCTTGCGGAAAGGTTTTCCCAAATTCTTCTGCCAGAACTTGCTTATACACATCCACTAACTCTTCTAAATCTTCTGCATCAAGCTCAGTGTCTTCTTTATACTCTCTCGCCTCTTTTAAATCTTCTAACTGAGATTCAAGTATCGAGGTATTAACGTTCATAACCACATTGGCAAACATTTGAATAAATCTTCGATATGAATCCCAAGCAAACCGTGCATTTCCAGTTTTCTTTGCTAAGGCCACAACAGTCTCATCATTCATACCTAGATTAAGAACCGTGTCCATCATTCCAGGCATTGAGATTCTCGCCCCCGACCTAACAGAGAAAAGTAACGGGTTATTCTTATCACCAAATTTCTTGCCCGTATCAGTTTCAACTCGACTTAAGGCATTCAAGATTTGTGTCTTAATCTCCTCAGAAAGTTTTTGGTCATGCTGATAAAAATCAAGACAGGCTTCAGTAGAAACAGTGAAGCCACCAGGAACAGGAAGCTTTAACTCACACATCTCTGCGAGGTTTGCCCCCTTACCACCGAGTAGGTTTTTCATTGTGCGATCACCTTCATTTAACGATGATCCAAAACTATAAATCCATTTGTGCTCAGTCATATACCATTCCTCTTCAAGTTAATGAAAAATTAGAATCCAAATTTATTTAAAATATAACTATCTATATCTGCTATCTTCACTCTATCTTGTGCCATTGAATCTCGATCTCTAATAGTTACGGCTTCGTCCTCAAGAGTATCGTAATCAATAGTAATACAAAGTGGCGTCCCTATTTCATCTTGTCTTCTATAACGTTTTCCGATATTTCCAGCAAGATCATATTCACATTTATATTTTTTCTGTAGCGCCTCATAAATAGGTCTCGCCTTTTCAGTTAAAGGCTCTTTCTTCATTAAAGGTAGAACCGCGACTTTGATTGGCGCCATTGCTGGTTTAAACCCAAGAACAACTCTTTCATCCTTTTCTCCTGGATTTTCAACTCTAAACGCATCACAAAGTAGTGCTAAGATATGACGATCACAACCAACACTTGTTTCTAGGACATAAGGAAGGTATTTCTTATTTCCATCGGCTTGATCTACATAGTTTAAATTTTTACCTGAATGCTCAGCATGTCTTCCTAAGTCGAAATCTGTACGTGAGTGAACACCTTCCATTTCATCCCAACCAATAGGAAATTCATATTCAATATCAAAAGCGGCATCTGCATAATGTGCCAGTTCAGTTCCATGATCATGAAAGCGGAGTTTTGCAGGGTCTAGACCCTGATCAATATGCCATTGCATACGAATCTCTTTCCATTTCTCCATCGCCTCCATTTGTGTACCTGGCTTAACAAAGTATTGCATTTCCATTTGTTCAAACTCTCTTGTTCTAAAAATAAAGTTACCTGGAGTAATTTCATTTCTAAAAGCTTTACCAATTTGAGCAATTCCAAATGGAAGTTTTCTTCTCATTGTGCTTTGTACATTTAAAAAATTTGTAAAAATACCTTGTGCCGTCTCAGGTCGTAAGTAAACAACAGAGCCTGAATCTTTAACCGGCCCCATAGTCGTCTCAAACATTAAATTGAAATCTCTTGGTTCAGTAAAAGAATCTTTTGCCTTACAATTTGGACAATCTGCTGCCAAATCAATTTTATCAGCTCTAAATCTTGCGTTACATTCCTTACAGTCAACTAAAGGGTCAGAAAAACCATCAACATGTCCTGATGCTTTCCAAACTTGAGGATGCATAAGAATTGATGCATCAACTCCGTCTACATCATCTCTATAGGTCATGGCCTTCCACCACGAGTCTTTAACATTTCTCTTTAGCTCAACACCAAGTGGGCCATAGTCCCAACAAGAACCAAGACCACCATAGATCTCAGAACTTTGAAAAATAAATCCTCTTCTCTTTGAGAGACTTACGATTTCTTGCATGTCTTCTAATTTTTTAACTTTCATTTATGTCTCCAAATATTATTTTTAATCTAAATTATTAAATCCGCGGTATAGATCACTTATTTCAGAAGAAGATAGTGTTCGATTCCAAATTCCGAAGCTATCAAGATTTCCATCTAATGGTGAGGCCCACCCGACAGTAGTACATAGAGTAAAAGTCGAATCATTTAAGTTACTACCTGTTGTATTAAATACAGTACTTCCTTGTTGTGAACCATTAACGAACGCTGTAACCCCTGTGTTTCTGTCTAAATTGAATACAACATGTTGCCATGATCCGGAACCTATAGTGGCTACATGAGTATTACCATTAACCCAGAATGTAATACCTGATGATCCATCCAATGTAATATTAAATCCGCTTGAAAAGTCCGCAATATGGCTGCCACCAATATCCGAGGTAACATAAATCCAAAAACCAATCGCGAAGTTATTACCGGGAGCTGTACCAAAATTCATATTATTTGATGAATTCAGTGAAAAGCGGTTACTACCACTTAGATTACAATCTATGGCATTTCCATTGATCCCTCCAGTCGAATTTATCGAGCCTTGATTATAAATAAGGTTATTGCTTCCTTGAATATCACTTCGATCTTGAGTTGATCCGCTTTCATCAAAGCGCCAAAAAGAAACGAGACCGTTCCATAATTCTTCATTATATTGACCGGCACCAAACCTATCATCCAAATCGGTTTCTCCATCTGTAATTGCTTTCAGTGCATTACATGAGACGAGTGTTGATAGTAAAAAAAGTAATCCTAACTTTTTCATTGGCTCTCCATTTGAGTTAACTCATATAGTTTTTTATATTCATTCTTATTTGCAATAAGTTCTGCATGTTTTCCAGATTCAATCATGACTCCATCCTTCATCACAATAATTCGATCATAGTTTTGGATGGTTGAAAGTCTATGGGCGACAGCAATAACTGTTTTATGACTTGCCACTTGATCTAAGGCTTTCTGAACAACTTTCTCTGACTCATTATCAAGAGCACTGGTTGCTTCATCAAAAAGTAGTACCGGACAGTTTCTTAAGAAGGCCCTAGCAATAGTTAATCTTTGGCTTTGACCACCAGATAGTCTCGTTCCCCTATCACCGATATGAGTGTTAAGTCCCTCTGGTAAATTTTGAATAAATTCATCTGCATAACTCACTTCAAGAGCATGCTTAATCTGTTCATCACTATATTCAAATCCAGCTTTTAAGTTCTCTTTTACCGTATCATTAAATAAAAATATATCTTGGGATACGAGAGCAAAAACATTTCGAATAGATTCAAGCTCATAGTCTTTAATATTGATGCCATCAATCAGGATTTCACCCTGTTCAATATCGTATAATCTAAGAAGTAGTGAAATTAAGGTCGACTTACCAGAGCCAGAAAGACCAACCAGTGCAACCTTATCGCCTTTCGAAATCTTTAAACTAAAATTCTTAATGACATCACTATTTCCGTAGGAGAAGGTTACGTCCAGAAACTCTATAGAGTCTTTAAACTCAGTAAACTTTGTTTTTCCAAGATTCACTTCTTCAGGCTCATCTAAAAGATGAAATATTCTATCTGCTGCGGCCCTTGCTTGGTTAAGTTTTGTATTCGCTTTTGAAAAACGTCTCACTGGATCCATAAACATAGCAAGTGCTGTAACAAATGAAATAAACTCTCCAGATGTTAAGCCTCCATCTCTTTGTCTATACCAAGCCATGACAATAACTGTTGCAAAAGCAAATGCTCCAACAGTTTCAACCAGTGGATGTGAGTGCTCCTCTGCGGAGTTACTTTTCTTTTTATGTTTTAAGAACAAATTTTGAGCGACTTCAAATCTCTTCGTCATATAATCTTGAAGATTAAAGGCTTTAATAATTTTTTGTCCTACTAACCCTTCTGCTGCATGATGAGTCATGTCTGCAGTATCTGCTTGTGATCTTGCAATATACCTTCTAATTCTTTTTCCTGTAACGCTAAAGATTACCAAGAAAAATGGAAGTACTATAAAGATAACAAGAGTTAATTTCCAATCGTGATAAAGAGCTACTGATAAAAGTAAGGCTGCCGTAATAGGTTCTCTGATAATATCTAGACCATGCATAAAAGCTTCTGCAAAAATTGCAGTGTCATTAATCATTACTGATAATAAATTTCCTTGTTTGGCTTTTGAATAATATGTTGCTGAGAGATTTTGAAATTTTTTATAAATAGCTTTTCTAATATCGCAAGTGGCCCTATCCACAACCATCCTCATTCCAAAGAAATGAATAAACCTAAAAGGGTAATTAACTAGCGCCAAACCAATTAAAATTCCTGCCAATTGAAATGCGTATTGTTCTGTTGAAGTAGGATCAAAGATCCCATCTATAACATTTTTTATAAAGTAGGCCTGATAAGCTTTTATCGCCGCAAGTGGTAGCGCACAGACAGTCGCTAAAATTGCTAATTTCATATAGGGCCGTATAAATGGAAGCATTTGCTTGATCAGTTGAAACATTGAACAATTTTAGCGTTTTATAGAGGTAATGCAAAGGAATTCAGAGAGGAAATTCCTTTAAAAGCACACCTATTGACTCGTAGTGCCAGTTATTATTTAATAAAGTTAATTTTTAAAAATATAAAGGTAACTATGAGCTCTAAAGCAATTTTCTTTGATCGAGATGACACTCTTATCCATGATTCAAATTACATGTATAAAATTGAGCAACTGAACTTCATTGATGGTGTTTTCAAGACTTTAAAGGAATTACAAGACAGGAACTATCTCCTATTTATTGTCACAAACCAATCTGGAATTGGACGTGGCTATTTTGAAGAGAAAGATATGCATAATTTTAATAATCATATGCTAGGGAAACTTCTTGAGCAGGGAATTAAAATAACTGATATCGCTTTTTGCCCACATGCTCCGGAAGATAATTGTGAGTGTAGAAAGCCTAGTCCTAAAATGCTGAATGACCTTTGTAAAAAATATGACATAGACAAGTCTCAGAGTTATATGGTCGGAGATAAAAACTCCGATATCAAGTCTGGTGAGAAGGCCGGTTTAAAAACGTTCAAAGTTTTAGGTGAAAAATCAATTAGAGAAATACTCAATCAGCTTTAACAAAAATTGATTCATTTATTTCTATATCATCGCTGCCGATTACTGACTCAAACTCTTGAGGACAGTTTTCTATTATGAACTTCACTATGTGCCTTGCAAACCAAAATTCTATTTTCTCATCTTCATTCCAGCCAATTTTTTTTATCTCTTTTCCAATTTGATAAGCCTCATTAGGACTCCAAGTACACTGAATCAATTCCTCAAGCTCAACTTCATCAATACGATTCTGATCCGAGAAAAGTTTAACAGAATCTACGATATTAAAAGTTAGCATAGAACTTTCTCCATTCCCTCCACCAAGAATCCATCGCCCCTTCCTTACCTCGATGTCAGATAGAATAACATCCTCAAGAACTTCATAAACAAAATAAAGCTTACCTGAAAGGTTACATTGTGCTCTGGGAATATGCTTTGTTGAGTCTATCTCTGACATTATTTATTTTTAATTATTCGATTATATTGTGGCTTCGTTATGATACCCTCTTTTAGCATCTGTCTCAAGACACTCGTTGGGACTTTCTCCTTAACAACATCAACTGCTACATAGGAATGCCAACCGCCTTGCCCATCTGGCTGGAAAACAACAACTTTATCATCTTCAAAGTTATATCTCTGTTTTTTATTCTTTCCAATATAAGATGAGTCTAACAATTCTTGTCCTCTATTTTGATTTTCTATAGGATTCTTACTTCCCCAACCGCCTTGTTCATGCTTTCTAGAAGGTGAGTATGAGCCAATATTTCCCTGGGCTTCCATTCTCGATAAGCGTATCTCTGCTTGTTCAGGTGAAATACAGTTTTTTGCATGAATCTCTCCAACGAATAAAAGTATGAAAAGTATAAAGCTATTTACAATGTACATACTAGCCCTAACGTTTTTCTGACTTGATCACTCTTACCTCTTCGAATCAGATTTAATATCGAGTTCAAACCATTTTGAGAGAATTTACTAATCATTGAAATTGGTAAGTATGCATATGAAGCCAACCTCCCCAGTAAACCTAGTTTACTAACAATGGCCGCTACCGTTTGAGCTACTTTTCCAGCTCCTGCTCCGCCTGTAAGTACCGCAATTAAAACTGCCATCCCTACGCCCCCAATGATCGTGCAAATTAGTTCAGATAATGCTTCCGCTGGTAATGCACTCAACAGATCTGATATCTCAGAAATTTTAGTGGTTATATTAGAGAAAAACTTAACTGTATTATCAAAACCTTCTTTTGCCTTCATTGCACATTCAATAGGTGACCATAAGCACTTGCCAACACTTGTAATAGCTCCACCAGAACTGGCCCAAGCACCTTTAAAAATGCCTTTAACACATCCCCATGCTCCTCGCATTAATCCAGTAAGTGCAATAGTTGAAGTTCCCACAGGTTTAGGCGGAAGATTAATACTTCTCTCACAGCTAACGTCTCCACTTATAACAGAAGTTCCCACTTCGAAATTAGCATTGCTGGCGTTTAACTTTGAACTCGGCAGTGTTAAGAACAGTAGATTAAAAGTTAAAAATAATGATAAGAATCTGGCAATATTACTCACCTATATATTGTAGATGAAAATATTATCTGGCTCAATTAGGAAAAATCCTCTACCTGACTGAAATACTTTCAATCGTTTTAAGTATAGTTTTTTTATGTTTCTTAAATTCAACTTGTTTACTTTGAAACAGAATGTAATGGTATTGGCTTTTGTTAAGCTTAATGCACGTAAGCAGGCTGTATTTCATTGGGTTGAGGTATTCATTATAAGTACACTTAATATTCTGCTTTAAATTCATCTTGTCTAAAACTTTAAAGTCAGTGTATTTCTTTCCAAAATTTTTATTATCCTTAGTTAGAAACTCAAAAATATCTATTTTTGATAAATCTTTTTTATAAGTGAAGAATAATATCGAATTAGGGTTGCGATTATGAATTACTTTTTCATGAACAATAGCATCTGTACCATACATTTTTTCACTAAAAGTCCACCCTTCAGGTACTGTTAGACTGTAGTAATTGCCCGAAAAAGCGATTACAGATGAAGGAAGCAATAATATCAAAAGAAGTATCTTATAATTCATTATTTATTCTCGCTAAATATTGATCATCTTCCAAGTATTAAATTGATCAGGTGTAAATCCAAGTTGATAATTAATATATTGAAACTCTGCTGCTGTTAACCCCTGAGTCATACCAGATAGAAGAGCATAATCTTTAAAAGGCAAATGAAGAGCATTTTTTAAAGTTCGTCGTAAAAGTACTGAGTTTTGGTATTCATATTGAAGTGTTACATTTTCAGATACCGTCTCTCCTTGTTTTGACAGACAGTCGGCACAAATAAAGCCTCCATTCTGAGCATCAAAGGCAAACATATTTTGCTTCTCAAGGTCGGTGGCACAAAATAAGCAACTATCTGTATCAGGGTTAATTCCTAACTGAACGGTGAGTTTAGATAAGAACATAAATAATTGAACATGAAGATTGAACTCCCCCTTACTTACAGAGCTATCTAAATAAAATAAAGCATTACTTAAGACATTAAATAATCCTTCGTGGTCTGTAGCATGGACATCATCAATATTCTCACTGATGGCAATCTTACCTAAGTACTCAAAATAAAAAGTTGAAAGGTAGAAAGCTTGAAAGTCATCTCTAATTTTACGAGATGCCCAGATTAAATTATATTCTTTTGCAATTTGAACTTCGGTTTCTAGTTTCTTTTTTCGTGGTGCCAAAGTCACTGTAACCATAGCGCCTAAATCAAGAATAGATCCCTTTTGGCTTTTTCCGCCTCCCTGACCTCCATAGAAATAAACACTGAGTGTTTTTCCTGAACGCAGTAAGAGATTACAGATGAGATCTCTTTCTTTGTAGGGTGTTTTATGAATAACAATACCTTCAATATTCATATGCATAATATAGTAGTTTATTTATCTTATTGCGAAGTCTTTTTACCATTACACTGCCAGTCCCTATAAATACCTGTAATTTTGAAAAATACGTATTTGATAAAGTATGAACTTCAAAGCTCTCCCCCTGTCTTCCTCCCCGTCCTATCATCTGAATATAGAAATCAAGATTTTGAACATTATAATTAAATATAATTTTCGATATATTTGGCAGATTTACACCGTGACTAACAACGCTTGTGGCAACAATAAAATCCACATTCTCTGTGGAGTTTAACTTCAGAATAAAACTCGAAGCTTCACCACCAACACAATTTAGAACACAAAAACCCCGGTCTCTTAGTTTTTGACTAAGTTCTTTAACTTCACGTCTAAACTTGCAAAAAATTAAAGTACAACCAGGGTTTATGCCATATAAAACTTCATCATCGATCCATGAGCGAAGAAGCTTAGGGTAGTAAAAGATTCTCTTTGGATAATTTTTTAACTTTTGGTTGCCAAAATCGAGATGATATATGTTTTTATAATTGTACTTTAACTCTAACTCAAGGCGATGCTTAAGCTCATCACCTAAAGTTGCAGTTAAAAATACAATCGGAGCGCCAAATGAGGTCACTTCAAAATATAAGGCCTGCATTTTGTCTCGAAAAGAGTTTCCCCAGTAATAAAATAAGTGAAACTCATCTAGCACATAGATATATCCACTCAACTCCTTATTCAAAAGGATTTCTGGGGTACTTAATATTAACTTATAATCACGTATTTTTAAGAGTTCCAAATCTTTGGAGGATCGCAAGTTCAAGCAATCAATTCTAAATTCTTGCGAACTCAAAAAGACTTCATCGCATAGTGCCCTTAGTGGAAAAATAAAGATGACTGATCGACTACACTCTTTAATTGCTTGTAGTATTTTATAGGTCTTTCCCCATCCGGGGGGCGCTGTAACTATAACAGCATCCTCAAAAGATAAATTTTCAATCACTTCTTTCATAATACTCAATCTTGCAAAGGTATCTGTAAAAAACCTAATCATAAGTTACTGAAATTGCGGTGTGTTTAGCCTCGGTAATGGTAAGGAATGAAGCTTAAAAGTGACATTTTGTTCAAACTAACGTAAAAAAAGCTCAAAGATATACAAGGATACAAAATGATTAACAGAATCGAAAAAGTTTTAGATGAGCAAATTAGACCCGCACTTGCTAGCCATGGTGGTGATATTATTGTCGTTGATTTCGATAGCCAAAAGCTTTTTGTAAAACTTGAAGGTGGCTGCCAAGGCTGTTCATCATCAAAAGCAACCCTCAAAGACGGTATAGAAAAACTTTTGATTACTAAATTTCCAGGTATGGTTGAAGAAGTTGTTGATCTAACTGATCACGCTGCCGGTGATAAGCCCTTTATGTAGGGAGCTGTCTCGCGACATTCATTCTTGTACGTATTTTATTAAGCTTATCCATGCTCAACTCTGCACAAGCAAATCCCTCACCTTCTTCACAATTTGCAATGACCTCCCCCCACGGATCAATAATCATTGAATGACCATAAGTAGATAACTTCTTATTATGTTGTCCCCACTGATCACAAGCAATAACATAGGCCTGATTTTCAATAGCACGAGCGCGCAGAAGAACTTCCCAATGTGCTTTTCCTGTAGGCACTGTAAAAGCTGAAGAGATACTAAGGATATCAACATTCTCTTTGTGATACTCTCTGTAAAGTTCTGGAAATCGAAGATCAAAACAAATGCTTAAGCCAATCTTAAAGTTATTCACATTGATCGTTTTTAAGTCATGGCCTTTACTATAAACATCCGCCTCATCAATAATAGTATTCTTCTCAGTTCCTTTAAGGTTCACAGAAAAAAGATGAATCTTGTCATACGTCCCAATCAATTCTCCGGATGGTGAAAAGTTATAGTTTCTATTAATCACTTTATCTCCAACTTTTGTTGCTGCAGTTCCCCCTAAGACATAGAGGTTATGATTCATACTTATGGCCCTAATAATTTCAAAGTGCTCATTTGTAGCTTCAACTAAATAAGGAGTTGGCTTGGTACCGTCACTCATTGAATAAAAGACCTCTGGTAAAAAGACCGCTTCTAAGCCGGGTTCTTCAGTTTTGGCCTTAATTATAAAACGATTGATCTTATCAATATTTTCAGAAGGGTTGAATGTTGAGCAAATTTGAATGAGAGCGACTTTCATAATAATCCTATATTTTTACAATAATTAGGTTTATTATAGCTTAGTGTTAAAAAATATCGTAAAAAATATTATCAAATTTGGTATTGCCTTTGGTTTAATATACTGGCTCGTCGAGTCAGGTAAACTCGATTTCTCACTTTTGAAGCAGGTTTTTAGTTCACCACTTACTATCTTGGCGATAACCGCCTTAATGCTCACGGACCACTTTATTGTTGCTGTTCGTTTGAAGCTCATTTTAATGCGAAAAGCCTCTAAGAACTTATCCACATTTAAGATTTTTATTTCGAACTGGATTGGTATTTTCTTCAACGCTGTTCTTCCAGGATCAGTTACAGGTGACGTTATCAAAGTTTTCTATCTTCAAGATCTCGATGAAAAGTTAGATAAGAAATTTCTTCTTGTTGCTGTTTTTATGGATAGAGTAATGGGGCTAATAGGTCTTGTAACTATTGGTGGTATTATATCAGGAATTAACTATAGTACCCTTTCATCACTTTCGAATGATGTTAAGATTCTGGTGCAAGTTAATTTATTTATTCTTTTATGTGTTGTTCTTACGCTATTAACTTTATTTTTCTATCAAAAGCTACCACATCAAATCGCGAAGCCATTTCGAGATATTAAAATATTAGGTAATATTATCAAAAAGCTTGAGGTTTTATGGAATGATCTATGCTTGTTTAGAAATAATATTATCAAGCTACTTGTTTTAAGTATATTTATACAAGCTTTTGCCATCATCATCTTTTGGTATATTGCTGAGCCTTACGCTGCGGGTGAATTCACCTTGGCCACCGCCTTTACTGTCTTGCCAGCAGGGATGATTAGCATAGCCATCCCTATAGCTCCAGGAGGACTTGGTGTCGGGCATGTTGTTTTTGAGAAATTATTAGCATTTTTTAATATAAGTAATGGTGCAGACCTTTTTAATATTTACTTCTTTTTTGTGCTTTTCACCAACTTAACGGGAGTCGTTCCCTATATGTTATATAGAAAAAAAAGTAAGGAAATTAAAAAGTAAAAATTTTATGAGATTCAATATGTCCATATTGAATAGACTTTGCTTTCAATCGCTCTAAATTTAAAAGAAACGACTCTTCTTCAAATTGGTTATTTAGTTTACGTATTTTTTTCGACTCTTTTTTGAGGGGAGATAAAACCTCTCTAGGTAATGTACATATCCCATTTAAAAGATAATTTTTTTCTTTATAAGTTACAAAGCGTCCAAGAAAAAGGTCATTTTCAACCAAGGCCAGGATTCCATTATCTGTCGCGAGAGTAAACTTCTCTGAATGAAGAACATCCTTTATAATAACCTGTTTTCTAAAATTTATTTTATGAAATAAAAACAATGAGTATTTTGTTGATAGAAGTGCCGCTTTCATTTCTTCATTATCATTATTTTTTTTAAAATGATTTTCAATAATGCGACTTCCATCTTCTTTGCGGTAGTTGAAAACGAACCAATCGTTAAAACTATTCATCCGAGCTTCGTACTCTTCTGATTCTTCATCCATTTTACCCGTTTTAATAATAAAGATATCCATGGCTTTCTTTATTTCTTCGTAGCGAGAGCCTTCAGAGTATGTTTCAAGAATTTTGTCGACTTCAGACTGGATAATATTCACTAATCATCAACCTTTAGAACGGCCAAGAATGCTTCCTGAGGAATTTCTACATTTCCAACCATCTTCATTCTCTTTTTACCCTTTTTCTGCTTCTCAAGGAGTTTTCTTTTCCTTGAAATATCTCCACCATAACATTTCGCTAAAACGTTTTTACGTAAAGCTTTTACGGTTTCTCTAGATATAATCTTACTTCCAACGGCCGCTTGAATAGCAATATCAAACTGCTGTCTATCTATAATTGATCTAAGCTTACCAACTAAGCTCTTACCCTTGGTGTAAGAGCTTGCTTCATGACAAATTAATGAAAGTGCATCTACAGGCTCGCTATTCATTAAAATATCTAATTTTACGAGTTTTCCAATCATATAGTCTTTAAACTCATAGTCCATAGAGGCGTAACCCTTCGTTATTGATTTTAACTGATCATAAAAATCAAAAACCATCTCACTAAGCGGAAGATAGTATTTTACTTGGACTCTTTCACTCGTAATATAATTGATATCATGCTGAATCCCACGTCTTTTTTCACAAAGAGTAATGATTGAACCAACATATTCATTAGGAACATGGATTGAAATATCAACCATTGGTTCTGCAATAGATTCAATATCACCGAGATCAGGCATGTCCGATGGATTAGAAACCATGAGTTCTTCACCGTCACTCTTTAAAACTTTATAGCTAACACTAGGTGCAGTAGAGATTAGATTTAAATCAAACTCTCTCTCAAGTCTTTCTTGAATAATAGACATATGGAGAAGGCCTAAAAAACCACAACGAAAACCAAGCCCAAGAGCACCTGATGTTTCTAAGTCGTATGTAAAAGATGAATCATTTAAGGCCAGTTTTTCAAAAGCTTCTTTAAGTTCTTCGTAGTCATCTGCTTCGACAGGGAAAATTCCACAAAAAACCATTGGCTTGATTTCTTCATAGCCGGCAAGAGGAGGAGTATCCTGCTTCTTTACTTCAACGATTGTATCGCCAATTTTAATATCTCTAATAGTTTTAATTCCACATATAATAACGCCAACTTCGCCAGCTGCCAGCTCTTCAACTTCAGTATAGAAAGGTGTGTGAACCGCAAGAGTAAGTATCTCGTAACTCTTATCAGAGTGTTTAAAATATACCTTATCTCTTTTCTTCATTGTCCCTTCAAATACTCGAACAAGAACAACAACACCTCGATAAGCGTCAAACCAAGAATCAAATATCAAGGCTTGTAATGGATTATCTACATTTCCCATAGGCGGTGGAACCAGCCTAACAATTTCCTCTAAGAGATTATCTACACCTAGGCCAGACTTTGCCGAAACCTGGGGTGCTTCAAGTGCCTCAATTCCTACTATGTCTTCAATTTCTTGAGCGACTCTATCCACATCAGCATGTGGAAGATCAATTTTATTTAATACTGGAAAAATTTCTAATTCGTTGTCCATCGCCATATAAACATTAGCTAGTGTTTGTGCTTCTACACCTTGAGAAGCGTCTACGACTAATAGCGCCGCTTCACAAGAAGCTAGTGACCTCGATACTTCATAGGTAAAATCAACATGACCTGGAGTATCGATGAGATTTAAATAGTATGTAAGTCCATCTTTGGCCTTATACTCTAGACGAACTGTTTGCGCCTTAATGGTAATACCACGCTCTTTTTCAATATCCATATTATCTAAAAGACGATCAGACATTTCGCGATCTGTGACTGAGTTCGTTTCTTGAATGAGGCGATCTGCAAGTGTAGATTTACCGTGATCAATATGAGCAATAATTGAGAAATTTCTGATTAGTTTCGTATCCATAATAGCCTGTTATACTAATCTTTTTCTCATAAAAGTACTAGAACCAATTACCTACTTACGTCGCGTTACAAGCTATAATCTAGGTAACGCTATGCAAAGACATCCTCAGAAAGGACCATCATATAGTAATCAAGGGACGATTCTTTGGCCCTAATAGGAATAACATTCGCGTAGCCTTTGAAAATTTCTTGGTTTTCTTCTACCTCTTCTTTCTCACCAGCTTCATTTTCTACTTCTACCATGACCTTATGATCAATATGAATCTCTATATTTTCGATTTTCGACCTTCGCTTAAGAGCGAGTTCATAAGCATCCTTGATTGAAGCAGGAATAAGAGTATCCTCCATATTTTTATTTAGAACGCTTTCTGAATCAATATTTAATATTTTATACATTTGATTATTTAAGTAAATGAGCTCTCCCCTAGCGTTGGCAATTAAGACATTCCTCTTAATCATATTCGCCAAGATATCAAACTTACGATGCTCAACGGAGATTCGATCCTCCCTAAGTTCCTCAAATATTTTCATATTACGAATCATTTTATTCAATTCTTTGGCCAACTCTCCGATTTCATCATCTTGATTATAGTAAATAGAGACATCAAAATTACAATCTTGTAACTCTCTAACAGCATCGTTAATCTTCTTAAATGGAAGTGAAATTTTTGCTGGGATAACAAGGCTTATAACAATCGTTGTTAGGAAAGTAATAATCAGTGCCCACAACATATAACGTCGAGTTTCACCAATAACACTTTTAAGCTGCTTATCCTTTTCAAGGTTTTGGTGATATTGAATATCTTGAAAGTCTAGAAAGGACTCTAAAATCTTATCTGCTAATTCCCCTATGGCAGCAACGTTCCCTCTGTCTCTGTAATTAGATAAAGAAGTCTTACTTAATAACGTTTTAAGTGCATCGACATAACCAATCATTTTTGAGATGGTCGATTTAATTTCGGTTTCGGTATAGAAAGTATTCAACCTTTCCAACTGTGAGTGAAAGTTATCACATTCATTTTTCAACTCTTCTATATCTTCAGCACTTGCTCTGTAGGTTAAAACTTTCTTTTGCTTTTTAAGAATGGTGACTGCAGAAATACTTATTTCATCAGACAAATCTCCAATTATAGTTGAACTATTTGAAATTTGATCCACTTGATCGTTGAGTGAATTAAAAAAGTAAAAGACCGTAAAGCCAATAATTAGTGCCATTAAGTTAACTAAGGCAAAACTAATTCCAATTCTCTTTTTTAATGAAATATTCATAATTATTTCCTAGTTATCTGCAATCTCTGCAAATAGTTTATTAAAATTACTTTCTGATCCTACAAGTACAACTATGTCATCTGCACTGATAATATCCATAGGAAGAGGGCTATCGTTTATCTCAACCCTAAAGGCTGACTTTCCATCTTCTGTAATATAAGGTTTACGTTTCTGAAGCGCCACGATATTTAGCGAATAATTCTGCCTTATCTGCGATTCAACCAACGTTTTTCCTTCAAATTTTTTCCCTAACTTAATCTCTACGATTGAGTAACCTGCTGCAAAGTTGTATCGCTGTAAAACATGAGGTGCGACTATTTTTGATGCTACAATTTCCCCCATATCCTCCTCAACTTTTAAAATTTCTGAGGCTCCGATCTCTTTTAAAACATGTTCATGTAAATTATTTGTTGCTCTTGCAATAATTTTACCGACACCAAGCTTCCTTAACATTGCGACTGCCATAATACTCATTTCGATATTATCTCCGATTGCAACGATGGCAACATCTACTTCCGATATATTTGTAGATCTAATCGCCCTTTCATCAGTAACATCGATGCAAATCCCATGTGTAACTCTATCTTTAATTTTATCAACTAACTCAGCTTCATAATCAATAGCAATAACTTCAGCTCCTTTTTCAAAGAGTCGTGTTGCTGTTTTAGCCCCAAATGTACCTAATCCAATTACTGTTACAATCATATTTTATCCTATCATTATCCTTCCTGTTGGATAATCGACTTTACCTGTTTCTTTTTTATTTTGACCTATAGCAAGTGTAAGAGTTAATGGTCCAACCCTTCCAATAAACATAACAACGATTAAGACTAATTTACCAAAGACACCTAAGTACGGTGTAATCCCTAAAGACAATCCAACTGTTGCAAAAGCACTAATGACTTCGAAGAACAGTGAAAGGAAGTCATGCTCTGGTTCTAGTCTCATCATCAGTAATATAAAAAAACTAACCATTATAAGTGAAATAACAATAATTGATATCGCCCTAACAACAATCGCATTTGGAACTGTTCTATCAAAAAATTCAACTTTATCCTTTCCTTTGATTGTCGCTTTTACTGACTGAAAAAGAATCGCAAATGTTGTCGTCTTGATACCTCCACCGGTTGAACCGGGGCTGGCGCCTATAAACATAATCAGAGAGAAAAGATAAATTGTATGTGGATGCAGCACATTTAAAGGAATGGTACTAAATCCAGCTGTTCTAGTCGTAATCGATTGGAAAATAGAAATTTGTATTTTTTCAAATATTCCGTATGGAGCTAGTCCATGGAGAAATTCGCTAAAGAAGATATATACCGCGAGCAGAACAACAAGAGTGATACTTGCAGTTAAAACAACTTTTGAATGCACACTGAGATTTATAATTTTCCCTCTTTTTAGAATGATATACTCCATTTCCTTTATAACAATAAATCCAAGCCCCCCTAAAAAGATAAGTGCACTTACAGTTCCATGGATCATTGGATTTAAGGCAAAGTCTTCAAGTGAGTTATTGAATAGTGCAAAGCCTGCATTACAGAATGCCGAGATGCTATGGAAAACTCCAAAGTAAAGTGCTTCTCCAAACTCATGTCCCTTAAAGCTAAAACCAATAGTGAGAATAATGGCACCGGCCAGTTCGATCACAAGAGTATACTTGATGATATTTACAATCATTTGAATCAGGCCCTCTAATGAAGATATATCTAAAAGGTCTTGCATCAGTACTTGATCTCTAACTGCTAAAGACTTACCTAATAAAATGGTTATAGATGAGTACAAAGTCATATAACCAAGACCACCGATTTGAATAAGAATTAATATAATTATTTGTCCCATAAAACTGAAATTATCTACAACTGAGAGTGTCGATAAACCAGTCACACAAGTAGCACTGGTGGCCATAAAAAAAGCATCAATAAAGCTTATATACTTTCCGTCAGCGGCAGAAATAGGAAGTGCTAATAGTAATGTTCCTATTCCTATTAAAACAGAGAATGTTAAAATAATAATTTGAGCTGGCGCAAGCTTAATTCTCTCTAATAATGAGGTCGCCCTGGTAATTCTCTTCACTTGTTCTTGGGTACCTGATGACTCATAAAGCGAAAGAACTGATGAAAATAAATGTACTGCGGTTAACCAGAAAGTAAATTGGAGGTCACCATAAGTTAAGAACATAGGAATGACACAGATAAGAGAAAAAATATATTTTCTAAGGAACTCTTCTGGGTTTCGATTACATTGGAAATAATATGAGACAACATTTATAAGAACAACAAAAGGTGCGGCGTATGTAAAAAAGCTTAGTACCAGCTCAATGACATCAGGACTAACCATAGATGTCTCTAATTTGTTCGCCGTATAAAATGAGTATAGAAAAATGAAAGATCCATTAAGAAACAATTCCAAGATAAATGAGAATTTCTGATATACTTTATTCATAATAATATTTATATTTTACGTGATTTTTAATATATATCTATCTGAGCAAAATTGAACACTTATGAATGAATTTTTAATTGACCATATTGATCCACTTGGACAGGGAGTTCACAAAGAAGATGAAAGTATCTTTTTTATTCCTAAAACCTTACCCGGTGAGTCTGGTACCTTTAAGATTCTTCAACGTAAAAAAGGTGTTCACTTCGGAACTGCTCTTGAAGTAACAAAAATCTCTGATATTCGCATTAATCCCGAATGTATTCATTTCAATGAATGCCCTGGGTGCCAGTACCTTCATACCTCATATGAAAATGAACTAAATTTTAAAAAAGAAGCTTTCCACAGAACTTTCAAAAAGCTGATTTACAACAAGGACGCTCTTTCAACCATTTATTCTGATAACAGACATCAATACAGGAATCGAATTCAATTACACTATGATAGAAGTATTCCTGTGATTGGTTTTAATGATGCTAGGAAGAAGCGAATTGTACCGGTTCCCAATTGTATTATTATGAATGATAGAGTTCAGAAATTCTATCAAGAGCTTCTAGGCTCCTGGCTTGAAGAGTCTTCAAGTCACCCCACTAAAGGTCATGTAGAGATTTATGATCACAAGGGTAAAGTCCATATCAACTGGAATAAAAGCTATGCTGCCACTGGATTTTCTCAAGTCAATATCCCTGTAAATCAACTTATGCTAAAAGAGATTAATTCACTATTTCCAAACAAATTAGCCCAGATTGTAGATTTATTTGCTGGGGCAGGTAATATCACCAATGCTCTCAATTTTGAAAAACGTATATGCCTCGACATCTATCCACATACAGAAAACCCAGAAGAGTTTATCAACACTGATCTTTACAACAGTGAAACTCTCCCTAAGTTCTTAAAAAACTTAAACTCTCAAGTAGAACTCCTAGTCCTTGACCCACCTAGAAGTGGCTTCAAAGAGTTGAATATGTGGATTAACGCCTTAAAGCCCAAAAATATTCTTTATATTTCCTGTAGTCCTGGCACACTGGCCAGAGATTTAGCTTTAATTGAGACAAGATTCGAAGTACAGAATCTCGCGTTAATCGATCTGTTCCCAGGAACTCACCACTTCGAAGTTATGACGCACATCAAAACATCTTTTTAGCCTTAGATCTTTCCTAACTTAAACTTTTCAATCCATAGCATTATTGAGTAGTATTATCCTATATATTTAATGGAGGATTGATTGATGAAATTTATTTTGAGCACTTTAATCTTAGTGACACTTCTTTCATGTGCAACAAACAAAGATAAAGACCAAGAGTCTGCTACCGTAAAGAAGGCCAAGCTTTATTACAATAAAGGTACCGCAGATCTTTTGAATAAAGATTATACTATCGCCCTTAAACACTTGTTGGATTCACATGCGTTGAATCCTAATGACAGCAAGACATTAAATAATCTAGGTATGGCGTATTACTTTAAAAAAAGGCCTCAAACTGCCATCAGATTTATCAAAAAATCAATTGAAATTGATCCAAAAAATACAGATGCAAGAATGAACTTGGCGACTATTTATACTAACTCAAACGAGCTTAATGAGGCTGAGAAGCAGTATATGACAGTGCTTGATGACCTTACTTATCAAGGCCAGTACAAGACATATTACAACCTGGCACTTCTGCACTTAAAAAAGAATCAGAGAGCGAAAGCTCTTACATACTTTAAGCAATCACTTAATGAAAACTCTCAGTATTGTCCGGCCCATTACAAATTGGGAGAAATGTTCTTTAACAAAGGCCAATATAATCTCGCTTTAGACAAATTTAAATCTGCATCAGCAGGTGTTTGCTATGACAATCCAATGCCAGTTTATCACCAGGCCGTTACTTACATGAAACTGAAAGAGTTTGGTACTGCAAAATTAAAGCTTGAAGAAATCCTGGAAAGGTTCTCTCTCACGAAGTATGAGACAATGGCGAGGAAAAAACTGAAGGTTCTCTCAAACATTCAACAACGACAAATAAATCAATTTTAAATAAAGTACTAGGAAGATATAGACACCTCCCTTTTATTTTTTTATTTTTGCTCTAAAATACTGAAATATGGAAGAAAAAATATTAATTGGTACATTACTTAGAACTCAACGAGAACACTTAAAGTTCAGTGTTGAGGATATTGCAAACAAGACAAAAATCAATATTAATATATTGAAATCTCTTGAGGAAAGTAACCTCACAGCTCTTCCCAATAAAACTTACGTTAAAGGCTTTGTTAGAAGCTATGCAAAAACACTTGGTATCCTTGAAGCCGACGCTCTAGACTCACTTGAAGAAACTTATCACCAGCTACTTGGTGAACCTCGAGTGGCAGAAGAAAAAAGCCAAACTCTTGGTAGTCTTCAATCAGAAAATACAGATGAAGCCGAAAATGAAGAAATGAAAGAAACTTTTAATTCTATTATTCAAGGTTTCTTTAATAAAAAAATTCTCTTAGGCTTGGCCGCAATAATGGTTTTAGCTGTCATTGGTAAAGGTATTGGTACCTTTTTTAGTAATTTAAATGATGAAAAAGAAACAGTTACAGTTGTCTCAGAGCCTAACTCAGAGAATCCGGAACCAATGCTTAAACCTACTGACGCCAATATCTTAGAGATGGATGCATCTAAAAAACTTGCGAATGAAAATATCGAAGCAGAAGAAATCAAGAGAGAAGCAGTAGAGGCAGCAGAGAAAAAGAAAGCTGAGGTCGCAGAAGCAATCGCAATCGCTAACGAAAATAAAAGAAAAGAAGAAGAGGCAACGAAAGCCAAGGCCATTACTGCAGCAGCAGAGAAAAAGAAAGCCGAGATCGCAAAGGCTAAAGTAAAAGCAAAACCTTTACCGGCAGGAAAATTTCCTTTTAAAAAGTTCTATCCTGCTCCAGTAAAAATGTATGATGTAGTAGACAGTTCAGAAGATGCTAACAATCCAGCCATTCTTCCGCCTAATATAAAAGCTGCCATGATTAAAGGTAAACAAAATGTTTATATAGTCGCTACCAAGCAAGATACTTGGATTAGCTATCAAACTGACGATCAAGCCATCAAAAGATTTGTTTTAAAGCAAGGAAGAAGAGTTCTGATCAAAGGTGAGCGTATTTTACTCTTTATGGGGAACTTTAATGCTGCAAAGGTGTTTTTGAATAACAAACTTGTGAGTGCGAAGTCTAAAACAGGTGTAAAGAGTATGATCTTTCCACAAAGCCTAGCAAGTGAGTATGAATTACCGTTATTCCCTTCTTATAAAGGAGTTCCATACAGTGCAAATGTTTATAAAGAAAATATGGTCGAAAACCAATAGATTAATCTAACTTAACCAATCAATATTTTTATAATTCTTTATCCCAACACCTAACAGAAGCAGGTTTGGAATTACTACGCATAGAACGACAGGAAGCGTGTCATCCCTTGAGGCAGATACTATTGTGAAGTAGATCAAGTAATAACCAATTAAAATGATGATCGCCTTACCACTAGAGTTTTTACTACGACCTCGGTTTCCCGTAACTCCAAGTCCAAACCCAACAAAAGTTAACAATAAACACAGAAGCGGAGTATTAACACGATTCCAGAATTCATATTTTGCGTTTAAAAATTCTTTTTTATTAAAACCTTGTTTTTTTGCTTCTTCAAGTCCCCCATTAATAAATGAACTCAATTCACTTCTATTCATCATAATTTCTTTAACCGAGGTTTGATAAGAAAATCTTTTTTCCGAAATTGGCAAAAGGTACTCTTCAAATAATATTTTTTCTAAGTCACTTCCCTGGGCGTCTTTATTAACAATATTTCCATCGTTTAATAGTAATTTAAAACTCTCCACACCTGATTTCTCATCTTTGCTATGCAGAACTTTTCCCTTTTCTGCCACAATAATTTTTTCCAATTGATTATTAGTATCGTAGATATGCAGAAAAATATCTGTCATCTCTTTAGTTTGTTCATTTACCTCAACAGGGAAAATAGTGACATTCGGAAGATTTGTAAAAAATTGTCCCGATTTAAGACCCTGGATAAGGCTCGTACTACTTATGATTTTAATTTTTGTTCTCACTTTACGGTGAGCATTTGGAACTAGTTCCTGAGTTAATAAAAACACGCTTATAGATATAACAAAGGCCACAAGCATAAAAGGTGCAAGTATTTTATATTTTTCTAAACCGGCGGCCCTTAAAGCAACATATTCTGAGTCACCTGACATACGAGACAAGCAAAAGATAGATGAAAAGAAAATCGAAATTGGTATCGCCATGGGAATTAAAGTCGTCATAACGTTGCCAATAAGACCAAGAATAAAAAAGAAAGAAATATCGTCAGATGAAACGAGAGACATTATCCGAAATAGCTCAAATGTCATAAGAAACGTCACAAAAAAGATCGTACTCACTAAGAAAGGAACGATAAAATTGACCGCTATATAGCTTGAATACAGTTTAGGTATGATTCTCATTTAAATAGAGTACTAAATGCCAGATATTTAGACAATAAATTCCGATTCTGGTAGGTTTTCATAGTAATTAGTTACTAATAAATGACTCAAGGAGAATATATGAAATTACATTTTGATTTTGAAACAAAACATCTGGATAACGCAGAGGTTAAAGTTTTAGCAGCATACTCTAAAAAAGATGGCGGAATATCTCAATCATGGACGCAAAAAGAGCTTTTAAAGCAATTTGCCATGGTTAAGTCATCGAAAAACTTCACAGCGGCCGCTGGAACAACATTTAGCTTCACATCGAGTACATTACAAACAGTAATTGTTGTTGGAATGGGTGAGAAGTCAAAAGCGAAAGCTGAAGGCATCAGAAAAGCTGCCGCAAATGCATTTAAAGCTGTTGCAGGTAAAAAGTTTGATTCTGTTGTTATCGATGTTGCCTCATTTAATGCTATCAATAAATTACCAGATACAATGGGACTAATGTATGAAGCCATTGCCATGACGACTTATGCTTTTGATAAACATCTTTCAAAGAAAACAGAGCATAGTTTCAAAGATATTTGTCTTTATGTTGCAGATAAAAAAGTTAAAAGAAATGCTGATAAAGTTCAAGAAAAAGCTGCAAATATTGCAAGTTCAGTAAACTACGCAAGAGACCTTGTAAATGAAGCTCCAAACATCCTTCACTCTGAAGAGTACTCTGACCGTATTGATAAAGATGTTAAAACAACTCTTAAGGGTAAAGGCGTAACATTCAAAGCTCTTGGGATGAAAGAACTTAAAAAAGAAAATATGAACTTATTTCTTTCAGTAAATGCAGGTTCTGCTTATGACCCAAGACTTGTTCATCTAACTTATACTCCAAAGAAAGTAACAAAAAACACAAAACATTATTGTCTAGTTGGTAAAGGATTAACATTTGATACAGGTGGATACTCTTTAAAGCCAGGTGCCTCAATGATGGGTATGAAATTTGATATGGGTGGTTCATCTACTGTTTATGGCGCATTTAGAGCGGCAGTATTAAATGGTTCTCCATATAAAATAACATGTATTCTAGGAATGACTGATAATGCAGTAAATGAAAGTGCAACGGTACCTGATTCAATTATAAAAGGTAGAAACGGAACAACTGTAGAAATCCTAAACACAGACGCAGAAGGAAGATTAGTTCTTGCAGACTGTCTAGACTATGCTTGTGATCAAAAACCAGACTATATTATTGACGCTGCAACTTTAACAGGTGCTTGTCTAGTCGCTCTTGGAACTCAAGTTTGTGCGATTCTTGGAAACAATGACAAATTCACAAAAGAAGTTCTTGGATCTGCAAAAGCAAGTGATGAGTATATGTGGCAATTACCAATCATTCCTGAATGGCGTGAAGATATGAAGTCACAGATTGCTGACCTTAAAAATATTGGTTCAACAAGATTTGCTGGAACTGCAACTGCAGCAGCGTTCTTAGAGAACTTTATTAAAAATGATATTAAGTGGGCACATCTTGATATCGCAGGTGTTTGTGATTCTCAATCTCACCTACCTTACTGTCCAGCTAAGGGTGGTTCAGGCTTAATCGTTAGATCGCTTCACCACCTACTTACAAAGTAGTGAAACAAAAAAGTTTTAAAATCGTTTTATTTGCACCAGATATTCCCGGTAATACCGGGAGTATCGGTCGCACTTGTGTTGCCATGGGAATAGAGCTTATCCTTATTAAACCTTATGGTTTTGATATATCAGAAAAAGCCGTAAGACGAGCAGGGCTCGACTACTGGAAGTACGTTCAGCTCACCGAATACGATTCCTTTGATGAATTTCTAGAAAAAGAAAATCCTGCTAGAGAAAAGCTCTTCATCTTAGAAAATAATGTTGATCAAAATTACTATGATGCAGGATACACCGAAGGTTGCTACTTAATATTTGGCTCTGAAACAAAAGGAATGCCAAAAGAGTATTACGAAACTTACAAAGATCGCATGTTTCACATGCCAATGTATTCAGATAAAATCAGATCTCTAAATCTCTCAAATGCTGCAACGGCCGCGGCTTATGAGTGTTTACGCTGCTTAAATTAATAAGACTCATTCTCTAGAGAAAACAAGTCATCATCAAAATGATTAACAAGAGCAAAAGGTAAAACCTCAGCTTCAGCATTTAGTCTCTCTTCTTCATTTATAATTTTTGCTTGCCTCATCTTAAGTAAAATTGAACTGACCTGCTCTGAGGCAAAATCCGTTAGTCTGCCTTCATTATAGGACTGTGCATACCGTAGCGGACTTGGAAGCAACATTGCGAGGAACGCACCTTCTTTGGCAGATAATGCTTGGGGGGCTTTTTTAAAATAATACTTACTTGCTTGTTTAATGCCATAAATATTCTTCCCTAGCTCAACAAGATTCAAATAGTGTTCTAAGATTTGATCCTTAGAGAGGTTTCTTTCTATTAATACTGTGTAAACGGCCTCGAAAGCTTTTCTAGTAATTGTTCTATCATTAGAGAGCATTAAATTCTTGGCCACCTGCTGAGTGATTGTACTTGCCCCTCTAACTAGTCTACCTTCTTCAATACTTTCCTTGATAACATCTTCAATCTGATTAAAATCAAGTCCACTATGATCATAGAAGGCCCAATCCTCACTAATAATAATCGCCCACTTTCCCACATGTGATATGTCATCTAGCTTCACCCAGAAGTTGGGTCTCTTTTTAACTAGCTCGTAGGATTTACTCTCCAACTTATAAACTGAGTAATGGGTGGTTAGTTTCGTAACTTGTACTTGCATATATATCCCGGCACCTAAACCGGATAAAGTCAGTAAAGTAAATGATATCAATAATATAGCTTTTAAATAATTTTTCTTCATTTTGTATAATTTCAGTCTGTTAACTATTAAGTATTCCTCTTAAGTTCATCTTATAAGATTCCGATTAGATAAGTATGAAGATTACCAAAGTTGTAGTCATATTCACAATACTTTTGATCAGCACAAGCTGTGCCAGAAGATTTAATGTCGCAAGGATAGTTCCTGGCGTCACGTCTACGAATCAAGTTATAAAGTACCTTAACGAACCTCAGTATTTCGATAGATCTTCATTTAACGGTAGAGAGGAAGTACTCATTTGGGATGATGTTACAGTCCAAACAGACGATGACACTGTTACAGCAGTACACAGAATGCCTGCAAGTCACGAAACATCACTACAGTTTTGGAGACAGCACTATAAAAAATCAACACAGAATTTTAGTAAAGTTAGCTCTCGCATCGATAGCGGAGAACATATTTGGCAACTAAATCTTCCTCAGCACGGCATTAATGTCGTTTACGATGAAAATTTAGATCAAGTTATTAAGGTAATATACTACTATGTGGAGTAAGAAGTATTGGCGAGTAAATTCTAAGATCGCCTGGAAGAAATTTCAAAAGCATCAGCATCACCTTATGGGTGTCGTTGCTATTTTTGCAATCGCTTTCGCTTCTCATGGACTCTATAAAAAACTAAGCGATCAATCACACCTCTCAACATTTACTGAGTGGAAAGTATACCAACAAAATCAAACTGACCGATCTCCTGCCTCAGCAAATACGATGCAATGTAATCTCAACTACGTCGGACTAGCTCAAGTAAAAGCAGAAATACTTGCTCTAGAAAAAAAGTATGATACCGGTACTGTTTTAGAAGGCGAGCTTTACGGCCTAAACTTTAAGAACTTAAAATCTATTGGATCACAGCTTGTGGCCGATAATAAGCACCTAATCGGTGATGCCACTGTTGAATATAACTTTGATTCATGTACGGATGTTCCTTGTATTTTAAATAAGATTTATCAAGATGAAACACAAATGTCTGGAAATTTTATTTATTATTGGTATCTAAAAACAGGAACAATGATTTCTTCAACAAATATTATTCCTCACCAAGAATCACCAAAAGCTGGTTTCTACTCAGGAAGAAAGCATAATTATGAAGAATTCCTTTTCACCAAAGAAGAACTACAAAATTTTTATTTTTTAGCTAAGAGTTTACCCGAAAAATTAACATTTATACCTATCATGAAGTCTTTACATAAAGTTCCAAGAGCAGTACGAATTGAAGGTGCAAAAACGGCATGTTCAGTAGCTCTTCCCAATGGACAAATACTACTAGAACAAAGATGTTTACCACAAGATCATAAATCATTCTTTGTAAATGTAACAAGAGAAATTGCAAAGTATGTTGACCGCCAAGAAGGTTTAAAAAAGAATCTTAGCAGTATCTCATCTTCAAAAAATTGGGTTGAGCAATCAGTTTGGTTTAAAGAAAGTTATTTTAATTCTTATAATAAACAATTCCAGTACAGATGGAAATCTGACCTAGGGCAAGAGAACTTTGTAGACAAAAGAGCGATGGTCTCACCTGTTGAGCAGGTCTCATCTCTTATTGCTTATTACAGATTTGACCCTGTTAAATTTACCAATAATACTCCTTCAGATATCGCACAATGGATTCAAAGTGAAATCTTTCACAATAAATCATTTGATCCTTCTGGACTCTATAGTCAATATATCAATCAAGCTATTGACTCGTGGTCATACCAAGAAGTTGGTATTTGGAAAGACTGTATTGACGAGCATATTGATATGGAAAATATTACTTCCACACACAGAGATATTGCTTCTAGTTTAGAGCACCCTCTCTTTAAATGTGTTGAGAGCAAGGTTCCCGCATTCATTAATTATGTAAAAAGAAATATTTCAAAAGAAAACTTTGAAGGCTGCCAATTCTTTACTGACTCCAATCAGTACGGACATGTTTCAAAGAAATTTGACGATAGCATCCAAAGACATTTAGTCGAAAAAGTTTTACAGAGAAAAACAGAAATAAGAAAGCACGGAAATGAAGTTCTCATAGGCCAGCAAATCAAGCAAACATTCATTGAGAGTGTTGACCCACATGCTGTCTACATAGACTGTTTTTCTTATCCAAACAAAGCTCGATGCTATAAAGAAGAGATGACAACTAAATTATCTTCAATCATTAGCTCTCACTCAGACATATCTGAGTATTACCAAGGTATTGTAAAAGAAGACATTTTAGGACTCTTCCCTTTTGATAATATAAAAAAAGATACTAACGAGATGACGAAGATGTTTCTTGCCCCTTACACGGCAAAACTTCACCAGGCCGCTAATAAAATGTGGGATTCATGTAAATTAGAGGGCATTGATCACTCAGAGCCACTTAAGCTTCCTATGACATTTTCTGGTGGACGCCATTTTGTTAATGCTAAACTTATCAATTGTATAAATAGCTCTGTGAAAGATGAGCTTTTCAAGCTTGCTGAACTTAAAGCTTTCCACAAGATTGGAAATGACTATGTAGAATTCAAACTAAAAGATCAAGAACAAATATTTGCTCTAAGTTTTCTCGAAGGAAGACTTCTACAAACATTAAATAATATTCTTGATCGCGAGTACTCATCAGAGCGAGTAAGACTCGAAGATTACTTCAATACAACAAAAACAAATGCGCTTGCTAACTTCACTAAAGATAAAAAGTACTTCACAGATATCTTCTCTTTTGATCAAGTTAGCAATATGTGTAACGACGATATTAAAAAACTTTATCCTGAAAACTACTTCTATCACTCAAAATCAGAAGTTGATAATAAGTACGGAAGAACAATTTGTTCAACCTTCACTGGCCTTCCAGATGTTAAGCAACGTCTCTCTGCCCAAGTTCGTGATCAATGGTTAAAAAACAGAAAAGTTGCCAAGAGCTACCTTGAAGAAAATTTTCAAGAATATGTGGATGACTGTAATGATGAGTATTCATCAGATAGAAATTCTAGACGTTACTCTAAAGATAGACGACTTAGAAAAATATGTATTGAAGAATCATATGGGCAGGCCCTTTCAGATTCAATTGAGATGTGGCGTGATCATGAGCACTATGACTTCTTCGCTCAAAAAGAGAATGAACTCGTAAATTACTTCTATGGTCAAAAATCTCAAATCGTTAGAAAATCACTATAAAATAAAGTAAAAAAAAGCCTGGGTTTCCCCAGGCCATATCGATCATCAAGTGATCTATTCAAACATCCTATTTGAATTCAAATTAAAACTTGTAAGTCATAGAAACTCTAGACATTAAAATGTCTGACCTAAGAGCTCCAGCCCCACCAGAAGTGTCATTACCGATTGAATCAGTACTATCACCGTCAGTCGTTTCTTCAACTCTAGAAGAGTTACCAATCATACCGTCAAACGAAAGGTCACCGAACACTAAAGTTGCACCAGCAGCTACAACAGTTGAATTAGCAATTGTCGCTTTATCACCGTCATCATCCTCATAAGTTCCCATAACATTACTTGTTACAGATCCTCTAAGAGTTAACCACTCTTTTGCCATTACTTCTAAAGCAATTGAAACAGGAAGAAATGTAAGTTTGTTTTCACCTGCAGCCGTACCAGCAGTAACGCCAGCTTTGTTTGCACAAACAGCATCAAATGTTGCAGCATCACACTCATAAGTGTTCATATTGTATTCAGCTGAAGCCCACATTGTTGCCTTGTCATTTAATTTGTATGTCTTAGCGACTGCAACTTTAGTTTCGCTTCCTTTGATTTCATCACCGTCTTCGTCTTCTACAGCAGCAGTTTTAACTTTTACCATATAATCAACATCACCTTGACCATATGTAATACCGATATCCATTGATCCTTTACCTTCAGTTTCACCACCAGCATCATCTTCAGACTTATTACCTAGACCAAAATCAAGAAAACCTTCGATATCTCCAGAGATAATCCCAAGTCTAATTCCCATTGAACTCGCAGAATCATCATTTGTTCCTTGCTCATTCTCATAATCTTCATAAGAGAGTCTTGCTCCCCATTGAACACCAGCATCTCCAGCAACAAAAAGATCTGTAGTATTTGACTCTGTTTGTGTCGATTTGTTTGCTCGTGCAATGTTTGAAAGGTTTGACTCATTACCAAAGTAGATTCCGTAAACCATATTTCCAGCAGCTTTAAATAATCCACCTTCTGCTCTTGGAGTTGAAGCTTGATCACCAGTCTCTGATGTATCTCCCCACTCCAGAGTTACGAAATCTTTGTGGTAGTTAAGTACCGCAGGATTCATCATAACATTTCTTGAATCGTCTAAGAACATTGACCCTTCTCCGTCTTGTCCTAATGCTTCTAATCTTGCCTTAGAAGCTAATGCTCCTGTAGAAAGAACTGCTAATCCAATAGCAAGTGCAATTTGTTTTTTCATTGAAAATCTCCTTGTTTATCTCTTATTGTATAAGAGGCAACTTTATTCAGTTAAAACTCATGTCTTTAATTACTTATCTAAATTAGAATTTTTTGAGTGAAGTTTGTCAAACTTGTTTGGTTAAATTTAGAGTATTATTTACGCGCAGCAACCGCCCCTATCAAACAAAACATGTGTGTTAACAACGACAAAACGCGAAGAAGACCTACAGTGGCTTCGCAAGAAACATTTGCCCCGACGGGAAAGCCATTGTACACGATAAGCGTTGTTTTTTTGACGCGTTTTCTGTGCAAATACATTAAGTTTACTTCTTAGATTTTTAATAGAAAACTCATTTAATTAGCTATAAATGTGTTTTTTTATTTCCCTTTTCTAAAAAAATAAATACACTTACTATATAGAAAACTAATTAACTTTATTTAAGTTAACTTTAATAACAAAAAATTGTTTAACAAAAACAAAGGATGTAAAACATGAAAAATTTATTAGTAGGAATTTTAGCACTTACGACTGCTACAGCAGCATTTGCTGACGGTCACTCAATGATTAAATTAGACGGTTGTCTTGATGACGGTAGATGTTCTAACTTAGACTTCAACATGGGTGGAGATGATACTGAAGATGCAGAAGCTGCTAATCAAACTATCGCTCTTAACTACGCAATGGCATTTGCTGGTAACTATGGTGCTGGTATCACTTATGTTCAAGCTTCTGAAACAGCTGACGGAGATATTTCTGATGCAAACCAATCAGACAACTTCAATACAATTGGATTATCTTTTTACTGGAACAAAGATGGATCATGGTCTAAATCTTGTTTCGCTGCTCTACACCACATGACAACTACTTACTCTGAAAGTGATCAAACAGACACTACTGGTAACGACGTTATGACTGATATCTCTTTAGAGTATGGTCACAGATATGCACTAGGTTCAGCAATGATGGGTGTAACTATGAACTGGGTACCTTCAGTTTCTTACCACATGACTAAGACTTCAAAGCAAGATGAAGATGCTGATGATATTAACTCAACTGAGTTAAGATTAAACGTAGCTAATTTCGCAGCAACTTTCTAATTTAAATTTTATTTAAATAAGATATTAAGGGGTCGCATTTATGCGGCCCTTTTTTTTACCAAAGTTCCTTAATCTCAATCGCCAAAGCTGTATTTTTTTTATTCAAACTAATATCCACTTCATCACTACAAAAATAAGGCTCGTTATTAGACGGCCAACGGTTTTTATTTATATCGATGAAGGTAATAACCGTATAATTGCCAGAGACTATGTCACGTAGATCCTCAGTTCCTTCACCGTTAGTGTAACTCTTAACAGAAGCAGTACAGATATCATCTTCGCAATCTATATTAGAGCCTCCTATGGCAAGCACAGGACTAAACTCACTGAAGTTATTGCAATAAGCAGTTGTATAAATTGTTATAAGAGTAAAATTTTCTGCTGATTCATTCACACACTTCATAGGCGTGATACATGTGACCTCTATATTTCTTAAATATGAGAGAGAGGTTGCGCGAGAATCATCACCATCAGGTGGCGTGATCAAACAGGACGTCAGTAAGTAAGAAACAAGAAGTAATTTTATTAGCATCATAAACTTCTCCTTAGAGGAGTGGGGTGATCAAAAGAATCAGAACAGATATGATATAAAGTGAAATCTTCTTACATTTGAAATTGTTTCGTGACAGGCCAGTTTAAAATAACCTAGAATTTCAGTACAGCTTTAGTTAACCACGGAAGGTGCTTTTTGGGCAGGGATGCCTACCTTTTTTCTTACTAGTTTTTTAACTAGAAATTACTTTTCATTATAGCATAATAAGCGCGAGAAAAATACTTAAAATCGTTCGAATCCCCCTTGTCTATTGGTGATGCGTGCCCACAAAACTTTACATGTTCCGATTGTAAGTCACTAAAAAGAGTGTCATCTACCCCTGTAATATCAAATTCATCAGAAAAACGTATCATTTGATCAACATTCTCCTCAGTGAATTCTGGTAGCACACGCTCAATAACTCTTCTCATGAGCTTAATCTTCTTTGCTAGGTCTTCTTCTTGAACATCGTCTTCTGATAAGAAAGTTACTGCTGTAAGCTCCTGAGTCGAATTTGTGGGGTTAAAAGGCTCAATATCTAATAGGAAGCTTCCCCATTCGTGAGTCATACTCTGTGGGATAATAAGACTTCCACTTTCTGGATACACTTCAGCTTTTGCTTTAAAATGAACAGCGATGGCGGAATGGTTCTCTATAGTTACACAGAACTTCTGAACGCTTTCTGGCAAACTATCTTTATTTGAAACGAGATTGAAAAATTTCTTAGGTGATTCACAGAAATAAAGATTCTCGCAGGTAAAATTTTCATAATCACCGGTGTGTACTTTAAAATTTGTTTGATCAGCAAGATCTGTGTTCTCAATCATCTCAATACTTTTAATTAGCTTATGAGTTTGATTCTCAGACATAAGTTGATCAAAATTTTCTCTCTGTTCCGCTTTTAAAATTGCATTGGAATTAAAATTAAAATACGGAGCGATAAAAAACTCTTCATTTGATTTGATATCGTGAGGTTTTGCTCTTCCACCGAATGGTTGAAACTTTGTATCTTTATAGAATTTAACTTTTGTTTGAGAGGGAGTTATTTCTAAGCTAGCATTAAGTCCATTTAGTTCATCGGCCACCGCTTGAGATCTGATTGAGTTAAGAGAAGTCTTCAGTTCATTCTCAAAGTCTTCTTTAAGGTAGGAATTATTTGTAATGAGTTTCACTTCACCTGGGTATTTTTCATTTAATTTTAAAAAAGTGAGAACACCATAAATATTTTCACCGTAAACAATATGCTTACAATATTTTGTTGTCTCTATATGATCTTCTTGATTATGTGTTTTCTTTAAGGATCTTAAATCAAAACCGGACATGAAACTCTCCTATCTAAGGCCCTATCATATCCTATGACAGAGCTGATAGAAATAAATTTTTCATATAAACCAGAACTTTTTGAAGCTTTATGACGCAAGGTACTTTAAATTATCTAATTGCTAATTTATCACCTGGTAAAATCATTCTCTTTTTAACAAGTCTGTAGTTGGATCTAATAATAGTGTTGATATTGACACCAGTCGTTCGTGCAATATTCCAAAGTGTATCGCCTTTTTTAACAGTGTAAAATTGAGAAGGGGATCCAATGTTTTTCCCATTCCTTTTCCCTCTTTTAATCCATTTTTGATAAGCTCTTCTACGCAAGATACTCTTACGAGGCTTTTCATAAAGATCTGAGTAAAGTCTATTATCTTTTTGAGTATGATCATCTCTAAAAGGCAGTAAGACAGTCGTTTTTGGATAAAGCTTTTTATTTTCGGCGATACCATTGAGATCTGTCAGAGTTTTTAGGGGGACTTTGAACTTACGACTAACATTATAAAGGCTTGCATATCCTCTAAGAGAGTACTGCTTATAGTTTGTTGCTAATATATTTATATCATTGCGCTTTTCTTCCCAAACATCTTTTTTTCCTACTGGAACTCTCAATGTATAAGACTCACCTTTAGGTGGAGTTTGCCATCTCAAGATTTCTGGATTGTATTTTTTTACCGACTCAAAGCTTTCATCGATGACTTCTCCGACTTTATATAGGTCAGTATTAGCAGGAACTTGAATTTCTTCGAAGTCTAACGCTCTTTTAAACTCAACATTCGTAAATCCAAACTTAGATAAGTTTTTCCCTATGATCGCCAAGGCCATAATTTTTGGAACGTAGTTTTTAGTCTCAGCGCGAAGATATCTTCCTTTTCTAATTTTCCAAAAGTCCTTTGTTTTATATCTTCTGATTGCTCTTGAAACCTTCCCCTCACCAGCATTATAGCTGGCCATAGCAAGTTCCCACGAACCAAACATTCCATATAGTTTTCTTAGATAGTCTGATGCTGCTACAGTTGCTTTTAAAGGATCTCGTCTTTCATCAAGATAGAATCCAACATCAAGTCCAAATCTCGTACCTGTCTTCGGCATGAATTGCCAAGGACCCACGGCCTTTGCCCATGAACGAGCATGATTTTGAAAACCACTCTCGGCCATTGATAAATAGATAAGATCTCTTGGCATACCTTCATCATTTAAAATTTTAGAAAGTACTGGAGCATATCTTCCTGCCCGCTCAGCATACCTTTGAAAATGCTTGCCACCTCTATCACCAGAGAAGTACTTAATCCATTTTTTTACCGCAGCATTATAAACAACAGGAATATCGTAATAATAATTTGTGAGGTTTAAGTGTTCAGCTCCATAGAGAAAATAGATTTTCTTACCAGATTTTTTAAGATCTGCATCGCCGATACTTCCAATAATACAATCATCACAATTAGGAGAATTTTTATCAATAAGATGAGTCTGCACTCTCGCTTTGGCTTCTACTTCTGGTTCACTTTGATTTTGATCATCGCCCACCTTAAAGCCTGCACATGATGTAAACAATAATGCTAATAGTATTGATAAAGATATTTTCGACTTAAACTTAAACACCAAAACTCTCCTAGTCTTATAAACTCAATTCGTCCGTCCATAAGCGAATTCACTTTCTTAATTATAACTTATTTTCAGTTACTACTTAGAACAGAAAAATCTACCCTAATGTAAATTCAAACACTTAAGCCTATAATATTTACTATGGAACGAAGTGTAAACCTTATATTCTTAAACAAAATCCGCCTATATTGTATAAAAGGTGCGCTACTCATGTTCCTAGTAGGTCTAACAGGTCATTCAAGCGCTAAGGTTGATCCAAAGAATTATGACTTCTCTTTAGACAAATTTGAAATCTTCAAACCCGACTCAACCTTAAAGATAATTCAGGCCAAATACCCTAAGGGCGTGGTGGCCTTTAAAAAGGGTCGACTCATTACTTACAAATATTATGTTGAGCACCTTAGATACAAATTTCCCGTCTTTGTTCAGTTTAAAGAAAATAAGGTTCTGGATTTTTATGCCAAACTTCCCTCTTATTTTTTACATAATATTTTTCATCAATCACTGATTAATCGCATAGGAAAGCAGGACAGTTTTAAAAGAGTTGAAGAGCAAGCTATTTATGTTTGGAAAAATAAAGACGGCAAAAGGCATATATACTTTGGTTCATGTACTATTACATGTTTTCCGGTTTATTACTCCGTACAAAATATAAAAGAAAAAAATTACGAGACTCTTATTCAAAAATTTTCTAACTTTGAAGCTAAAGACTAGCTGGCTTCAGCATCATCGAATCTTGGCTTAAAGTTCTTTTCTGGATAAATAAAACCTGTAGCATACTGACAAAGATCTAATATGGTATTTCTAAGGGCGAATTCAAGACCTGTATAGGATATATGGGTTGTATTCATCGTCAGAAAGCTTAGTAACTCTTCTTTAGACATTCGCTTCATTTCATTTCTAAGTATTGGGTCAAGTCTTAAGATTTGTAAATCAGAACTCAATGTTACGACACCATCATAAGTTATGAGAACATTCTTTTCTAAATCCACCAAGAATGACTCGTAGCTTGCCTCTTTTGGTGACATGACAACAAATCCTTCATCAACTGGAACTCCCCAGAATCCTACAATGCCTTGGCCTGCAAGAGCGAAGCTTAAAAATCTTGTGAGAATAACTCTTAAGGCGCTTTCATTATCTGTGGCCCTAAGCCCTAATTCCCAAAGATAATTTCCATCTCCAAGAATCATCATTCCTACATTTTTATATCTATAGACGCTATAATTTCCCATCTGAGAAATACTCTCTGGCCCATAACTACCAAAACTATGATCGCTGCGATTAATTTGCTTACTTACTCTGGCGTTAGCACTTGTTACTTTTAAAACTTTTGTAAGTTGAGGTTGAAACGATATCGACTTCACCTCGTCTCTTTCAATTTTATCAAAGCCCATTAATTCAAGAGTGCTTACTAGGCCGTTCTCAAATTCAAAGTCCTCAAAGCGTAAATAGACTTGGTAGCCTAAATCTTTTTTGAATTGATAGTAACTAAATTTTTTATCGTCAGACATAAATTATCCTTAAACGACTGTTCTTTCTCATACTTAATACTGATCGACCTTTTAAGGATTATGCTTTAGAATAATTAGTAAATATGGAGCAATAGAATTATGAAATTTTCCTTTATTTTAGTCGTCCTTACATTTACCATAGTGCCCAACTCGGGTATAGCCAATAAACCAATCGAATTTGATAAGAAAGCGTTTATAGAAGTGCAAAGAAGTCAGGTAAGAGTTTCAGATCTAGCGCAAGAATTGGGTGAAGAATCTGACTCTGAAGTACAACAAACGGCCTATGGCCAGGTGGGATTTGATATCAATTTGTGGGGACACTCCATTGATTCAAATATCTTTTTCCGCCAGACCCAATCATATCTTCTAGAAAATGAATCTAACGTTACCAATTACTCTCTCTATCCCAAAAGAACTATTGCAAGAGATCTTTTCAAAATGGAGCATATCAATGAGACGGGGGAAGATAGAAGTGAGCTCGTTTTAAATGAATTCAGCTATGACTGGGGTGACGATGAAGTTTGGTTTACTTTCGGAAGAATGCATATCGTTTATGGTGAAGGTGTTTTTTCAAACCCCATTAATCCTTTTAATTATAGTTCAGGCTTTGCCAACACTTACGGTATAAATCTAGCAAATGATGGTATGGAGTTTTTAATTGGAAAAAAAGACGATCTTAAACTACATATCTATCTTTTGGCGGATAGGTCCTTTAATAATTATGAAGATGAAAAGGTCGCAAGAACAATATTCTTAAGAGGTGAATGGGCAGTAAACCCGGCAACAAATATAAATTACGTTCTAGGTGAAGACCAAAAGCGCCACAAGTATGGGGTTGAAGTTAGTAGAAAAATTACAGAACAGAGAAAAGGCTATTTGCAATTAGTGCGCTACTCACAAAGGTTAGATAAAGAAGAAGTCTACGCCAAGGGGCTAACACATTTCCTGCTAGGTTATCAGTTAGAACCAAACACTCGGCAAGCCTTTACAATTGAGTTTGGGAAGCAACAAAGGAATACTTTGGATCAAAGCTACGACCCTATAAATCATTTACCATTTGAAGGCTTTGCGGCGATTAGCTCACGGCTCAGTCATAGTGATAAATGGAGCTCTGAGTTAGGTTTTACTCAAGACACTGATTCTGACTATAGATTTTATAAAGTTTCAACGACTTATGATCTTGGAAAGTTCAATAATATTAGACTCTTTCATACTGGGCCTTTGACAACTAGCACTAGCGAAGATCTAGACTACACGTCACAGCGCTATATCCCCACTGAAACAGGGATTGCCGTCAGGGCGCATTTCTAAACAATTCTCTTATTTATCATTGACATATAACCCTCAAGGCCATAAAAACTAGAGTTCATTATATGATCTAGAATCTAGGGGTGAAAAGCAGAGCTTTTGCTCTCTCCTAGCTAGGCAGTTTAAGGAGAAAATATGTACGGTGTAGTAGAAATTAAAGGTCATCAGTACCGAGTTAAAGAGGGTGATGTCGTTGACGTTCAAAGAATGGATGCGGAAGTTGGTTCAAAAGTAGAACTAGATCAAGTTCTTTTTATTGGTGGAGATGCTCCAAAAGTTGGAACTCCAACAGTAAGTGGTGCAGTTGTTACAGCTGAAGTTGTAAGACAAGCAAGATCAAGAAAAATAATTATCATGAAAAGAAGTCCAGGTAAGTACAGAAAGAAAAATGGACATAGACAACATTACACAGCTTTAAAAATCACTGGAATTAAAGCTTAATTAAAAGAAGAAGTTAGGAGAAATATATGGCTCACAAGAAATCAGGTGGTAGTACAAGTAACGGTCGTGACTCTAACCCTAAAATGAGAGGTGTTAAGAAGTACGGTGGTGAAGTAGTTATCAACGGTAATATTATCGTTCGTCAAAAAGGAACTAAATTCCACGCTGGACCAGGTGTAAAAATGGGTAGAGATTTTACTCTTTATGCAGTTGCAGACGGAAAAGTTAAATTTGGTCATTATAACAAAAAAATGAAATCAGTATCTGTGGTTTCAGCTTAATTAAATAAGTAATTTTTACATTATACGTAAGGGAGTCAGACAATGACTCCCTTTTTTTATATATAAAGACTTGATATGAAATTTATTGATGAAGTTAAAATTCAATTAAAGAGTGGAAAAGGTGGCGATGGCCGCGTTGGATTCCGTCGTGAAAAATTTGTTCCCTATGGTGGACCAGATGGTGGAAACGGCGGGACCGGTGGAAGCATATACTTTGAAGGTGACGAGAATGTAAATACTCTCGTGAAATTCCGTGGAAGAAAAGTTTATCCCGCAGAAGACGGAGAAGGCGGATCCGGGGGAGAAATGCACGGTAAAGCTGGCGAAGATTTAATTATCTACGTTCCAGTTGGAACTCTAGTCTTTAAAGATGAGCCGATTATCGATGAAGATGCTTACCTCTATGAAGATCAAGACCCAGAAGAAGACGAAAAAGATGACGATAAGAAAAAGAAAGTTGTTTATGTAACTCCCATTTTTCCAGACTCACAACCAGGTGATTTACTTGTTGATATCACAGAGCACGGACAAAGAGTGCTCATCTCTCAAGGTGGCCGTGGTGGTCTAGGAAATACGAACTTCAAATCTTCTACTAACCAAGCTCCAAGACATGCACAAAGTGGTGAGCAAGGTGAAATGCTTCCCTTAAAGCTTGAGCTGAAGCTTATTGCAGACATAGCTCTGGTAGGTCTCCCAAATGCTGGAAAATCTACACTTATTGCGACTATATCATCGGCCAAACCTAAAATTGCAGACTATCCCTTCACAACTTTAACTCCCAACCTTGGAGTTGTTAAGGTTGATCAGGATGACTCTATTGTTGTAGCAGATATTCCTGGATTAATTGAAGACGCAGCTGAAGGAAAGGGCCTTGGTATTCAATTCTTAAAGCATATTGAAAGAACCTCTGCCCTAGTCCACCTCATTGACTGCTCAATGCTGCTAGAGCCTGCAGAAGCAATAGAAGACTATGCAACCGTAAGAGCGGAGCTTTTAAAATACTCAGATCGAATTGCCAAGAAACCTGAAATTATCTGCCTAACTAAGACAGATGCTATGACAGAGGAAGAGATTGATCGCTTTCAAGCTGAAATGGAAAACCAAACCGATAAAAAGGTTCTTGTCATCTCAAGTGTGACTGGCAAGAACCTTGATATATTGAAAAGACTTATGCTAAAGACTAAGCAACAAAGATTAAAAGAGGAATCTAATGAGTAATCCATACGTACAAAAAGAAGTAAAAAAAGTTCTTGATAGCGCTGAGTATCCAACTAATATGGCCTTAGCAGCAGCTTGGATTGTGGCCCACTTTAAGGGTGTAAACATTAAGATTTATGATACAAAAGATCAAAGTTCGCTTTGTGACTTTAATATTATTGCATCAGCAGAGAATACGACTCAAGCGAAATCAATGATCGATGAAATCATGTTTAATCTTAAGCAGAGTGGTGCTGATGTTCTTTCACTTGAAGGTTTAGCGGATGGTGAGTGGATTCTCCTTGATATCGGAGATGTTATTGTTCATATTTTTCAAGATGTCTCGCGAGAGGTTTTTGACCTTGATAGCCTATGGCATGAATGTGATCAAGTAGAAATTCCTCAAGAATACTACTTCGGTGCACCAGAAGAAGCCGCCAAAGAAAAAGATACCACTGAAAACTACTTCTAACCTCTATAGTTAATGGCAAGTCTTCATCTTATTTGTGTTGGAAAACTTAAAGACAAAAGTCTTGAGAATATAGAACACGATTATTTGAAGCGTATTAAGAATCCCGAACTCAAAATCCATGAAGTTAAAGCAAAAGCAGAAAACAAAGATCTCGAAGCAAAAGAAATACTAAAAAAAATAAACTCTATTAGCACTAACTCATTCATTGTCGTTCTCACAGAGTTTGGAACAGAGTATGGCAGTCCTCAATTTTCAAAGTGGTTATATACAAATTTAGAAAATGGTAAGGATATTGCTCTAGTTATTTGCGGAGCCGAAGGTCCAGGCGATGAATTACTGCATGCAAGTCATGCAAAACTATCTCTAAGCCAACTCACCTACCCACACAAGCTTGCGAGAGTTCTTCTTATTGAGCAACTATACCGCGCTAAGACCATTCATGAAGGTCACCCCTATCATAATTAGTTTCTGTTAAAAAAACCTATAGGCCTTTCGTTCTCATCAAATTGAATATTACTTGGGTTAGAAATTATTGAATATCTATTATTAAAAGGACCTGCTTCACACTGATCTCTTTCTGTATATGAGATTGTTCCATTACATCGATAGTACATTTCCAAAAGTTTGCTGAATTCAATACCTTCAAAATGGCTAAGCATTCCTTGTTCTGTATAATAAATTACAGGTGAGTCACCGGTGAATTTTTTAAATTGTAATTGGTGAAAAGGTAGTCTTAGATGGATAAAGAGTTTATAAAAAAAGCCAGTAATAGATGAAGCTTGGGAGTATAACTTTACAAAGAAGTTAGAAACAAAAGGTATCAAAGATTACAGATGTAAAGTGATTACAAAAATTTCTGAATACTATGACCAATACAATCAAGATAATGAGTACTGTAATATCTTTATAACCAATATGTATTATTGGGCACCAATCAGTATGTCTAACCTTGAGAATAAAGAGGTGCACTTAACAGAATGGAGTAACAGATTACTAAGAACTGCTACAAAAGATGGATTTTGGTTCTCAAAGAAAATTTATAAGAAGCTTAAAGATTAATAATTCAATTACCGGGGGGCTTCAAGCCTCCCTTTTTCTTTTAAAATAACTCCTAAAGTGGTATTTTACTAATATAAAAGAGGTTGATATGTCACTATTTGGAAGTTCAAAACAAGTTTTACTATGCATTTGCGATGGCATGGGATTCTCAGAGAATACAGACCACAATGCAGTTCGTGATGCCAGCACTCCTAATCTAGATCGTTTTATAGCAGACTACCCTTTCACAACAATTATCCCTGGTGGTGAAGATGTAGGATTACCAAAAGGTGTTGCAGGCAACTCAGAAGTAGGCCATATGAATATGGGGGCCGGTCGACCAGTAAGACAAGATCTGGTTAGAATTAATGAGGCGATTAAACAAGATACTTTTAAAGATTTAGAAAAATTTCGTGAACTTATTTTAGCTGCAAAAAATTCAAGTAAAAAGATTCATCTTTTTACCCTGCTTTCTGATGGTGGTGTTCACTCCCATATCGATCATTTAAAATCAGTACTCGATCTTTTAAAAACAGAATACGACCTTGAAATTTATCTCCATGCTTTTATGGACGGTAGAGATACACAAAAAACAAATGGTATAAAGTATATAAAAGAAATTGAGGAGCATGGTGGTTTTCAATTTGCGAGTATCCAAGGACGCTCTATTGGAATGGATAGAGATAGGCGTTGGGAAAAGATTGAACATGCTTATACCGTTATGACTGGGACTGGAAGTAAAACGAATCTTTCTGCAGAAGCCTATATTCAGAATGAATATGACAATGATATATACGATGAATTTATTACTCCTGCACTTTTACTAGAGCAAGGAAAAATTGAGTCTGATGACTCCGTTTTCTTTTTAAATTTCAGACCCGATAGGGCCAAGCAGATAACGCTTGCATTTTGTGATCCAGATTTTTCTAGTTTTAAAAATCAAGTTAACCCTCATTATTTTTTATGTATGTCACCATATGTTGATGAAGAATTGCCTCAAGTACCAATTCTCTTTAATAGAGAAAAAGTAAAAGGAACATTATGTGAGCAATTATCAAACCAAGGACTTAAGCAGTTAAAGATTGCAGAGACTGAAAAATATGCTCATGTAACATACTTCTTCAATGGTGGAGCAGAGAAACCATTCACGGGAGAAGAAAGAATTCTCGTGGACTCTCCAAGGGATGTGGCCACTTATGATCTAAAACCCGAGATGAGTGCTCCTAAAGTCTTTGAAGAATTGGCAAAAAAATTAACTGATACCTCTTACTCCTTGTATGTTGTAAACTTTGCCAATCCAGACATGGTGGGACATACAGGAAACTACCAGGCAGCGATCAAGGCCATGGAGTGTATTGACTCATCTCTAAAGAACCTAGAGACAATATGTCTAAAAAATAATATTTCAATGCTTGTAACAGCAGATCATGGAAATTGTGATGAAATGACTCATCCAGATGGAAGTCCTCACACCTCACATTCAGGAGCAGACGTTCCTTTCATACTAGTCAGTAATGACAAAAAAACAAACTCACCTCAAAAAAGCCAATTTGCCTTAAAAGATATAGCTCCTACGATTCTTCACTTGTTGGGTATCGAAAAGAATGATCTAATTACCGGTGAACCAATATTTAAGTAGGTATTTATGAATGCAAAAACAAAAATTACTTCTGTCGCAATTTTAACTTCAGGGGGAGATAGTCCAGGCATGAATTGTGTCATCAGATCAGTTGTAAGAACAGCTATTGGTAATGGCATAAAAGTCTATGGAATAAATAAAGGCTATGAGGGTCTACTTAATAACGATATGATTGAGATGAACGCATCTTCAGTTGGAAATATCATTCAAAGAGGTGGAACAATACTTCAATCATCAAGATGCCCTGAATTCAGAGAGAAACATAATCGAGAAAAAGCTGCACAGATTTTAGAAGACAGAGGTATAAAAGCTCTTATTGTTATAGGTGGTGATGGATCTTTTAAAGGAGCAATTGCTCTTAATCAAGAAATGGGTGTTCCAGTGATTGGAATTCCAGGTACGATTGATAATGATATTTCAGGAACCCAGTACACTATTGGTTTCGACACTGCTGTCCAGACGGCGATAGAAGCAGTTGATAAAATTAGAGATACCGCCGCTTCTAGTAACAGAACATTCTTTATTGAAGTAATGGGAGCTAAGTCTTCTTCTATTGCCCTTAAGGTTGGAATCTGTACTGGTGCAGAAAATGTATTACTCTCCGATCAAAAAGTTGATTATCATAAAATAGCTGATGCAATACGAAGAGGTATCCGTCGAGGGAAGGGATCATCAATTATAATTGTAGCTGAAGGTGATAAACCTGGACGTAGTTATGATATTGCCCACATTCTTAAAGACCTTCACGATATTTCCTCTAAAGTTTGTGTTCTAGGCCATATTCAAAGAGGTGGAAGTCCAACTTCCAATGATCGCTTCTTAGGCTCAATGATGGGACAAATGGCGATAGAAACTCTCATGGAAGGAAATACTCAGAATGCAATTGTGGTTAGAGATGACAGAGTTCAGTCCGTCCCACTTAGTGATTGTTCAGAGAAGAGTGACCATGCTATGAAAGCCTTCAAAGGTATTGCTGAAGAGTTGTCTATCTAGTTTATTTTATACGAGTTCTTAATTTGTAGAATCACTAAAAAAATCTAATTTAAATTTTAACTCTGGTATATGCTCCAGCAGTAAATTTGTATCTATTGAATAGAAGTCATCCATCTGTGCTCCCTCAATTCCAACCAATTTTAGATTTTCCTTCTCTCCAGATTCAAACTCTTGCTTCATTAGAGATCTTAAATTCTCAGGTGTCTGCATATGGAAAATTTCTCCATTCGTTTTAAGCCATCCCGAACATAGGCAGTCGTCTAGTTTATTGATGGGGATAAGCCCACAAAGATACCAATAAACTAGGAGGAGTGGAAACTCAAGCCACTTTAAACTATGAACGTGTTGATCCTTTAGCTCATTCAGATCAACACAAACTACAAAGCGTCTTAGGGGAACAGAGAGTTTTCGAATACGGGTCAGATAAATAATCTTCTCCTTAATATTCTTAGATAGTTTACCTGCTCCATTGATTTCAAGAGAGGGAACACCTTTAGTTGCATAACCAAAGATTGTGACAAATTTAACACCTTGAGGGGTTCTGTAAAAAGCTTTGACTTGAGTTTCCATTTTTACCTCCACCCGTTACTAAGCATGAATTAGGCCGGCCAAGTTAAGTGGTAAACTACTGAGTTTAATAAATGAATTTTAATCTTAAGGAATTTTTTACTCTTTGAATGGAAACTTTAGGATAACAAGTAAGGTTAGGATCATAGATTCAGTGAATTAAACTGATTATCAAAATAACAACTAAGAGTTTTTTTATCACTAGATAAAGATTGATGTGCAATTTTTAATCGCCTAGCAAGTTTCTCTTTAAATAAAAAGCAGCCGACCTCTTCATCTTGGCAATATTTATCCGTTTTCCCTTCACACTGCCACTTTAAGATAACCCTCTTACCACTTTGGCATTCAACTTTTTTGTTTTTCTTTACGATAGCACGAGTATAATAGGGATTGGCCGCCTCTTTCTCATCACAAAACTTTGAAATCTCCATTTTATCTCCCATGCAATCTAATGTTGAAATGGAGTGATATTCAATTAAGGGTGACTTTCTTTTGGTGAGATAAAAACATACATCTGACCAGGAGTACTCTTTTTTACCACTTATGGTGTGGTCATCTCGAAGAATTTTAGCCGAAGTACTTTGAATAAAGAAAAAGCATGTCATAAGACATGCCCCTAATATTATTTTTTTCATTTTAACCTGGAAATAATCCTCTTAGTTTCATTGCTGCTTCAAGTTTTGCAAGTGCAGCACACATAGCGGCGGTTTTCATATCAACCTTATAATGCTCTGATTTTTTAACAACTTCAGCAAATGCATTTTTAAGTATACTATGAAGAGTTTTATTAATTTGATCTTCATCCCAAAAAAAGTGTGCCAGTCCTTGTACCCACTCAAAGTAAGACACAATAACCCCTCCAGCATTACAAAGAATATCTGGAATAATAAAGACACCCTTCTCAGACAAGTACTTTATCGCCTCCTTAGTAAGTGGTCCGTTTGCACCTTCTGCAATAATTTTTGCCTTAACCTGCTCCATATTTTCAATTGTAATGACTGAATCAATTGCAGCTGGGATCAGGACATCAACTTCAAGTGCTAATAAATCAGAGTTAGAAATATGTTCTACTCCAGCTCGAGTATAATCCTTTAATAAACCTTTCTCTTTACTACAGAACTCTTGAAGATCAAGAACATTTAAGCCTTGCTCACAGTAAACACCACCTGTGTGATCAGAGACAGCGACAATTTTTGCTCCCTGTTCTGAAAGGTCAACTGCAGCTGGAACACCAACTTTACCAAAGCCATGAATAGCAACTGTAGTGCTATGATTAATTTCTTTATCCATCTTGTCGTAAGCAAAGTTAATACAATAAGCGACACCTTTACCAGTAGCTGCTTCTCTGCCAAGTGATCCACCAATTGAAATTGGTTTACCAGTAACAACACCATGAGCTGCATATCCTTGCACTTGAGAATATGTATCCATAAACCACGCCATTGTTTGTTTATCAGTTCCAATATCTGGTGCAGGTATATCTTTATCTGGGCCAACAAAAGGTCCAATCTCCATTGCATATCTTCGAGTTAAACCTTGAAGTTCTTGTCTCGATAAATCATTGGGATCAACTTTAACTCCACCCTTTGCTCCACCGAGAGGTAGTCCAACAAGAGCACATTTAAATGTCATAAGCATCGCCAATGCCGTAGTTTCTGATAAGTCGACGTGAGGGTGAAAACGAATTCCTCCCTTACCAGGTCCTAATGTTAAATTATGTTGAACACGGTAGCCTTCAAATGTTTTAACTGTTCCATCGTCAAGTCTAATAGGAATAGAGACTTGAATAGCACGCTTAGGGTACTTCAGTCTTTCAACTATGTTTGGGTCAGCACTCATGGCTTCAGCAGCATTTTCAAGTTGTGCCAAAGAATCTTTGTATAATTGGCTGTGGTATAAAGGCATAATCGCTCCGTTTAATGGGTATATATTTATAATTAAATTATAGCCATTTTACGGATAAATTGAACCTTGGGAATAAAAATTGTAGTAGTTTTTTTGATGCAATGCCTAACTAGAAGCCCATATGAAATTTTAATTGCAAAATATTATTCTCAGATACTCCTGAAGTCGTAATTTCTTCAAAATCATCAAAATCCTTACTATGTGTCAGTCGAATTTTCCAATGTTGTGAAAGTGGCTGATCAGCAGCAGCAAGTAGTCTCGTCTCATCAACATAGTAATTGGTAAAAAGCTTTGTTTTAGTCGCCTTGATAGTTCGCTCAACATTCAATTCTTGACTGCCGTTGATCCCAACCCATGCACGGGCATAAAAGTACTTTGATTTCACTGTAAATTTGGCCATACCGATCTCCGGTCTTGCTTGGAATCCAAATTTTAAATTATCTTTTCCAACTTTTACAGAACTTGTTGATTTAAGAGCAGGTTTACCACTATTATTACGCGCCTTAACGAGTACTTTCTCATGGAGCTTAATGGCTTCAATGGCATCAATTTCATCATCTGCCGTCCACTCTTCCCAAGAGTTTTTAATTCCCCCGTTGGTAGCTTTCTCTAAATCTTTTGAAAGGAATCTTAAATAGTGCTTTTGCAAGAATTGTTCTTTTTGCTCGTTTGTAGGCAGATTCACAATTCCAGTTCCTTCTAACCCGTAATCTTCAGCGTATTGCTCTTGGCTTATCCAGTACTGAAGCTTCTTTTTAGCACTCTTCATCTTAGATTTATGCTTTTCATGGAAGTCATCCATGAAGTTTCGCTCTATTAGCATAGGAACAACTATCATATCATCGTCTGGTACAAAGTTAGCTGGCGCTCTAGCAACAAGAGAACCGCTCTCAGCAAAACAGCTGAAAGTGGCCAATATTTGGACACTTATAAGAAGATGCATATAATTTTTACATAATCTTTTCATCTGGCTTCTATTTCCCTTGTTATTTTAACAACTTACAAGAAGTTATCGTTCTCTATACTATTAATAAAGCAAGGGGGATGCCAAAGCATATAATGTTGGATTATTTAAGCAGGCTTGAGCGCCTCTTCGATTTTTTCAAGAATTTCGATTTGAATATCTGTAGCATCATCTAAGTCTGCATGCTCTTCAGGACGAAGAAAGTTTTTAACGTCTGTTCGCTCATAATTCAAGGCAATATTAGGCCCATCATTCAGAAACTCATATGGCCCTTGAGCAAGAAAGTTTAAATTTCTTTTTACATTCTGAGGGACAATATCGTTATCTGCACCAACGGAGTCTAATGTGACAAGTAAATCTATTTTTCTAAAACCATTATCAATTGTATTAAGTGTTTGAGCTATTTCCATAACACCGTCTCCGCCAAAACTATGCCCAACTAAAATTATAGGTTGATCAGATTTTCGCTTCTTTATATCTTCAATGATTTCCTCTTGTTCGTCCCAATCAAAGTGCTTCGCCCCTTCAACTGCTTCGGCCATATCTTTGATTCCATCATAATTACCTTTGATAGATCCAGCACCAAACCAATTAAATCCACTTACAAAATAAATTCCTGGTTTTTCAAGATTACCAAATTTTTTGCCGTGAATTTTTTCTGCTTTTGATGACGCTGAAAGATCCTTAGCAATCTCACTGGCCAACTCTTTCTTGAGCTCTTTTGCCTTATCAGAAAGTTCGACTCTAGCTGCAACAGGAGTCTCTTTTTTCTCAACTTTAGACTCAGGTGCCTTAAAGCTATTGCTCTCTGTTTTTTCAGAAAGCTTAGAAGCCTTTTCGCTAGCGACTGATAGATCTGTAGAATAGAGAGATGCCGGATTAAAGGCCATACTTTTCATAGCTATATTTTAGCAAAAAAGTAATTTAGTTTATACGAGGCAAAAAGTGTTTTACTCAACTTCCAAAGGAATATATACAAGCTCAGACGTCCCTTTATCTGTAAAACACTGGATACTATACTCATACTTATAACCATCAATAATCACTGGGTTAAGTGCTTTACAGTTTTCCGGAATATTTACATTAAAGCTGATAGGAGCATAAATCTTATCATCCTTAAAAATTATCAAGTAAATATTTCGACTCGCAATTTGAGTAGAATCTACATATAAGGCAGGAATCTTCTTACCACCTTGAGAAAAGCTTATTGGATAATGTTGTTCTCGAAAAAGCATACCTGGTAGAAAACTCGATACATGTACAGGATAAGAGTATTTTTCCTTCACCCCATCACTATGCTCAAGATAAATTTTACTCGGAGTTAAATAGAATCTAAAGGTTCCTTCATCTGTCATAAATGTCTTAATAGGATACTCAAGTGTATTTGATATATCATCTTGCTCAATTGAGACGTATTCAATTTTGTTTCTATCAGCTACTAAAGAGAATTCTTCCCAAGCAAGCCTTGATGACTTTTCGAATCCCACAAGAGTACGCTCAGTTGTCTGGGCATATACATCATCACCAGTTAAATCCATAGATCGTTCTGTAATAAACTCAGATAGATTTAAATTTATTCCGTCTAATTTTTTAATCAACCATTCTTTACTACTTATTGAATTGATTAAAAGGGTATAGTTTCGAGGTAATTTTCGTTCACTCTCGTGTGAGATAAGAATACTAAACTCTCCCTTATCAATATCTTCAAATGATTGCTTGTTAAACTTAACCATAAAGACTTGCTCGAATGGTCTGAAGCCAACTTTCATCTTAAAATCATCGATGAATCTATTTGTCATAAATGTTCTAGTGATAAAAGTTGGTTTTGCCTCAACAATGACAGGTTCATAATAGTAGATATTACTTGAAAAAACTCTTTTTCGTAATCTTGCAAAAGGATTTGGGCTACTGTCTGCTTCAGGGATATTTCCATAAGTTAAGTATGCTGGGACACTAATTTCACCAAAGTCTCCATATGTCATTTTCACCCATGCAAAGTCATTTAAATCTTGTAGAATCACATTCTCAAACTTTAACTTAAAATGGGAATAGTCTACTCTCTGTTTCTTTCCGTCGACTTCTACTGTCTTAGAAAATAATGGTCGCAATCTTTCGGTTAAGTAAGAATACATAATTTCAGACGATTCTTCCCCTTCATCATTCTCTTTTAAAATAAGCGATCTAAGTACAATATCTGCAACTCCATCACCATTGGCATCGATGCGATGAACAGATAATATTTCAGAAACACCTTTCTCAAGCATGACATTCCCAATATTACGAATGCTATCGCCAACCTTTGTGAATAAAGCAAAAACCTTACCGGCTTTATTTTCATTCAGAAGGTAATAGTATGGAAAATCATAAGGTGCGTGATGATAATTCACTGTAGAGATACTTGATAAATCTTTTGGATTTGCACCAATAATTTGAAAGCGCTTAGCATTAGAAAGATCGTTAAAATCGATATAGAAACGTTTTTGAAATTTAAAAGTATCTACCTTACCACTATTTCTTACAACTAAGTACATATCTTGGATCAGATCAACATCAAGACTCTTAATATGTCCTGCTACAGTTAGCTTTTTGTTTTCAATTGTAAAAAGATAGTCATCAAAAACTATATTTTCATTCGCAAGCAATGATATATCTAGCTTCTCTTTATCTATCTTATTCATTTGAAAGTCGATCTCAAAACGAAAATACTTACTTTTCGCATCAACCTTAACTCTGTTAAAACCTTTAAAGCTTGGCCTTGCAATGCTCGAGCTTGCAGCAAGTGCCTGCTTAAAATTGATAATTGATCCGTTAGAGAATTTATTATTTATATCAAATGAATTACCTGTTCCATTTATGATTTTAGCCTTGATTTCTTCTGCTGTAAGACTTGGGTCTAAACCCTTAATCGTTGCCGCCAAAGCAGAAACATAAGGTGTTGACTGACTTGTTCCCGACTTAACTTCATATCCAACAACATCAAAGAAAAGAGGTGTATTTGCAGTTGGAAAAGTACTTATAATATTATTACCCGGCGCAAGAACATCAACATGGGCTCCGTAATTAGAAAAGTCTGACATCTTTCCATCAGGGTCAGATGAACCTACACATAAAACTCCTGGATAAGCACAAGGCATGATTGGCTCAGAGTGATCATTATTCCCTGAAGCAGAGACAACAATCACACCGGCATCGATTGCTTTCTTTACCGCTGCCTTTAAATGGCCTTTATCAAAAGAGAGTGGCCATCCAAGACTAAGGTTTATAATATCTGCTTTCATCTCAACAGCATAAAGAATAGCTTTCTCTAATCTGTCACTTGTCCCAAGCGCCTGTGAATCTTCATTATTGTTACTTAAAACTTTAATCGGTAATATTTTAATTCTATTAGAGACACCAGATATTCCGATCTCGTTATTCTTTACAGCTGCGATAATACCAGCAATATGTGTTCCGTGCCCTACAAAGTCATCGGGTCTGTTTGATCCTAATTCTTTCTTCCCTGTAAAATCCCAACCTTTACAGTCACCGGGATATATATTGCTATCCTTACTCTCTTCAGGCTCAAAAGGGATCTCTCCGTTTTCACATTCGATAGTGTTTACAAATATATTACTCTTGAGATCGGGATGATTATAATCGACACCGGTATCAATAACGGCCACTATAACATCACGCTTAAATTGATCATCAATCGTATTTATAAAAGGTATGGCAATATCAGCATTTTTATTTCCAACGATCAAGAGATTCTCAAGGTCGGATAATTCGTTATAAACTTTCTGCCCTTGAAAATCCATTCCCCACTGATAGTTATAAAAGGGGTCACTGACTTTAGCGGTAGTAATATCCGCAGGTTCAATAGAAGCTAAAGTAAAATTTGAGACCAAAGTTGTAAGGAGTAATAGATATTTCATTATTGTAATCTCCTTAAGAACCAGTAAGCACCTAATTCACCTTGTGAGATTTTTATTGCAGAACGAAGTGTCGCCATAATCCCGCCAGGCATCTCTGATCCGTATTCGCCAATAGCATTTGAGATAAGAGCTTCTTCACCATTTTCAGTACCGGTTCTAAAACCTGTAATTGTTCCTTTTAAATAAAAATTCTCGTCTCCACCGACTATTTCTTGAAAAACATTAAATGGAAGCATTGATTCAATGACATCAATCAACGTTGTAATATTTGTGGATTTTTGATCTGGGCTCATTAAGTTTTGATAGTCTGCCTGGAGGTCTGTATGTGCATTTCGAATTTTGCGAATAAGTTTTTTCCGCTTTCTTTCGTACATATCTCTGAACCTATATGAACCACGGCGGGCCATTGGTAATTCAATATATGAATCAATGAGTTTCATGAATTTTTCGTGATCATAAGCAATCATACTGTCTATAGCTTGAGTGTATAAGCTCAATGTCACATCAACAGAGTAAAGTTGAATCTCATCTGTATCAAAAAATAATTCATCATTAAAAATGTCACGACCGTATTTCTTTTGAATTTTCTTTTTAATACTCTTTAATTTTTTTCTATTCGCTTTCCATCCCTTCCAAAGAGATTTTACCTGCGAATAGTTTTCAAAAGGTATTTCCTGCTCAAGATGATTAAAAGGAACCTCAGTCATAACTTGCCGTGAGAATGACTCTCCGTAAAAACTATCTCCGGGATTTCCACTTCCAGTGTTACTAAGCATAATATCTTCATTATTTAGGACTTCCTCAATAATTCCGTTGAGTACGTCATAAGCAACTTGAGTATAGTTTCGACCTTTCAATTTTGTAAGACTTCTTATGTAAAGTTCAACAGTGAACTGCTCAGGGTGAGTGACCATCATTTTATCAAGTAAATTTACTGAGCTAGTCTGAAAGGCAAAGAAACGACTATCGGCCGTTCGCTCTGTAAAATTATGCTCAATGAGAAAAGGCTTATTTTCTTTAGTAAGAAGCTCTGTTGAATTATCAACAAACACCTGTCTGAGTTGAGTTAATCTTTTTATTGTTACATCATCTTCATCTTCTTTTGAAAAACTAATTGATTGAAATTGAGTCTTAACTTGTCCAGAGTTTTTATCCCAGTTTAAAGTTAAGACAGGGATAATAGCTTTAAGCTGTATTCCTCCACCACTTCCAAAACTACTAGCGCGACTTTTATATACCTGAAAGGTTTTATCGTCAGCTCGAAGTATATGAAGTCTCCAGATATTTAATTTTCTAGCATTGAAGTTAACCATCGCTGTTATATCAATTGGACCCGATGGTATCTGGTAACCACCAGTAACTCCCCCACTCAAAATAAGATTATTAGAGATAATCAGAGAATCACCTACTTCCATAACATCTTCAAACTCTTTAAAGATCTCTGTTAGTTTTTCTTCCCTCTCATCACCTTCAAGCTTTGTATAATCCTCGCTTTGTAGATCATCGATCATACCGATTATTGAACGTGATTTTTGTTTTTTTACTCTTGGAACCATAATATTTCTGAAGGGCTCTCTTAGTGCTTTTTTAATACTTTTAATTGATTTTACATGGGAGTATGATCTCGAAAACCTTGCACCACCAGAAGCAAATAATTGCACTGGAGCAGGGAGACCTAGAGTTCCAACGAAAGCTCCAACTTCTCCAATAACTTCAACTGAATCTGCGATTTGAATAAGATTATCTGTCCCTAGGTATGAACCTGTAACAATATCTCTCGAAGCAGCTATATTTCCCTTGGCGGTTGGAATTACCCAAGTACTAAATGGTACTTTTTTAAATTGTCCTGTCTCAAATAACTCTATGAACTGATTTCTTTGCGCTGCTACTGCTTTTTCAATTGCCGCAGCTTGTATATCCGTATCATAAAGTAAGTTATCATTAACGTAAGTCACAACATTTTGAATAATGCTGGCATAGAATTTTGATTTAAAAAATGATCCAATCTCCTCTCTGGATAAAGGTGACTCTGTATCATCATAGGAATACCTCGCAGAGTGACCTTCCCAAGTATCTCGAGTTAATCGTCCTCTTTTAAGTTCACCTGAATCATCTGAGATTTCGTAATTAACCTCTATTAACTTCGCCTTTGGAGTTAAAACCTTGGCCATGGTATTACGTCGTGATATTAATTTTTCAACCATCAACTTCTTAACAGATATTGGTAAGTAAGATAACTCAACAACTTGCTCGAAGTCAGATCTGCTCAGTTTTAAGATTTGCTTCATCATCCATACAGCATCATTATATGTAGTAGAGAATTGATCTCCAGCCAAAATATCTAATAGAAGAACTTTATTATCAATGCGGCCTAGATTCCAAGATAGGCCATCAACACTTTCTCTAAAATCTACTAATGCATAAGGAAGGGCAAGAGTGTTCATTGACCTTCTATGCTTAATAGCATCAGAGTTCATCTCTCCCATAGCGAGGTTATAAATTTGAGTATTTGATTCAAAGACCAAGACATCTTGTAATGTAAGAGTTGCTGAGTCTTTATCGGTTCCTATAATCCACCGATTAGAGTCAGCAAAGGTTCTCACTTCTAGGTCGCTGATAAATCCCTTAAGGCTAGCTTCGCCATTAAACTTTATTTTCACCTGCTGCTTATGTTCAATCTTTGGAATTTTATAGCCAAGCTTTCTGAGTAAATTTTTTCTTAATAGAATTGATCTATTATCTTTACTCATCCAAATATTAAAGTTTCTTTGTTTTCCGTCTTTACTTGTCTCTCTACCAACAAAGCGAAAAGAGCCTATAGTAGAAACAACATTGTCGACATACTTGAAGGTTTCTCTATCACTAATAGATAAGTCATCATCGTTTGAAGACAGTGAACCTCCAATATTATTTTTCCAAACATCATTTTCTTTTGGGTTTAGATTGGAGAGATCTTCAGTTTGTGCCCAGTAAATTTTTGCTTGAATTACAGAGAGGGGCTTACCATTGATACCAACGAGATCTTTAGCTGGGTGACCAGTATACTGTAAAGGTATACTTAGAATTTCAGCGTACGAATGACTAACAAAGATAAATGTCGATAGAATTAAAAAGATTATATGATTCATGAGTCCCCTAGCATTTATCAAACTTTTATTGATATAGCATACAGTTATAGCTTCACAACACAGATACATGCGCGCCGTGTAATAAGTACATTATGACTCCAATCATCGGTTACATTTTGGCCCCAGTACCCATTTTTACACCACAAAAAATAGGTATATTTTTCAATTTTTTGTATTCTCATTGACTCTTTTTTCATATAAAATTCACACAAAAACAGACACAAAACGCGCCGCCCCACACAAATAATTGAATATATTACTCAAATTATAAATTTTGGCATTCATATTGCTTTTTATTTGGCATTACTACATTGCTCAACGGATCTTGAGTATTTAGATAAAAAAGTTTTTTTAACTTTAAAGTAACGATTTACTTAAATAATAAAAACAACAAATTTCTTTTTAGGGGGGAAATTATGAAAAAATTAATCGCATCAAGTTTATTAACACTCTCACTAGTATCGTGTAATGGCGGCGGTGGTAACGGCGGTGGAGCTCCAGGCTACACACACAACCAACTAGCACAAAAGTTTGTACAACAATTAAATTTAGATTCTGAATTTAGTGTCACTCTTGTAAAGCAAAGTACACTTCAAGATGATTATGTTGTTATCTATGATCCATACACAGATTCATATGATGCAATCAATATCGATCTTTACGATCCAGCACTAGACAATGCGGCTGACTACTACTTTTCTAACTCAGGAGTTGGATACTTTGACCTAGACGTTATACCTGGTCACTACGAAGTAGATTATAGTTATGGAATCATTGGTTATGATTATGACGGATATGCAATTTATGGATACGAGCCATATGAAACTTGGGTTGTAACAAGATACAGAGACAGAAACTCTAATGTAACTTTTGAGAAATCTGCTGCATCAGTAAAAGATTTAGCTAAAGTTGCTGCACTAAAAGAAGTTGCAGAAATCAGTAAATCAGCTCAATTCTTATCTTCTGAGTTTGGTCTAAGCCTTAACAGAGGAAAAGAAGTTGCAAGACTTGCTGCTCACTGGAAAAAAGCTTCTAAGAAAGGAATGACAAATGCTGAGCAAGACACGTTCTCTACAGAGCTTCTAGGATTTTCAATCACAGACGGTATGAGTGCTGCTAAAGCTTCAGCTGAAGGCGACAGTTCAAGCCTTAACTCTTTATTAGATGCTGCTGCATCTAAGAACAGTATCACTCCAGAGCATGCTGGAAAATTAATGAGTAAAGTATTTGGTTTATAAATATAAAATTTGGCCCGAATAGTTCGGGCCTTTTTTTTTTGCAAAAATTCGAGGACAACAATGAAAAAATTATTATCAGCAAGTTTATTAGCACTATCTCTAATATCATGTAATGGTGGCGGAGGCGGCGGTGGGACTTCCACAGGCGGCGGACCAGTCTATTACGAATATACACACGAGCAAGCGGCAGCTTTATTTGTTCAAGGCCTTAATCTTAATCAAGATTTTGATGTAACTCTTGTTAAAGATACGACTCTTGAATACGATTATATCGTAATTTATGATCCATACACTGATTCATATGACGCTGTTAATATCAGTGCTTATGATCCTGACTATGACAATGCTGCAGATTACTACTTTGATAATTCTGCAAGTACATTTTATGATCTAGCACTAGTTCCAGGATACTACGAGACAGATTATGAATACGAGTTTGTTGGCTATGATAATGACGGGTATGAAATCTATGACTATGTAGCTTACGATACTTGGATTCCAACAAGATATGCTGACCCATATTCAAACTTTATCTTTGAAAAAACTGCAGCATCTGTAAAAGATTTAGCTAAAACAGCTGCTCTTAAAGAAGTTGCTCAAATTGCAAAATCTGCTCAATTTCTATCTTCTGAATTTGGACTTAGTGTTGAAAGAAGTAAAGAAGTAGCAAGACTAGCCACTCACTGGAAGAAGTCTTCTAAGAAAGGTATGACTAATGATGAACAAGATGCTTTCTCAACAGAGCTACTTGGCTTCTCTATTACTGCTGGAAAGAAAGCAGCTAAAGAAGCATCTGAAGGTAACCTTTTAAGCTTATCAAGCTTAATTGAGAATGCTGCAAGTAAAAATAGCATTACTCCTGAGCATGCATCAAAACTTATGACAAAAATGTTTAGTTTATAAAGAACAATCCAAAGATCTTTGAGCTCTTAGGAGCTCAAAGTTTTCCATGGAGTACGATACTTCCCCTAAAGTCTTATCGTACTCTATTTAATTTCATGATTATCTATCTTCAATAAGGTCTTTCGTTTCACTCATCAACTTCTTAATCATCGCCATCTCATCTTTAGATAAATTCATATTCTTGGATTTCTCTGCCATGGCCTTCATAAACAATGAAGCTGATGCTGATCTTGCTGTCGACTTTCTTTTCATTGGTGTTTTATTCTTAGTCTTAACAACTTCACCACTTGCGTTAATCGCTCTTTTAAGTTGAAGTCTTTTTGTTAAATCACCTGAAAGTATTTTTTTCTTAATGTTATCTTTTAAAGATCCTTTATCAAGTGCACCCCACTCTAAAAGCACATATTTTTCAGTGTTATGGACTTTTGCTGCTTCTTTAACTGCTTTTGGTAGCTTTGCAATTAAAAGACACCTGTGAACTTCTGATTTAGATATACCAAGTGCTGCTTGAATTTTTCTCTCACTTGCACCTGTAAGTTTCTTATAGCCAAAAATAGAATCTGCTTGGTCGATATAATGAAGTTGTTCTCTTGCCGAATTCTCAGAAAACTGAATCGCCATTAACTCTTCATCTGTCTTATCTTCTAAAATAAAACAGGGAGCATCTTCCATATCTGGCAGAGTACTCATTGCCCTAAATCTTCTCTCTCCACAAATTAATATAAATTTATCATTATCTCTATAAACAACTAGAGGTTGTATTAATCCGTTCTCTTTAATATTTGCGGCCAACTCTGCAATAGATTCGTCATTAAATTTTGTACGAACTTGTTTTTTAACTTCAATTTTAGATAATTTAATATTATCTAAAAGGGCACCTTTTAGCAGTTTTTCATCGTTCATTTGAAAGATTCTTTCATCTAGATTTAATGTTAAATCTTTTTTTACTCTATCTTTTTTTGAAACTCTTGAAGCAAACTTTTTTGCCATGTTCTATTCTCCGGTGAAGATGATAATTAGTTAAGCCCTAAAGACGTCCATAGGTTTGCATAGTCTTGCTTACCTTTTGAGTTTTTACCCATCATAAAGACTGGCTTTTTTGCAGAAATCGATTCTTGCATATCAACAAGGTTTCTTACTCCGGCCGAAACACTAAATGATTGTGATAATTCTTCAAGCCTTTGCTTCTCTAACTTTCTTCTCATGTTCACCATTGAAGGAATAATATTAAAATCTAAACTTGGGTTCTCTGATTCTTTGATAATTTCAAATGTATCCATTAGCTCTTCCAGTCCATCGATCGAGTAATCTTGAGCTTGAGTAGGAATAAGTACTCTTGTACTTGCAACTAATGCCATTATTAATTCATCACCAAGCATTGGTGGCGTATCAATAACAATATAATCATACTTATTTGCTAGTTTTTCTATTCGCATTTTCAATAAACGCTCTTTTCTACCAGCTGTTTTTCTAACTTCAGCTTCAGATAAAATTAAAAGTTTTGCTAAGTTTGCAAGATGTCTACTTGCAGGAATAACATCTAAGTTTTTATGAAAATCATACTTGCCTTCACTTGGGCAGATGACATCTTCAGCGTCTACATCTCCAATCAACCACTCAGGAATTAAAGTTCTTCTCACATCAACACCTAATGTAGATGATAAGTTTGCTTGAGAATCTAAATCGATTGCTAAAACTTTGTTACCTTTATGAGCGAGATGAGTTGCTAGTTGGTAAGCTTGCATTGTTTTACCAACTCCGCCCTTGTTGTTTGCAATAGTAATTACTTTTGTCATTTTAATCTCCCCGTCCGTGACGAAATTGTTAGTCGTGACTTAGACAACTTATGGTCCTATTCATGGTCCTATAGTAAAATGTTAAGGGACATATCACACAACGTCAAAAAATAAGTTAATAATATCATTGAGTTTTCGCGCCGCAGCTGTGCCAAAATTTTGGCAGGGAAAGAAAGTTATACACATTTAGTCTGTTTCATTATTTTTGTTGATTAAGGCCATGGTTACTGGCACTTTATTGATCATGTTAGACTTCTACGAATTAAAAGATGATCACCTTCCAAAGATCCAAGATAAAGAACTTAGTGATGAGCAAGTTCTCTTAGAGATTAATGCTCTTAGGGCAAAGCTCGGGGACAGAGTCGCACTCTTAGGTCATCACTATCAGCAAGATGACATCATTGCATTCGCCGATTATACGGGTGACTCCTTACAACTTGCCAGAGAAGCGGCAAAGCTCAAAGCAGAATATATCATTTTTTGTGGCGTACACTTTATGGCCGAAACAGCAGATATGCTAACAGCTGATAATCAAAATGTTATACTTCCAGATATGAATGCCGGTTGTTCAATGGCGGATATGGCAAATCGATCTGAAATTGATCGCGCCTGGAAAAGCATCTCTAAAGCAGCCAACACAGATACCGTTATACCAATTACCTATATCAATTGTGATGCTAAACTTAAAGACTTTGTTGGTGCCAATGGAGGAGCGATTTGTACTTCTTCAAATGCCAAGCAAGTTATTTCATGGGCATTAGAGCAAGGTGAAAAGCTTCTATTCTTTCCTGATCAACATCTAGGAAGAAATACTTGTGTTGAACTTGGTATCTCACTTGATGAAATGATCGTCTATAATCCAAATCTTCAAAATGGTGGTGTGACTGCCGATCAAATCAAAGAAGCCAAAGTGATTCTTTGGTACGGATTCTGCTCTGTTCACCAGGGATTTACAGTTGATCAGATCAAAGAAATAAAAGCAAAGGAGCCAGAGAGAACTATTCTTATTCACCCTGAGTGCTCTTATGAAGTTTATTCTGCAGCTGATATGTCCGGATCTACTTCTTTTATACTCAATACTATCAAAGATGCTCCCAAAGGTTCAAAATGGGCCATAGGTACAGAGATCAATCTAGTAAATAGACTCGCTGCCCAGTTTACAGACCTTGATATTCTTTCTCTTTCTCCCTACCAATGCTTGTGTACTACCATGTACAGAGTTAGACCTAGGTGGCTGCTTGAGAGCCTCAGATCAATCGATAACAACACCCCAACCAACATCATCAAAGTTCCTGCTGCAATTAAAGAAAATGCTTTAAAAGCTTTAGATAGAATGTTAAATATTTGTTAAGAAACAAATTTAAAAGGTTGCCCTATGGTATATGCTGACTTTAATGGTTCAACGCCACTAAGCTCTGATGTATGTGAATATTTAGTTCAAAGACTTCAAACAGGTCCTTATTCTAATCCCAATGCTATCCATTCTCTTGGAAAAAAGATGATGTTTGGCATGGAAAAATGCAGAAGAACATTGGCGAAAGTTCTTGGATGTAAATCCTCACAAATTATTTTCAATTCTGGATCAAGTGAAGGTATCTCACACGTTTTTTACTCATTATGTGACGATGGTCCCAAAGACGGTAAAGACATCATTGTCACTTCAGGAATAGAGCATGCGGCAGTTGTTCAATGCTGTGAACTTTATGCCACTAAAGGCTACCAAATTAAAACAATCAAAACATTACCAAGCGGTATTGTTGATCTAGCTGATTACCAAAAAATTATTACTGAATGTAAAGACAGAATATGTCTAGTGACTGTCATGGCCGCAAATAATGAAACTGGTGTTATTCAACCATTTGTTGAAATCGGCAAGATAGCTCAAGACAACGGAATAATATATTTTTCAGATACAACTCAATATATTGGAAAATCTGACTTTAAATTTGATCAGTCTAATATGGACTTTGCCGTTTCTAGTTCCCATAAAGTTGGAGCTCTTATTGGCAGCGGTCTCATCATTGCCAAAGATCTCTCTCTTTTAAGATCTCATGTATTAGGCGGTGGACAAGAAAAAGGTCTACGTGGCGGTACTCAAAACTATATTGGTATCGAAACCATGGCGGTCGCAATGGATTCTTTTGATCGAAACAAGGAGCTCTTAGCTAAAGTTCGTATCTTAAGAGAGAATTTTGAAAAGAATATTAAGCAAAATTTTCCTGCTGCGGTTATCATAGGCGATGACTCTCCAAGGCTATCATCCACCACAATGATTGCTTATCCTGGAATACATGGCCAAGCAGTTCAGATCGAACTTGAATCTCAAGACATCTTCGTGACCACCTCATCGGCTTGTTCAGATAACAAACCAGAAACCTCAAGAGTTCTACAGGCTCAAGGAATCAAAGATGATATTGGTCGCGGTGTAGTTAGAATAAGTTTATGTACAAATGCAAATGCGGAACTTTATAGTAAAATTGAAGTCGCACTCACTCAGGCGTATAATAAACTTAAAAAGCTACATAGCTTCTAAGGTGAGATGAAATATTTAATTTTACTATTGTTATTTGTAATACCCTTCCAATCTTGTACAACTACAAGAAAGATGGCCGATAATCAACAAACCTCAGGCCACTATCGCCTTTACACCTTTCCAAGTCCACAGGCCCCCTACACTTATGACACCCAAAGGTTCGTGAGACTAGCATTTATTAGTTCGAATGATTTTGAAGGAATGATCGAGCCTACAACTTTTCCAATAAAAAATCGTTTTAAAGAGGCGAGGGCAATTAAAGTTGGTGGTGTTGCCGCAATGAGATCCTATCTTGATATTCTAAAAGATGAATATAAAAACTCTATGGTGTATGTGGATGCTGGATCTTTTTTAAACAAAACAGAAAATCACAAAAGAACAATTTTTCTCTATAACTATCTTAATGTTGATGTCACAAGTCTTGGGGTTAATGAGTTTTCCCTTGAGAGTAAAACGGGAACATCACTAAAGGATTACTTTGCTTCATTAACTAGCAAAGCAAATTTTAAAATTGTTAATTCAAACTTGTTTGATCTTAGAACAGCTAAGCAAATTAATTGGAAAAACATTAACGAATATACTATAAAAAAAGTTAATGGCATTAAGGTCGGCTTTCTAGGAGTGCTTACAACTGAATTAGCACAAAAAATACCTGATGGTAAAATCAATGGCATGTATATTCAAAATCCGCCCAAGAGCATTATTACCAAAGCAAATTTACTTCGTAGAAAAGGTGCCCAGGTTGTCGTATTAATGGCCAATAAAGGACTTGATTGTAGCTCACAGCTTGCACTTGAAGAAAAAATTCCGGCGGCTAAAGTGAACTTCTACCCTAGTCGATCTAAACACTGTGATACTTATAATAGTGAACTTTATAAAACTTTAAAACAAATTCCACCAAACACCTTAGACCTTGTTATTACAAGTGGTGAAAAATCGAAGGTAGCAAACTTTATTAATGGTTACCCAGTAATTCAGAATCCAGGTGAAGGAAACTATCTATCGAGGGCCGAGCTCTACTATGACCTAAAACATAATACCATTGACCAAGCGAAGACTATGATTCATCAGCCAGTACAACTTTGCCATAATTTCTTAAAAGATTCTCAAGACTGCTACACTGGTGAAGACTATGATAACCAAGAGGTGATTCCAGCGACTTTTTTGGGGAAAGATGTTCTTATAAAAGAAATACCTAACTAGCGACACCTAAGCACACCATCGATACAGACAACTCTTAATCTACCTGAACAATACCCTATAGGACTATCATTTAGACAGTAATCTCCTTGGTAACCTGAAGCAACAAAGCCTCGAACACAGGCTAATTCCCCCCTAGTACCACACACCTTATCTGAACAGTATTTTCGAGTTTTACTCTGACATGAGCTTGCAATAGCGGGTTGAATTCCTCCGGGACAAAGAATACATTGATCAGGCATCAACACATTACACTTATCACTAACATCAAAACAAATATCTCCAGACTTCAAAACTTCCCCATCATCAGAATCCACAAAGCTGATAAGCATTCCTTTGCTTCTAAGGGTTAAGTTATATAGATTAAAGATTTTGACGATATCGTCCATTTTTAACTCTAACTTCGTATCGTTAATTGAGTAAGTGAAGTTAAAAATTTGATCCCACTTAAAGCTTACTTTTGAGAATAAATTATCTACGCAAGACTCTTTACTAATAACCGTAATGATGGAAAGTGTAGAAGCTTCTCTTTTTTTCGGAACATCATAAACAAGACAATCCTTTACTTTATTAAAGCCTTTATCAAGATAAGTCACTGACAAAATATGTTGTCTTGTTCCTCTAGGCTCTTTAACCAAAATGTCTTGCTTAAAATTTTTATTTGCCTGGATAAAAAGGGCTCCCCTCCAACGGTCCTCGATGATCGACTCTGAAGTGGCAAAAGTGTTTAGACTAAATAAATAGAGAACTATTGATAATACATACATCTAAATGCAATTCCTTTTATCTCACCTGAGGGTATCATTCTTTTTAATATTTTCTCTGTTAATTCTATTCCACTTGAATAGTTCAAAGTTCCATTCCAATAGGCACGCAACCCGTTCTCGTGCCATTCACTTGTGAAGCTTTGAAAACGACTTGAGACTTTTAAGTTTCTCATTGGGTTGATTATGTTTCGAAATGATTCTGGATAGGATCCTATTGCATAAAATATTCCAGACCAACTTACTCCCGTCGGGACCCGAGAGAGTTCTCGAATTAGCTGTGCACTCAAACACTCTTTTGCCTGTAACTTTTCACAGAGGACCTTATCGACTTGAGAAAAATCAATATCTTCCCTGCCCCATGGATATCTAAATTTATAGCTCGTTCCTCTGGGTGTAGTCTTTGATGGATAAAACGAAGCTGCATCAAAAACATGACTCTCCAATAGCTGTCCACCTCTTTCCTGACAATATTTAATACGATCAGAGATTGTTAGCTGCAATAAGGGTACCTCTTTACCAGAGGTCTCCGTCATTGTTCTATAGAAGCGATCGATCCATATTTTTTGATTATAGTTATCCCAGATCAATTCATTTGTTTTTACAGGACCTGAAGAATAAATATTTTGAGGAAGCTTTATACGATGACAATTATTGAATAGTTTTATTGTAAAATTTTTCTGAGTTTTGAGTTCATTAATTTGAATAATTGCGTCTCCAAAATTAGACTTAACCGAAGAAGTTTCAACTAAAACAAATTTATGTCCAAGTTTTAAAGGTTTTCTATTTAGTTGATTTTTTAAATAGCAACTCATCAACTCATAGCTACAACTTGCTTCATTTCCCTCAAAATCACAGCTAGAGTTTTTTACATCCTTCTGACTAAATCCCTCAGTCCAGTTTTCATGAATATCTCCCAAAAAGACTTGGAGATCGTCGTCAAAGGTTGCAGTAGACATATTAGTTGAGTCACCGCCCCCAGTACTACTCCAAAGGTGCCAAATAACAGGCAAAACAATTGCAGACAGTATCAACGGCCAAAATTTTGCTATAATAGAATTGGGCATTTTAAGCTTATTTTTCATCTCATAGGAAGTTTATATGGATTGGCTAGAAGAAGTAAATAATCAAGAAGAAAGAATTCCAGAAATCTTCTCTTTTGATGAGTACATGGAAATTTTTGATAAATATTTTAAAAGAGAATTACGTTCTTCTGCAATGTTTTTTAAAGATATGTTTGATCACTACGGTAAAGATGAAAAAGGCCATTTTAAACTATTTAAGCGTGATCATCCCAACGCTCCCCAAGTCGCAGGACAATTTCAAACACAAGAAAAGATATACAATAACCTGATTAACTTCACAGAGGAGGGTTTCAACAATAAGTTTATTCTTCTTGTAGGGCCTAATGGTTCATCTAAATCTTCCCTTATAAAAAAAATCATGAAGACATGTGAAGACTATTCAAAAAGTGAAGAAGGTGCACTCTTTACCTTCAGTTGGGTTTTTCCGATTGATCAATACACAAAAGGAAGCCTAGGCTTAAGTTCAAAGCAAATAGAAAAGCATATGGATAGTTTTGCACACCTAGAAGACAATGAAGTCTCGGCGATATTGATGAGTGAACTTAAAGATCATCCATTACTCTTAATTCCTCTTAAAACGAGACAAGCTCTTATTGAAAAGCATATCGGAGATGACGAAGATCTCTTACAACAAGTTAAAAATACATATCTCTACTCTGGTGATCTTTCAAAAAGAAACAGACTCATTTTTGATGCTCTATTAAAAAGCTATAAAGGTGAATTTCAGGCAGTCCTAAAACATATAAAAGTAGAGCGATTCTATATTGATAAGCGTTACTCTACCGGAGCAGTGACTATAGAACCTCAACTGCACGTTGATGCTAAACTTCAGCAAATAACAATGGATAAAAGGCTTGCAGCTCTGCCTCCTAGTCTTCAGTCATTAAATCTCTTTAGTCTAGATGGTGAAATTGTTCTCGCAAACAGAGGGATCCTAGAGTATTCAGACCTTCTTAAAAGACCTCTTGATACATACAAGTATCTCCTTATGACAATGGAGACAAAAAATATAAACTTGGGTGGAATTCTTACAGAGTTAGATATTTTCTTTATTGGAAGCTCAAATGAAGTACACTTAAATGCCTTTAAACAGCACCCTGACTATAACTCATTCAAGGGCCGTTTTAGTTTTTTAAAAGTACCCTATCTTCTAGACTTTAAAGAAGAGATGCAAATTTATCAAGATCAAGTTAGAAATTTGAAAGATAAAGCATCATTTGAACCATATGCTATTGAGATACTTTGTTTATGGGCAACAATGACAAGAATGAGACACCCACAAGTTAAAAACTATAAAGATAAGAAGCTAGGAGAAATTGTTCCGAAGCTTACTCCTTTAGAAAAATCTTTGTACCTCTCTAACAGGGAAATGCCAGATTACTTATCTCAAGAAGAGCAACAAATTCTCAACCTTGGTTATCAAAAGGTGCTAGAAGAATTTGAAAATGAGGTCATGTACGAAGGTAAATTCGGCATTTCACCTAGAGATATAAAACAAATTATCTATGAACTTGCTAATGAGCACGACATCATAACCATCAACGAAGTTCTCGACTATCTAAGAGAGATCTCTGATAAAAAAACTGATTATGACTTTTTGAATATTTCAAGTCAGGGGGATTACCATAATCCAAAGAAATTTATTTATCTTGCAGATCAATACTTTCTAAACTCTTTTGATTCAGAAGTTAGAGAGTCTCTAGGTTTGATAGATGATAGGTCATATGAAGATTATATTGAAAAATATGTCGCTCATATTAATGCCTTAAATAAAAATGAAAAGATTAAAAATACTGTCACGGGTAAATTCGAAGAGCCAGATCAGTATTTCATCAGAGAATTTGAAGGAAATATTCATCTTAAAGAGGATACGAAATCATTTAGGTCACATATACTAAGTAAACTCGGTGCCTTTGCGCTTGATCATCCGGGGAAAGCAATTGTTTATACTGAGGTTCTTGAGGGAATTACAAAACAACTACGGGAGACTTATAGAAATGAACAAAAAAAGATCATTGATGCTATAGGAACCAATATCATATATTACCTCGCTGAGCTAAGTAATACCAAAGAAGGAAAGGTTCGTAAGTCCGGCTTAACAGATTCTGGACGGAAACAAATTGAGATGATCCTAGATAAATTAATGGATGATTTTGGTTATTCCAAAGATGGCGCGATAAATTGTTTGAAATATCTTATAAAAAAACGCTATGATACCACTCCCTAGAAAGTGATATGAACGAAATATATAAACATTTTGGCCCTGAAAAATATGAAGTCCTACTTGGAGTATCAGAGGATGAAGATGGAATGCGTCTTGATCAATTCTGTGCACTTCATCTTATTAGTTTTTCTAGACAACAAATTAAAAAGAAAATATCTAACGGCGAAGTTAAAATTATAAATCGCCCTTTTCCACATAAAGCATCAGTTAAGGTCTATCATAGAGAGAAAATTGAGATTTTTACTCTTCGCGGAGACTGTGAAGATGAATATTGGAATGGTGAAAAACTCGATTTGAAGTTTGTACCTGATACAATCTTTGAAGATGACAATATTGTTGTTGTCTCTAAGCCTCCTTATATGACAACCCATCCATCTGGTAAACATCTCTTTAATTGCGCAACTGTATATTTTGAAAATATTCTAGGTCATACTATACACTCTGTTCACAGACTTGATCGTGAAACTAGTGGAGTTCAGTTATTAGGTAAGAATCCAAAAGCAGCTCAAAAATGTACTTCCTTATTTGAAGATAATAAAGTTCATAAGTGTTACTTTCTTATAGGTCATAAGAAAAAAGAAGTGAACTTTCCATTTACTGCCTTTGAGCGTCTTGGTAATAAAGATGACTTTGTTCCAAGACAATATAATCACTGTTTTCCAGAAGACTCTACTTTTGGAAAGCATGCTGAAACCCACTTTAAAGAGCTTTATCAAGGAGATGAATACATTCTCGCCCTGGCCTTTCCTAAAACCGGAAGACAACATCAAATTAGATCCCATGCAAAACATCATGGCTTTCAATTACTAGGTGATAAGCTTTATAATGATGATCACACACTCTTTATGCGCTTTAAGGATAAAGGCGCTACCAAAGAAGATCATGACCTTATGCAAATTAGCAGGCATGCGCTTCATGCACTTGCACTTTATCTACCCTACCCAAATAAGAATGATTCACAAATTTTTAGATCTGCAATTCCAGATGACCTAAGTGGATGGCTGCGAGAAAACCTTCCAAAGGTAAATCTCAAAGAGACCGAGCTTTTAATCGATAAAATTATAGAGGAAAGATTTAATGAGCAAGTATAAAGTATTAGGATTGTTTAAAGGTACTAAGAAAGTACTTTCAAGTGGATTAGAAAGTGCCATTAGAAAGAGATCAGTCGAGACACTAGAAATAAAAAAACAAGAACTTCCCGGTGACGATGTTGTGGATCAAAAACATCACGGTGGTGATATGCGAGTTATTCATCACTATTCAGCTGTTAATTATAATCATCTCAAAAAATCATTTCCTGATATTGCAGACAAGTTTCAAGGTGGAACATTTGGAGAAAACCTTTTCACTGAAGAGCTTACAGAAGTAGATCTCTGTATTGGAGATATCTTTATGGTGGGTTCTGCAAAGTTACAACTGACCGTTCCTAGACGCCCATGCTCAACAATCAATCAAGGCTATGAAGATAATAGAATTCTAAAAGAAGTTATCAGTTCTGGACACGTTGGTTGGTTTTATACTGTACTAGAGGAAGGATCTGTAAGTGTTGGAGATTATCTTGAACATACAGAGCGTCCTTTTCCAAACCTTCGAATTAGTGATCTATATGACCAAGGTTATAAGGCCCCCAGATTTAGCAATATTCCTTTTTTACAAGAATGTTTCGATACAAGTTTAATGGATAAAGGATGGATGCCTAAACTAGTTAAAGCTTTAAGTTTAACTGGCCAGGACTAGAAGTCTTCAGAACTCTCAAATAGCTCCTTAACATGATTATAAACACCATTGAGACCGGCATTCTCTTTTCCCTCCAATATAACTTTGGGCTTATGAGTAAGTTGCCCAAGGATTGAAATGATATTACTTACTCCAACTGTATTTGTGAAAAATTCAAACATAGATTCATCATTAGCAGCGTCACCATAAAAAATACATTCCTCCGGTTTAACATGGGGATTATACTCTTTAAGGAAATGCTTTACACCATTACTCTTTGAGACATCTCCGACCCAAAAATTAATATGAACATTTGATCTCGAAAAATTCACATTGTTTTTAATTAAAAATATTTCGACTTTTTCAACATCTTCTTTGCTCATTTGTGCAAATTCGATAGCTCTATCAGTACGTCTTCCAAATGAATCAGCACTCATAATACACTCAGGATAGCGTTCTTTTAATTCCGCTGTAATATCTTCTAACTTTTTAATTTCTTCATCAGAGATTAAATTTTCTTCAACTATATGACCTTCTTGATTCTTATAAACAATGACACCGCCACCTTCCATGATTGCATGCTTTAATGGAAAGTGTGTAATTAAGAAATGCCCCCAAGAAATTGAGCGCCCAGATACGATCACAAGCTCAGACATATTTGCTTTAATAATATTGAGAAGATCAAAAAAAACGGCACCTAAATTACCGTTAAGTGTTAAGGTGCCGTCAAAATCAGAAAAAACTATTTTCATAAATTATTCTATTGGTAGTGAAACACCCATTACAAGAGATGCGTAACTATTTCTCAATGAAATATTTGTTTCAATATTTCCAACAAGGTTTCTAGTTCCAACCCAAGGAATTCTTCCAGTAACACCAGCCGCTAATGCCGTTGATGTCTCATATGTATTTTCAGCTGTATTTAAACTTACTTTTACAGGTAGTGCTAAGAATGGGTAAGCTTCCTTTCCCCAAAATGAAAAACCTTTTGAAACTGTTGGAGCAACACCAAAAGAATTTACTCTATCACCGTTAATATTCTCAGTTTCTAAAACACCTTTTACAGAAACTTTAGGTTGTCTCCCGTAATCAGGAATTAATCTAATATCTGAACCGACAATAAACCTTGAAGCTCTATCACCATCAGTAATTCCAAAACCAGCATCAATACTTAAGCTATCACTAACTCTTTGAAGGTATTTGGCGGATAATCCCATCCCACTTCCGTCGCTTAGATAGTTATTAAACTCGGTAGTAATGATATGCTTGTCCATAGTAAATGGGTGGTTTGAAACACCGATAGTCGACGCCATTGCGCTTAATGCTAAACTTGATGAAATAATTCCAATTAGTATCTTTCTCATAATCCCCTCATAGAATGTTTATTTTAATTCGTTAAATTTAATAAACTTATGTAATTACTGAATATTCTAAGGGCTAAAATGCAACTCGTCAAAGCTTTGGTTATATAACTTGCCCAAAAAGAAGCGGTGCACAGGTACTGTAAAAACTGCGTGATAGAACTAATCTATTGCTTATTTGTCCTCTTTTATATATATATATTTTTAGAATTATGGTGATCGTAGTTCAGTTGGTAGAGCACCTGATTGTGATTCAGGTTGTCGTGGGTTCGAGCCCCATCGGTCACCCCATTTAACATTAACCCTCTTCGGAGGTTTAAGATAGAAAAGGCCCTCGTTTAACCCACTTGGGCTTTTTTGTTTTCAGAAGCAATTTTCACTAATAATTCTAAACGTTTGATTCTATTGACGATCGAGTTCATCAAAGCTTTTTCTGTTCCTTCCATATTTCTCTAAATTTCGTGAGATTTCTTGAGTTTGGCTACTTTTTGGCTACACGTTGGCTACCGATTTTTTGTAAATTTTTGAACTAGAAAAAATGGAAATAAAATCCTTCACAGGTTGTCGACGAGAATCAAACCTATAAACTCTAGGTTCAAAAACTTAGTGCCATGCGGAGCAATATTTTTTGTATTTCAGTATTAAATATGTGAGTTGAAACTAGCTGGAGTTGTAACATTAAGCTTCTCCTCCAAGAGATCAGATAAAAATTGCTCAGGAGGCAACTCGACAATATATATAAATAAACTCTTCAATAAAGATACTATATTTTTTAAGATTACCAGCTTCAACCCTTCTCCATATACTTGACCGATGCCTTACAAGTATTGATAAAGCATAAAGGGTCATTTGATTAATAACTTTAATTTCATTTACCTCATCCAAAACTGGCCGAATCAGGTTTGAAGAAGTAAATGTACTCCTCACTATGAGCCGAATTAAGATCAAGAATCCTAACCTCTCCTCACTTACTTAAGAGAATGTATACTCAAAATCATTAATGATAATTTTGTTCATCAAGTCCGCCTTTTTTTGAATGTGATTAATTTGACATGACTTGACTGCCTCAAATGAGGACTTGTCTAATAATAGCACAAACAACTTCTAGCTAGGCCCTCTATAAGCGCCGCAACAAGTAGATACGCCTAGATGTAAGAATTTAAAAGGTCAAAGTAACGCAGAGCAAGGCCTTACAAATACAATACTAATTCATACAATTAACCAATGCTGAAAATAGCATAAAAAAGGGACAACGAAGTCCCTTTTAATAAACCACGGAAGGATCTGTATTTAATCCAACCTTGATATAAATTATTAGCGTGATTTGATATTAAGGCAGTTTTTTTAAATCAGCATCTCATTCCGCATCATTTAAGGAGGATCTAGTGAAATATCTAGTGACTGCCACGTATAGAGAGGACGCGTGTAAAAATGACTCTCCCATTATCAAACTACACCTTGATAGTGCTTATCGCGGTCTTTTGGGCCATGAAATCAAAGATTTGAAGCAACTAGCGGATGAAGGGAACTTACAAGTTAAAACCCATCATTATTGCTCAGGTGTAAAAGTAAGAATCTTTTTTTCTAATCATCACTCCAGATGGATCGCAACAACAAATGCTGATGGAAGTTTATGTAACAACCTTCACTCTCTTCCAATTTTTTACAACACGTATCAAGGTGGAACTAAATATTACAATAACTGTAGTATTTAAAAAATTAAGGCAGAGAGTAAATGCTCTCTGTCCTTATTTACACAAAATTTCTTTTAATAGACTTGAGTTTTTTCCAACAATATTTTCGACAGCTAGAAAGTAATTTTGATCCTCAAAAAGGGCAAAGAATTCATTTCTCTCGAACCAATCCATAGTATTGCAATGATCTGAAAATTTTAGAACAATTAAAGCCTCTGCAAATATTTCTTTGATATAACTTTTATCACTTGAATTAACTATGGAATTCCAGTGAGCAGGATAAGATGTTCTCAACTCACTTAGATATGCTTTGAAGAAAAACATAAAGCCAAGGACTCCATATCTTTGATAGATGCTTCCTCCGATACCTAAACTTCTTTTAATTCTTTGTTCTGCTCTTAGACCATGAATATAGGCATTTAACTCCGTGGTCAGTCCTCTTACAAAAGAGAAAGAGGCAAGTGTCGAATGGTCTTTTAAATAACCATCAACTAAACTCTGAATAGAGTGATTTGGATCACTGTAAATAGATGGATAGTTTTTTTTCAAAAAATTCAATATTAAGTCTCTAGGCATAGGTAAGTTTTGAGATTGCATTTCACCAAGTCTTGAACCATCTATTAGCAATAAATTGAAATTGATATTGCTAGGGTCAGAGTACCAAACCATTAATTCTTGTTCGTTTAAACCAGCAGGAACACCTAAGTCTTCAAAGTGCACAGCTTCGTGAAGTACAATATCAGCCCCAAACTTAGCTTCATTACAATCAGCAAATATGTGAGTAAAAGTATGCTTCTTAAAGACTAATATTTCTGAAGCTTCTGTAAGAAGACTTTCAACCTGTCCGACACAATTATTAGCCCTAACCTCGAAGTTTAAGAAGCTTATTAGCAATGCTATCAAATATAAATTTTTCATAATTCCCTCATACTGTTATTACTTATTTTACCTCAAAATATTGGAAGAACTTGGCTTGATGCAGCACAGGCATTATATTCTAAATCATTATTGCAAAATTAAGACTCTCAACTTAAATTAACGATATGAAACATAAACTAAGTCTTCTCATACTTACACTAATTCTAAGCTCAAGTGCTTTCTCTGGCAAAGTTGGTGTTGATATTGGATCAGGTTTGAAATCCAATTATGGCTTACTAGGATTTGGCCTTCGGTACTTCCCTACTAAAAATTTTGATATTTACTACACAGGTGGAGCTGATCTTACTGGAATAACTTCCACTATTGGAGCCAGATTTTATTCTAATCCTGTTGGTAATAAATGTTTTTTCTTTATTACTTGCACCCCTCTATATTACATAGGTATCAATGCAGGACGCACTAATGGAGGGATAGTTACTATTGAAGAGAATAATATAGAAAGCGAATACGACTTTAGCAGTGGAAGCTTCGTTGGGCTCAATTTAGGCTCGTTTGACCTATTTGCTGATTGGTTCTATTACTCGCTAGATATAAGTTACCGATCATACTATGAAGCACCTACATTTGAGCTTAGAAAAGGGCCAGGGAGTAGTGATACTCAAGAAACATTCAAGAGCCTTATTGAGCCAGGCCTTGGGATCGCAATTAATGTTGGAGTTTTATTTTAAATAACTCAATATAATTGATCTTAATGATTATGAATAAGTTAATTATCTGTATATCTTTTTGTTTATTTTGATATTGTTTTTATTTGGCATGTATTCGAGTTTGATTGTTAGTAGCGAGCCATGTAAACCGACTACGTCAGATTTACGCTCGCTTTGCTTCTCACTTCGTTCGCAGACAAAGAAAATTCGTTTTCAAGCTACAGACTATCTTGAATTTCATCAATGCATTTCTCTAAGTACGTAAGGCCATCACCTTTGGGTACAAAGGCATAGAGGTTATATGACTTTATTTCATCCAAGAAAGTCCTATTCTCTCCCGAGAAAAGTATAAAAGGTATATCTCCTTTGTTCATTTTGAAAACTTCTTTTCTAAACTCAAGCCCATTCATAAGTGGCATACTATAATCACTTATTATCATATCCACCTTATTTATTTGTAACCACTCTACTGCCTTAATCGGGTTATCAAATGAGTGAGTGTGGTGGCCCTTCTCTCCAATATGCTCACATATTATGGTACTTAAATCAGTATTATCATCTACAACAAGTATATTCATTTTAATCCTTTTCAGTTAGTTTACGAACGTGAATTCACATTCGTGAACTTTAACTATTATAATAAGTATGGAAAATCAAGACGTACTTAAAAGTTTAAGAAATATACTTAGTAATTATATAGAAAAGAATTATCAAAGCGTTGAAGAGTACTGTTGGGACGCGGGAATGAGTAAATCTACTATTTCAAACTTCCTAAACTCCAAAAAAGACTTTCAGCTCTCAACTTTGAAAAAGATAGCCAACTCTATGGGAAAAGACCTAAAAGTTACTGTTAAGTAATATCAACAAGTTAAAAGCTTTAAGTTACTCTTTTTATATTTTATAAGCCTTGTACTAAATATGTTTCACAACTATAGATTTTATGTACATAAACGTGTACAATACCTTTATAGGAGGCTTTTATGTCTAACACAACCACCGTGGCCAAATTTAGAGAGAAACTTTCTACTTGGCTAGACTCTACCTCAGAAGGGCCAGTTTTTATTAATCGTGGAGAGGAAAGATTCGCTTTAATGAATGAAGACACATACCGTGACCTTCAACAAAAAGTTGCTGATCTTCAGACAAGTTTAATCTCTGCGCTTGAATCAAAAGAGACCTCTACTCCAAGTAACTTTGATGATATGCTCTCTAAACTAGAACAGTATAAAAGAAAAGAAGCGTAGGACATTGGCAAAATACTTAACACCTAAATCATTTCAAAATAAAGTCTCTCTACTTATGGAAGAGATAGCAAAGTACAATCACAATAATGGCCAGTGTGGTTATACTGCTGCGGTAAAGTTTCAAAAATCTTTAAATGCTGCTTTAGAAAAAACTGCTTCAAACCCATTACAAAACAGTTCTGATTGGGGAAACCCACAAAGAAGAGCCTTCTTTGATTGCAAAGGCCAATACACTCTTATTCTGATCTTTTCTCCGCCAACTGCAAAAACAAATGAAGAAGTAGCAGAGGTTATTTATTCAAATATCTATCCTTCTAGATCATCAGAAGGAAATAAACCTTATCCAGAATCAATTACTTTTAATGCTGACGACATTTTAAAAGATTAATTTCCAAAAAATCATTTTAATTTTAACTACTTGAAGGTTGACAGAAAAAGTCAGGTTTTATTTCTTTACTTTAAATTGAGTATTTGATTTAGTGAGAAGATTTCCGTGCTTTGCTTGTTTGACGCCTGCTTTGCACATTTTTTACTAACCTCAAACTAGGAGATGCCTATTCGAGAAACTACAAACAATCTACCACAGACATTCAAAAAACGAAAGTCAAAAATCATCCGCTCTTGTGTTATTCCAGTAAGGTTTACACCTGATGAAAGAGAAGAATTAAAGGCCATTGCTAATAAACATCACATCAGCATTAGTGAACTCGTGCGCCGTTTTTCTCTTCGTAGGAAATTACCTCCTGCTCTTCCCGAGGTTAATATAAAAACCTACAGGGAACTAGCAGCGATTGGTAACAACTTAAACCAATTGGTTAAAACACTCTATCTGGGAGTGTTTAAAGGAGTTGATGAAGACTTCTTCTATGACCTAAAGAAGCTTATTAAAAAAGCATCTTTAGAAGTCATAGGAACTGCTTGATTGCCAATCAAGTTAAAGGTACTGGTTTTCGGGGAACATTAGATTATTTATTAGGAAAAGAGGATGCCATCATTATTGGTGGAAACATGCTCGGAGAAAACCCTAGTGAACTATCTAAAGAGTTTTCCGCATCACGAACTTTAAGACCAAAGCTTACACGTGCAGTTTATCATGTGAGCTTATCCTTACCTTATGACGATCACTTATCCACCTCAAAGTGGCAAGAGGCAGCGGATAAGTACGTCCAAAAAATGGGCTTTAATGGTTCACAATATGTCATCGTTCAGCACAACGATACGAAACACGAACACATACATATTGTGGCCTCAAGGATTCGCCTTGATGGAAGTGTTGTAAGTGACTCTCAAGACTATAAGAGAAGTGAAAAGGTTGTAAGAGGACTTGAGAAGTCTTTCAACCTTACGCCTACTGTTTCTAGTCATGAAGTTGCAAGAAAAGCACCGACCAAAGGTGAACTTCACAAAGTTATTCGTGAACAAAAAATGAGTACCAAAGGATTACTTCAATCAGTCATTAATGATGTAACTGGTGATCGGCCAGATGCGATTACTTTTGTAAAAAGGTTACAAAGTTATGGTGTTGAAATGATTCCAAATATGGCCAAGGCTGGTCATATTTCAGGAGTAAGCTTCGTCCATGAGGGCGAGGTAATGAAAGGCAGTGATCTAGGTCGAGGGTACACTTGGGCCAGACTCTGCAAGGAGAAAATAAACTATGGGCGACAACAAAACATCACTTTACGAAACTATTGCCAAACGCAACAAAAATCAACCTTTCGAGACGACACTTGCAGAACAAGTAAAACTAATAGAGGACTTCAAAATGGAGTCAATAGCTCAAATAGACAAAGAGTTTCAACCAACTCTAACCAAGCTAGAGAGATTCAGTGGAAGTTTCAACAGAGAGCTGACTCTAAAGACAGACAAACTAATAACAAGCTTGGACGAATTAACTCGAAGTACACAGAAATTAAAGGAGGATCAATATCAGCTCTCAGTTCAAATGAGAAAGCAAATGCAGGAAAAGAGATCACTCATGACTTACTTCATAGTGAGCTTCTTATCAATTCTAGCGGCCAAGGGGATCGATTTTCTTTTGAAGTAGAAAAGCAAAAAAATAAACCTAAACAAAGGAGGAAAAAGAAACGGATGAAGAAAAAGGGCAAGCAAAAAAGTTTAAGCCTAGATATTGGACTTTAACAAAGGAGAGAATATGCAGAAGCATTCAGAAGAATCATAGCGGCTAGTTAGTTTTTTAATTTACATAAAATTACTAACTTAAGGAGATAACATTCATGGGTAATAAAAATAATGTACAAAGAGTACAAAAAGTTGTGGAAAAGCCTGCAAAATCTGATAATAATCAAACAGAGACAATGTCTCAAACGATCTTTGACAATTTAATATGGTTAGGAACAGAAGAAGCTGTAAAGTATCTTCGTAAGACGACAAATGCACTTAGAATTGCTGTCCATCGTGGACAAATCAAGTGTTATAAATGGCGCAGACGATTATACTTTAAGCGAGAAGAACTTGATCGACTTTTAGAGTCATCCATTAACTATGGAGGTATCTAATGTCGATTAAAAGTTACAAAAAGAACGATAAAACATATTACGAAATATTCGTAAGTGTAAGATCAAAAGTTAATCCCAAAATACGAAAACAAAAACGAAAAAAAGGGCTAGAGTCTAAGGCACAAGCTTTGCGTTTTGAAAAAAATCTAATGCAAGAATGTATGCTAGAAGTCTCTAGGCTTGATGGAGATGGTTACAACTGGGGACAAATTGTCGAAAAATGGTATGAGTATAAACTCACCGATCAATTTGAACCAATTGGAATTGAAACTCTAACAGATTACCTAGCAGCACTTAAAAAGTGGACATACAAACAATGGGATAAATCAGCAAAGCACTTTAGCCGAGCTGACGTTAAGAGTGTGCTTAAGTCTATTGAAGATGCTGATAAATCAAAAAGCTTTCAAGCAAAAATGAAAGGTACAATTAATAGGGTTTTTACTTGGGGAATGGAGGAAGCTCTGATCAAAGATGTTTATCAAAGTCCGACTATCGGAATAAAGGTAAATAGAAAGGCCGAGAGAGTACCGACAATTCTTAATAGACAAGAGATTTCAAAGCTCATGGATGCTGCAAGAACTCTAGAGTCACCTTGGTATCCAATTTGGGCGATGGCACTTTTAACTGGTTGTAGAAACGGAGAGCTTTTCGCCTTAACTTGGGATGATATTGATTTTTTAAGTCAAAGCATTAGAGTCTCAAAGTCGTACAATAAAAGGCTTCGTATCACCAAAAGCACCAAGGCCGGGTACTGGAGAAATATTCCAATTAACTCAGACTTGAAAATACTTCTCTTAGAATTGAGAAGCACATCCGCCACGGATCATGTGCTTCCAAGAATAAGAGACTGGTGTCAAGGTTACCAAGCGAGAGCATTAAGGACTTTTTGCACAAGTATTGGAATTACTCCCATTCGTTTTCACGACCTCAGGGCCTGTTTTGCGACGCAGTTGCTGCAAAACCAAGTTGCTCCTGCGACAGTGATGAAAATATGCGGGTGGAAAGAACTGGACACGATGGCGAGGTATATCAGACTAGCTGGTATAGATGAGTCGGGTGCTACGGATTCTTTAAAGATTTTATCCACTACTGAGGCGAGTAAAAAGATAATTTCCTTGTTTGGAAAAACTTAGACTACATTTGGCTACATATAAAAAGTAGTGTTTATAAATTTAGGGGTTTAAGGCCGGTTAAACGGCCACCCCATTTTTTTAAAAGCCTGTCTAACCCACGGGCTTTTTTTTCGCCTAAATTTTTAATTTTATTAACAAAACAGTTTCCAATAGTTAGCTAATTCTCTCATTTTCACGTTACAGGAAATTACACAAAATCACCCTTTGTACTGCCAAACTGTGACTCTCCTGCTGCCAGATCCTAACCACATTATTCGGGATCTAGAAACTTAGTGGTGGGCAGAACTCGAAGAAGCCCAATGACAAACCAAT
>CAJXPQ010000008.1 GCA_913058265.1 uncultured Oligoflexia bacterium
TAGCGTAGCGTCTCGTGGGCTCGGAGATGTGTATAAGAGACAGGTACCTGCACCAAAACTTGGGGCAACTGCAATCGCAGGGGCATTAGAGAAAGCAGGAGTTGATAAGAGTACTGTTGAGGAAGTTTTCATGGGAAATGTTGTTCAGGCAGGAGTTGGTCAGGCACCTGCAAGACAAGCTGCTCTATTTGCAGGTCTTCCTGAATCTGTTCCTTGCACAACTATTAATAAGGTTTGTGGTTCTGGTCTTCAGTCTGTGATTTTAGGAGCAAAGTCGATTTTAACTGGAGATGCATCAGTTGTTGTCGCTGGAGGAATGGAGAATATGTCTTTAGCTCCTCACTTATTGCCTAACTCTAGATCTGGATTTAAATTTGGTGAAACGAAAATGAAGGATTCTATGCAGTGGGATGGTTTATGGGATGTATATTCTGATAGACCCATGGGAAACTGTGCAGAAGAATGTACTCAAAAGTATGATCTTACTCGTGAAGCTCAAGATGAGTTTTCTATTGAATCATTCAAGCGAGCTCAAGCTTCTCAGACTGCTGGAGACTTTAACGATGAGATCTCTCCCGTTACCATTAGTTCTCGTAAGGGAGATATTGTTGTATCTGAAGATGAAGGCCCAACTAAAGTTAAATTTGATAAAGTTCCTACTCTTAGACCAGCTTTCGCTAAAGATGGGACGATTACTGCAGCGAATGCATCTACTATTAATGATGGAGCTTGTGCTCTTGTTTTGGGTGGAGAAGAATATAAAGATCAAGCAAAATTTAAAATATTAGGTTGGGCCTCTCACGCTCAAAACCCAACATGGTTTACAACTGCTCCTGTAGAGGCGGTTAAGAAAAATTTAAGCAAACTCGATCTAAAAGTAGAAGATATTGATTTATGGGAGATCAATGAAGCTTTTGCCGCGGTTACCATGATGGCCATGAAAGAGTTACAATTAGATCATAAAAATGTAAATATTTTTGGTGGGGCCGTCAGTTTAGGACATCCTATCGGAACGAGCGGAGCTCGAATTTTACTTACATTAACAAATGCCATGGAGAAGAAGGGTGCTAAGCGTGGTTGCGCAGCAATTTGTATCGGTGGTGGAGAAGCTTTAAGCTTAGTTATTGAAAGGGTGTAAGTGTCAACAAAAGCCGCTAAGAAAGAAGAACCTAAATCTGGACTAAGAAGACTTAGCCCTGGCGAGATTCTATTTAATGATGGAGAGAAAGCCAATTCCCTTTATATTATTCAAAATGGACAATTAAGACTTTTTAAACCGAAGGGAAAGGGCTATATCGAAATTACTGTGCTTAGAGCAGGTGAAGTTATCGGTGAAATGGCCTACTTTGATGATGATGGTGGTGGGAAGAGATCTTGTTCTGCTTCGGCGATGGTATCAAGTGAAGTTATAGAAATTTCATTTCCAGCATTTGCAAAAACAATGTCGGCATTAAATCCCTGGTTTAAAACAATTATTAATACTCTTGCAAGTAGATTACGCTCAACTAACGCTCGGGTTAAAGAGCTTGAATCAAACTCAACCTCAGTTAATTATGGCTCTGGAAAGCATTCAGGTTATGAATTTTTTAAAACATCTGATGTCATAAAAATATTGGGTATGTTATTTCTAACCTATAGGTCTCACGGTGAAAAATATGAAAGTGGAGTTGCCCTGCACAGAAAGACACTCGATTTATATTCTCATGAGATCTTTGGAATTATAGAGTCTAAGATGGATGAGATGATTATCATTCTTGAGGAGATGTCACTTATTGAAATTCATGATGATAAAGATGGTTTACCTAAGGTTCTTGTTGCTCAAGATTTAGATAGACTAAGATCATTATTTATTTTCTATAATACAGAGAAATACCTTACTGAAGATAAGAAACTTAAAATTGGTGTTAAGTGCCAAGTCTTCTTAGAGAACCTCTGGATGAAGTTACAAAATACCCCCAATACAGATAATGCTATAAGCTTAGTTCCAATTAGCGACTTGCTAGCAGTTTGGAAAGAAAAAAAGCAATTTATTACTGTTGATCATTTAGCTGATGCTAAGGCTTTTGGAATTGTAGGGGACACACTGATTGGGGATGATGGATCCTCACTATCTGTTGAGGTCAACTTTTTAAAGCTAAAGAACCTTCTTCCAAATATTCAATTTATGAATAGAGTTGTTGGTTCGAATCAAGCAAAATCAAGTATGGCGTAATTAGTCTGTTTTAGGTTTGTAGTAAACACTTAAACTTTGTCCATTTGTATAGATTGCATCACCATGTAACTGCAAAATATATCCTGATTTATTTAATGCTGGAGAAGTACTTGCCCCAGTTGGTCCAGGAACTTTTATATTCTGAGTATCCCTAAAGCCTACAAATGACCAGCCATGAGTTGTTGATTGTCCAAAGTCGATACCGTTAATTGTTACTTTTACTGTTGATAGGTCTGGATCTCTTGGAAGAGCAATATAACCAAAGTATTCTGTTGGAGTTCTTGTTTTTGCTATAATACAGTCAGGGTATTCAACTCTGGAGGTACCATTTAGTTTTATCATTAGTCCTGTTTGTGATTCTCCTATCGATGGGGAGTACCTTGTATTTTGATTTACTCTGTATCCAAGATACTCAAAACCATTTGATGAGCTTTCGCTTATCGAGGTCTTTGATCCAGCTTGAGTCACTTTTGTAACGGTAATATCATCAGCTTGTATATTAGCGGCTGAGGCAGAACTTATTTTCCAGTAATCATATTTGTGTCCTAGAACTACTGCTTGAATACTATTATTAACAGCTTCAAATAATTGAGCATAGTTCTGTGAACAAAGATTTTCTGAATCTTTGGATGATGAGTCAGTAAAACCTTGAGCATCATAAATTTGCTTCGACATCTCTTTGTAATTTACACCCGTCTTCCATTCATTACAGTTTGAGTGAGCAACGAGAGAGATGAACCTTATAGAGTCAGCATTCATTGGAGACCCTAGGTACCCTAGAAGCTCACTTTTTCTTGCTGCAAAAACATTAGGGTCTGGAATTGTATTCCCACCGATTGTTTGAACTGATTGAGTATCGTCACCATTGGATATCATAACTATAATTGTGTTAGCGTTATTTCTAAATATACCATTTGATCTATTATTGTTGATAATTGCAGTCACCCTTTGAAAGCCGTACTCTTGATTATTACCGCTTGCTTGAGCAAACATCTGCAAACTTTCAGAAGTGACTATATTTAACCCTGCGACACTTGGAAGTGAATCTGTATTACTGACAATTAGTGGGTAGGTCTGTATATTGTCTGATGCACTAGGATTCAAAGGAGCAACATAGATATGATAGTCAAAGTCTGTTGAAACAGTACTTAGTGTATTCTGAATTTGTCCTTTAATAGCTTGGAAGCTACTGGCCAGAGTACTTCCTGAGTTATCTACGATATATAGAATATCCACAGCAGGCTTTACAAACTGCATCTGTGAACAAGTTGTGACTTCTTGGATTTCAATGTCACCTGCATTTATTTTAACTTCTTTGTTTTGTACAGTAAGGGTTTCCTCACCACAAGAAGCAAGTAGGGAAAGCATTGAAAGTAGGATCATTAATTTTTTCATAATATATTTCCATTATTGTTTAAACTACACCTAATTAATCGGACTAATTGATGTGAAACTTTAATGAGTCTAGGAAAATCTTTCCCCTGAAGGTTGAACATGGGAGTAATACAGTAGAATAATTATAAGTATCTAATATTTATGAAATATGGAGAGATTATTATGACCGATAAGTGGTATTACGTTTTAGCTGGTGATCGTAAAGGTCCCGTGGAATTTAGCCAAATGACAGATCTAATAAGCGCAGGAACAATTGGTGACGATGACTATATATGGAAAAAGGGATTCGAGAACTGGGTTCAATTGAAAGAAGTTCCAGAGTTTGACCAAGTAGGGTCAGCATTACCTGAAGTTATTGAGGAAGGTTACTCTCTAAATCAAATTGCTGGAAATGAAAACTGTATCTTCATTAAGATTGGTGCCGATAGAGGGGCAACAGAGGTTGAGTATGGACCTTACTCCATTGACCTTATTAAAAAATTATTTGATGAAAATCGAGTGAATGGTAAGACTCATGCTTTCGTAAAAGGAATGAGTAATTGGATCATGCTTGGTGAGTTTACTGACTTTCAAGATATATTCGAAGACTTACCTCCGCCCATCGCTGATGAGGATAGAAGAAGTTCTTTACGTAAACCTCTTGTCGCTCGAATGTATATTGAGAATAATAAAAAAGTATATGTTGGACTATGCAGAGATATATCTGTTGGGGGCATGCAGGTTTTAGTTGATCACTTTCCAGGAGCATCGGGTGATCGAATTGCAATTAATGTTCACCCAGAAAATGATGATTATCACTTCGTTGCTTCTGGAGAGATCGTTAGAGTCCTTGAAGGTGGGCAAGGTTTCTCATTCAGGTTTAATGATTTATCACAAGAATCTCTAGGCGCTATTGAAAACTATGTAGAACATGCATAAAGAACGTGACCTTCATCTAATTAAAGAAACTCACTTTACTTCGAGTTGTGGTGAACGATCACATATTTACTGTAAACATTACTTTCCCATAAAAAAGTTAGCAAAAAATTATACCCATATATTCTTTCAGCATGGTCTTATTGAGTACCATTCTCGACATGAAGACTTATATGATGAGCTTCGTAATCACTTTGGCGCCAATACAGTTATCTCCGTTATGGACTTATATGGGCATGGTTTAAGTGGAGGACAACGAGGCTATATCGAAAATTTTGAGAACTTAACCTCTGATATGATAACCTTTTTTAATGAATCAAAGGATCTGGTAGAGGATTCTGAAGATGTTAAGCGAATTCTAATTGCTCATAGCTTAGGGGGTCTTATTTCTCTAAGAGTTTTAAGCGACGATGTGGTTAAACTACCTTTTAAATTTGATGGCCTTATCTTAACGAATCCGTGTATTAGCCCCAAAATTGATTTACCAAAGAAGGTAATTCAGTTAATTGAAAATATTCCCGAAGTACTAAGTAAGGTCAGAATACCTCTCATCTATGATGCCTATGATCTAAGTAGGGATGAAGCCAAGGCAATATCATTTATGCATGATCACTTGATCTCAAAAGCAGTCACAATCAAATTGGCTGCGGAGATCAAACTTGCGACAAGGGATATCAATTCAATCAGTTATTTCTTTAAAACACCGACATTCTTTATTCTTTCAACAGATGATAGAGTTGTAGATAATCAAAAGGCAGACCTATTTATTACAGGGATGGATAAATCCCTGGTTAAGGTCAAAAAATATACAGGAGCAAGGCACGACATACTGAATGAGTCTTGCCGAAAAGAGGTATTTAGGGAGATAATAAGTTATATTGAGGAAAGGATTAAATAGTATGAAGTATATCATTTCAATTTTATTATTCACTTTAATAAGCTGTTCTGTTTATAAAACAAGACGAACCTTTTCTGATAATGAGATATCAATAAGAGGTGGCGTGCATGGAGATAAGGACTGGGATTCATCACTAACTTTTAAGAGGTATTCATGGTATAAAGATGCCACTTTATCCAATGATATATTGATAGCGAAGCTTGATTCAAACTCAGATTTTGCTAATTGGATGGGGGCTGATCGTCTGCATTTAAGCCAGTGTGATCGCTTCTATATAGGTTTACTGTATACTAGTGTCAATGCTGAGCAGGGTGTTCCTTTTATGGAAACCGAAATAGAATCCAGCGGAAGTGAATTAAAAATCATTTTAGCTTTTACCAAAGAGCTTAAGGCCCATCAAAACCTTAGGGATTGGCATTTATCAAGGCATAAAGTGTATGGTATATGTACGAGTAAGTCATCAGAATCACTATCAATAAGCTTACCTGGATTTAAAACGAAGAAAATCACTCTCGATTAAATACCCAATAAAAGCAGTCTAGCTACATTTATTTACATATTGCCTTAAGGCTTATTCTAAAATGACCGATAAAAATATGAGGTATAAAAGTAATGAGCGAAGACAAGTACCAACGTTTCGGTAAGTATTTAATTCTAGATCATCTAGTTGATGGTGGGATGGCAAAAATTTGTCGTGCTTCTTTCCTTGGTGAACAAGCGAATAAAATCGTAGCGATTAAAATGGTACAGGCTCAGTATTCTAAAGATCCTGCTTATGTTCAAATGTTTGAAGATGAACTAAATGTTACCTTTGGACTCGTCCACCCTAACATTGCTCAGGTATATGACTATGGTATGGTTGACGACCAACTCTACTCTGCTATGGAGTATGTTGACGGAGCGAACCTTAAGCAATTTTTAGATAGGCTTAAAGAAAAAAAATTCGTTTTCCCTGTTGAGATTTCTACCTTTATTATATCTCAGGTATGTTTGTCACTTCACTATGCACATACATATCAGGATAAATTAACAGGAAAATTATTTAATATTATTCATAGAGATATTTCTCCACACAATATCATGTTAACTTATGATGGAGCTGTAAAATTAATTGATTTTGGTATTGCTAAGGCCGACTCCAATAGTGAGTCCACTCAAGCGGGAACTATCAAAGGAAAATTGTCATACCTTGCTCCTGAGTACTTAGACGGATTAGAGCTTGATCATCGTTATGATCAATTTGCTGTTGGGATCACTCTTTGGGAAATGCTTTGTTCAAGGAAGCTATTTACTGCAAAGAATGATCTAGCTGTTCTGAAGCAAATTCAAGGTTGTAAAGTCCCTGTGCCTTCATCGATAAATCCAAACGTACCAGCAGAACTAGATGAAATCGTGATGAAAGCTTTATCAAAAGATAGAAACAATCGTTACGAAAATATGGATAAACTAAATAGAGCACTTATTAAATTTTTGTACTCTAATTATCCTGATTTCAATAATTCAGATTTAGGATACTTTGCAAAACAACTCTTTAAAGAAGAGATACTTGCAGATCGAAAGAAGTTTGTTGCTTACGGTAAAATTGATTTAAAACCATATATTAAAAATATGAATGCACAAGGTGGTTCAAACTCAAATACAACAACCGAGAAGGCTGATGACGGGTCATTTATATCAAATGATCAACGTACAGGAAAAATAGAGCTGGATTTAGGCGATTTTGGTGATAGTGAAGCAGCTATCGAAGGATTAGATCTAGATAATAAGTTGGATGGAAGCTCTGTAACAAGGACAGCACAAAGAAAGAAAATAAAATCTGCTGTAGGAGTAGTACCTGGCGCAAATAGAACTGTCAAAAGAGCTGGTGGTACTAGGCCTGCTGTGAGGACTCGTAGGGGCGGTGGAGAAAATAAAACTTCAGTCACACGAGTAAAAACGAGAGCAAGAAAAACGACAAAACCAACTGAAGAAAAAAAATCAGGAAAAAACTTTATACCCTATATTGCTGTCGCGGGCCTATTACTTGTGGCATTGTTTAAGCCAAGTTTTTATGAAGTAATCTTTGGCACAGTAAACAAAGTAACTGGGAATGGACAACAGAAAATTATTCCACAGAAAAAAAAGGAAGTTGGAATTATTACTTTTAGTAATCTTGACTTAGAAATGGAAATTTTCGTAAATGGTGTAAAAAAAGAACTAGAAGGTATCGACCTCAAACTACCACTAAATCGTAATTTAAGAATTAGTGTGAAGAAATCAGGCCATAAAACTTGGACCAAAAAAGACATCATTGTCTTAACTGAAGATAGTCGAAGAGCTTCGATATATGTTCCTGGTCTAAAGAAAGAATCAATAGGATATTTAACTACCTCAAATAATTATTCTCCGGGTTCAAAAATGAGATTTTCACTCGATGGCAAAACTGTAGAGAAAGCCCTGCCTTTTCGCAATGAAAGGTTACCAGCCGGTAAGTATGATGCAGTTATTATAAATCCAATTATTGGGACAGAGATGAAAGTTCGTTTTGAAATTAAAGAGAATAGAAAAAATGTTCTTCAAGATTAAGTAAAACTATGAGTTTGTTTCTTCTTTCTTCTTTTCAAATCTTTTCTTTTGCTTAAAACGATTTCTACTACGCATATTTAAAAGTTTTATAATTTCTGATGCTGTCTCTTCAAGCGCTATATTTGTCACATTAAAAACAGGCCATCTTCTATTATCTTCAAATAAACCATTTGCCCACTCGATCTCTTCGGAAACCTTTCTCGAGTCAGCATAGTCTCCTGTCGCATTTGTACCAAGGTTAGATAGTCGATTTTGTCTTATTTGCTTTAAAGCATCAGGATCAATTGTAAGCCCAAAGATTTTACGTTGATCAATCTTTACGAGGTCCTCAGGAAGAGGCATATTTAGAATGATAGGAATATTTACAACCTTTAAGCCTTCTAAAGATAAATAGATGGAAAGAGGAGTTTTAGATGTTCTTGAGATACCTACGAGCACAACATCACATTCATCAAGTGATTTTAAGTTCCTGCCATCATCATGATTGAGCGTAAACTCAACAGCAGCAACTTTTTCAAAGTATTTATCGTTAACAGCATGTAGTAAGCCAGGCTGATAGTCTGGTTCTGTTTCAAATACGTTTGCAAAGCTAGTTAACAATGGGCCTAGTAAATCCACAGAACGAACATGTTCTTTTCTACTAATTTCATGAACATATTTTCTGAGGTCTGGAGATACAATTGTGTAAACGATCATATCATGATGAATTGCTGCTTCTTGAAATATCGCGTCTATATGGTCTTTAGTTCTTACATTCTTAAAACGAGTGAAAAATATTTCTTTAGATTGAAACTGAGTAATCGCTGCTCGAGTCATCGAAGATGCAGTTTCTCCAGTACCATCGGATATAATAATAACTTTTAGATTCTTTTTTTCACTAGATTCCATTATGTATTGTCCCTTAAAAATTTTTCACACTTTTCAACAATTTTATTCTTTTCAAGAAGTGGATTGTAGCAAAATTTATCAAGCTTTTTAAACCAAGTTCTTTGAGACTTGGCCAATCTTCTCGTATTTATAGATAATCGCTCTTTATAATCCTCAATACTTTCAAACTTATCATTTATATAGTCAATTGTTTCTTTATAGCCAATTGATTGAATAGGCTTCTCCAGGCCACTACTAATACTTTCAAGGAGGCTTTTGACTTCTTCAACCAGACCATTTGCCACCATTCTATGAGTTCTACTTAGAATATAATTGTAATGCTCTTCTTTTGGTATATCTAAGTGTATGTGCAGTATATCCCAATTATTTATAACTGTTGGTGATTTTTGTTTTTTTTCAGGCATTTGCTTTCTAGCATCAGAGAAGGGGGTCTTAGTAGTCCAAAAATGCTCAACGGCCCTTCTTATACGATAGTGATCATTTTCATGATATCTCTCAAAAGATGGAGTATCTATTTGTTTCAATATTGCGATAAAGGGATCTATCCCTTCTTCTGCATACAAAGTATTTGAGCGCTCTGTGACTTCAGTCGGTGTGGTAATAGAATCATACATCCCTTCAGTTAATGCTTGCAGATAAAAGCCACTTCCACCAGAGAGAATGACTACCTTCTCTCTTTGGTGACAATCTATTATAATTGGCGTCGCAAGCCTTGCAAATTCAGCAGCATTAATAGCATCCTTAATTGAGTGAGTATTCACCATATGGTGCTTTACTTGAGCTAGCTCAGCATCAGTAGGCTTGGCCGTTCCAATATTTAGTTCTTTGTAGAAGAGTAGTGAGTCAAAGTTAACAACTTCACCATTAAACTGCTTCGCAAGCTCTAGGCTTAAATCTGTTTTTCCTGTGGCGGTTGGACCTGAGATAATAATAACTTTATTTTTTTTCATAAATATTTCTTAAATGCTTTGCTGTTAATTTTAATAAAATATTTTCTGATATAAGTTCAGCAATACTAAACTTATCAACGAGTTCATTTAGATTATAGCTGTGATCATCCCATAGTTTGAGTTCACTAAATGTAGGATTATTTGAATTCCTAAGAAGAGCTTCTACCACTTTAAGGTAGGGGAGCTTTTGAAATTTCTTAGGGAAAGATCTTACAACAAGAGTTCTTTCATCAATCAAATCAACTTCGAAGCCGTAGTCATTGATAATTGTGACGGACTCTGAATCTAATGGAGTTAAAAGCTTTATTGGCCTACTGACGAGAAGGGGAATAGACTCTTCCTCTGATGACTTCTCTTTTAAAATCGCTTTGAGTTCATACTGAAGCAATCTTTCCATATCTAGTAAATAAGGCACTTGAGCAATATTTAAAATGGAGATCTCTTCTATACTGAGAGCATGGTACTGATGATTACTGCTGATACCGTGTTCATTTTTGGTATGAATATTATGAAGGTAGTTATCAACTGTTGCATTATCTGTGAAGTTTATATGCTTGTAATCAATTTCTCGAACTTCATTCGGATTCGAAGAGTCTGTGCTAAGTAGCTGTTGATTTTCATTTGTTCCACGTTCACTATCGTTTGATTTTGAAATATAGTTCTTAATTGCTCCAGAAACTAAGGAGAAGACTTGTGCTGGTTTAAACAACTTAACAACTGTTTTATTAGGATGAATATTTACATCTATTTCATCTGCAGGAATGTTAATATAAGCTGTATAATGTCCTGTCTCACCTTCAGGCCAAATATGGGAGGCCGAATTAAGAATAATTCTATGAATTTGAATGTCTTGAATAAGCCTATCATTTATAAATATATAATGTGACTTGTGGGCATTTCCTCTGGTGGATTCATGGGTTAAATAAATTTTAAAATCAATGCCATCGTATGAGTTTTCAACATGAATGAAGTTGATTTTTTTGTCTCTAAAAAGAGTATCTTTAATTCTCTCAGATAATTCAGTTCGTGTAGGGTAGAAGTCTTTGTCCGAATAATCCCATTTAATTGAAAATGCTACTTCAGAGTGGGTTAAGAGAAAGGCATTGATTATTTTTTTAAGTTGGTTCTTTTCAGATGTCTTTGATTGAATGAATTTCATTCTAACTGGTGTGTTAAAGAATAAATCTTTTATGTAGAATGATGTTCCTGTTTTGTTATTAGAGACTTTCTCCGTTTGATGAGACTTAGTCTCTCCACCCTCAATAAGTATGTTTCCAATTGTTTGTGATGTTTTACTTTTGCAAGTAATCTTTGAAATACTAGCTATACTTGCTAATGCCTCTCCTCTAAAACCATAAGAGTGAAGTCTATAGATATCTTCAAAACGAGAGATCTTACTAGTTGCATGCCGACAAAAAGCGAGTGGTAGGTCTTCACTGTTAATACCAATACCGTTGTCTTGAAGGTGTATGAGCTCTAGACCATTATCCATAATATGAATGGTAATTTCTGTCGACTTAGCATCAATTGAATTTTCTAATATTTCTTTTAGTAGTGTCGAGGGGCGCTCTATAACCTCACCGGCTTTTATTTGGTCAATAATGTGTTCGGGCAATAACTGTATTTTTGATTGTTTCTCTGTAGCCATTAAGCCCTGTAGAAATTTACTTGATTTCTACCACCCTCTTTGGATTTGTATACAGCAGAGTCAGCACGCTTGAATAGGTCTGTTCCGGTATTTACACCCTGGCGGTAATCAGCAACACCGATTGACGCTAAAACTGGAAGGCGCTTATCTTCGTAAACAAAGTGATGATCTTCAACAAGTCGCCTTAATCTTTCCGCGATTTCAAAAGCTTGCTTTAGATTAGTTTTTGGTAGTAATACAACAAATTCTTCTCCACCATAACGTGCAAAAGTATCACCGGATCGAATCCCATTATCTCTTAAAAGCTTGGCCATTTCTTTTAGAACGTAATCACCAGCGTCATGTCCGTAATTATCGTTTAAGTGTTTAAAGTGATCTAGATCAAATATGATTAATGATAAAGGTGCACCTGTTACTTTCGATTTTTTAACTTCTAAATCAAGCATATTATTAAAGTACATTTTATTATAACATTGTGTAAGGCCATCAGTATTGGCTTCTTGGTGGAGTTTATCATAAGTAAGTCTTTCAGTATCTCCAACTGGTAGATACTTAAGAGCAATGCTGCCTATCTTAACCATGTCTCCTTTTTGGAGTTCAGGTGATCCTTCAATTTTTTGATTATTTAAAAAGGTTCCGTTGGAAGATCCCATATCTTGGACATTTGAAGTATCACCATTCACAACAACTTTAAAATGCTGTCTTGAGATACCTTGAAAATCGAGAGGAATTGTACAGTCGGCATTTCTTCCAACTATATTGTCACCATCGAGGAGATCAAAGAGAGTTCCGTTTAGGTCACCACCAACTACAAGAAAACATGCTGGCTTTGACTCAGCTTCTTTATCTGCCGCAGCTAGCGCCGCTTTGATATCTGTAATCACTAATGTTGCATTATCATCACTCATTTAAATCACTCCACGATAAAAAGAACTTTTGTATCATAAACAAGAATCTATATAATTCCAATATGCTATATGCCATTAATCGGCTGATTTAGTGTTAGAGTTTAGGTATTGGTAAGCATATTTTTTACCAAGTTCAACTCCAGGTTGATCAAAAGGATCAACTAAGAGGTATTCTCCCATGAGCACTGTGAGTGATTCAAAAAATAAGACTAAAGATGAGAGAGTTTTCTCGTCAAGTTTCTCTATACTCATTGATATAACGTTGCGTTTATTTTCCTTTAGCGCCGTTAGACTACCTTGAAATTCCGCTTCAAGCAGAGTGTTCATATCATGGGGGGCAAGTTGTTTTGCACTATTAATGTCTAGGTCTGAATCTAGAGAGTAGTTATGCTTTCTATTCTTAATATTAAGCATAAACATGAGCTTGTTGTTAGGTCCTTCCATGAATAATTGCATTTGTGAATGCTGGTCAGTTGCTCCGTATGCAGGAACTGGAGTAAAGCCTACATGCTCTTTTTTCTCGTGAGAGTATTTACCTAAGCTTTCGGCCCATAACTGAACAAACCACGATGAGAAGTCTTTCAGTTTTGATGAGTACGGCATCAGTACTGTTTCGTTTACTTTTTCAGGTGTCTCATTTAACAGGTATGCAAGGTGAGCGGCGGACTGAAGCATAGGATTTTTTGTGATATTTTTATCAAGTAGTGTCGACTTAAAGTCGTTAGATCCAGAGAAGAGCGCATCAATATCAATTCCAAAAAATATAGCTGGCAATAGACCTACATGTGTTAAGACAGAAAAACGACCTCCAACATCGTCAGGGACAATTAAAGAGAGATATTTATTTTTATCAACATGCTCTCTTAGTTGCCCATTCTTTTCATCAGTACAGAATACAAAGTATTTTCCATATTCTTCCTCTGCAATTCCTTGCGCTTTTAGTAAGTTTCTAATGATAGAGTAACAAGCAATAGTCTCTGCGGTTCCACCTGATTTTGAAACGACGTAGAAAATTGATTCATTGAGGTCCACTTTACTTAGTTCATCGTGAATATAGTCTGAGTCTGTATTGTCTAAGAGTGTGAAGGATTTATTCCAATTTGATCTCAAAGCAGAAACAAGCATTTGGGGACCTAAGGCACTCCCGCCAATTCCGACTTGAACAAAGTGCTTCTTATCTTTGATCTTACTGTAAATTTCCTTGGTACTTTGGAGGTAATCCTTTCTATCAGTTAAGTGAAAAAAACCGAACTTAGGGTTGTTAATAATTTCTTCAAATTTAGTGAGCATAGTGCTCAAAAATGCATCACTAAATGATGAATGATTTGTATTAGCGTTAGTTGAAAAATTAAATTCTATCGGGGACATGACTACCTTGTGTATTCTTTCTTAAGCTCTCTAGCGATAACAACTTTTTGGACTTGATTAGTCCCTTCTACGATTTGAAGGACTTTAGCATCACGCATATATCGTTCTACTGGATACTCTTTAGTATAACCAACTCCACCATGAATTTGGACAGCGTCAGTAGTGACTTTCATTGCAGTATCTGTTGCTTTCATCTTTGCCATAGATGAGAGCTTTGTATCAATTTTATCATTATCAAAGTTCTCAGCAGCTCTTTCTACTAGTAATCTTGAAGCAACAATCTCACAGCTCATATCGGCCATCATCCATTGGAGCCCTTGGAAATCAAAAATTGGCTGGTTAAACTGCTGTCTTTCAAGTGAGTACTTTACAGCTTCATCTAGCGCTCTTTGAGAGAGTCCAACAGCAATGGCGCCAATGGTAATTCTTCCTCTATCAAGAGCACTCATAGCAATCTTAAATCCTTCACCTTCTGAAGCCAATAAATTTTCTTCAGGAACGAAGCAGTTATCAAAAACAACTTCTCTAGTATGAGATGCTCTCCAGCCCATTTTTTGCTCTTGTTTGCCATAGCTAAAGCCTTTCATTCCATCTCTAACAATGAAGGATGAGACTCCCTTTGCTCCAGCGCCGCCTGTTCTGGCCATGACGATATAAGTTTTGGCATATCCAGCAGAAGTGATCCACATCTTAGAACCATTTAAATTATATCCACCTTTAACTTTCTTCGCAGTGGTCTTTAAGGCCGCCGCATCTGAACCAGAGTGAGATTCAGAGAGACAAAATGATCCTATTTCTTCTCCACTCGCAAGGGCAGGAAGATAATCTTGTTTTTGTTTTTCTGTACCAAATTTTTGTAAAATAGATTGAACCATACTTGAAACTGAGACTGTTACAGAATATGAGACTGATGATTTGGCAATCTCTTCAAGAACAACACAGAAGTCTTGATAGCCAAGTGACATCCCTCCATACTTCTCATCTGTAGTTACACCCGTTAGTCCCAAGGCACCCATTTCTTGAAAAATATCCATGCGAAAGTGCTCATTTGCATCATCATGTTCCATGTGAGGTTCAATCTTAGCAAGTCGAAATTTTTCAATGGTATTTTGGAGTTCTATTTGTAGTTCGTTCATAGTGAAATTTATATCATATTTACTTAAAAGTGCCAGGACCATTTGCGTACTTACGGTGCGTTAAATGACGCGCCGTAGGTACCAAAAACCACCTTGCACCCTTAGAATAAGCCGAACTAAATTTAAGGAGAGTTTATGTTATATAGTGGGAAGTCAATCCAGTGTGAATTAACAAACTCAGGAATTTTAAAAGTGACTTTTGATATTAAAGAATCTGGTGCAAACGTTATCGGTTCTTTGATGATGGGGGAGCTTCCTGATGCAGTTGATGCAATTGTTAACTGTAAAGAAAAGAAAGGTGTTCTTTTAAGATCAAACAAGGAACATTTCATATTTGGTGCAGATATTACTGAATTCGTAAATAATTTCAAAATGAGCCAAGGAGAAATCCGTGGCTGGATCTCACCAATGAATAATATTCTAAATAAAATAGAAGATCTTGATGTGCCTACAGTAACTCTAATTAACGGTTATGCACTAGGTGGTGGGTTTGAAGTTTGTCTAACTACAGACTATAGGCTGATTGCTCCAAAGGCAAAAGTTGGACTCCCTGAAACTAAGCTTGGGATCATGCCAGGCTGGGGTGGAACAGTAAGACTTCCAAGACTTTGTGGAGCAGATAATGCTGTTGAATGGATTACTTCAGGTAAGCAATGGAAAGCTGAAGACGCACTAAAAATTGGTGCAGTTGATGGTATCGTTGAACTTGATCATTTAGAAGCTGCTGGCGAAAAATTTCTTCTAAATTGTATCGAAGGTAAAATGAATTGGAGAGCACGTAAGGTTGAAAAAAAATCGGCCTTAAGACTATCTCAAATTGAAGCCACTATGGCGTTTATGACTTCTAAAAGCTTTGTTGCAGGAGTCGCTGGACCTAATTATCCAGCGCCAGTCAAAGCAATTACTGTTATGGAGAAATCTTGTTCGCTTGATAGAGATGGTGCACTTGAACTTGAAGCTGATGCATTTGCTGAACTAGCAAAGACTAGTGCTGCAGAATGTTTGATCCAAGTTTTTATGGGAGATCAATACTTAAAGAAGGTTGCAAAGAAAACGACTAAAGGAACAGATAGGGTCGCTCAAACTGCAGTCCTTGGGGCCGGAATCATGGGGGGAGGAGTTGCTTATCAATCGGCAAGTACTGGAACTCCAATACTGATGAAAGATATTAACCAACCAGCTATTGAACTTGGACTTGGTGAGGCGACAAAATTATTATCGAAACAAGTTGCCCGTAAGAAAATTGATGCTGCTGGTATGGCAAAAGTTTTAACGATGATTAATCCAACTTTAAGTTATGGAGACTTTGCGAATGTAGAGCTAGTTGTTGAAGCGGTTGTTGAAAATCCAAAAGTTAAAAAAGCTGTCTTGGCCGAGCTTGAAGATAAAGTCACTTCAGAGACAACGCTTACTTCAAACACATCAACAATTTCAATTACAGAGTTAGCAAAAGATTTAAAACATCCAGAAAATTTTTGTGGGATGCATTTCTTTAATCCTGTTCATAGAATGCCTCTAGTCGAAGTTATACGAGGTGAAAAAACAAGTGATGAAACAATTGCTAAAACTGTACAATATGCAACTCAAATGGGGAAAACTCCAATCGTTGTAAACGATTGTGCAGGGTTCTTAGTTAATAGAGTGTTATTTCCTTACTTTAGTGGCTTTGCAAAATTAATTGAAGATGGAGTTGATTTTCAAAGAGTAGATAAGGTGATGGAGAAGTTTGGATGGCCAATGGGACCAGCATATCTCTTAGATGTTGTTGGTATTGATACTAGTTCATACGCTGCTAAGATTATGGCCGATGCATTTCCAGACAGAATGGCGATGAATGGTGAAACTATTATTGATATGATGCACGCTGAGAGTCGCTATGGTCAAAAAAATGGAAAAGGTTTCTTTAAGTATGAATTAGATCGAAAAGGAAAGCCTAAAAAATTAGTAGATGAAGCTGCTTTTGCAATTATTAAAAAATCGGTAAAACGTGAAGTTGAAGTTACTGATGAAGACATTGTTGAGCGAATGATGCTTCCGATGATTTTTGAGTGTGCAAGATGCTTAGAAGAAAAGATCGTAGCAACTCCTCAAGAAGTTGATATGGGACTTTTACTTGGTCTTGGCTTTCCTCCATTTAGAGCTGGTGCTTTAAAATATGCTGATAGCTTAGGTTTATCAAACCTTGTTGAGTTGTCAGGAAAGTATATTGAGCTTGGAAATATGTATGCTGCTACGGATGGTATTAAGGCCATGGCAACAGATAACAAAACTTATTACGGAGAAAGATAATGAAAAAGGTCGTTGTAGTCGATGCTGTTAGATCAGCAATGGGAAAAGCAAAAAATGGTGCCTTTAGAAACGTTAGGGCCGAAGAGTTATCTGCAAGATTAATGGATGGGATTCTTGATCGTAATCCAAAAGTAGATCCTGCAGAAATTACTGATATCATTTGGGGATGTGTTCAACAAACTTTAGAGCAGTCTTATAATGTTGCAAGGAATGCACAACTCTTAACAAGAATACCTATTCAAGTTCCAGCACAAACAATAAATAGGCTTTGTGGTTCTTCCATGACGGCACTCCATATGGCCGCTCAGGGAATTATGGCCGAGCAAGGAGACATTTATCTCATTGGTGGAACTGAACATATGGGGCATGTTCCTATGACTCATGGGGTGGATTTTAATCCTCAAGTTTCAAAAGTTATGGCCAAAGCCGGTGGAAGTATGGGACTGACAGCAGAGCTCTTAGGAAGAATGCATAATATAGAAAGAAAAGCTCAAGACGAATTTGCTTTAAGATCACACCTTCGTGCCAAAGCGGCTACCGAGTCTGGGAGATTTAAAGATGAAATCGTGCCTATTCAAGGTCATGATGAAAGTGGAATGCCTTTTATGGTAGAGGACGATGAAGTTTATCGAGCTGATGCAAATATAGAAAGTCTAAATAAGCTTCGTCCTGTTTTTGATCCAAAGGGCGGAACAGTTACTGCTGGTAATGCTTCTGCGCTAAGTGACGGTTCAAGTTGTATGTTGGTTATGAGTGAAGATAAAGCAAAAGAGTTAGGTCTTGAGATTATGGCCTATGTGAAATCTTTTGCAGCTGCCGGTTGCGATCCATCACTTATGGGGTATGGTCCTGTTCCAGCATCTAAGAAGGCTTTGAGAAAAGCTGGTTTAGAGACAACTGACATTGAGCTTTGGGAATTAAACGAAGCTTTTGCCGCTCAATCTCTTCCAGTAATAAAAGATTTAGGGCTAGCGGGTCAAGCCGATGAAATAATTAATGTTAATGGGGGGGCAATTGCTCTCGGACATCCCCTTGGATGTTCAGGTGCTCGAATCTCAACAACGCTTTTACATGAAATGAAAAAACGTAATTTAAAATACGGCGTTTCAACAATGTGTATTGGTATGGGACAAGGTGTTGCTACGGTTTTTGAAAGACCATAAAGAATAAGTCATAAAAAAGCCCGATTTTTTATGACCGGGCATTTTTTAATATAATTTATTGGGAGCGTCTGCTCTTCCTTTGTAGTCAATTGCAACACCACATTTATATTTGTCAGTCATTTTAGAATCTACGTAATCGACTTTAGAACATTTAATATCTTTTCCAATTTTTATATAAGTTCTAAAGGAAAAAGATCCACCTGACATCGATAGACCTGAGCTTGGCCTGTAGGTAATTTTGTCATAAACAGCTTTTGCAGCTTCACCTGTAAATTCAACTAATACATCGTCTCTTTCATTTGAAACTTCTACCTCAGAGGCAAAAGATGTCATTGATGCAAGTATTGTTAGTCCAATTAATAATTTTCTCATTATCTTTCCTTTTTTATATCTTAAAGAGTCGAATCGAATCGAATCTTTAAATTAGAATCTTTGTAATTGTACTTGTCCAATAATCGACTGTGGACATTGGCCATTGCTAGTATTATTAAATCCTGTCATTTGTATTTGGTACTGAATATAACTCATTGCTTGTTGAACTGCAGTTGATACTGAGCTGGCATAGTATCTCTTTCCATTTAGCTTTACATTGTCTTTACCCTGGATATCATCTACGTAAGCTTGTAAAAGTTCCATTCTTCTGAAATCTGTTGCTTTTGATTCTTGCGCACAGTTGATATTCAAAACATCTATGGCATATCCTGTATAACTTGATCCACCAGCGTCTTGTTGTACCTCAAAAGTAATCCCTTGAGCTTTTAGCTTATCTGTTAAAGAATCACTGTCACTACCTTCATCTTCTTTTCCACATGCAGATAGTATAAATACCATTCCGAATAATAGCCCTAAAACCTTTAGATTTTTCATTTTCTCTCCCGTCGTAAATTAAAATAACTTACCCACTTAGAGGCAAGTAGTGTGCCAAGAATTAGGTTTATAAAATCGAGAATATACCTTAAAGGTGTTTATTATTTAGACAGTATGTATAAAAAATCATCAATATTTCTATATTATGTTATGTTTATATTATGAATATTGAAAAACGACCTTTAAAAAAACACCTATTTATATGTACTAATACAAGAGAATTTAAGGACTCTTGTGGGCCAAAGGATTCCCTGAGCATTATTCAATCTATAAAGGATAGACTTAGAGAAGAAGGTTTGTGGGATGAATACAGGGTGACCTCGTCAGGTTGTCTCGGTCCATGTGCTAGAGGTATTTCAGCTATAATCTTTCCCGAAAATTTGATGATTACTGAGATAGGGCCTAATGATACAGAAAAGTTATATCAATTATTAATCACTTGATGAGATTGGTTTTTTTTAATATTATTCAGTTTAGACATATTTAACCTTACTGTTGAGCTGCTTCTTTTATTAAGTTCTTGGCAATGATGAGAATCATGACTTCGTTTGTTCCTGCACCGATCTCATTTAGTTTATTATCTCTCATCATTCTTTCAAGAGGGAACTCTCTTGAGTAACCATATCCACCATGTATTTGAATCGCATCAAGAGCAATCTTTGTAGCCATTTTTGGAAGTTGTAGTTTTACCATTGCAGCGGCCGTATTAGAAACTTTACCAGCATCCCATTCTCTACAGATATTATACAGAAAATGTCTCATCATTTCAGTCTCAGAGGCCATCTCCGCAACCATTTTTTGAATCATCTGAAAGTTACCAAGTGTTTTACCGAATTGCTCTCTTTCATTTACATATTTTAAACATTGATCGACACAAGCCTGGGCGATTCCTAATGAAATACCAGCAATTGTAAGTCTTTCTATTTCAAGATTTCTCATCATATGTGATACGGAATCACCCTCAGCTCCAACTCGGTTTTCTTTTGGTACTTTTGCATTTTCAAAGCTTAGTTCTCCAGTTGGACTCGAGCGCATACCCATTTTATGAATTTCTTTAGATACAGAATAACCTTCGGTTGCTTTGGTATCAATAATGAATGTCGTTAGATCATTTCTTTTCTCACCAGTTCTAGTATAAAGGTAAACGACATCTGCATACTGAGCATTTGTAATCCACATCTTATTACCATTTATTATGTAATCATCACCAGAGGCCACCGCTTTACACTTCATCCCAACAGCATCAGATCCATAACCAGGCTCACTCATACCCATAGCGCCAATATGTTCACCAGAAATTAATTTTGGAAGGTACTTAGCTTTTTGTTCGTCAGAGGCATTGGTAGCGATATTATTTACACATAACATGGAATGGGCCAAGTATGAGAGAGTAGATCCAGCACAAACCTTACCAAATTCTTCCATTACAATTGTTGCTGCTGTAGCTCCGAGGCCAGCACCGCCATGATCTGGATCTGCAGTGATACCAAGGATACCGAGCTCTCCCATCTTTTTAAAAGCATCTATATTGAAGGTTTCCTCAGAGTCATGCTTTTCTGCGTGAGGTGCAAGTTCCTTGTTTGCAAAGTCTCTAGTAACTTCTTGGAGAGCTCTTTCTTCTTCTGTAAAATACCACATTTAAATTTTCCTTTATGACGATGTGTGGACGATATATATCTTAAAATTCACAATTGTTCAAATCTGTGCGATGCACAAGCATTAAACATCTGGAAACACTGTGATTTATTTCCTAGAATATAGAAACAAGTGTTTAGGGAGGAACAACTGGAGCAGTTAACGACACCAGAAATTAAAAGTAATGACACAGTCTTTCCTGGAGAAAGCTTTTTCTTCTACTGGCGAACTTCTCCGTCTCTTTGGGAGGCCAAGCTTCGTGAATACAAAGGTGCTCTCCCAATTATCGTGCCTATCAACTGGTCTCTTCATTCTGATCATGTCGACCAATTTGATTTCGGTCAAAATAAACCAGAAACAGACCTAAAAAGACTTGAAGAGGCTGCAAAAGCCGTTGGCCAGGAAATTGTTTTTGCTGTTCAAACAGCTCCGGCACCTTTTCTTTCTAACGGAGGTCTTCCTTCTTATCTTGCAAGAAATCTTTCTTTGGATAAAAATGGGGTCGCTATTGCAGTTCTGGACGATAATTATCAAGTCAACCGAATTTATAGCTTCTATGACCCAAGAATTTTTCAAGCCTATCGAAAATATGTATGGAACTTAGGCCAGTACATTTCTCAGACCGGAATTTCCTCACCAGTCCATGGGATCGAATGCTTTCGAATCGAGGATGATCATATGATTTCCTTTTTTAAAGATCATTCTCAGGTTTTTGATGGTGGCTTTAATCGGTATATAAAGCAATTACAAGACAATGAGCCCGATAAAATAGAAAAGCTAATAGGTAAGCCTAGCTATGAAAACGATCTCAAGCTTGATTACTCAAAGCTTATTGGTGGACTTTATATAGAGGCCTTGAGTGAGGCAATCTCAGGTAATTATGGTGATAATATTGAAGTATGTCTATTGGGCGCAAGTTCTGGCGACATCTTTAAAAGAAGTAACGAGATGTGGGAGAGTGAAGAGAATTATTACGATCCTATCTTTAAAAGTATTATTAACGGTTTAATTCCTTGTTCAGCACTTCTTAATCCAAAGTTAAAAGAGAATGCACTTGGGCGCGCCTTAAAAGACATAGTCACAACACCACTTATTAGGAATTTTATAAAAAATGAGTATTACTCAGATGATTCATCTCTTAGTTTTTCCCCTCTTTCTTTTTTTGAATTTGTTGACGGTGGTGAGGGACACTTTAGTTTCGAGGATATGATTGATAACTCCGGGCTTAAGTACTTTTTTGAACAGAAATTTCCAACAGCTTATAAAATAAAAAGAAAGTTCAGCTTTGACTTTGATGACCTTGATGAGAGAAGAATTACTTTCTTCTTTGGAGCAAGATTGGACCTAGAGAAGTTTCATCATGTCTTAAAGCTTTTTATGCACGGTCAAAGAATTTTTCTAGATACAAATGGTTTAGATCAAAAGCTTCTAGACAAACTCGAAGCTTTTTATATGGAGAATAGTTTAGAGTTAGAGCGAATTAACTATATTTCTCCAGTTACCAAAGCGGCCCTTGGTGAAGGGCTAATTGTCACTTATAACAGTGAGAAGTTAAGGGGTGCATCTCTTGTTAAGCGTTCTGGATTTTGGGATACGATGATTGACTACCTAGATGTAAAGCATCCTAGCATTCAGATTGATCAAGGAATTTTTTACTACCTTAAGACAAGACCATCAAATACATATGAGCTAAACTATGAGGAGATAAGAAGATTCTCTTTTTATAATCCTACTAGTTACAAGAAAAAAGCTCATATTGTATCTTCTCAGAACTTTGCCTTTATAAGATATATAGATATGAATAGGGCCGAAGTAAACTCGACTCCAATTGGAATTGATATAATGCTACTACCTGGTGGCTCAGTGTCTCTTGATTTTGGCTTCTTTGAGGATAATTAATGAATAAGCGAGATATATTATACCTTCTTTATAAGTTTTCAGCAGGTCAGAAACAAGAGTTCGGTCAACTAGATGCCACTTATAAGATTATTTACTTATTTAATCATAACGGGCCTCTTGAGACTTCCGAACTTTCAAAGGTTAGGCGTGAGGATCGGGGAGACGGTGAACGTTTAGAGTTTCATTCAAAAGAGCACCTTATGACTTTTGCACAGTCTGTAATGGAGCAAAATAACTATTCAGCAGTAAACCTCTTAACTGCTACTGATTATAATATCGGCATTGAATCCTGTCATGACTTAGAATCATTGAGGGATATCTTTAATAAGTACGGAACAAATATCGAGAATTCTAGGCCCTCTGGTGGCTCTATTTTAGGTCGATTCTTCTAAAATATGTATTTTTTACATGCATTAGGTATATTTCTATGTACTCGATGCACTGCATGATACCTTCTTTAAATAACTATATAAGGAGTTAAAATGAAAACAAAGTACTTAAACTTACAATTTAAGCAATTTGCTCTAGCGTCTGTATTTGTAACTGTTGCAGCTTTAGGGCTCACAGTAACTAATAGCTTTAACTCTGCCCATATAGCTAAGCTTGAAGCTGACCAAACCTCTCCTTCCATTAAAAAACTAGTTGATGGTAAAGAAGCGGTTAAGAAGAAAGACACTTTTTACGCAGCTAACTAAGTTTTCTGTTGTCAGTCTTTGAAAAGAGCTCTATTTAAATGCAAATGAAAAATAACTTACTAGATTACACGATGGAAGAATTGCAAGATGTGCTTGTTGCTGAAGGCTATTCTAAATTCTCGGCCAAGCAAATCTTTGACTGGATCTATAAGAAGAAAGACCTAAATTTCGATAATTGGTCTAATATTTCAAAAAAATTAAAAGTACATCTCGATGAATTCTATGAAATCACACTTCCAGAGGTTGTCTGGAGTGGACTTTCAAAAGATGGAACTCGTAAATTCTTATTAAAACTAAGTGATAATGAAACAATTGAATCGGTACTTATTCCTGCTAGGGATAGGTTAACTCAATGTGTTTCATCCCAGGTTGGCTGTGCTATCGGTTGTACATTTTGTCATACTGGAACTCAGGGACTTAAAAGAAACCTTACGCCCGCTGAGATCACGGGCCAGTATTTAAAGCTAACTTTATGGCTTGCAGAGAATGTACACGTGGAAGAAAGAATAACGAATATTGTATATATGGGGCAGGGTGAACCTCTCCATAACTTTAATAACGTAAAAAAAGCGACAATCAATTTCTTAGATGACCATGCTTTTGGACTGGGCCAGAGAAGAATTACTCTTTCGACATCAGGACTTGTTCCGAAAATTAAAATGCTTCATGACTTTCCGCCAATAAATATTGCGATCTCACTTCACTCTTCTAATAATGATACTCGTACAGAGTTAATGCCAATAAATAAAGCTTATGACCTAGAGAGACTATTTGAAGCCATTAAAACGATACCTCTTAAAGCTCACAGACGTATCACTTATGAGTACTTACTTATTGATGGAGTAAATGATCAGCAAAGTGACCTCGATGGTCTTTGTGAATTGTTGAATAGGCGAGAATCAAAAATTAATATTATCCCTTTTAATGAGTATCCTGGTAGCGAATATAAAAAACCTAAAAAAGATGTGACTATTTGGTTTATGAATGAATTAAATAGAAGGGGTTATACTTGTACTGTTCGGCAGGCTAAAGGAGACGATATCCTAGCTGCCTGTGGCCAACTCAAAACTGAGTACGACAAGATAAATCTCTGGAAGCCTGAAGAAGAAAAATCTGAAAGACTAAGACTTTTCTGATCCATTTATAATTCTAAATAGGGTTTCTTCAGATAAGCCTTCAACTTTTGTACCATCCGGTGCAGTTACATGAAAAACTTTCTCACCACCTACGACTTGCCTCTCCTCAATAAATGCAGGAGGAAGATCTTCTAAGTCCTCTTGAATTGATTCACTATGAATTGGATAGAGGTTACTTTCATCTTCAATTTCATCTTCAAATTGAGAATGGCTAAGCTCTTGGATGACCTCATCAACAGATTCATCGAAGTCTTGATGGTTTTCTTCATGTCCGAAAGTATCATCAAGAAAGTCATTTATTCCGTTTGCCATACTTAAACCTGGATCAGCAAACCTTGGTCTCAAACGGATATTATGGTTTCCTTGAATAATCTGAACCATATCCCTTGAAAATCCATAGCTGACACCGTCAACAGATTTAATAATACTACGTGAGATCACTATATAGCCAAGTATGTTAAAAGTGATCGCCACTGTGTGAACATTTGATAATAAAGACTGTTGAGCACCAATAAAACTAGTCACAATCAAATTCATGTCAATGACACTGGTACCATTGGTGATTATGGATTGATATAATTCTGTCGTAAACGTGTAGAGTAAAAAATTAGTTATGATACAAATGATTCCAATAACCAGTAGATACTGAGTTAAAAAAACCTTATCTAAACGTGGTGTATCTAGACTTTCAATATTTGCTGGTAATTTTATCTTTGGTCTTTTTCCATTTTTAACCACAAGCTGCATATACTTAAAAAAGATACGGCTTACCTGGTAAACAAGTTTATTTTTATTTAAACCCTGAACTTCAAGCTCTTGGTCATAATCTTCTATCATAGCTTCAGAGAAATCTTTTATTTGATCGAACGCTCTTAGTGCTAACCAACTTATAACTAAGCCAATCATAAAAGTTAAGCAGAGGACTATTCCTGTATATATAATATAGTCACTAATACCTGAAAAAATAATATTATAAAAATCTTCTTTAAAACCTTGTCCTGATTCAAATCCATTGGCCACAAAGAAGTTAAAATTTAACTCCATAATAGTCCATAAAGAAAATCCTACAATACAAAAAGAAAGAAAAGGTATAAGAGTTATTTTTGTTGCAGTTAGAATGAAGTACTTTGAATCTGACGATTTAAAAGCATCATTTGCAAAGTCAGGTTTAAAGCTTAGTATTTTATCTTTTAGGTTTTCAATATTCATACTCTTCCTTAATATTCCCAGTATTGAATTGTTGGAGAATTCGTCTCGATATCCGAAGCAACATCTCTGTCAGCCTCAATAGTTCCTGGTTCATCTTTACTATCATCACTTGCGACATCTCTATTTATTTCAACAGCCTCTTCAAATTTGAAGCTTAAGTCTTGATCAAGTGAGCTAGCATCGTAAACTTCAACCTTTGCATATGTGACATGTGTCAGTAATAAACAAAAAGTAAGAATTAAAAATTTTTTCATCTTTTCTCCGCCTTTATAACCCTGCCATTAACAAGGTTCTTTTTAACTTATCGGAGAAATAATTTTGATCTTTATAGATGCTTATTAAAAAAACATAATTGGTTGACTGTTTTAGGCAGACATTATTAACTGAGTATTATCGTTTTAAAAAGAGTTTACTTCTAATTTCACAATCCTTGTCTATAATAAGTATTGAAAAGTTTATGAATATAAATCAGGAGTTATAAGTGTCTAATCAGAAGTCTAAAAGTATTGTGGGTATATTTATACTAATTACCTTGCTCTTTATTATCTTTCTTGTTTTTGCTTTTTATACAGTTCAAAACCTAAAGGGAAGTGATGTTATACAGAGTTCAACAAAAGCTCCTATTGGAGTTGTAGAAGTTGATGGCGTAATAATGGATTCCAAAAAGACAATTCGTAAATTATTAAAAGCAGAGAAGGATGATAAAATAAAGGCCATCATTGTTAGGGTTAATTCTCCAGGTGGTGCAGTTGGACCAACTCAAGAAATTTATGAAGAAATCAGAAGAATCGACAAAAAGAAGCCTGTTTATGCAAGCTTTGGAACTGTTGCCGCTTCAGGTGGATATTATATTGGAGCTGCTTGTAGAAAAATATATACAAATGCTGGGGCAATGACGGGATCAATTGGAGTCATAATGAACTTCATGAATTTCTCTAAATTGTATGATTTCGCAAAAGTGAAATCTGAAACAGTGAAGTCCGGAAAGTATAAAGATATTGGAAATGCAGCGAGAGATATGACAGACGAAGAAAGGCTTCTTCTTACTGAAATGACTGAAAGTGTTCACGAACAATTCATTATGGATATATTCAAAGTTAGGGAGAGTGTTCTTGTAGATGGCCTTGAGGGCCTGAAGCGATATGCTCAAGGACAAATCTTTTCAGGGCAAGAAGCTAAGGATAGAGGTCTTGTGGACGAAATTGCTGGTCTTTGGGAATCAGGACGACGAATACATGCAGAATTAAAGCTTAAAGGTGATTTTGATTTAAAATTCATCAAGATTAAAAAAGATAAAATAAGCTTTGCAGATATTGTTGGTGATATGCAAGAAGTAATTAAAGATATTCGATATAGTGTTAAGGGACAATCGAGTCCAATGTTTCTTTTCCAAAAATAGAATTGATATAGGATATAAGATTGGATTTAATACTCGTACTTACATTTATAAAAGATCATCTATTGGCAGTTCTAGCAATTGTTTTAACTCTGATCTTCGTTTATCACTATATTATAGAAAAAGAGCACGGAGTAAAACTATCTAAAAAGTATCGTGATAGTATCTTTGAAACACAATCAAAAATTTTTCTAAATGCAACTCAGCACTTAATTCTAGGGCATAAGGACTTAGCAATTAAGGAGTTTCTGAACGCTGTCGACCTTAATAGAGAGACGCTCGAAACTTATTTTGCCTTAGGAGGACTCTTTAGAAGTAATGGAGAAATTGATAAGGCTATCAGCATTCATAGATCTTTGATTGCGAGAGAGAATATTAATGAGTCTGCACGCCTCAGAGCACTTAAAGAACTTGCTATCGACTTTGATAAGGGTGGGTTCATTGATAAGGCGATTGAAACATATAAAGACGTCTTAAAGATCAATCGAGATCAAGACGAAGTCATACAATCTCTTTGCCGTATATATGAGAATACAGAAGATTGGGATCAGGCATATAATTACAGAATTATGTTATCAAAAGTGGGCCAGGAAAATCAGTCAGAAACTATTTCACACATTTTAGTTGAAAAAGCGAAAAGTCACTTCGAAGCAGGGAACTATGCTTCTTGTGCAGAAGATTTGGACGATGCATTTAGATTTGCACCGTCTGTCTCAGCAAAAATCTTAAGACTCAAATTATATTTAATACAAAATAAAATGGAAGATGCTAGCGGGTTGCTAATTGAACTTTTAAAAGCACACCCTATGTACACATCCTTTATTTTCGTATCCTTAGACGACACAAAAAATATCAAAGATAAAGAAAATTATGATTTAAAGCTTGAAGAGTTAAGAAAATATTTTCTTGATTTAAGGGATGATGAACTTAAGAGTTCCCCATCTGTAGTATTGTCACAAATTAGACTTCTAAAAACATATGACAGAAATGAAGAGGCATTTGCCTTACTTAATTCCTGGTTAGAAAACTATGATAACAATAGTGATGTTTTAAAAATAGAATTCATAAAACTTTTAATAGACACAGGCAAAAATGAAGAAGCTCTAGGGCAAACGAAGAAACTCTTAGGTACTCTACATAAGTCACTCACAAGGCACTTTTGCTCACAGTGTGGATTTAATTCAGACGATATCTTTTGGCGTTGTCCTCAGTGTCATAAGTGGGAAACTATTCAATTTCGGTGGAAGGTGTAATGAGATTATTATTACTACTTTCTATTTCTTTATTTCTATCCTTACCTTCCTATGGGCAAAAAACGATTGGTCGAAAGTATTTCAAGCCTTTCTTAGGACATCTGCATAAAAATCCATCAAAAGACTCTACTTCTCTTACAACGATTCAATGCTCTCACTCTGTTAAAGTGGTTGAGGAAAAGGGTGTCGTAGAGGGATGGGTTAAAGTTAGCGTCGGTGAAGACAAAGGGTACATACAATCAGTTCACCTTAGCTCAAAGAGACCAGATTGTTTACAAGGAAAATATCCTAAGTTTTATAATAAGCTCGAACTGGATATAACTGAGATGTACTTTTGGGGACGACTCTATGATCACTATAACAGTGTAAAAACGAGAGTGAATTAATGAAAGAGCTGCTGCTTATAATGATTTTACTCAATACCTCTATAGCTGCTTTTTCTCAGAGCTCTGATAGTCTTACTCAGGAAGAAAAAGAGGAAAAGCTACTTGATTTTACCAATATCAAATCAGTTTTAAAGAATGATGGCCTTGCAAAGCAACGAGAAATTAAGAAGAAACTTGTCAAACAAATCAAAATAGAGAGGAAGCTAATCCAATCAGGAAGGTACCGCTATCCCTCAGAGCATGATTTTTGGAAAATGATGACTGAATTGTGGCTTGTTAAGAATGCTCAAGCTCTTCAGTGGGACTTTCCCAAGCCACAGTATGGTATCGCTGAAGCCCTGAGAGGATTGATGGAGAAGTTAGGTTACTATAATAAGGAGATTAAAGTTCTCATTATTAATACTCCGAATGTCGCACATATGGCATTACCCGGAGGTAAGAACGAATATATCTTTCTTCTATCACTTCCTTTTATGAGAACTCTAGATTTAACGAAAGTAGATTTATCCATATTACTCTTTGAAGATTTTTTAAGGGTCAAGAAAGGTCAATTTAAGGACCAAATAAATATTGATAAAAAATTATTGGGTAAAAGTTTTTCAGATGCTAATTTTAATAAATTTCTGGTTGGGGACACCTTAAAGAAATATTCTACTTTAGTATTTAAAAAAGGTTTTAATTTTCAGCAACAATACGAAGTTACTAAAGAGATGAGTCAAACGTTGAAGGCTTTTCCTGCTATCTGGGGAGCTTACTATAGAGTGTTGACTAAAATTAATAGATTGATCAAAAATGATTTACTCTACAAAGATTATTTGAAGATATATCCATCTCCTGAATTGCAAATTCAATGGTTAAAACCTAAAAAAGAAGTTTTATGATATTTACTAATTCAGACTCAAAGAGTCCCTTAGAGTATCGTAAGCTTTTCTTGTACTATCTCCTATTCAGTTTTATGTTTTTATTCTTACAGCTAATTTTGACCTCTGTCTTTACATTCTTTCATTTCTTACTTGAACACGATATGAATACAATTGAAAGTTGGCTTAGTCGGAATACTTGGGAGGTCCTTATCCTTTCTAAGTTTATGTCATTTATTTTTACGATTAAAATTTTGAAACTAAATATATATGAAGACTTCAAAGTCTTTGAGTACTATCGAGATATATTAACAAGGCCTAGTCGTAAAATCTGGGGAATGACCTTCTTTATCTTGTTTTTTATTTATATTCTAATCGAGCAATTCTCAGGTGGCGTTGATCAAAATCAGTTTCAGAATGGACTACTATACTCTTCCTATTTAGGATCAACTACATATTATCTTTTTGATATATTGCTAATTGTAACGATACAGCGATATTTTAACCTCGAAAAAATTAACTTAAAGCTCTACGGATCCTTACTTCTTGTCTTTCTCTTAAGTTCTAAGATAGCACTACCTTATATGAGTAAATTTATTGTGTTTATTATTATACACTTTATAGCTCTCTTATTTTTTGCAGCAAAGAAGAACTCTGGTGATGTTCTCGTGTACATCTTTCTTATCATAGGTCCTTTAAGCTCTGTTTTTGGCCTAGATATCGTTTGGGATAACCTCTATTCTGTTTTTGCTTATGATAAGGCACTTCCTGTGACGGGAATCTTAGGAATCTGGTGTATTGCTATCGGGTATTATCAAATTTCCAGATCACATTGACTTCATCTGTTAAGATTAAGATAATTACTTTTATCAAGGAGATGCAAGGATGCATGGTGAGTTAAATATATTAGAATTACTTTGGAATGCAGGTATTGTTGTGAAATTAGTACTTGTGATTTTGATAGCGTGCTCGGTTTTATCATGGGCGATAATTTTTCAAAAAAGAAAGGTTTTCAATGTTATAGCAGAAGAAAATCAAAGCTTTGTTAATTTCTTTTATCAAAGCACAAATCTAGTTGAAATAAATGAGCAGGCTGAGTTTTTTAAAAACTCCACAGTTGGTCTTATGTTTATACAGGGCTTTACTGAGCTGAGGAAAATTCGAGAGAAACTTCAGGAGGTTGGGAAGGATGAGGGACTAAGAAGTTACTTAGACGACCACGGAATGATTGCTCTTGAACGATCTTTGAAAAAAGGTGCAAGTACGGCGGGACAAAGTCTTGATTTACGTTTAAGTACACTTGCTTCTATTGGATCGATTACACCTTTTATTGGTCTCTTCGGTACTGTCTGGGGGATTATTGGGTCATTTACTGGCCTTGCTTCAGGTGGAGGCTCTATTGAGGCCGTTGCTCCAGGTATTGCTGAGGCCTTAGTCGCGACAGCAATCGGATTATTTGCTGCCATACCTGCTGTATGGGCATTTAATGTATTTAATTCGAAAGCAAGTGAGTTTCAAGGACAAATGGAAGTCTTTGGACAAGATTTTTTAAACTTGATTGAAAGAAGTGTTTTAATTTCTAAGGAATAATTTTGGGATTTAAATTAGATAATAAAAAAGGACCAATCGCTGAGATCAATGTAACACCATTTGTTGATGTTATGCTTGTCTTATTAGTCATCTTTATGGTTTCGGCTCCCTTAATGTTTAGTGGTATAAAGCTCGATTTACCAAAAACAAAAAAAGTGAATAATATTCAATTAACTAAAAAACAAGTCATCTTATCAATTTCAAATACGGGAGAATTCTTCCTAGGAAAAGATAAATTTTTAAAAGAAGAAATTTCAAATGTGGTGAAAGCAAAGTTTACTGATAACGGAACCGATGTTCTCTACATCCGGGCGGATTATTCTTTGGCATATGGGAAGATTGCAAGATTAATGGCAAATCTAAAGCGTGATGGAATCTCAAAAATAGCTCTTGTTACTGAGATAGATAATAAGTAATGATAATCGCGACCAACAGGAATGATGAATTCTTTAAGTACTTGCTGAGAGCTTTACTTAGCCATTGTGGAGCTGGACTCATCCTTTTCCTTGTGACTTACGTTCTTAATGTCGATTTTTTTAGCTCAGAAATTAATAATAAGGATGTGAAGATTATCGAGTCTGCCGTTAGAGTGGATCTTGTAGCAATGCCAAAGTTAACAGTTCTTGAAAAAAAGAAGCTAGATTTAACTCAGACTACCCCTGAAGTGATACCTGCCAAAATTGAGGGAAAGAGTAATGAGACCAGTTACGTTGAGTTTAAAAAAGTAGGGAAGAAGGTTAATTTATCTAATCTTTTGAAAAATCTTAGTAAAAATAAAGTTGTAAAAAAGAAAACAGAGAAAACTAAACCAAAAATTAATCAGCAAGAACTAAAAAAATTAGTACTCGAGGGAAATATCGTTAGTAAGGGCTCTACTGCCGTTGGGTCAGGGCAGATTCACAGTGATGAAAATTTTGTTAATTATATTCAATCATTGCCTGACAGAATAAGACCAAATTGGAAATTACCCTCTTACTTATTGGAGAAAAACCTACGTTGTAGATTGAGAGTTTTTTTAGCAGCGAATGGTAAAGTTTTAAGAATTACAGTTTTTGAGTCAAGCGGTGATCAAGAGTATGATCAAAAAGCTATAGAGGCGGTTAGGGCCTCAAGTCCATTACCATTACCTGGTCGAGATATTCTTGCCCGAGTTTCGGCCGGAGATGTCATTTTAGGCTTTCCATTATAAAGGAGTACTTATGTTGAAGTATATATTATTTTTATCTTTCTTTATTAATCTGAGTCTTTCCGCTCAAGAAACATTAACTGTCGTGGCCGTTGGTGAAGCTGAACGAGAACAAGATACCATAACGATTATTAGGTCCTCTCATAAAGATTTAACTAAGAGACAAGAAAAGCTATTAAATGAACTTTTCGACTTAATGGAGTCGGACTTTGATTTTTACCGTGATATCTTTGAGGTAAACAAGGGAAGCTTTTCTAGTACTGATGGTCTCAAATCAAAATATATTTTTGAAAATAAAGTTCTGAAGTTTGGTAAAGAATTTCGAATTAACTTTGCTGTTGTTGAGCTTGCGACTAAAAAACAAGTTTATTCAGAACAACAAACTATAAATTTTTCTTCAATTCGACCTCTTGGTCACTCTTTGACAGATAATGCATTTATGGCCCTTACCGGAAAGAAGTCGATATTTAAAACAAAAATTCTTTTTCTTTCAGATCGTACCAGTGCTAAAAGAAAATTGCGTAAAGAAATCTATATTATGGATTTTGATGGCTTCAGAAAACAGCGGATAACTCATAAGAATGCTTTAATTGTTTCTCCTGTCATTTCTCCTGACAATAATCAGATTCTTTACTCTGTCATTGAGGCCAAGTGGAAAACATATAAAGAGGGCACAGGTAATACTCAGAGAAAAGTTCAAAATATAAACTTATATTTGTATGACCTTACAACTAGAAAAACGCGACTTATATCTGGTCTTTCAGGAATTAATTCTGGTGGGGTTTTTAATAAAGATGGAACAGGTGTTTATGTAACCCTATCAAACCTAAAAAATGCTGATATATATTATATAGATTTGAAAACTTTAAAGAAGAGAAGAATCACGAGTCACTTCTCTGATGATGTTGATCCTCATATGAATAATGATGAAACGCTATTAACTTTCTTATCTGGTAGGCCCGGTAAAGCGATGATTTACACCCTAGATCCTCGAGGCGTTGAGAAGAGCGTTAGAAGGATTAGCTTTGTTGGTGACTTTAATGCAGGGCCTAGATTCAATCCTGAAGGCACTGAGATCGTTTTCTCTTCTTGGGTAGATAATCGATTTGATATATACCGGATTGGAAGTAATGGCAGGAATTTAGTTCGCTTAACTAAGAACTTCGGATCAAATGAGGAGGCCTGGTACTCACCAGACGGGCAATTCATTGTTTTTACGTCACAAAGAGTCATTAACTCTAAGCGAGCTGTCCAAGATATATACATTATGAATAGAGATGGTGAGATTATACGTAAGATCACTGAAAACTATGGTAAAACCTATACCCCTAGGTGGTCTAACTAGCTAATATTATTCTGAAAATTGCACATTTTTTAAACACCCGAGTAAATTGATCTTGTAAAATATTCATACAATGTTATACTGAATTTGTATTATGCGGTGCATTAAAAATATACAATTTGAGATTAATGTAAAGGAGTTAGACAATGATGAGTGCTTTAGACCTAAACAAAGTGAACACACTTTCGACACAATTATTATCAAAATTAGATGAAAGTATCTTCTTCGGAAGAATATCTGGATTTATCCAAGATGAATTTAATGAGTTCAACACCCAAGTTTTTCAAGCTTTTTCTGATGGTGCCACAGAGTTAATGGCCGAGAATGGATCAGTAGCAAAAACAGTCCTTGCTTATCAAAAAGGACAAGGATTATCTGGTTATGTTGTAAGAACAAAAAGAGCTTATTATTCTAACTCTAAAAGAGACCCTCTTCTAGCAACATCAACTAGAGATGAGAGAGTGGAGTGCGAACTCTGTGTACCAATCATTTCAAACGGAGCAATCCTGGGAACAATTCATATTCAGAGTGAGAACGCTGAACGTGACTTTAATGAAAATGACATTGAGAGAGTTTTAGAAATTCTAAATCATATCGAATTACCAATAAATAATATGAGACTTTATCTAATTGCAAAAAACCTAAATAAAGAATTAGAGCAAAAAATAAAAGAGAAGGACGAAGAGCTAATGCAAAGAGGCCCTATGAGTTCAAGCTCTTCAAGTGTTAACAGACTTAGTAAGATCAATATGATTGGTCATTCAAATATCTTTATGGATGTTCTAAGAATGGCGGAGAAAGTAGCACTAGAAGACTTTCCAGTCTTTATCTACGGTGAAACAGGCACTGGAAAGAAAATGTTAGCTAAAAAAATCCACTTAATGAGTCAACGAAAAGATAGAGAATGTCTCGTAGTTCACTGTTCTTCGCTAAACGAAAATCAATTAACAACAGAGCTATTCGGAACCACAGAAAGACATGGAGTGATCCAGAGAGCAAATGGTGGAACCTTAATTCTTGATACTGTAGAGTCACTTCCAGAAAGTATTCAGAAGAGATTACTAAGACTTATGGTATCTGGTGAAATGTGTACTACTGATTCAGATATTGCGATAAATATTAATCTGAGAGTCGTGTCAGTTTCAAAGAATAATTTAAAATCACTCGCAGATGAAGGTAAGTTCAATGAAGACCTTATGTATCGATTAAATATTATGGGTATTAGAATGCCTAGTTTATTTGAGCGAAAAGAAGATATTCAATTACTTTCAGAAAGCTTTATGAACAATATCCAAAAAGAATCAAAGGTTATAACTTCTAAAGCAATTGAGAAATTGACTTCATACGGTTGGCCAGGAAATATTCACGAACTTAAAAACCTGATGGAGAGAACTTCAATTCTATGTTCTGAGCAGTTTATTGACGAAACTCACTTGCCAGAATTAGAAGTAAAAGTAGAAGAGGAAGAGGAAGTGGTAGAAACTTACTCTGAAATGACACTCCATGCACTTGAGAAAATGCATATTTGTAGAACTTTAGACCATTTAGGTGGTAATAAGACGCGAGCTGCTAAATGTTTGGGAATAACTGTTAAGACCCTTTATAACAAACTTCATAGCTACGGACTTGTTAATCCTAAAGAGGAGTAAATAAAAGTTGTAGAATTAAAGTGCAACCAGTAGAATGTAAAATACGTTTGGGAGAAATATAATGGCTAAAACGACAACAGAAGTACCAGTTAAAGATACTGCCACTACTACGGCAGGGACGACAATTAAAAACTTTAAGACGGCATCAGAAGTGACAGACTTTTATCGATTTATAAATGATAATAAGTTGAGAGCAGAAGCGAGAGAAATCATCTCAGTTGTTCTTAAGAAAATCACACCTGCAAAGAAAAGAGGCCGTAAAAAAGCTAAGAAAACTTTACAGTAAATCTAAAATTTTAAGTAAAGCCTTGAGGTATGTTCTCGAGGCTTTTTTGGTTAAGCATGGAAGCGAAAAACAAAAGCAAAATTATCTTTGACCCACTTTATGGTTTTATCCATTTAACTGCTCTTGAGTGGGAAATTATTCATACGACATATTATCAACGACTTCGATGGATCAAACAAATAGGGTTTTCCTTCTACACATTTCCTGGAGCTGAACATTCACGTTTTGGGCATTCTATTGGGGTCATGTTTAATGCTCATCATATCTTAAAATCAATTGAGCATGCTGTACCAGATGACGATCTATTCGATTCACATATTAATACTCCTGAGAAGTTAAGACATCAAAGCATAAGATTAGCCGCCTTACTGCATGACCTAGGAACCTTTTGTTTTTCCCATACTACGGAAGTTGCCTATATTCGATTTGGAGAAACAACAAACTCTAAAAATTCGAAAGGTCATCCAGATGATCACGAACATTTAGGATCATATATAATCAAAAATACTGACTTCCCAAATGGCATTACTTATCTCTTAAAAAAGTATCAGCTTGAGCCACAGATGATTTCAGATTTAGTTAAAGGGACTTCACCTGATATCCTTGCCAATCAAATCCTTCACTCTGAAATTGATTGCGATAGAATGGACTATTTACTAAGGGATGCACATTATACAGGCTTAAATTATGGGGCATATGATAGAGATTATCTTCTTCATCACTTCTGTACTTATAATACAGCTGGACACGATATTTTAGCAATTAAACATAATGCTCTTCATTGCGCGGAAGACTTTTTAAATGCACGGTTTGCTTGGTACTCTCAGGTCGTGAGATCTGCGCGAGGAGCAAAATATGATGCTCTTGCAGAAGAGTTAACATTTTACCTTTTAGAGAAAGGGGTTATTTTTACTTATTCTCAATTATTGGACATGGTTAAGAATGATCCACATGGCTTCTTCGGCTTCAATGATCAGTATTTTATGACTTTAATCCATAGGCTTTTTGGTGAGGGATTTTTTGATAAAGATCAAAGGATTAAAGAAATTACTGAATGCCTACTTTTTGAGAAGTCACCGCGAACAATTCGTTGTGAAGAGTTTAAACAGCGAATCCTGAGTCAAGATGATGATAAAGAAAAGTATTATCGCAAAGCAAAAGAGAAAGTCGAAGAAATTCAAAAGATTCTAAAGAAGAAGGGTGGTGCAGGCGATTGGCTAGTTGAGGATATACCTGTTAAGTCGATCGTATTTACTAAGTCGAAGAAACGCATCATAAAGGACCAAACTCATCCAAATATTTTACTGGAAAGAGACCCTGCTAAGATAATGACAGATACTGGTGAAGTGCAACTATTGGTAGATGTTGAAAACTCAATTATTTCAAAAATTCAAAATACATATAATTTTATTCCCAATGTCTATTGTTCTGAGTCGGCTTATCAGCTACTTAAGTTAGAAGGCATAATTTAATAGAGATTAATACCGGAAAAACCTTCCCAAAATAGTCAGGATAAAGGCCCTCTTTACTTTGTTAATCAAAGTGCGTTAAAATATATAAGCAGATGGATCTGCCCATATATCATATGGTTATGACGCTGGAAGGTCGGATGAGAGAAGTACTACTTGGTTCTAAAAAGAACTATCAAAATTTGAAAGATCAGTTTGTGTTTTACTTAGATAATGTTTCTGTAGATTACGGAAATTGTTCTGCTTTAAAAGATATTACATTAACTGTGAATCCTGGTGAAATATTTTTTGTTACTGGGAAATCTGGAGCAGGTAAAACAACTCTATTAAATGTACTTGCCGGAGATGTCAAACCTACAAAGGGAAGAGTCTTTGGAGTCGATCAAAATGTACGCTTTATCTCTCAAGTTTTTCAAGATTTAAAACTTTTTGAACATAGAACATGTGAAGAAAATATTTGGTTTTCCTATGACCGATCTCTTTATAAAAATAAGAATGAATTTCGCTCTGATATGCTTGAGCTTGCTAAGGTACTCGGTATCCAGGATAAACTTGGAGACAAGGTTAAAGATGCTAACGGTGGATTAAAGCAAAAAGTTGCTATGCTTAGGGCCTTGATGGCAAGACCGAATGTTCTAATCGCAGATGAACCCACTTCGTCCCTAGACAAAGAGAGTTCCATCAAGCTTTTTGATGTCTTAAATTTTTATAATATTAAAAGAAAATTAACTGTTATCTGGGCATCTCACAATAGAGAACTTGTTAAAACATTTCCAGGTAAAATTGTTCATTTAGAAAACGGTAAACTTATTTATTCAGGACATGCATGTTTTATTTAGTAGAATTTTTAAAAGTACTTAAGGAAAATGTCATCGTTGCATTTATTTTTGTTATGTCTTCTGTAGCAGTTGTGAGTGTTTCTCATAACTACAAAGGAATTGAGGCAAAACTTTCAAATGTAAGTACAAAAAATGGTCAGCCATATTTTAATGCGCTCGTAAGCGACGGGGTAAGGGTTGATAGTGTTGTAAGACGAATGAAGTCTCTACCTGGAGTTGTTGGTGTCGAGACAGTGAAGAGTTTAGCTATAAAAAAAGAAGTTAAAACACTTGAAAAAATTTATGGAACTGACCTTTTAAAAAATCTAGTATCATCAAAGTATAAAAAAATTAAGATTGAGCTAAAACATGGTTTAAAACTAAAAAATCAAACACTAATCAAAGAATACCTTCAGCGTCTCATTGGTAAAGAGAGTGTGACTGTTGGGAATCTAAAAACACCTCAGAAAGTAAAGCTAGAAAAAGGTAATATTATTCAAATTATAACGTCTTGGGGGAAATGGTATCTTGTTTCCATTCTTGCTGGTCTCTGGTTGATAAGTTTGGCCCTTTTGGTTAAGCCACTTAAGAAGAGCTCTTATATTATGGAGAAATTTCAACGGTCTAATCATAATTTTTTTAAAATGTTTGGGGTTGGATTACTTTCAATTATCATCCCAGCTTATATCGCTAATGTGGCCTATGCTCCAAAGGTCGACTTGATTCCATTCGCGGCCATGTTAACCATGTTTGGTATTGTTTTATTAACGTCAGCACTTGTAAAAAAATAGGAATTCATGAAAAAGAGTTTTTTTTCTTTAGCCATCTCTTTAATTTTTCTTTGTCCCTCTGTGAGCGCAAAAAAAATATCTATTAGTATATTGAAAGATCGTATCTCTAATCAAGAATCAAAAATTAATGTACTGGCTGCTGAAATTAGAGACTTAGATGAAAGAATTTCGACAAATAATGAGCATTATCTAAAACGTATAAGAGAGATAGAGGAAATGGAATCTAAGATAGATATTCTTAGAGGGAATTTGAGCAAAAGTGCCGATGATGTATCTTCTGAATATGCACATTCAAAGAAAGCTTTTGATATGTATTTGTTAGAAGTAAGTGATAATGAAAATGATAATCAATTGGAGCATAACCTTGTCTATGGAGAATTATTAAAGAAGAAGTTAAGCTCCCTAAAAGAAGCTCATGAGAATTCTCAAGGCTTACTTAGTTCTATAAACTCTTATGATCAAATGCTTTTAGAGAAAAGAAAGAATGAGGAAAGTATTTACGGGCTAATTATTGATCTAGAAAAACAAAAGAAAAATATTAGTCAAAAGTATCTCACCCTTAAAGAGAGTAAGGGCTTGAGCGATACTTTGCTCGAGAAAGCACTTATTAAAAGAAAGGCGCGCAAGAAAACAACAAAGAAAATATCGAGAGGAAAGAGTATTTCAAGTGAGCTAATAAAGCAGTTCGATATTGGGCTACCTTTAGATTCGTTTGAAAAAATTTCTAATGATAAAAAAGGGATAACATTTAAGTTCAAAAAAACTCTTCCGGTAAAATCTCCAGGTACAGGTAAAATTGTTTACGCTGGTGAGTTGGCCAGTTATGGAAAAGTTATCATGGTTGATCATGGTAATGATGTCAGAAGTGTTTTGTTGGGAGATATAGTTGTTAAAGTGAGTAAAGGTGACTTTATAAAGGGAGGAGATATTATTGGATATACAATCTCCGATCAAGCAGTCCAAAATACGCTTTATTTTGAGATTCGTAAGAAAAATATTGCTCAGAATACAAGCCGTTGGATAGCAAATAAGGATAATTTAAGAATATAATTAAAAGGAATTCTATATGTTGAAAATGACAATTCTACTGGGCACTCTATGTGCCCTTAATGCTTTCGCGGTAACAAAGTCTAGGTACGAGGAACTTGAACTCTTTAACAAGGTTCTTTATCTTATAGAAAGCCAATATTATAGAGATGTAGATACTAATAAGTTAGTTGAGGGTGCAATAAAAGGCATGATGGATACATTAGATCCGCATTCAGGATTTTTAAATAAAGAGTTTTATAAAAAAATGCAGAATGATACCGATGGAGAGTTCGGTGGTTTAGGTATCGAAGTCACTCAGAAAGATGGCGTGATATATGTTGTAACACCTATCGATGATACTCCGGCATACAGAGCTGGCGTGAAATCCAGAGATAAGATTGTAGAAATAAATCATGAGTCAATTCTTGGTTTTACTCTTGATGAAGCTATCGACCGAATGAAAGGGAAGGAAGGAAGTAAAATACACTTAGGAATTGTGAGAGAAGGAGAGAAGGGATTAAAGCATTTTGATCTTAAGAGAGAGAAAATAAAAATTAAGCCTGTTAAGTCTTCTCTTGTTTCTGAAAATTTTGCTTATCTTAGACTAACTCAGTTTCAGAGAAGATCTGCAAGTTCTATCCAATCTTCTCTAAAAGCATTAAGAAAAAAATCATCTAAGAAAGGTGGAGTTAAGGGAATCATTCTTGATTTAAGGTCAAATCCCGGTGGACTGCTGGATGAAGCAGTTAAAGTTTCCTCAATTTTTCTAGAGTCTGGTATTGTTGTATCAACCGAGTCGAGAGATCCCAGTAATAAAAACATTCACTACGTTATAAAATCTATGAAGAAAGATTTAGAGACGCCACTGGTTGTACTCGTTAATGGTTCTTCTGCTTCAGCTTCTGAAATTGTTGCAGGAGCTATACAAGATCACAAGCGTGGAATGATCTTAGGGACTCAAAGCTTTGGTAAGGGCTCTGTTCAAACAGTTGTTCAGATTGATAAAGATAATGGAGTAAAGTTAACAATTGCTCAATATATGACACCTAAGAATAGAAAAATTCAAGCAGTTGGCATTACTCCCGATGTAAACCTAGAAGATATTGATAGCCAATGGTTTGAAGAACATCAAAGGCGTTCAAATTTTATTAGAGAAAAAGATTTAAGAAATCACCTTACAGCAACTATCGAGACGAAAGAAGAAAAGAAGAATCGCTTAGCAGAAGAAAAAGAAGCACGAATTAGGCGCGCCAAAAAAATTAGTAACAGATCAAAGAAAAAAGATAAAAATGATATATTTAAAAAATATAATGCAAGTGAAGACTATCAAGTTCTCCAAGCGGTAAAAATTCTTCAAACTTACGGGTTCTATAAAGAATTTATGCAGAAAAAATAATGGAAAATGACAATGCAAGAAGTGTTTCAGAGGTAGTTAATGCGATCAAGGTCTCATTAGAATATGAATACTCTGATTTAACTATTGTTGGAGAAATAACAAATCTATCTTCTTCCGCTGCCGGACACTATTATTTCACGTTATCTGATTCAAACGCCTCTCTCTCAGCTGCATTGTTCAGAATGGACGCAAATAGAAATCCAGTTATAAAGAAACTTAAAGATGGTGATAAGGTTATCGTTCGAGGACCTTTGTCTGTATACCCTAAGAGAGGGAGTTTTCAAATTTTAGCTAAACGAATTTTGCCTTATGGAAAAGGTGACTTGAAAGCACAATTTGAAATGTTAAAAAGACGATTATCTGAAGAAGGATTATTTGATCAAGAGCTAAAGAAAGAAATACCTAAAATTCCTGGAAGAGTTGCAGTCGTCACGGCCAAGGGCGGAGCCGCCCTGCAGGACTTCTTAAATATAATGCGAAGACGAATGTTGTGGCATGATATCGTCATTGTTCCTTGTACTGCTCAAGGAAATGAGTGTGCGCCATCAGTCATTAGAGCATTGAAAAAAATTGAAACTTTAGATGATATAGATACTGTCGTCATAACTCGTGGTGGGGGTTCAATTGAGGATTTGTGGGGATTTAACGATGAGAACCTTATCCGGACAGTCTATGACTTTAATATCCCAGTTATTTCCGCCATCGGGCACCAAGTCGACTATACCTTGTTGGATTTTGTTGCAGACCTTAGATGTGAAACACCATCAGCTGCAGCTGAAATTCTTAGTCAAGAGCACACAGCACTAAAATCTCGACTTGATTATAGTGCAAAAGATATTAAGAATTTGTTCTTTCAATTTCAATCAAAACTAATGAAAAATATTGAAGAGCTAAATCCAAAAAATCTTCTTCATTTACTAAAGGAGAGGTTTTACCAGGCCAATACTAGGTTGAAAGAAGCCAATCCCGTAGAGAAACTGGGTTTACTAAAATTAAATGAAAGTATGATGGCCGCAGATGAATATGCCAGTGCCTTGAGCGACAGAATGACAAAAACTCTAAATGAGAACGTACATAAGACTGAGCTTGCAGGTAGAGTACTTGAGGGGATGAACCCTAAGAAGGTTCTAGGTCGTGGATATACGATCATTCAAACTAAATCAGGTAAACTGCTTACATCTAAAAAAGAATTTGATAGTATTAATAACAATGAAAAACTAGAGATTGAATTTTCAGATGGAATTGGATCAGTATCTAAAAATTAACGGAAATAATATGAAAATAGTACTAATGACGATTTTATTGACAGCATGTTCAGGTATTAAACTTCAAGACACTGAACCTGTAGCAGAAGTAACTGCTGAACCGACTAAGGTTAGCGTGGTTTACTCTCAGCAAACTATTACCGTACAAAATGGAAAAGCTAAGTATATTAACTTTCAAACTCCTCAGGAGGATGGATCTTATGCTTTAGATTGTACAGAGCAGAATAGTCCAAAACCACTTAAGCAAAAAATCCCTTATATTGTAAAGAGTAACGTTGGGGTGACGTATTATGCAGAAAGCTATTTCTCGAGAGCGAAAAAACATTTTTGTTACTCAGAAGGGCAATTAGTTCTAGAGGTAAATGTCTCACGTTTTCCTTATAAGAAAGAACATTTAAAAGTCAGTAAGAAGAAAATCGATCTAAGTAAAAAAGATTTGGCACGAGTTATACGAGAAAGAAAAATTACATCAGCAATTTACAAGAAATCAGTACCGTATCTATTATTTGATAAACCTTTTATTGTCCCCTTGGACAGTTTCATCACTAGCCATTACGGAAATCAAAGAATCTTTAATAATAAGAAGCGTTCACAACATCTTGGAAACGACTTTCGAGCAAAAGTTGGAGTAGAGATACCCTCTTCAAACAGGGGCAAGGTCGTATTTGTTGGAGATCTTTTCTATACTGGAAATGTTGTGATTATAGATCATGGATTAAATTTATTTAGCTTGTATGCTCATCTCTCAAAAATCTTAGTAACAGAGGGCACTATCCTAAATCAAGGAGATATTGTCGGGCTCTCAGGTATGACTGGTCGAGTTTCCGGGCCTCACCTTCATTGGGGCATTAAAATGAACGGACATAATATTGACGGTTTCTCTTTGGCCGAAGAGTCTAAGAAGCATTTTAAATCATATGAATCTTCATTATAATTACCCCATTTTAATTGATCCAAACATAAAAAAAGTAGATAAAGACTTTTATCTGAAACTTGAGCAGAGTGTGCTAAATCATGGATTCAGAGTTGTAACGAACCTAGTTAAGAGTGACCATGAGAACTTACCAACGATTATCTTTAATAATGGTTATACTGAGGAAGAGCTACTTGAAGGTCTCGGTTCTAATATTATCGAAATTAATTGCTTGAAGCATAATTTAAATTTATTTGATGAAGTGAGTGATAGCGAAAATGAATTTGAACTGAACCTAGAAGGTGAGGTTGAAAGCTTTCTCGTATTGATTACAGATATTTTAAGTGAAAGAATCTATGGACAACATAAAGTCTTGATTGAATGTTGTAATAAAAATCTAAAAAAAGACTTGAGAGAAACGTCACGACTAGAGCATCAGAGTGAGTCTCTCAGAGAATTAGAGAGTAAATTATGTTTTCTTAATCCAGATCTTAATTTCTTAAATGAGATTAATCGTTCTCTTGAGAATATGAATATTGCTGCGAACCTTTGTTCTATAAGTGAAGTGAAAGATTTTAGTTCTGTTTATTATTTAGGACTCCTTGATCGTAAACCTATTTATTTTACTTTTTCATCTAAAGACCTTGTTATTGAAATTTATTATTTATTACTTGGCTTTTTTAAAAATCAAAACTTAATTATTGAGGAGCAGAAGGCCACAGATATTTGGAAAAAATATTTTTTAGCGATTGAAACTCCGATTGTTGCTTTGAGTTTTCAAAGTGAAATATTACTAAATAATTCTCTGTTTTCAAAACTGAATATCCCTGTAACGAAAGTGAAGAATTTTCAAAATCAAAAACAATACGAAATTATGGGAGAGAACTACCGAGTTGTGCTAAAGACTACTCGCGAGATTACCTTTTATTTCTTTTTTAAATTAAATGAAAAAGAGAGTACTCAATTGAAAGTTTCGAATAAAGAGCTGGGAATTGTTTCTTCATCCATTGCACATGAATTAAATAACCCTCTTGGTGGGATCTTAGCAGCTCTTGATGTTCTGCTTCTAGATGAACTTGAAAATGAACTACTTGTTAAACTTATTGAAATGAAAAAATCGGTCTTAAGGTGTAAGAACTTAGTGCAAACCTTCTTAGGATTCTCTAAATTAAATGTAACATTAGATAATAAAGCTTCTTTGAACTTAGAGGAATGTTCGCTGCAGGCAATTGAGCTCGTTCGTTTTCGTTTGATAGAATCAAATATTAATTTAAACTATAATTATAATAGAAAAGAAGCATTTACTGGTGTTCTTTATCCTTCAATTATCGTGATCCTCGTTTATCTCATTTATGGTGAGGTTGTTACAGAGTTTTCTCATGTTGGGCTTGTTGTAAAGTCTGAGGATAAGAAAATACGTATTGAAATTGTAGAACGTAAACAATCAATAGAAATAAACCTCGATGAAGGTATCTCACTTAAAAGCTCTTTTTTAAACTCTAAGTTGTTTTCGCATTTATTATCAGAGCAGAGACTTCATTGTCGAATTTCAAACTCTAAAGTGATATTAGAGTCTATTGGCTAGAGATGCTTCATTGGAAAAGTTGAACCCTGTCCACTTTGCATAACAAATTTTTCAATATGGTTAATAGTACCTTCCTTGTCATTTTTTACTAGTTTTCTATCTAGGTAGAGGTAGTGGTCATGTGTTCTATAGTGATGGAGGACATTTTGAACCAGGGGGATAAGATCTTTGTGGATAATATGTTTTCTATTACCCTTTTGGTTACTTTCAAAGCGTGCAAGTTGTCCCGAGAGGTATTGAAAAAGTTTTTTCTTTTGAGCGGGGATTTTAAAAATTGGTCTAGTGTTAGTATTAAGATGCAGAAAAGAGTATACAATAACTTGATCTGTGACAAGATGGTGAGTCACAAGGAAATCAAGACTTGCAATGTTAATCTCGTTAGAACTATCTTCAGGATACTTTTCGTAGAGGTAATCCTTTATGGCTTCTCTTGTCTCTTCTGGATACTTTAAATAGTGATTGTTGAATTGAAAGATTCCATCAAGCATTGGGCGAATTAATTGTATGGTAATTATTTTCCAATCTAATTTCGACAATATATCCATAAAATATTTAGATTCAGTCGATGGAGACTCTAGAGGCATCGTTGCTAGGATGAGACCTCTTTCTCCTTTCACTGTTATGAGCACAGAACTCTCTTGTTTCTTAGTGAACTCTTCAATTTGGTCGTTACTTGTTGTCTCTGTTTCAAAGTGAACACGATCTAATTCAAACTTATTTCGTGGGTAGTATAGTTGGTTGACCTTTCTAATTCCTTTATCAATAAAGATATTAAGAAATATTATGAGAAGCTTCGCTGTTGCTAGTGCATCGTCATATGCTCTATGTGCCTTAGAGTGTTCAATATTAAATAATCGACTCATATAGTTGAGGTTAGAGTTAAGTATTTCTGGAATTAGATGTTTCGTCATAACATTTGTACAGATGACTTTGTTCGAGAGAGGATCTTTGTCTAGTCGCTTCAGGACACTATTCATAAAGGGAACGTCAAATGAGGTGTTATGGGCCACAATAATATCATCACCAATAAATTCTAGAATCTCATCAATGACATCTTCTATGAAGGGACTATTTTTGACATCTTTTTGTTTTATATTGGTTAGTTTTTGAATAAATTCAGGAATATTAATCTGTGGGTTTATTAAAAAACTTTTCGACTCAGCTAGCTCTCTTTTTTTTATTTTAACCATTCCAATTTCGATGATTTTATCTTTGAGATGGTTACCACCCGTTGTTTCTAAGTCGATAACGCAGAAATTAAGGTCATTTATAAGGTCAAGGGAGCTATTGTCACTCATTAAACGTTCTCTCCAATGAATTTAATTGAAGTACTAATTAGTGATTTAAATTTTTGCATGGACATATTTGCAACTTCTTTTACTTCATCGTGATTTAATTTCTCAGTGCTTATTCCTGCAGCTAAGTTTGTGATACAAGAAATGGCACAAACTTTTAAGCCAATATGATTTGCTGCGATGACTTCAGGAACAGTACTCATGCCAACCATATCAGCACCGATGATACGAAGGTATTTTATTTCTGCTGGAGTTTCATATGATGGACCTCTTAGCCCAGCATATACACCTGGGTGGACTTGAATTCCTTGAGTTTTGGCAGCTTTTTCAATGATTTTATTTAGGTCATGTGAATAAGCTTCTGACATATCGGGAAAACGTGGTCCAAATTCGTCATCATTTGTACCTATCAGTGGATTATTACTTGTTAGGTTTATATGGTCTGTTAAGTAGACTAGCTCTCCAGGTGAGTAGAGTGAATTAATTCCACCTGCAGCGTTTGTAACGATAAGCTCTGTCGCACCTAAAAGCTTTGTGACTCTAGCAGGGAGCACAACGTCTTCAAAGCTATGCCCTTCATATGCATGAAAGCGGCCTTGAAAAATGATAACTTCTACTCCAGATACAGTCCCGACAACAACGCGCCCAACATGACCTATAACTGTCGTTGCGTGAAAATGAGGTATTTCAGAGTAGGGGATTTCAATCCGGTTCTCTACTTCATCTGCAAAGTCGCCAAGGCCAGAGCCTAAGATAACTCCAATTCTAGGTTTTTTATCGTGAATTTTTTCTTTAATGAAACTTGCGCTTTCCTTAACTTTTGAAAACATAACTAATCCTTTTAGTTTTTCAATATCTCGTAAACAATTTCTGGTTTGCTTAGCTTTGTTGAACTGAACTTTATAATATCATTGAGCATTCTATGTTGAATATCTTCTACAATCTTACCTTGATCTTTTCGATGATAAATAGTGGCGATTTTGTCACCTTTTTTTATTTTATCAGATAATCTTTTATGAAAAATAAAGCCGACACCAAAATCAATCTTGTCTGACTTCACCTTACGTCCACCGCCAAGCTCGGTACACATAAAACCAATATCAGCATTTTTAAATGACTTGATATAACCATCTTTGGGGGCAACGATATATGATCTTTCTGGTGCAAGGTCCATCAGGTCATAGTTTTTTGTGACTTGTGAATCACCCTCTTGGTCAGAGATAAGTTCTTCAAACTTCTTTAAAGCTGAGCCATCCTTCACACTTTTGCGCGCTTTCTTTAAGGCAGCAGCATAGGTTTTTTCAACACCTGCAATGTGAATCATATGTGCTGCAAGTTCTATGGAAAGACTTGAAAGGTCTTTTGGGCCGCGACCTTTTAAGACCTCGATACATTCTATCACTTCTAGAGTGTGCCCAACGGCTTCCCCTAAAGGTTGATTCATATTTGTAAGCAGAGTCACACATTTTTTATCAAAGCGAGAAGCAGTATTGATAATACTTCTTGCTAATTTTTTTGCCTCTGATTTCGTTCGCATAAATGCACCCGAGCCAACCTTGATATCCATGACGATACCATTGGCACCCTCAGCTAATTTTTTACTCATAATACTTGCAGTAATGAGTGGGATGGAGTCAATAGTTGCTGTAACGTCTCTTAGGGCATAAATGATTTTATCGGCCGGAGCGATCTCACCAGTTTGCCCAATAAGAACAATCCCTTTTTCATTTAATCGACTCTCAAATTCTTTTAGATCTAGGTCTGTTTTGAAGCCAGGTATAGCTTCCATCTTATCAACGGTACCACCAGTGAATCCTAAACCTCTACCAGCAATCATGGGAACTTTAACTCCACATACCGCCGCTATAGGTGCGAGGATTAAAGAAGTCTTATCGCCGATACCACCGGTTGAATGCTTGTCCACTACATTTAGACCGTCAAACGATAGGGTTTTCCCGGAGTAGAGCATAGCATCAGTTAAATGGGCTGTTTCTTCTTTTGTCATTCCGTTGAGGTAGATCGCCATTAATAGTGCAGCAACCTGGTAATCCTCAATCTTCTTTTCCATTAAAGAATCAATAACCCATTTGATCTCTTCTTTTGAAAGGACCTTATTGTGTTTTTTCTTCTCTAGAATATTGTACATTGACATCTGCGTCATATTTTCCTTTAAAAAATTGCCTATTTTAGTTCTAGACCCTATCATATTAATAAAATAGCTTGCAAACAAAACATGACCTTTGCAAGTCTTAAGGGAAGAAAGAATGAAGTTATTTAAAATCTTATTAGTTAGCATTGCTTTTATTAATATTACTGCGGGCAGATCTGCCCAGGCTCAAGACATAGACGGACTTGTTTCTGATACTAAGAATGACCTTCTTGTGGTTGTTGGCGGTGGTTTGGCCGGAGCAGTATTAGGTTTATCTACACTCTCTTTTGTTGAAGAGCCAAAAGACCATACTCGAAATATTATTGTAGGAGCGTCCATCGGAATTATTGCTGGTGTTGCCTTCGTCGCAATGAGTCAGGCAACAAAAACTCAAGACATGCTCTACGGTGAAGGTGATACTGTGAAGCTTGATCCAAAAGAGTTCAACACCTATGCTCGCTCTGGATGGCACTATCAAGGAATAAATGAAAATTATTCTCCGATTAATAGTCCTTACCAAATAGGAATGAACCTTACATTTTAGAATAAATTAAGTATCAAATTGTCCCCTGAATAAAAATATTTAATTGTTGATTGAAATGTTAGGTCATAAGTACTAAAACCTTTCTCAGCACAGAATATTACTCAAGGGGAACTCAATGGAAAAACTCATGTCTTTAGTTGGACTATTTGCAATGATAGGTGTTGCATATGGACTAAGTACATCAAGAAAAGATATCAAGTGGAAAACAATAATCACAGGTATTGTACTTCAGCTCGTTTTTGGTTTAATTATTTTAAAGACTCCATTTGGGATGAGTATTTTTGAGGGGGCCAGAGCCGCTTTTGCTGGTGTTCTAGAATATACAAGTGAGGGATCAAGATTTATTTTTGGTGACCTTACCAATGTTTCAAAGTCTGGATTTATTTTTGCTTTCCTTGTTCTTCCGACAATTATTTTTATGAGTTCTTTAATGAGTGTTATGTACCATATGGGAATTATGCAAAAGATAGTAGAGTTCACAGCTAAATTAATGATGAAAGTTATGGGAACAAGTGGAGCTGAATCTTTATCAGCAGCTGCAAATATATTTGTAGGGCAAACAGAAGCACCTCTAGTTGTTAAGCCTTTTATTGATAAGATGACTAAGTCAGAGTTAATGGCACTTATGACAGGTGGTATGGCCACTGTTGCAGGGGGAGTTTTAGCTGCTTATGTTGGAATGGGAATAGATGCAGGTCACTTACTTGCCGCCTCTGTAATGTCTGCACCTGCAGCTCTTTTATGTGCCAAGCTTATGGTTCCAGAGACCGAACAATCACAAACTGAAGGTATTGTTAAAGTAGACCTTCCAAAAGCTCATGCAAACTTTATTGACGCTGCTGCCAGCGGTGCCGGTGAAGGTTTAACTCTTGCGCTTAATGTAGGGGCGATGCTTTTAGCATTTATAGCTTTAATTGCAATGTTAAATGGATTTCTTGGTTGGACGGGGGCCTTAGTTGGTGTTCCTCAACTCAGCTTTGAGTTTCTTATAGGATATGTATTTGCACCTTTTGCTTTTTTAATGGGAGTTCCTTGGGATGACTGTTTACAAGTAGGTGTTCTCTTAGGAAAGAAAATTGTTGTAAACGAATTTGTAGCTTATCTTGACCTTCAGGCAGCAGTTGCAGCAGGGACATTAAGTGAAAGAGCGATAACGATAACAACGTACGCACTCTGTGGCTTTGCTAACTTTTCGTCTATAGCTATTCAATTAGGTGGTATCGGAAGTATTGCACCAGGCAGAAGACATGACCTTGCAAAACTTGGTATCAAGTCACTTATCGCAGGAACTCTTGCTTGTTTTATGACTGCTTGTATTGCAGGTCTATTAATATAATTATTGAACTTGTTTAATCGGTTCTTGATTAGGCTTTGAAGTGACTTTAGTTACTTCAAAGCTAATTCTACCAACCTCTAAGCCTTCTTCGGTTTCCACTCGTACTTGCCATTCACCCTCAGTGTAATTTGATTTAAAGGTAAAGCCTCTAAAGCCTTCACGTCTTCCCCCAGAAATATTCAGCGGGATTCTATCTGATGTTTGTAACCCAGTATTTGTTTCTTTGAGCCAATGGAGAAAGATTTTTCCTGTATAACCACCGGGGGCAAAAATTTTAGTGAAAACAAAAATATTATCACCAGGACTTGCTTTAAAGTCTTGATCACCATTGTGCCAGAACTTCCACCTAGGCTTGTGTTCATATGTTTCATAGGAGCCATCAACTTTTACAATATTGTGGTAAATGCCAATATATTTAATACTTAATGGAATGGGGGGGAGAACCTTCATAATATAAAGTAAAGCAAAGACAACTATGACGGAGATTTGCGGAATCAGGAATTCTTTTAAGAGCTGCTCTTTGACACCTGCTATACCTAATAGATACTTAAAAGCTATAATAGAGATAATAAGAGCTAAAGTAAGGCATGCGTAAAAAATAAAGTGACCAGTAGTGCCAAGTAGAACGGGAATAACACAAATGAGATAACTTATTAAGCAAAGCATAGTTAATGCTGTCCGAATAATGACTCCAAGCTTTTTGAAAGTAGGTATTTCGTTTAAAAGTAATAATCCAATCATCACTAATAGAAATAAAAATGAATTTGCAAAGGAACTACTTTTGAAATAAAAAAGAGTGAAAGCACTCAAAAGAGCACCAAGCGAGAAGTGGAAAATATCCTCTCGGTATTTCCACAATGTTTGTAACTTGAGATTTGATATTGTATCTACCGATATATTTTTAAAGTCTAATCGTAGAATTCCCATGCACAGTAGAAGGTAGCAGCCGAGGGTAAGGATATTGCTAAAACTATCTATCTCACCAAGAGTAAAAATATCAAAAAGAAAACCAAGAATAAAGAATGAGGCTGGAACGTAATTTTCGTACTTCTGATGCTGATCTTTGAGGAGTAATTTAAACTTTTCAATATTCATATAGAAATTATAGATGAATCCAACTACTCAAGTAATCTTTCGGAATTAATGACCCTCGTCTTTCTATTCATCTGTATGGGGTGTAAACTAGTAAGGTGTTAAATTTATAAACAGTGATAAAGTATGCAAAAATATCTGTTTTCTAATCGAAAACAAGAGCTTATTTATTTTTATACTCCTGTCTTTTTGACTTGCTTGTTGTTTTTAATTCCAAATGAATCGAGTCAGTGGTTATTTCAATTACCTCTCATCTATATTGGTCTTCAAATGATTGACTCGGGACATATCTGGCCATCTTTTTTAATTGCATATTCAAGTGAGAGGGCGAAGATCATACTTAGACTATTACCAGTAATTGTTCTAGTCATATACCTCCTTATTGGATTCTATTTCGATAAGTTTGGAATATATAGACTTCATGCTTATCTTGCAGCCTTTCACTTCATTAGACAACAATACGGAATATTAAAACTATCGTCGAACTTAAATCCATCAAGAAGCTCTTGGATTAATAAAACAGAATTTTATAGTATCTATGCAATCACTATATCATCTCTAATTGGAAGAATGTCCAATGAAGGCGTTTGGATGAGAGATGCAGATTTAATACAGATACCTGAACTTTACTTTCATCCGGCAATGACCATTTTTTTCTTCACTGTTTTACTTTATAGTTCATTAGTATTGTATTCGTATTTTAAATATCAAGAATTTTTCTTAAGTCGTTTTCTTATTTACACGTCTGCGATTTTTGCGTGGGGAGTTATTGGTTTTACTAAATTGCCGATAATCGCTTTGTTCCCATTATTTCATGACTTACCCTATTTGGGACTTATCTATAGATACCCAAATCCATGGCTTAAAAGAGTTAAAACTTATCTAAGTAAAATTAGATTCAGTACTGTGAATAGCTCATTCTTGGTTCTAGTTGTTATTACGATATTTATTGGATCCATTGTTGAGTTCAGTTTATATCGTTATCTCGATTTACATGTCGATGAGGATTTAAGTAACAGTTTGAAGGTTCTCCTTTGTTCAATTGCTTTTCTACCAACTACAACTCACTACCTTATTGATGGTTTTATCTGGAGAAAGGATATAATGCCAAACTCTATTTTAAATAACTCTGATAAATCTTAGAGTATAGATCTGGTGCGACGTCCGGATGAAATGGGAAGAACTTTATGGCTTTACCAAGATATGCTTTGAATAAAGGAGAGATAACTCCGAAAAGAATTGGTTCATTTAAAAGTAACTCATCAAAAGACTTCTTAAAGCGATAAGCCGAGAAATAATCTTTAGCCTGCATTTGTATTTCTTGGTTCGTTTTATTTGCTATTGGTTGTAGTGAAATGAGTTTCTTTAGGAGTAACTCTTTATCTGGAAAAGGAATATTATTATAAACCTTTATTGGAATAATAGAAACTTCTTTGAAATTGAAGTAATTCGCATGGCCACCCCAGTCTGAAATGATAATACGATGACCAGCAAGAAGAGATTGCGCTAAACTATATCCATAGTCTTCATCGTGATAAGTACTTAATGAAATACTTGTATTACAAATTGAAATGATTTTTCTTAGATCAGCTTGATTCAAAGAACCATGATACTTTATATTTGAACAACGTTTTATTATTTCTAAGCATTTTTCCTTGTAATTAATAGCTTCGATACCGTGAAGATGATAGCCACGTTTGTGAAAATCCCCTGCTAAATGTAGAGTTAAGTCTTTTCTAAAATTTAAGGATAAAACTTCAAATACTTGAAGTAGTTCTAATATATTCTTTTGTTGTGTGATCCGACCGGAGTATAACAGATTGGTGGATGGAGGGGAAAGAGGGAAAACTTCAAGTAATGGAAATGGAATTTCATAAATTAATTCTTTATTGAAGAATAAACAGGCTTGTTGATATTGTCTTCTAGATGCAACCCAAATTTTTACTTTACGCTTTTCTAATATTTTAGGTAGTTTGAGCCACCTTTCAACTTCTATTGTGAGGTTACCAAAAATAGGAAGTATCAGCTCTATATCACTGTTTAACTGAGGGAGAAGATCTTCCCACTTTAGTTGATCCGCCAGCAGTATTAACTGTTCAAACTGATTGGCTTCTTTAATCGTTGATACTCGTTTGATCTCTGGAAGTGACACCACTATATTATCAATAATTAGTTGAGCTGAATTCCAAAAATGTGGCTCTTTAGAAATAAATACTGCTTGTTTCATGATATCGCCAATAGATATTTTGTTTTTTTTATTTCCAAGATATTGTTACCACACAAAAAGATTAATTGAGATGAGCCGTTTTTAGGAGACATATAGATAGTTCCTGTTTTAGCTTTCCGATTATATTTAAGTGATCTAGGTACATTCTTATTAGTCAAAATGAGTTCACCAACACCATTCATAGGTAAAAAAGATTTTAATTGATTCAGTAATTCTCCCATATTCCTTCTGTAGTTTATATCAGAGCAAAAGTATAATTCCTCTTTATCATAAATGAAAGAATCTATACTGAGATTTTGTTTTAATGGCAACGTTTCAAGATATTGTATCAATATGTTAGTTTTAGTTCTAAGAGTCTCTATACTTTTATACTTATGTAGGTATTTAAAAAAATCTTTCTGTTGTTGAAAAACAACTCCTCCTAGGTACGCACCATCTTTTGAGGTTGAACATAAATAATATTCGCCGGTTTTTGTCTCAGAATTGTAATAGAAGCTGACATCAATTATCTTTTTATAATAAGGCTCTACAATTATAGGGTAGTGTAAGGGATTGTTTAAGTGGGCGCGTCCAGAATTAATACCAGACATAAGGTATGGAGATTTAAAAAAAAAATGATTTTTAGGTGTAAGTTCAGAAAATTGTTCTTTATTGTTGATGAATTCATAGCTCGAAGGCGCCAGGCAGAGTTTTTCTAATATCTCCAGCATTTTTATTTTAGAGTTTAGTTGCTTTTCCAACTCAATATCCTTGAGAGAACCATACCAATTTTCAATATTTATAGCTCCCTCTGTTATGGTATTTGTAATTAAACCTAGATCATTTAAGTATTCTATATACTCAGATGAATATTCTATGTCGGTTATTAAGAAGTCTTGATTATATTGTTTATAGAAAAAAAAGAGACATTCCAAATCAGACTTCACTTCTAACTGAAAAGAACTTTCATCTTTAAATAATTCTATCTCATAATCTAAGTTTACTTTCCAGTACCTTTTCATTCTTGGGATTTCGTTATTAAGAAATTTTCGACATATATGTACTTAATGCAACTTTTATTAAAAAATTTGAGGAGATCATCTAGGTCATCTACAATGGGACAACCCATTATATTTAAGCTTGTATTTAAAAGTATCGGATAACTCGATATTTTTTCAAACTCTTTTATCAAATTATAAAAAATAGGTTGTTTGATTTTATCGACAGTTTGTAGCCGACAAGTTTTATCTATGTGAGAGATATCTTCTAAGCTTTTACTTTCTTTTAATAATGCAATCTTATTCATAAAAGGGGACTCAAATCCTTTCGTAACATCAAAGTAACTCTGTACTTTTTCTTTTAATATACTCGCTCCATATGGACGAAAGGCCTCGCGAAATTTTACTTTCTCATTCAAATATTTTTTTTGTTTAGACAGATGAGGAGCTGCCAGTAAACTCCTATTGCCTAGAGCTCTAGGTCCTATTTCGCTGCGTCCTTGGACCCAAGCTATTATTTCTCCGTCATTTAGCAATTGTGCAATTTGAACTAGATTCGTTTCCTCTATTTTTTCTTTACTAAATACTTTGCGGATATCTGATATTTTGAAGTCTCTCCCCAGAAATGGGCTTGCTGCTAGACACTCTTTGACGTCACTTAGTGAGTGCTCTTGAATTGCCAAACTAGTTGCACAACCAATACTAATACCAAAATCTCCAGGATTGGGAGGGTTCCAAAGAGTATATTTTTCTCCAAGTTTAGTATTAAGGATACAGTTCAAGGCCACTCCTCCTGTGAAAATAAGCTTATCACTGCTGCTAATATATTTTTTAAGCAGTACTGTAATTTTTCTCTCTAATCTTACTTGAACTTCTAGAGCGACATCTGCCAAATGGTCACGATCTTCTTGCTTTAAGTTGTTGAACTTAACTTGACCTAGGCTTTTGTTTGGAGCGAGATTGATAAGGTGATTGTTTAGTTCAAAATCCGTCATTTCAGTGTGGTAAGGCTTTTTTCCAAACGTACTGAGACCCATTACCTTGCCTGAGTTTTGCCAATCTCCAAAAATATAGTTTGCAGCGTTCATATACAGACTCCCAATTCCTTCATTTAGGGGGTACTCAAGTCCATTCTTAACTATCACAGCATGTTTAGAGGACTCTTTATATATGAGTTCAAGTTCACCTGTGTAGTGATAGAGGGATAGAGTTTCGTTTTCATTGTCAGGTATATTGTGAAGTTTTTCTGTTAGATCGACTCCTTTACTACCAACGCCATCACAAACTAAAATATAACAATCTTGAAAAGGAGATTGTCCAATTGCAGACATACAGTGAGCATAGTGGTGTGAAGGGTAATGCATCTCTGAGTTCTCTAGGCATGAAAGACTCTTCATAAATTTAAGTGCAGAGTAGGCATAGCTCTTTTTTTCAAAACTTACTGGATGATTTGTACAAGAATTTGTGGCGAATCTTTTGTTAGGGAGTTTAATCAAATTTTTATTTTTTAGAATTAGCCACTTAGCACTGGTTGCTGGAAAGCCTCCGATATTTTTATTTCTAGATAATCTTTCTTCAAGAAGTGTGTAAGTCTCTTTTTTTTCCATATCCATTGATGTTAGATTTGAGTGGCTTATGCCGGTCTTAATTCCAATATATTTTTTCAAGGATAAACCTCTTCTTTGAAAATTTCTTTAAAATATTGATTTAATAGCAAGGCTGATTTCTCTAGGTCTAGTTGATCGTAGTCTGGAGCTGTAATCCTTATAATCGTAGGTGTTGTACCATCCTCATACTTAATGAGATTTCCATGGGTTAAAAAGTCAAAGCCAAAGCTGTCACAATATTTTGCATTGAGATTGTGTAGAGAGTTTAGCTTCAAGAAAAGATTTTTATTAGCTTGAGCTTTATATTGATAATGAACGAAAAAAAAGAGCTTGTGAGGTACAGTCTTTATTGTGATATATTCGTTTTCAATTTTAAGTAATGATATTAATGTGTCGCAGTTTCTTTGTATTCGAGTAACTCGTTCAAGGTTGGCTTCGTTGATTTTATCATCACCTAAGAATGGATAAAAATTATCGATATTAAATCCAGCTCCTAAAATACCAGCTGTTTCATGTACTAGATTGGTAAGAAGGTCTAGGTCGGTATTTTTCTTTATAATGAGATCTTTATTTAAACCATGAAGGTTTGTGGGATTTATTATAGAGATTGAGCCCAGGTTACCGCAATCCGTCCCCAAGCTATCTAGTTTTAAATGGCTTCTTGAAAGAAATACGGTTTTATTTAATTTACTGCACTTACTGAATAAGTCTCTTAAGGTGACTCCTGTTAATGGATAGCAAGTTGTATCCACAATAATGCAATCGAAGACCTCCGTTTCAATGAGTTCAAAGTTATTCGACTTTGAGCTGTCGATGAAAAGGATTGATAAAGTTGGTAATTCTTTGCTCTGGTGACCTACACTCGACTTAAGTAGCTTTATTGTTTCATAGTACCATACGGAACTTTTTTTATGCAGCTCGAGACTGAAGTGGTTCTTAAGAGTCAAGAGGATACTTGCATTTGCTCCTTGACCACTATTGGTAAAAAGAAAAGATGAATTTTTTATTTGTTTAGTTTTATAATAATAATCGAGTCCTTGCTTGGGGTAGACTCCTTCTCTTTGGTAATTAAAACTTGCTTGCAAGTTCTCTGTTTTATAGAGCTTTCCTTTTTGATTTGTTACACTGGGAGCATTTTCAATATGAAATGCCTTAATATTTCGACCAATAGTTGACTTATAGTTTTGAATATCGAGATAGTTCTCAAACATTGGGAGAGTTGGGATTTTGATGTATTTTGAGAGAAGTGAGAGTTCGTGTTGTTTTATCTGGAGAAATGACATGCTTAAGGGTCTTTAGTAATAATTTTAATATCAACTAAAGCTTCAAGCATTTCTTGTACTTTTTCTTGTGGTATCTCTTTTCCTGTTGAATCATTGAGTTTTTCTAATATTTCATTGGTGGATAGGTTTTTGGGTTCCATCTCAATAATCATAGAAACAAGTCCGTCTACTTTATAAACCATATCATCCTCATATGATACGGTATTTATAGTCGATCCCTTCTTTGCCCAAATTATTGATGAATTTAGGGAAAACTTCACCTAAGATCTCGCAGCTGCAGATAATTCAATCTCGAGGCTATCATCATCTAGTAGGTCTGGTAGTTCTATAGCTTGAATAGTGCCAAACTCACCAAAGTCATATAGTTCTTTGTATATAGTCTCTGCCATTTTACATTCCCCAAAATTTTACATAATTCAGTATAAATTATACCATGTAGAGGCTTATCAAACAATGCTTTTACTTATTGCAGAAAAGAAAACGGTAGTCTATGGGCCTAAATGCTAAAGATTTAATAAGGTTATTACTCCTGTCTAAGTCGCAGTCTCTTTATATATATGACTTAGAGCTCTTAAAAAGCCGTTTTGCGTCTATAACTATGGATAAGCCAGATAACGTATCTTTTTTATTCCCAGTTAAAGCCTTTCCTCATTGTAAGTTATTAGAATTAGTATCAGAGTACTTTGATGGCTTTGATGTATCAAATGAGAATGAGTTTAATCTAGTTAAAGATTGCATTAACGATGACCATGTTTGTTGGAGCTCAGCGCCATATGATACCTCATACCCAGGTTTTAGTTATAATAAACTTTTCGTAGATGGTGTCAGTAGCCAGAGATTTAATTTAGACAGTTTTTTGGGGCAGCAAAGTCGTTTCGGGCTGGATCTTGAGCAAGGTATTACTTCCTCGGCCATCCACATGCATTTAGGCTTTCAAAATAATACCAAAGACTCAATTCTTAAGTGTGCAGAGTATATAGAAAAAAAATGTAGAAACTCAATTGTTACAGAAATAAACCTTGGTGGAGGTTTTGATTTTTCGTCCATGAGTGAGATGCAGGACTGTGTACTAGATGTTTCAGACATTTTATCGGATTATAAAATATACTTTGAGCCAGGCAATTGGGTTACCCAGGGGTGTGGAGCAATTATTGGAAGAATACTAGGCGTTTTAAAAGCAGGTAATGATTTTAAGGTTACAACATCTGTCTCGGCATTAGGGCATTTGCGTTGGAGCCAAAGCATAGAGTTGTCTCTTAAAGGATTGTTAGGAGTAAAGACTAAGTATGAAAGACTTCAGCTATTTGGTCCTACTTGTTCTGAAAGTGATATCATTGCAGACTTGTATGACGGAGAGTCATCATTAAATTTAGGGGATTTTATAATTATCAAAGGTCTGAGTTCATACTCTTATGCTTGGAGATGTGACTTTAATGGGATTAAAGCACCAGACTTAGTCTTTATATAGGCAGTATGAAATGAATAAGCAGCGCTGGGAGTATTTAGATTTTTTTAAAGGGTTTTATATCTTTTTTGTTTGCGCAGGAAATATAACTCAGATGAATGGTACTTTTTGGATGGTGCCAGACTATATCCCTATGGGGGATCTTTCTTGGATAGATAGTATATCAGCTAAACTACTCCATTACTTTTTTGTCCCTGAGCTGAATGTAATGTTTACAATGATTTATGGGCATAATATTTATTTATGGATGAGTAGAGGCTTTTCTGTAGGGGATTTCTTTAAAAGAACTATAACGTTAATGTCCTTCGGTCTTATTCATGCTGCATTTTTTTACTGGGGAGATATACTCTTCATACATGGCGTCATATCAGTAGGTCTTTTATTCTTAATTAAAACAACATCTCGCTTTGATATAAAACTTTTTATAATTCTTTGTTTATATTTAATATCGAGTGATATTTATCTTACTTTTTTCCACAAAGAGACCTTCGTCTCTTCCATTTCAGTTAATGAGCATTTGAAGTATGGCTCCCTCCCTTTTTGGGATCTTGTTGTGTACCGTTTTAAGGACTTCTATGCCTTCAATTTCTACAGGATGTTTAATTGGGAGAGTAGTAAGTATACACTTATAACATTTAACGCAATGATTACCTTTTTTACAGTAATGGTATTTGGAGTCATTCTTGGAAAGTGTAGGTTGTTTGAAAAATTAGAAAAAAATAGCAGTTATAAGAGTATTTTTGTCATGACTATCTTTTTTCTATTTGGCCAGTATCTAATATATTTATATCCTAGCTTTAAAGGCAGTAGCTATCACTTTAGGATCTTCTTTAATATCTTTTTTGTTATTTTAATCATAAACGAAGTCTATTATAGGCTTACACCTAATTGGATTAAGAGGTTTGTTATTCTTTCTGGTAAGAATACACTTACTATCTACATCGGTGGGAATATTCTTGGTGCATGGCTACTGTCAGCTTATGGGCTTGGTCTATATCAAAAGATTGGACCATTTGTTTTATTTTTATCAGGAGCAATACTGTATTTTTTGTTAACCTTTTTAAGTATGAGATTTGGATTCCTTCCTTTGGAGATACTATGGAGAGGGATCGTGTATGCTAAAAAGTAAAAGATTTATTTATTGGAGTTATGGTGTTGTACCGATTAGTCTTGAGTTAATTGCTTGCGATATACTTCTAGATGGTAGAATTAAAAACTTTCTTCCTTCTAATCCTCATGTCCTCATGACTTATTATTGTTTAATCTCTTTTTTGGTATGCCCCATATTTATGCAAGTTCTATATTATATTTAAATCGTAAATATATCAGTCAGGATAAGAAGCATTATATTTTTGCAGCTTTGTTATATCTTTTTATTTATGTCTTAATTGGAGTGTTATTAGGATATTTTAATATTACAACAGCGATTGTTACTGTTTATACTGCATTTCACGTGGTGGGTCAGCAAGTGGGGATCAGTTTCTCAAGAGATCAAGAAAAAAATTGCATAATACAGTTGTGGAAGTGGGGGAGTTGTTTTTCTTTAATACCAATCTTTGCTTTTTATTATCATCGAGTATTCTTTGAAGGAGTCAAAGTGGAGTATTTGACCGGGGGAATTTTAGTAATATTCATAATGCATTTTTTATTAGCATTAATAGCTTTGAGAAGTGTTACCCAACGAAAAATGTATATTTACACTAATCTATATATTTGGTCAGGTTTACTTTTTTTACTTGCTCGATTATCCTTTTCTTTCATTTCTTTGCCAAAGGGTTACACATGATTTAACAGCTTTTATTTACTATTGTGCTCATAACGACATTGCAGGAGTAAAAGAAAATATCATTCTAAAGTTTCTCCCTGCTAAAAATATTAATTTTACATTTATAAGTATCTCTATAATTGTTTCAGCTTTCTTTACTTTGTTTATTTCAAGAATTGAAATCTTTTACGGTTTTGTTACATTGCTTTACTACTACATAGATAAAGTTATGTGGAGCAGTGAGTCTAGTCTTCGTAAAGCTTTACTCATTTAGCTCAAAACCAATAGCTCAAGTAATATCTTGGAATTAATGACCCTCGTCTTTCAATTTATAAGCATGGCCTGTAAACTAGTTAGGTATTAAATTTAAAAGTTAAGGTTAAAATTCATGGCAAAAGAACTTGTGATCAATCAGACTCATAATGAGAGTCGTATTGCGTTAATTGAAAATGGTGATATTCTCGATTTTCTTATCGATCGAGATATAACCGTTGGCGATAAACCTACCGTTGGAAATATTTATTTAGGGAGGGTTCTCAGAGTTCTTCCTGGTATGCAATCGGCCTTCGTTGATATTGGGTATGAGAGAGCTGGCTTTCTATACGTTGACGATGCTTATCTTCCCACCATTGAAGAGCAAAGAGAGATGACAAAGCGTCTCGAAGACAAAGTAAAAGAAACTAAAGTTGAGAGAAGCTCAGGTCAAGTTATCCCTGATGAATTTAGCACATTATCCGAATCTGTTGATATGAGGTATCGACCTGATGTCAAAATTCAAGACTTCCTAAAGGAAGGGGATGAAATCTTAGTACAAGTCGCTAAAGAACCGATATCAAGTAAGGGTCCACGGATTACTCGTCATATTACGCTGGCGGGAAGACATATTGTTTATATGCCAATGATTGAACATGTTGGGGTTTCTAGAAGAATTGAAAGTGAAGAAGAGCGTGAGAGACTAAAAGGAATTCTTGAGAGTGTGAGACCTGATGGTAAGGGAATTATTGCCCGAACTGTTGCTGAAGGACAATCACATAAAACATTAAAGAACGACTTTAGTTTATTAGTGAAGATTTGGAAGGACGCTCAAAAAGTTATGGATGGGAAAGTAAAAGCTCCCTCGTTAGTCTATAAAGATCTAACTTTTATTCAACGATCTCTTCGAGATATTACCGACGAAGATGTAAATAAAATCATTGTGGATTCAAAGCAAAATATTAAACAAGTTGAAAAATTTGTGAATAAATTCTTACCCTCTATGAAGGGGAAAGTTCAGCAGTATGAGAATGATCAACCTATTTTTGAGCATTATAATATTGATGTCGAAATTGAAAGAGCACTTAGTAATAAGGTATATCTACGCTCTGGTGGATCATTAAATATTGATCAAACTGAGGCACTTGTTTCTATCGATGTTAATACAGGCAAATTTGTAGGAAAAAGAAGTTTAGAGGAAACGATTCTTAAAACAAACTTAGAAGCGGTAAGAGAGCTTGCTTACCAGTTAAGAGTTCGTAACTGTGGTGGTATCATCATCATCGACTTCATTGATATGGAAAAAGAAGAGCATAAAGAACAAGTCTATACCACACTACTTGAGGCGCTTAAGAAAGATAGAGCTAAAACAAATGTCCTTCCTATCTCTGGGCTAGGACTTGTTGAAATGACAAGAAAGCGAACACGAGATACCTTAACTCGTGTAATGTGTGAGCCCTGCCCTTATTGTGAAGGAACAGGAACAGTAAAATCTGTAAGCACTGTCTGCTATGAAATTTTAAGAGAAATCACTAAAGGGATGAAGAAGGCTAAGAATAAAAAAATTTCTATCTATGCTCATCCTGAAGTAAGTGCACAACTCACTAGTGAAGACTTTTCAATCATCGAAGTACTAGAAGAAAAATATGGAAAGCAATTAATTATTAGAGCGGATAACTCTTATCATATTGAACAGTATGAAATTTTTTTTAATGACTAGTCCACGATAGCTGCTGGAAGTCTCGATTCACAATTAATTTCTTTTTGAATCGTTGCTTCTCCCACCTTAAAACCTAAAACATTAAACCAAGGTTTCTGATATTCCTCTTGGTAGAAGAACGCATTGGTAACTTCTCCTAAGGCATTTTCTTTAAGTGTGAAATTTCTGACGACACCGTTATCCATTGAGAGTTGAGTGATGATTTCTGGTAAGCCTTGAATGGTATTCAGTGGTCTTACTCTGGTCTTAAAGTTTCCTGCAGTGATATCGTCTTGAGTAATATCAAACTTTGAAGAGATGACTTCGCCACTTTTCATTCTCTGATAAATATTAAATGAAAGTATCTGTGCTTGATTATTAAGTTTAATATTATTAATTGAACAGTTCCCATAGTCAGATGCGACAAGTTTTGTCTTTAATTCTTTAAGGCTTGGTTTGTGTGTGAGTGAATCAAGTGCTTCAGAGTAAATGCCGCTTATTTCTTCTGTGCGTGATTTCAAAATAATTCTATTCGCATAGTCCATACTGGCCTGTAACTTTTCGACTTCGATCTTGGTCAGTTTTCCATTTGCCATTTCTTCTGTGAGACTTTTCTTGATACTACTAAACTCGAGTTGAAGACTAGTCAGTAACATTTTTTGAAGATCATATTGGTTCTCTAACTCTTGAAGTGCTTTGGCATATTTGTTCACTGAATATTCATCCTTAAGTTGTGATGGTATCTTAAGGTCAAAATCTTTGATGATCGCACTCTCCAAGCGATCAATTTTATCTTTAAAAAACTGAAACCTTTCCGGACTTGCAAAGCTAAGTTGAGAGGTTTATAAGATTATAGATAGTAATATTTTCTTCATATAAACCTTATCGTCCCTCAACTTAATAAGCTTGAGCTTTTTGGTCTCTCTTTGCTTCCGCAAGTACTAAGTGTTTGATTTCTAATACTTTAGATAGTGAATTTGCTCAAAGTAGCTACTAATTCTCTAAGTATTGTATGATAATGGATAAAGGATTGAGTCATTATTAGGAATAAAATATGAATAAGCTTTTTATACTAATCACCCGTATTTTTCTTGGGGGGGGACTTGCTCTCTGTTTTTTGTATGTAGTTCTTTTGAGTTATATTTATTACTCAGATACTAGAGATGTCAAAATTGTTACCAATGTTAAATCTATTTATTCGCGGATTAAAGAACCTCACCAGTTAGAGCTACTAAAGCATGGTATTGATAGCTTAATTAAGCGGATTGATATGATTAAGTCCGCAAAAGAATCTATTGAGTTAGAGTTTTTTATTTATGAATTAGATGAAGCAAGTACGCTTGTAACTCAAGAACTGATCAAAGCCTCTAAAAGAGGTGTGAAGATAAAGCTTCTTGTTGATTATTCTGTGGCAGTATTTAAGCTCGCTCCGAAGTATGCTGGAGAACTCATGGAATCAGGGATTGAGGTCCGCTATTATAATACAGCTGCAAATTCTAATCTTATAGCTGTTCAGCATCGTAATCATAGAAAACTTCTCATTGTGGATGGAGTGAGTGCTGTTACAGGTGGAAGAAATATTGCTACCGAGTACTTCGATCTTAACGAAAGTTATAACTTTCTAGATTATGATGTGGTTGTAAACGGAAAAATTGTTAGAGACATAAGGCAAAGTTTTTTTCATTACTGGGAATCGGACTATGCCTCTATTCCTGATAAGGATATTAATGGAGAGTCTTACTTCTCGAATAAGTCCATTGATAAAAAGATTCTTAATAAAATTGTAGCAGCGAGACTCAGTTATAATGAAAGAAAAGAAACTTCTGAATGTCGAGACATTGCTTTTACTACGGACTTTCCAGGTGTGTTGGTAAATAACAGACAAGTATATAAGAGGCTTGAGGAATTGGTTCAGAGTGCAACAGAGGAGTTGATTGCTGAATCACCTTATTTAATTTTAAGAAAAGATGGAGCTGAGTTAATAAAATCAGTCACAAGTAGAGGAGTTTCTTTTTCCATCTTAACCAATGGTCTTCACTCTACAGATGCATATTATACATCTGCTGCCATGGGCTTAAGTCTAGGAGTCATGGAGGATATAGATTTAACTTTATATTTATTCGAAGGTAAGAGTATCTATTCTCAGGAGACAGTTGGTGATCGTTGGGGAATACATTCTAAAAGAGCAGTTGTTGATAAGAAGCATACTGTTATTGGAACTTATAATATTGATCCAAGATCTGCGAACCTAAACTCAGAGATGATTATTATTTGCCGGGATAATCCAGAGCTCGCAAGTATTATTTTAGATGACATTAATGAGAGAATTAACGGTTCTATAAAACTAGGTGTTGATGATTATAATCTATCTGCTATCACTAAAGATGCAGGCAGGTCTAGCGTTATAAAGTTCTACCTCTCCCTACCTTTGGTCTTCTTTTTAGAATTTTTACTCTGAAGTATTTGATCTAAGACTTGTACTTGCTCCGCTGAAAGATCTTTGTTTTTCTTTGCTGCTTTAACCAAGTGAGTGACGTCTATCAATTTACCCAAATGAGTAAGTCTTTTGATACTTTTCTCTAGTTGCTCAAATGAGGTCTTCTTGGTTAAATCAATATCTATTGTTGTGATTTTTCCGGAGTAGAGACCACTCTTTCTAAACCTCTTTAAGGCTTTCTTGGAGCCATAATAATTACCTGAAGTCGTATATTCTATCTCTTCTTTAGAGATATTTAGGGGAGACCCTGAAAAGCCATTTGCATTAGCGATCTTGGAGTGCAAATCTTTAATTTCCTCTGGAATGTCTCTTTGGAGCTCAAATAGAATGTATTCAACTGTTTTTGCAGAGTATACAGTTCTTCCATTTTTAAGAAGCTTCCCAGTCTGGATTTCTCTTACTAATTTAATATATTAAAAATCATTAGTCGTCAGATGAAGAAAGTAGTCATGTTCTTTCTCAGGTGTTTTTATCGCCCAGTTCATAGGAAGAATAATTCCCTCTCTATCAAAAGCCATGAAAAAACGAGTTTTATGATTTAAGAGCTGTAGGTATTATTTGAATAAAATCAATGCAAAAACTAACCAAAAAAAAGAATTTATATAGAAAATAAAGACCGGAAGCTCTATACGCAAAAAGGTGAAGGTGAAGTAACCCTAGGCTCCGATAAATACAGTCCCAATAATAGGGGATAGTGTCGACTGCGGTATGGCGCTGGTATATTTCAATTGAGATTGATGTATGATTTTCATAGCTAGATTCTACTACTTTAATGTGATACAAGACAAATAGAAAAAAATATATGAGGAATACTATGCTAAACAACGATGTATTACGAAGAGTTCGCTATATTGTCGATTTCAATGACCATAAGATGATGCAGGTCTTTGCTTCTGCAGGTTTAGAGATTACTCGCGAACAGTTAAGTAATTGGCTCAAGAAAGATGATGATGCAGATTATAAGTCTCTTAAGGATGCCGAGTTATCAATGTTTTTGAATGGCTTAATTAATGAAAAGCGTGGCAAGAGAGAAGGTGAACAACCTAAACCTGAAGCGAGTCTAAATAATAATTTAGTTTTTAGAAAACTCATGATTGCTTTTAACCTTAAATCTGAAGATGTGATGGAACTATTTAAACTGGCAGATTTAAAAGTTGGAAAGTCTGAACTCAGCGCATTTTTTAGAAAAAAAGAACATAAGAACTACAGGGAGTGTAAGGCGCAAATGCTTCGAAATTTCTTGAAGGGTTTACAAATGAAATACAGAGACCAAGAGACAGAATAATTAGTTACGCTATATTACGAGGGTTATATAATAGATAGCAATCCCAATAGATGTAAGTACCTTTCCAGCAGTGCCCAAGAGAACTCCAATAACGGAACCAATAGCTGGCTTTATCGCCTTGGAGTAGGTTTTACCGTTAATAGCTTCTCCCATTAAGGCCCCAAGAAATGCACCTGCGATTGCTCGTCCTGGTATTGGCGTAACAAAGCCTGCAAATAGCCCTATAGTGCCTCCCCAAAAGCCATATTTAGTACCTTGAAACCTCTTCGTAGCGATACCTGGAAGAATGAAATCTTGAACAGTTATTAAAGTGACGATTATTGAAATCGCGATCATCGTATTGGAGGAAATATCAACTCTGGTTTGATCCAGTATAATCAAAGCAAGTAGACTTAATGGCAGTCCTGGTAATAAAGGAACAATGCATCCCACAATGCCGGATATAAGTAGAATCATTTCGAGAATAATATATAATTCATTCATAATATAACTTTAGTACAAAAGAGTCTTTATGGATAAGTATAGTGAATTAGAAAAAATGAATGAATTAAAAGAGAAAGGTGTTATCACTGAGGCCGAGTTTTTAAAGATGAAAGCTGATCTTCTAAAAGGTGAACCCCAAGATTCTTCATTCAACACCTCCACACTGGGCAAAGGTCTAAGTGTTTCTAACGATAAGGATATTTCTTTTTATATGCATCTATCTCAATACTTGGGTTGGTTGCTACCAATCGCAGGTTGGATTGCTCCTATCGTTCTGTGGCAAACTAATAAAGATAAATCAAAACTCATAGACGTGAGTGGCGTAAATATAACGAATTGGATTATTTCAAACATTATTTATATATCTATTTCGCTCTTATTAAGTCTTATCCTAATTGGATATTTATTTCTTATGGTCTTATTTGTTCTAAACTCTGTATACCCGATTATTGGAGCTCTTAAGGCAAAGCAGGGGGAAGTTTGGCGTTATCCTGGAACAATAAACTTTCTTAAGTCTTAAGATTCATCATGAGCTATCTTAATTGCCTATTATAAAGAAATAGGTCTGAAGTAGAAAGAAATGATGAACTTCTATCCTTCTGGCCTATTTGTCTCATAGTTATTTTGAATTTATATTTGTTTCTTAATTCTGTGAGTAAATCTCTAAAATCAACTCTTCCTTTCGCTGTATAATAAATACAAATTGAATTATCTGATAGGGGAATCAAAACATGGGTAATATTCATTTCTAATTTTAAGTAATCAACTAAAGTATTTATTTCGGCCTTAAGATTTACAATCTTTTTATCTAGATTTTTTCTTTGGGTTTTATCCTCTTTTGTAGCATACCTAATTAATGAACCACTATCGAAAAATTTTTCCTTACTGTCTTCATTATCAGTTTTCAAACTCGTAATAACTGCTAGATCTTGACCGAACTCAGTTTTTATAACAACTTCCGCTCCGTACCTAAAGGTTTGCTTGTCAGAGATATACACTTTATATAAGTTCGTATCCGCAAAAACTCTTGCAAAAAAGAATGATTTTTTATTTTCTTTCATTAGTGCTCCTTTTTATTCCATTGTGACACTAAAAAATCTGATTGTATCTATAACAAAAGTCTATATCAATTATTTGTATTATCTATTTTGTTTATGTTTAACTCTCACTTATGCTTAACAAGTCCAATAGCAGGAACCATGACTGATTTAAATAGAAGAAACTTAATAAGAAATACTGTCCTTGCAGCTGGAACGCTAGGTCTAAGTCTTAGTGCCTTGGGGAATAGTTGTGATATTACTGCCACACAACCAGAAGGATCATTTTTCCCAGAAAACAATCAAAAAGACAAAGATAATGATCTTACTCAAGTTGCTGGAAGTCGTCGCCTTGCGTTGGGCGAGGTCGTTTTAATGAAAGGGTTAGTCAAGGATCAGGAATGCAAACCTATTAAAGGTGCCTTAGTTGAAATATGGCAGGCCTGTGAATCTGGAAAATATAATCACTCTGGTGATCCAAATAATGCTGCGCTTGACCCAAATTTTCAATACTGGGGACGTGCAATTACAAATGAGCGCGGTGAGTATATTTTTAAAACCATTAAGCCTGGAGAATACCAAGCGACCAGTACATGGGTAAGGCCCCCTCATATTCATATGAAAGTTCATTTGCGTGGTCATCAAGAACTTATCACTCAAGTCTATTTTAAAGAAAATAAACGTCTTAATGATCTAGACCGATTACTAAATTCAGTTAGTCCAAAAGAGAGGGAAGATCTAACTGTAGACTTTAAAAAGAATGCAACAGGTCCTAGAATAGGAACTTTCAATATTACCCTGAATGCACTTTAACTGAGTGGCATCTCCTCGATACTTGTACTTATGTAAAAAAAAATGAGAATTTTGGATACTAAAATTTGAACAATTAAAGAGGAGAACTTATGAATTTAGATCCCCAAATCTATTTAAACAAAGCCGTAGAGCTTGTCATGGCATACGGACCAAAAGTTGTACTGGCGATAATCACTCTTTTCCTTGGAACATGGGGAGTTGGGGTCATCGGTAAGATATTTGACCGAGCATTATCTAAAATGAACTTCGACGATACGCTTCAACCGTACCTTGTTGGAATTAGCACTATGCTACTTAAGGTCATCCTTTATATCAGTGTCATTGGAATGCTAGGAGTGCAAACCACATCATTGATTGCTGTTCTTGGAGCTGCAGGTTTAGCTGTTGGTTTGGCATTGCAAGGAAGCTTAGGCAACTTTGCTGGTGGTGTTTTAATTTTAATCTTTAAGCCAATTAAAAAAGGAGACTTGATTGAGACGGGTGGAGTCACTGGAGTTGTTGAATCTATCCAACCATTTGTCACTGTCATTCTTTCTCCTGATAATATTGTTCACTATATTCCAAATGGGGAACTTTCAAGTGGTACAATAAAGAACTATTCAATCAATCAAGAGAGAAGAGTCGATCTCACTTTTGGGATTGGTTATGGAGATTGTATAGATCAAGCGAAAGAAGTTTTTACAAAAGTGGCTAAGGCATGCCCAAATGTCATTCAAGGTTTAGGTCCTGATGTTTATGTTTCTGGACTTGGTGACAGTTCTGTTGATTTTGCCGTTCGTCCTTATTGTAAGCCGGAACATTATTGGGATGTTTTCTTCTATATGCATGAAAATGTGAAAAAAGAGCTAGATAAAGCTGGTATCTCGATTCCATTTCCACAAAGAGATATTCATCTTCATAATCAATAAGCTATAAAGTTTGAGTAAACCATGAGTACAGCATACTTTGCTGTGCTCAACTCAATTCGAGCCTAGCGATATCAAAGACTTACATCCCTAAATATATTATTCCTCTGCATCAGACGTTAATCAACTTATAGTACTATCTAGCCGATAAATAGCATCACAGACTTGTTATCCATAGGAGTAGTGTGAGTAAATTTTTATTTTTCTATTTCCTTTTCACAACGGCATCCTTTGCTAGTGAACTAAATAATAGGAGCTGGCTTAGTAGCTACAAGGCCGTTGATGTAAACTCTGATCGTAAAGTGGACTATTGGGTCAAGACTGAGAAGAGTAAAATCTTTATTGTCCTAGATAGAAATAATGATAAAAGAATTGATTCAAAGCTTATTCTTGTTAAAGAAGGCGGAGTATTTAAAAAGTCTGATTTAAAGAAAGATAATAATTTTGATTTTAAATGGGATTCTTTCAAAGAATTTACCCCCATCCCTAAACTTAGTTCAGATAAAAATTTCGATGGAAAAATTGACTTTAAAGAAGAGTTTTTAAAGTATCGCGGCGGTACGATTAAAAAGATTAGTCGAGATAGTAATTTTGATGGCGTATTTGATAAGGTTTCAGTAAAAAGAATTCATCTTAAAAGTAGGGCCAGTCAAGGCGAACTAAGCTGTGAATCTCTAAGTGGAATTGATCAAATACTCAAGTTAGAAAAGTTTGCTAAAGAACAGGCAAATATACCTTTAAGTACAGGTGAGTGGACAACAACAAATTACGGACTCAGAGTTCACAGCTCATGCTTTGAATATATAGGTGATGATAAGCTTGATTTTCTAAACAGTTTAGATAATACCCTAATGAAGGGAGCAAGGTGTCTTGCAGGTCTCGAAACAAACAAGTCTAAAGACTTATTGATTAGTTATGTTTCAAACTTACTAGAAAATCAAGCCAGCAATAAAGTGAAGTTAAGCTGTGAAGAGAAGTCTGGTGATTTTTGGGATGGAATTAGAGCTGTAGCAACTGTTCCTGGAGAAGATGAACATCCATTGGTTAGGCTTAACCCTGATGACTTTGTTGATTTTTTTGACGATGGAACATTAGGTCCAACAGTCTTTCACGAAATGATGCATCTGGATGGTAGCATACATACAGCTGACGAGATCGAAGTTCCCTATGCTTGTGAGGGGGGCTGTATGGATACAGCTTCAAGTAATTTAGCTGAAGGCGTTTCACAGGAAGATTTAAAAAAGGTAGCTTGTCGAATATGCCAAGGTGACTATACAGATCCAACAGACCCTAAATACACAAAAGACTTGGTCGAGCTATTTCGCATGAGAAAATTAAAGGGTAATGCTATCGAGTACGCACTATCAATGAACGCGCTCTACCCGGATGATAAAGCCTATGTGAATCTTCTTATTGGTGAGTACGTGGGGTATTCAGATCCATTAGCGTTAGCATTATCAATTGAGGCAACCAAGAATAATGTCACTCTTGATCAAAACTTATTAGATAAAATAGATGCGGCCAAGGATGATCCGGTATCCCAAGATTTTCTTGCTATAAATGGAGAGTTCTCGAGACTCTACATGGATAATCTGAATAAGGCTCCAATTGTTGATGTAGCAAAAAGCTTACTCGAAAAAGCAAAGCTTAAGGCACCTCAAAGTGAATTCAAACATACTCAGAAGTATCAAAATGCCATGTTTGATTTTATTGCCTTTAGAAGATCTATAAGTCTGAATGTCAGGAATAAGCTACTTACACGATTGAGTGAATTAGAAAGCCTTGAATCCCCAAAAGAAAGTCAACTGACTGAGTTAGCAGAAGTTGAAGAATTATTATATGAAATTGAAGGTACAAGAAAGCTTTTCAGATGAAATTCCAAAAAATTAATACTTAAGAATAGATTTTATTAAACATCAATCTCAGGGTCTTTTTCTTTAAGCTTGGAAATAACACTATCCCGTTGTTCACCCGTTAAAGTGTTAACAAATTCTTTTACAAAGGCTTTGTGATCTACGATTGCATCTGAAAGTATATAGGTTTCGTTAAGTAGCCTTTGTGCTATGAGGAGAATCTTGCGGTCACCCGCTTCATAAATTCTAAAAAGGACTTCAGCCTTCATTCCATCTGCCAGAGCATGAAAAGCTAAAAGAGCTTTCTCTTTTTCTAAACGAGGTAAGATACAAGCTATGGTCTGAGGGTTCTCATCTGGAATCGTAATATGAGCGACTTGCTTCTTTAGAAGTGTAGAGGCAGAGTAGGGTAGCACTAACATAAACGTTCCAGAGTAATGCTTCGCTGTGATCTCTATAGTGGTGACAGTGATAGTATCTGGATCGTTTGTAGGGTCATCAAAATCAATATCAATTGAATATTCTGTTACAGCGCTATATGTTGGTCTATAGTTTCCAATATCAAAGTGTTTGCTAAAAATACTTTTAAAATCTTTATGAACTTCACGGTAAATTTCTAGGTTAAGTTGTTTCTCGATACTCGTTAATTTTTTTCCCATAATTGAAGTGAAGGGCCTGTCGAGTCCACCCATTTGCTGATCAAGCATGCCAAAGACTAGTTGTGGGTTTTGAATAAAGTAGAAACCATCACTAAAGTTTTTTGAGACAATTTGTTGAGTGTCATAGGGAGTTGTATTATGTGGAAAAAACTCCGAGCCTTTTAATAAATCAGTGCTTACTATCTCTGCAGACAGCTCTTCTCCTGATATATGGGATAATGTCTTTGCTAGAGCGCTCTTAAATTCATTTAGTGCATCTTGTAGTAAGTTATTACCTGGCTTGATCATATATTTACCCTTTAAAATGTTGCAATAGCTATTTTAGCAGGGTTTGAGAAAAATGCTAGTTTAGGTAATCAAGATCTTACTTTCCTTGCTTAGCTCTTCCATGTCTCGGTATGAAAACCGAGCTTTCTTGTCTCGAAAAGGAATATATCTTATGGCGGTACGATAAGAATTATCTTGGTGACTATCAATATTAACAAATTGTGATTTTACCTGCGGATAGATTATTTCTTGCTTATCCACTTCATAAGATAGGAATCGAATCTGTCCTTGAGCTAGTAAACCATTTTTAGTTCCTTTGCTCGCACAAACAAGAACAAATTTCTCAATTCCTTTATCTTCTGCATATTATTTTGCAATAGGGCCGCCACATTCAATTAATCTTTACATAAGATAAGAAATGAGATTTAACGACATAGTTAATGGACATTAAATAGGAATATGAGATGGAAGAAGTAAGTTTAGGTGAAAATGAATTTATAGCGCTTTGTGATCTTTTAAAGAGAATAGGTATGTGCGAGAACGGTGGCCATGCCAAGGCGATGATTGCCGAAGGTAAAGTCAAAGTTGATGGGAAAGTAGAACTTAGAAAGAGATGTAAGATTGTCGCAAATCAAATTGTGGAATATGAAGGACAGACTTGTCGAGTGATCGATTAGTTGCTAAATTCTATCTATGAAAAAATTTAAATACCTCGCCATATTAATTACCATTGGCTTAATCATTTTTGGTAAAACACAGATTGATAAAAAGAATAAAAAGCAAGAAGAATTGCTTGATAGTTTCGATGACGGGATGTCTTCTCCTGTAAAACCTGCAAAAGAGAAATAAATGAAAAAGATATTTATCGACAGCGTTTATAACGATGAAAAAAGCGCGACGATTAAAGAATTTACAACACTCTCTCCAGATCTCTTTAATAAAGAGATTGAGATGAATGAAGATATGGGGTTTTGTTCAATTCTTGATACTGAAACCACAGGCCTTGATCATTACAAAGACGAAATCATTGAAATAGCTATTAGAAAATGGGTTTACCATAAGAAAGAGCATTACCTAATCAAGCCTGTTGAAGAGTACTCTGAGCTAAATGCTCCTGTGAAAAATGTTATCTCAGAGGCCATTACTGAGATCACTGGTATCACTCAAGAAGATGTCGCTGGGAAAAAAATTGACTGGAATGTGGTTGCAAGACTTCTTTCAGAATCAGATTTTATCATGGCACATAATGCAGGTTTTGATCGACCTATGATTGAAGCAGTGCCAGAAGTTAAAGAGATCTCAGCATCAAAAATTTGGACTTGTTCATTTAAGCAAGTTAATTGGGCCAAGTTGGGCTTCTTGTCTTCAAAGCAAGAACTACTAAGTATCTTTCACGGCTTTCATTATTCTGGACATAGAGCGCTAACGGATATTGATGCTCTGGCAAATTTATTACTACAAGGGGATTACCTTAAGGATATCCTAGCTAATGCTAAGACTAAACAGGTCCAAGTTGATTGCGTTAAAGCTCCCTTCGATTCAAAGGATAGTTTAAAGGCATGCGGCTTCTCTTGGAATGCTCCTCGTAAGTTTTGGTCAAAGCTTGTATCAGAAAATGATCTTGATCAAATGAAAACCTTTCTAGCTGATGATGTTTACCCTTCAGGAAGAATGACAGCAGAGTTCAAAGCTATTGATATCAGAGATCGATTCAAAGCTTAAGCAGGAACCTTTGTGCGAACTCTTGTTTCAAGGTCTGCCACAATATCTTTTCGAAACTGAATTCCATCAGAATTAAATAATGCTTTATAATCGTGAATTTCTAAAACTTCAATATTAAGTTTTATTGTTTGAAAGAGTTTCGGAAAGTGCTGCCCAGGATGCTGAACATGATGCAGTCCCCCTGAATAAGCGATAGCAATACGGCCCTCGTCAATAACATCTATGATTTCGGCGACACCCGAACGAACACTCATCGGCTTCCCCTTTGAGTCGAGTCCGTTACTTCTCTTCATTCGCCCCTCTGGCGCAATTAAGACAATACTCTTTTGCTTAATGAGTTTTAGGAAGTGAAACCATGTTTTATCTCTTTTTCTAGAAATTGAAATGAAGTCAGGCCCCATAAGTTTCCAAAAGAATCCTACAATAGGACGATTAAGAGTTTTATCAGCTCCGGGTGCAACCATCTTTTTAGAGAGTTGCCAGATAAAGCTCACGGGTGCTGCTTGTAGAAAGAGCGGCTCATATAAAGATGTATGGTTTAAGAGCATCGCCAATCGAACATCTGAGAAGTCATTTTTGATTTCAGAGATCCAATTGAGCTCAAGTTTATAAAAGACTTGAGAGAAGGTCCTGATGGCCATTAATAAAGTGAAACTAAAGATAACTTTCATAAGCCTTTATCTAATCAAAAAAGATTTGAATAGGAAAGAGAAAACAATGACTTGACGCGTGGCGCTTCTGCGTTCAAGTTCTTATATTATTTGCAATATTGAGCCCCTGTGTTATGTTGCTTCCACATTTATATAGTGAAAATATTATACAACCTCGCTCCGTTAATTCGGGGCTTAATTATAACCCAGGAGATTATGTATGATTTACGAATCAGCGTATGTTCTTCGCCCAGAAGCTGGTGAAGAAGCGGTAAAAGTAGTAACAGATTTTGTTGCTGCAACCATCAAAGAATTCAATGGTGAAATTCTTTTAAATGACAATTGGGGAGTAAAATCTTTTGCTCAACCAACTAGTAACGGCGTTACTAAGGGTCAGTACATCTACGTTATGTATAAAGCTGACACGACTGTAAACCTAGAGCTAGAAAGAAGATTTAAAATTTCTGAAGATGTTCTTAAATTCATCTTTATCAATTTAGGTGTTGAAGCGGATCAAGAAGAAATTGTTAAAACTTACAAAAACCCTGCACTTTTAACTGAAGAAGCTGGATTTGATTCTGATAAAGAGAGAAGAATGTTTTCTAAGAAAAAATCTTGTTGGTTCTCAGCTAAGAAAACAACTCCAAACTGGAAAGACACAAGTTCTTACTCATGGTTAGTAAATGAATTTGGTAAAATTTCTCCAGCGCGAGTTACAGGATTAAGGCCTAAGCACCAAAGAGCAGCAACTACAGCTATTAAACGTGCAAGATGTATGGGACTTATTAGTTATATGTCTAACAGAGTTGCAAGATAATCCTTGTTGAGAAAAATAAATGAATCAAACTGAATTAAGTAAAAACATTCAAGAGATTAATATCCAAAAGATGATCGTTATGGGGCTTGCTCCTGTATTATTATTTTTTAGTTTTTTTCTCTCTGTATTTACACCTTACCCGATTGGTTTGAGCTCAGTACTTTATGGCAGAAAAGTTAGCGGTATTGTTACCGGTATCACGGTTCTTGCTTTTGTTGTATTGATGCTTTTTACTTTTGATGGTATGGATATCAGCTTGAGTATTTTCTTTGCTTTGAGTTTGATTTTGGGCGTTGGAATTTCTGAAGTTGTAAAAAAAGATATTAACCCAGTTTTAGGAATCGTGGCCATTGGTGCCATTGTTAGTTTTATTGCTGGCTTATTTGTCTTTCTTTCACTGGCTTCACAACAGCTAAGTCTAAAAGAAACTATAGTCCAAGAGATTGAACGATTAAAACCTCAATTAGAAGAACAACAGAAAGCACTAGCAGCTTCAGGAGAAAAAGGAACATTTGAGATGATGGCCATATTAGGTCAACCAGATGTTTTAGCAGCAGAGGTTATTAAGTTAGCTCCAAGCTATTTTCTTGTGACTTTGTTTATCACTTTATGGGTGAACTTCTTTATGGTTTTAAAAAGTAATCGTTTGGTTCGAGGAGAAGCAAAGTATACGGAACAATCTATGCTTAATTACCAGTTGCCGGATCAAGTTATCTGGGCCGTCATTGCTTTCTTAGGTTTTTACTTACTAGAAGAGCAACCAGGTTTTGAGTATATGGGAGCTATAGGCCTTGCAGGTTTATCTGTTCTCGGTGTTTTTTATTTTTTTCAAGGTTTTGGAATTTATTTAGCATTCTTAGATAATTATAAAATAACGGGCTTTTTTAGAACGTTACTCGTCGTCACAACGGTGATGATGGCCAATAAAATGATTGCATTAATTGGTCTGATAAATATGTTTGTCGACTTTAAAAAACTAATGAAAAAAAACGATTCAGGAGAATAATAATGAGAGTAATATTAACAGAAAGAGTAAAATCTTTAGGAAACATTGGCGAGTTAGTAAATGTTTCTCAAGGACACGCTAGAAATTACCTTATTCCTAACAAGCTAGCTAAACTAGCTGATGAAGGGAATGAAAAGCAAATGGCCGACTATCAAAAAATGTTAGCTAAAAAAGTAGCAGAAGAAAGAGCTGAAGCAGAAGCAGCAGCGAAGAAACTTTCAGGTCTTACAGTTACAATCGTTAAGAAGATTGGTGGAAACGGAAGACTTTTTGGAACTGTTACAAACAGTGAACTTGCTAAAGAATTAGAAAAGCAAGACGTTGTAATTGAGAGAAGGTTAATTACAATTGAAACTCCTATTAAAACTCTTGGTGAATTTGATATCACAGCTAAGTTTGTTAAAGGTGTTGAGGCAACTTTTAAAGTAAAAGTTGAGTTAGATCCAAAACAAGCAGAAGAGATTAAGAAGAAACAAGAAGCAGCTGCAGCAAGAGCCGCTAAGAAGAAAGAAGCAAAAGCAGAATCTGGTGAAGATGAAGCTACTGCTGAAGTAACAGAAGTAACTGACGAAGCTACAGAAACAGAAACTGAAGCTTAATCATATGGCCCTCAGCTTTGCTGGGGGCTTCTTTTTTTCAATTTTCATTTTGGAGAGAGAATGGATGCACCTGTAAAAGAATTACCCCATGATCTATTAGCGGAAAAAGCCTTAATTGGATGTCTGTTAATTGATAATAGGTCGTTTGATCAAATTACCGATCTTTCTATCGTGCTAGAGGATTTCTATCATCCTCGCTACGGTATAATTTTTAACGGAATAAATGATCTTGCTATTGATAGTAAGCCATTCGATATGGTTAGTATTTGTGCCAAGCTTACAGATATGGGGAAACTCGAGGCTGTTGGCGGGCAAACAGCAATTTTAGAATTAATTGAAGATACTGCCAGTTCTGCCAATGTTTATCATTACGGAAAAATTGTAAAGAATAAGTCAGTACTTAGGGGAATCGTTAGAACCTCAATGAAGATTACCGATCAAGGAATGAACTTCATTGGAAATGTTGAAGAGTTTATTGATGACGTTGAATCTAGCTTTTTTACACTTGCAAATCAAACCCGAACAAACTTTATTATTACCCTTAAAGAATCTTTAAAAGAAAACTTAAAAAGACTTGAACAAGGTAAACGTGATCCAGGCGAAATTATTGGATTAAGTACGGGGTTTGATTCTGTTGATAAACGTCTCTTAGGTATGCAGGCTGGACAAATGATTATTATTGCTGCTAGACCTGGTATGGGAAAGACGGCTTTAGCACTTAATATTGCTGTGAACTCAGCTAGGCAATCTAATTTGCCAGTAATGGTTTACTCTTATGAGATGCTAGCTCCTGAACTATCGGGAAGACTTTTATCTAGTGAAGCTAATATCGATTCGAGAAAGATAAGAACAAATGATTATAATGATTCAGATTTACGTAATTTAGGTCTTGCGGTTCAAGAGCTATCTAAAATCCCAATCTTTATAAACGATAGTGGGGCGACGACTCTTCTTGATATTAAATCTCAAGCAAGGAAAGTTAAAACTGAGCAAGGTATTGGTCTTATTATTATTGATTACCTTCAACTGATGCAATCCCACGTAACAAAATCTTCAAGAGAGCAAGAAATCGCAGAGATCTCGAGGGGAATTAAGGAGCTTGCAAAGGAGCTTAAGTGCCCTATTATTGCTCTTTCTCAACTTAACCGTTCTGCTGTATCCAGAACTGATAGACGACCTCAGTTACAAGACTTAAGAGAATCAGGATCGATTGAGCAAGATGCCGATGTTGTTTTACTTATTCATCGTGAAGACTATTATGATGAAAATACACCAGAGAAAGGTATTGCGGAAATCATTGTTGCAAAAAACAGGGCCGGTGAACCCGGAACTGTAAAACTTGCATGGATTGGTGCTCAGACTAAATTTGCTGATTTACAGTTTGATCCAGGTGCAAATTAAGGTGGAAAATGATTTTTTTTCATCTTTCTATTTAAATAAGAAACATAAACAACTTATTTGCTCAGACCCCAAAATTGCATTCATTCAGTATAAAGACTTTCAAATAGATTTATTATCTGGTGAAAGAAAAAAAAATAATCTAGAACTTTTTAAAGAACAAATTCAAAAAATACAAATCTCTCAAAAATTCGAAAAACCAATTGTTCTCCATTTATTTTATGAGTTTGGCTTTTCCTGTGTTGAGCTTGATGAGTTAATTGATAAGAATAAACCTCTGGCGATTTATATTGAATATGGTGAGGCGACTGAAGAACCAATTTATAGAGTTGAATACAAGGAAAAATTTACTTTTGAACCGCTCTCTTTACCAAGCTTTGATGAGTATAATCAAAAATTTCAAAAGACTTATAAATCACTAATAGATGGAGAGTGCTATCAGTTAAATTTAACTATGCCTTTCTTTTTAAGGTCTAAAAATAAAATATCTGCCAACGAATATATTAATAAGCTTTGGAGTGAGCCACTTAATGTCGGAGCCTATGCTCATGCTACTTATATTGATTCTCTGGGAAAACTTTTTATTAGTAATTCTCCCGAGTGTCTCTTTCAGATTGAATCTGCAGACGACCTGAGAATTAAAAGTATGCCTATCAAAGGAACTATTGCTGTTAATAATTATAGTGAAAGGGAAGAGGCGTGGAGTAAATTAACGGAATCTAAAAAAGATGAGGCCGAACTCTATATGATTACAGATTTGATGCGAAATGATCTTACAAAGCTGAGTGGTGAAGTTTCAGATGTGACTCACAAAAAGAAAGCGCTTAATGTTCCAGGATTAATTCATCAGTTCTCAGTAGTTGAAACTAAACTTAATCCAGAAACAAATGTCCTAGATATTTTAACTAATCTCTTTCCTGGGGGAAGTATTACAGGTGCTCCGAAAAAAAATGTTATGAAACTGATTTCTGAAATTGAACGTTATGATAGGGGATTTTATTGTGGTTCTACCATTTTGCTTTATCAAAACTCCAGAACCGCTTCAATAAATATCAGATCGGCTGAAGTTGATTTCATCCAAGATGAGATTAAGTACGGTGCTGGAGGGGGAGTAACTCTTCTTAGTCAGGCGCGAGAGGAGTATGATGAAGCCTTGGCCAAACTAAAAAGCTTTCTTTTGCTACTTAATTGAAATTGCTCATTTTATGAAAAATTCTTACATCTAACCAGACCATTTGACATAAGTTTTTCTTAATAGATATGCTTGATGTCATAGTTTAGTGATATTGCCTTCCAAGGATGAAAGGCGAAAGTTCAAGGAGAGAATATGAGTGAGAATACTGGTGAGAGTACTTCTGTAAACTTAACTGAATTTGCAGAATTGACGGGATTCCCTGTAGAGCTAATAAAGAAAGAGCTAATGATTGGTGAAAAATCAGATACAGTTGAGCTTTCGGACCTGAGGTCAGTAATGCTAAAGTATTTAGACTCAGCAATGCTAGAGTAATAATTTCAATAAGATATATAGTTAAGGTCAATTCAGATTTTACTACTTCCTAATAATTTCAAAAATTTACTTAAGTTTTCGCCATAATACCCGATAGGTTTAGTGGACTAATCTGAGGGGATATCTCTAATGTCTTATGACATCAAGAAGAGCATGTATTTTTATCGAAACACTAATATCTATACTTTTAGTAGTAATCCGCTATTAAAGAGAAAGAGTACAGTTCATGCCTATATGCCTTGGAGCCATGACAACGACGAAGAGTTAATGTTTAAGCTAAAAAGCGCATTAATCGGAGATGGTCTCGCCTATATTCCTTTTATGGATATTGATCAAAAACCAATTGCCTTCAAGCCCGACGAAGAGCGAGATACCTTTAAAGAGCAATCCAAACTTCAGCTTTATGAGACTCATCTCATTATGTGTAATGGAAGTACCATTCATATATTTAAAGTCGATAACCTTATCAGTAAGAAAGACCTACCAAAAAAAGTTAATAAAGATCAAAGCTTATTCAAAGAGAAGAATTCAAAGTATAATGATTGGTTCGTCGTAAGTGACGTCTTTATTCATACCGTTAATCATATTGAGAATACTGATGATGTAATTTTAGAGCTAAATGGATTAATCCATAATAACCAAACACAAAATATATTTACCGGCCGCGATCAACTCATGGTTGGCAGCTCACCAGGAAAGTGGGTGAGTTTGGATCGAAATGTGACTTATGACTATTATATTAAAAGTTGTGAACTCAAAGATAATGTTTATCAAGACATGTGGAGCTTTCTCAGTCACAGAGCACAGTATAGTTTAGTTCGATCAGACCTTGAGCGAGGTAAACTTACCTTCTATCGAGGTGAAGAGAAGTGGGATCACTTAGTTGACTCATTTAAGTCTTATAAGAATGCCTTGATTATTGAGTTAAACGAACTTTATATAACACCTCTTAATCATGCTATCCAAGAGTATGCAACACTTGCTGACGCCTGGAATAAGATTAAAGATGCAAATATTAATCAAGAGTCAATTCAGTGTTTAGATGATGTCGTGAGTAGCAAGAAGGAGTCCATTGAAACTCTTGAAGAATTTATTATCTTATCTAAAAACTCTAAGTCTCTCTTCTTTAGTCTTAAGAAGCAGTTTGCTAAAAAGCTATTTATGGCGGAGCACTTGTTAGTTGAAAACTTTTTAAATAAAAATGAAAGTCTATTTGATAGCTTTCGTTGTCGTAATATTGATAAGCAAATACAATCCATTATAGAGATTGAAGGTTGGATCAGCTCATTTTCTGAATACAAGTCTAACTCTGATCTCGCGTACTTTAGAATATGTAACTCAAAGCTTTCGCATTTACTTAGTATTATGACCTCTGCCAGCTATACAGATAATATCTTTTTTAAGATTTTAGAAGAGAAACTAGGTAGGGGAACTGTTCAAAGATCTTTTAATGATGAAGTGAAAAGCCTCTCCCATATTGACCTTAAGAAGATTGCCTCGTAACCGACGAAAAGCCTCCGGAAAAAATGTTCAACTGAATTTATGTTTAAAGTCTAAGCTTTAAGTTACCGAATATGTATTCAAAGCAACTGAATTTCAAAGGGCTAGGCTTATGGATATAGCTACAATTATCGGATTAGTGTTAGCAGTAGCATCGATAGTAGGATCAATTTTGGCAGGGGGGACAATAGTCGCATTTTTCGACGTTCCTTCAATTCTCGTCGTTGGAGGGGGGGTTACTGCGGCAATTTTTATAAAATGGCCCATGGAGCAAATCAAGCTTCTCATTCCAGTGTATTTAAAATCAATTTTAAATACAGCAACAGATCCCAAAAAAATGATTGAAGAAATACAAAGTTTAGCTGATACAGCTAGGCGAGAGTCTGTTTTCGCTCTTGAGAAAGTTCCAGTAGAAGATGCTTTTCTTAAGAAAGCAGTAACCCTTGCTGCAGATAACAGACCTCCAGAAGTTATTACAAGTATTTTGCAGCTTGAGATAGACTCCTTAGTTGAAAGACATAAGTTAGGACAAAATATTATATCAGGTATTGGTGATGATGGTCCTGCATTTGGGATGATTGGGACACTGATTGGTCTCGTTATTATGCTTCAGAACTTATCAGGTGGACCAGAAGAACTTGGTAAGTCCATGGCCGTTGCCATCTTGACAACATTCTATGGTGCAGTTTTGGCCAATGTTTTTATGGGACCTGTTGCAAATAAATTAAAATTCTATTCTGAAAACGAAGCTCTTGTTATGAATATTGTCGTGGCAGGTGTTTTAGGTATAGTTGCTGGTGAAAACCCACGAGTTATTAGAGAGAAATTAGACTCTTTCTTACCTCCAGCTGCAAGACTATCATCTGAGGGCGGAGAAGAGTAATGGCAGATGAAGAAGGACTCGATTGTCCAGACCCAGTCATATGTGAAGAGTGTCCACCTCCGGGTGCCCCTGCATGGATGGCAACATTCTCGGACCTGGTTACCTTACTACTTACATTTTTTGTTTTACTCTATGCCATGAGTAAGACTGATGAGTCTAAATTTGAATCTGTAGCGGGTTCAATACGTAAGGCCTTTGCAGGTAATGCGATGAAGGTTGGACCGACTATAACTTTAGGAAAATCTCCTGATGACTCACCAACTATGATTGAGTCACAGGATCCAGTTGAACCTTTTCCAATCGATTTATTAACGACGGAAGGTATTCTCGATAAACAAGAGATTAACCGTGAATCTGACGAGAAACTAGAAGAGATGAAAGAGGTTCTTGGAACTCATAATCTATCAGAGTCTGTTGAAATTCAGCAGATGAGTGAAGGAATCAAAGTTCGATTAAAAGATAAAATTCTCTTTAAGCCAGGAACAACTGAGATTAGTAATAACTCATTCATTCCGGTCTTTAATAAAGTGGTAAATCTATTAAAAGATAATGATTGGACACTCTTTATTGAAGGCTACGCTGATGATGGAGAAAATGTTAAAGGAAGTACTTCTTTAGGACCAGATATTCTAAGTGCGCAGCGAGCACAAGAAGTAGCGAAAGTTCTTATTAAAAGAGGTGTCAGGCCAGAGAAGATTACTTCAGTCTTCTACGGAGATAGCAGAGCAGTAGCGAATGATACAAATAGAAAAGTAGAATTTATACTGAGAAAAAGAGATCTTAAAACCGAGGGACGAAGAGTCCGATCACAGTAATGCAAACAGAAGTTCAAATATGTTTTATAGAAGAATATCCCTCCTTAATGGAGGGTATTCTTCAAATTTGCTCTTGTTCAAAAAATAAAATCAAAAAGTATTCTATCAAGAATAAACTGGCCTTACCTGTAAAGAGAAGAACTGTGCATTCCATATCATTAAACATAGTTAATGATGGGAGGATAAGTCCAAATTATTCTGGACACGAAGTCACTCTTCTATCCGAAGATGAACTTTTTACAGTTGTCTCAAAGCCGGTTGAAACTCATTGTCACCCTCTTAGCTATTGTGAGCATGATAATGTTTTAAGTGCACTCTTAAATAAGAACTTAAATCGATCAATCAAGGTAAATCCATCAAAGTATGATCGTGGATTATTGTATAGACTAGACTTTGAGACGAGTGGTTTATTATTATTAGCAAATACAGATGAAGTGTATGATGAGATCAGGTCAAATTTTCATACAGTCATTAAAGAGAAGTATTACTTAGCGGCGGTTCATGGTAAGCTTAAGGGATCTATAAAGCTTAATCACTATTTAAAACCCTTTGGTACTGGTAGAAAAAAAATCGTTGTCTGTGAGCATAGTGATATGCCAGCTGAGTGCCATATCGAGTTCGTGGAATACAATCAAGAGATAGATGCATCCCTTGTGAAGGTAAGACTGGTACAAGGTCATAGGCATCAAATTAGAGTACAGCTAAGCTCCATAGGACATCCAATCTTAGGAGATGATCTCTATCGTGATAGTGATAGTGATAGTGATAGTGATAGTGATAGTGATCGAGAAAATAATTTATTTAAACGTTTATTTCTTCATTGCTGGAAGTACAACTTAGAGTTCAAGGGTAAGAACTATGAGTTCCAGGACTCAAAGCTTGGTCTATTCTTTGATTTCTTTAACTTTAACGGTTAACTTTATATGCTCAGAAATATCTTTTTGAGTCTTCTTCTTTAAAAGTTCAACTACCGCAAGTCCATCAGTTTTAGAGATGATTTTAAGCTCAGGATGAATCATATGAATTTCAACAAACTGTAAGTACTCTAATGTTTCAGGATTTGAAAAGCGAGCTAGGTTCACATAACTATTGGCCAGTTCTCTATACATATCTCGTCTCAGAATAGGATAGTCTCTTTTAACATCACTATGCTCAATAGAGATGACTAGTAATTGAGTTCCTGGACATTCCATCTCCCAACCTGAAGGTGTCTTAGGCCCGACTCTGTCCATGACTGAATTACAAGTACTAGGGATGAACTTACTCTTATAGTTTTTCCAGAATTTAGCAGTACTAGGATCCTGTAAATAGATAATAAATAGGATAATTCCTATAGTAAGTACTGGATATTTCATAGTGTTTTTCCAAATCATAGCTATATTATGCACTGAATAGCTCTTAATTGCACTAAAGTTTTACCTGATAAAAGCCGACAAGTATTGTATCCCTAGTGAGGTAATATGACGGTAAACTCAGCTATTGAGAAAATCCATTTATTGAAATTATTAAAAAATCTGCTCGAAGTAACTACCCATGTAGAAGTTGAAACTTGGTGTAAAGAACATAAGCTTACAAACGCAGAATTTGAAGAAGTATTGAACCTCTTTGGCTCTCTAAGACTCAACTTCGAACTGTTTAAAAAGGGCGAAAAGACCTATCTAAGACCACCTGGTCCTGATTCTTTAGTCAATATTTCGTTTTCAGAGTGGCTAGGCCTTGAACTAGGTACACAGGCCAAATCCGGGTATAAGGTCAGCTTATATGATCAATTAGAGTCTGATGCAGATGAGATTGGCCCAAGCTTATTAGATGGCTATACAGAAGCCATAGAGGCAAGTGAACCCACAATCTCCGAAAGAGAAGAGATCATAAAAACTACAGAGGAAGCTATTCATAACAAGCATACTATTAAGCTGTCTTATGGAGATAAAGATGAAGAGCTGAATCCCAGAAAGATCATATATTTGGATGGAGATATAAATATTGTAGGTGAGAATATTAAAGATGGTCACTTACAAAATGTTCACTTAACTCAAATCGAAAATATTGAAGTTGAAGCGCAGACGTATGAATGTATCTATACCTTATTAGAGGTTGACGAATTTATAAATTCAATTCGAAGTATGAATGAGAATGCAGTTCGCCTCGTTTTAAAAATTTATTCACGAGATAATTTTAGTTTGAATTTTAATCATATGTATTTCGATAACCCTTGTTTATTTTCTAATTCTAACGGGGACTTTATTTGGGCGGCAACATTAGAGCCTAGTCAGGAAGTTTATGAGTGGTTATGTGAACTCGGTCCAGCCGTTGAGATACTAGACCCAAGTGACTTCAAACGAGACTTCATTAGCTATTGCGAGAATAAGTTAAAAAAGTTAGCCTAGTGCAATGAAAAATCAAAAACATTTCTTCTTGATGTCATTTTTGCCAGCAATTGCTTACTGGTATCTTGAGACTCATTACGATTTGAAAACAGCTCTTATTGGTGGGTTACTACTTGCTGTTATTGAGATAATACTAGAAAAAGTTTTTACTAAACATGTCCATGCAATTTCAAAATTTAACTTCTATTTAATTCTTGTCCTAGGAAGTATTGGCCTCGTTGGTGATGAGGGAATCTGGTTTAAATTACAGCCATTCTTTACAGGCTTACTTATGGGTGGCTATCTGCTCTTTAGAGCGAGTCGGGGCAACTCACTAATGATAGAGACTATGGAAGGTACGGGGCAGAGAATACACCTTCCTGAGTTCATTGAGATGGTAGAGAAGCACTTGGCCAGATTCTTAATTGCTTATGGCTTTTTTATGGCCTATATTGCCATCTACCAAAATACGGACACCTGGTTGTTCTTCAAGACCGGTGGTTTTTACATCGTGTGTTTTATCTTTTTTGGTATGGAGATGTTTTTTATGAGAAGAAAAATGAAAGGGATGAGTAAATGAATTTTTGGATGATTATTGCTCTCCCAATCTTTTACTTTTCAGTTTCTTGGTTTCTTCCTTGGGAGCGAATTCAATTTCATTCAACAATATCTGTAAGTTACTTGTTTGATCTTATTTTGATTTCCCTAACAGCTCTTTACTATAAAAAACGCCTGCTATCCTTTGGTCGTTTGAAAATAAAGGGAACCTTACTGAGAGTTATCGCAGTCATACTTTATGGTTTCATCTGTTTACTCATGGTTAAAAAATTAGATTTCAATGCACCTTTCAAATATATCGAGCTGACGTTTATTCAGCTAGTACTTCTTGCACCTTTTATCGAAGAATTACTTTTTAGAGGAGTGTTCTTTTTAATCGGAAGAGTTAGCGGACTTAATAAAACATCGAATATTATACTTAACTCACTCTTTTTTAGTGTCTCTCATTTGCCAGCAATATGGTTTTTGCCACCAGAGTTTCATAATTTTATTTTCTTCCAATTATTTTATACATTTGGACTAGGTTGGCTCTGTGTGAAAGCAAGAGATAAGACAGATGGGATTTTCGAGCCCTATCTACTTCACCTCATTTTTAATATTCAATTTTATATTGCGGTAAAATACTACGCTTTATAAGGTTTAATCCCATCCAAACATAATTGTCTCATCATTATCAGCACCGTTGGTATCATTCTTAGGTTCATAGTACATTTGGAAAGGAGCCGTTCCTTCAAAAATTGTTCCAGCCCTAAAATCAAGAGCAGAGTATTGCTTCGTTGGTGTATTATTGTTTCCACCAGTTCGAGTCATTGTAAAAGTTCTAGGAGCTTCAAATCCAAGTCCATTAGCTGTAGGCTCATAGGCAGTTACAACGAGTTCATTCGTTGAGGCCATAGCAACCCATTCAGCTTGTACATTAATAGCAAAACGAGTCTTCTGAAAAGCAGAGGGAGCAAGAGGTGCAGAACATGATCCGTTGGCATCCGCATAAGAGTTACCAACTATAGGGTGATTGGATCTAATTCTCATGGCATTATCTTGATAAGTATTTCTAGTCCCTGTAGAGCTAATAGCTCTAGTTGTACCTGGAGTCATCGTATTTGATGCATCAGCACCATTTGAGTGATAATTCGTGTATGTTGTTCCAGCAGTAGCGGTTGAAAATTGACCTGTTCTAGACGGTATACCAATTAAGTCATTACTGGCAGGCAGAAAGGGTTTCGGATCGACATATCTCGTTCCACCTTGATTTGCATACCCATAAACCATTATAAAACCTGTTGAATTAATCTCATATGACCCATAGGACGAAATAGTAAAAACATGACCACTTTCTGCAGTAATTGCTTGTACTCCACCAGCAACAGCAGCACCATTTTTAGTAATGGTAACAGTTGAGTTTGTGAAAGCGTAAACCTTAACCTTCATTGGGTTTGATCTACTATGACTAAAAATAAATGACTTTCCAATCCATGAAGAAGTCTGCCAAACAACATTTGCTTTTGTCGTATCACTACCACTACCAAGTCTTCCGGCAATGAAAAATGGCTTAGTTGCTACAACAACTGTGAAGTCATTTGCAGGAACACTAATTGTTTTTCCACGATCTAAGTCTGCAGAAATTAAAGTTCCATCATTAAATGATGAAGCCGAGTTTGTTCCATAATAAATTTCGTTATCATCATCAAGTGAAACCAGTTGATTTAAAGTGGCCCCACCAACATTGATCGCTGAGTAAGGAGTCGAAATGAAGTCTATCGTTGGTAATGTCTCTGCTACTAGAGTAGGTGCCCATGCTCCAAAATTTGTTCCATTATAAGCTCTAACTCTAAAATCATATTCAGTTTCAGGATCTAGTCCTGTCAGTTCATACCGTCTTGTTGTTGAGACACCATCATTAATAGTGATCCAAGTCGTATCACCATTTAGTCTATACTGAATTATATAATCTGTAATAGAGAAGCCATTATCACTTGGATACGGCCATCCCACTTTAAGACTCTCATCAGTTGAATTAACAACAGACATTGAAGTAATTTGTTCTGGAGAAAGAGCTGCTAATTGCCACGAAGGTGATGCCGCTACTGCTGATTCATTTCCAGCATTATCAACTGCTTTAATTAATGAATAGTAATCTGTTAAAACGGTAAGAAATGGTGTAGCTCCATTTGAAACAGAGCCACTTAAATTATTTCCTACACTTGTCCAACCACCATTTGCCACAATACCACCAACATTATTTGTTGTTGAGACAGCGACTTCATAGTTAGAGATACCTGCAGGTCCATTATCAGTTACGGCCAACCAAGTCGCCTCATCCGATTCAATATCAGAAGAGTTACTAGAGTTTGCAATACCTGCAACTGTATTTGGATTTTGATTATCATGAGTAATAGTAAGAGTTCTACAGGCAGAATATCCACCAGAACCATTACCTACAGCAAGGTAGAATGTGTTAACTGCATTCGTACTGCCGATAGTTGCGTTTAAAGTCGTAGCATAAGGTACATCAGCACCACCGCTTACACAGCCAGAGCCAAGATACATCACACTACCAGTACTGGCAGAAAGCGTAATTCCTGGAGTCCCGTCATTGGTAATACTTCCATCATCAAAGCTTGCAGTTAAGTTTGCAGTGTCTATATTCCATCCACTTAAATTTGGTGGAGTATAAGTGAGTTCAGCATCTTGATCTGCGTAATCTTCAACAGTAGAACCGTTAAGTTCCCAAGGAAAAACTAATTCAATTCCATCGTGGTCTAGATCTCCAGCTTGAACTGTATAGGCAAATGTAAAAATATAACTAGCAGATTCTGATCCACCTGTGTAAGTCGCGTATCTTGTTACGCCACCAATATTCATTGGAATTCTTGGAATGCCAGGAGTTCCAAATTTAGTTCTTTTTGAAAATTTTGCAGAAAGAATAATTATGTCACCTACACCAAATGTCCCTCTCGAGTTAAGAATCACAGATTGGATATAAGGAGCTCCAGTAAGATTTGCTAAGGCTTCTTCCGCCGCAATATCGTCACCAACAGAGATGAGGTTATTTGGCTTAAAATCACCTTCCTCCTCACATGAGGAAAAGATGAAAAGCATTGTGAATATTAATATAAAGTTTTTAATTTTCATAAGCACCTAATCAATCTAATCGGTTAAAATTGCAGATCTATTAACTTCTTTTTAATATTTTAGTCCGAAAAAAAAACTATGAAATTTCAGTGAGTTGGAAGGGTATAATTAAAGGATATTCCTTGAATTTGGAGAAAATAAGCGCAAATTATTGGCAGTTAAAAGTTAAAGCCCAATGTCGCCCCAACTTGCCTGACATCTATCTCTGAATCTATAAAGCCATCTCTTTGAAAGTTTAAGTGCATATTAGTGTAGAAGACCTTAATCATTAGAGCGTTTTGATAGGCAAAACTTGGAAAGCGAAGACCTGCAGATCCAGTTACTGGAACCTTTAATTTTAATCCAATAGTTGTCTCTCTTCTGTTACCTGTGTCAGACCATAAAGGAACTTTGAAGTAGGGCGAAATTTGTACGAACATATCTGATCCAAAAGGAAGCCATTCGAACTCAGGGTAAACGTGATTACCTCTTAAGTTTTGAAATCCAAAAGCATCGTCTTTAACTTGCATCGTTGTATAAAAATGTTCCGCGACTAATTTTATATTCCAAAAGTCAGAGATGGGAATAACAAAGCCTAAGTTTGCATAGGCCGTTATATATCTAAATTGTTCAGCCTCATCATCAGGTTCATCTATTTGCGTACCAGTTGAACTTAAACCAACTGACAGGTCGATCCAAGGGGGAACTAAGTAGTATTGATACATGAATTGATGAAAGTCTGAAACTTGGTTTATATTTGCCCTGGTAAAAACAATAGAGGGCTGATCTTCTAGATAGAAAGTTTTAACTTTGCCATAGCTATATTCAAATCTCCACTTGGGTGGTAGCTCAGCACTATAGGTCTTAAAAGCAAACAAGAATGTGAGTAGAATATAAGTCGTTTTCACTTATCTATTGTAGCCTTTTTATTAAGGTAAACATAAAGAAAATGGAAGAATTTGCCGATACAGTTTTATCTAAAGAAATAATTCTTAAATTCTAGTTTCACTTATCTTCAAAACGATAGCTTTTGCTGGCGGATTTTTGCCGGTGTCATTACCCGACATAATCACTTTCCACCTACCTAACCGTAAAGTAATTGAAGTCTATGCTCAAAAACGAGTAGAGATAACGTACTGAAATAAGGAGTTTCATACGGTGAAGGTAATGGAGATATAGAGTAGATGAGTAAACTCTATAATAGCTATTCAGCCAATAAGGCCATTCGCTACGCTAAACGAACTAGTGATAGTGATGCTGTAAGCTCTCGCAAGCTGGCCGGTGGATCTCGTATTACGAGGTCTGGTGATGATGCTGCTGGATTAAGTATTTCAACTAAGTTGAAATCCACAATCAAGAGTAATCAGATGGCGGCCAGGAATACGAATGACGCTTTTAGTATTCTGCAGGTTATGGAAGGAACTATCAATGAGATGGGGAATATGGTTACGCGTATTCGAGAACTAGCTATGCGTTCTGCTTCAGATACAATTTCGGATATTGAAAGGGAGATTACCCAAGGTGAAGTCACTCATATCTTGCAAGAGATTAATAGAATGTCCCAGGGGAGTGAATACCTTGATCATAAACTTTTAAAGGGAGATAGAAAGCGATTAGATATCCAAGTTGGTAGGAGTAATAATGAAAAAAATCGAATTACTCTTGATCTTAAAGACTTTGCTCAAAGCCCATTAGCACTTGGAATTGCAGATATTAAGGTGGACTCTAAACATAGAGCACGTACCTCGTTAATTAAAATTGATTATGCTGTCGGCGTGCTCGCGGAGAGTCGCTCAAAGCTTGGAGCAACTTCTAAAAGGCTAGAGAGTACTTTAAATAATTTAAATATAAGCGTAGAGAACTCTGAGTCTGCTAAGAGTAGAATCACTGATACTGACTACGCTCAAGAGACTGCAAATAAAGCTCGCAATAGTATCTTGGCCCATGGGCAGGCTACTGCTATCCATCAAACTCAAAACAGTGGACGCCGTTACCTTCGCCTTCTGGAATGATGGAAGTAATTACCTCCCTATAGAAATTACCGATCCGAATACCCGACATAAACACTATCGACACAACCTACCGTTAAGAAATTGAGGTCTATCCAAAAATTAAGGATAGCAATATTAAATCGAGCCTAAGGAGGTTTGCTATGTAGCTTTGAGTAAAGAAATTTCGGGAAGAAATTTCTAATAAAAAGAGTATTCAATGGATGAAGGCCCTGCAAGGAATGAGGGGAATTTGAAGGACTAAACAGCTCGCTTTTTTGAGTATAGGCAGACCTATACCTAAATATAGAGGAGATGAATTGAAGTTTTTTGAATTGGGGTTACTAGTAGATGACTAAGCTAGTTAGTAACCACTCAAATATTCAGGCGCGACGCTATAGCAAGCTGACTCAGAGAGAATCTGCAAAGAGCTCTCTAAGACTTGCTAGTGGTTCCCGTATAAATCAAGCTGCAGATGATGCGGCAGGATTGAGTATTGCTACAAATCTAAATTCAAAAACAAGAAGTAAGCAGCAGGCGGTAAGAAATTCAAATGATGCTCATAATATTTTACAGACAATGGACGGTGTACTCAATGAGATGGGCTCAATGATTATACGAATGAGAGAACTTGCAATTGGTGCGGCTTCTGATACCTACTCTGATATTGAAAGAGCGATGATGCAAAATGAATTGAGTCAAACGAGCCACGAAATGAATCGTATCGCCAATAGTACGGACTACTTAGATCATAAACTACTTGTTGGTAATGATAAAAAACTTCAGATCCAAGTGAATACTAATAATGGAGAGAAAAATAGAATTAATATTGATTTAAAAGATATGGCGCAAACAACTTATGCATTAGGAATAGCTGATATAAATATAGAAACTCAGCACCGTGCAACTATATCCTTAGCAAAAATCGATTATGCTCAAAATGAAATAAGCCATAGTAGAGCGAAGATTGGAGGAATAAGTTCAAGCCTCGAGTCAAATATTCAAAAACTAAATGTGGATGTAGAAAATGAGAAAGCATCACATTCAAGAATAAAGGATGCTGACGTGGCAGAAGAAACTGCAGCAAGTTTGAAAAATAAAATTCTGCAAGATGCACAAACATCAGCGATGGTACAAACAACAAATATGGGGAGGGACTATTTGAAATTAATTTAATGAAAAATCAAACCTTAATGCTATAGAGGAGGTTAATGGCTAAGATACGTGGTTTTCAGACAAATATGATGTCTATACGAGACAGCCGTAAGTCGATTAATGAGGTGACGAAATCAACTCAAAGACTTGCATCTGGTAGTCGTATTGCTTCAGCATCGGATGATGTTGCAGGGCAGAGTAGTGCTGTAAGCTCAGAGGCCAAAATACGTGGAAAGATTCAAGCCGGTAGGAACGCTACTGACGCTGTTAGTATGCTGCAAATTATGGACGGCGGAATGCAGGAGATCGGAGAGATGATTGTAAGAGTTCGAGAGCTCGCTATTAATGCCGCCTCTGATACGGTAAGTGATATTGAGCGTGAAATGATTGATCTTGAATCAAAAGGGCTACTGAGAGAAGTAAGTCGAATAGCAAAAACGAGTAATTATTTAAATCAAAATCTTCTGGTAGGAGATGAGCGAAAATTAAGAATCAAAATTGACACTGGAGGTACAAGCAACGACAGTATTTCATTTGATCTGAAAGATATGGCACAAACACCATATGCATTAGGTGTCTCTGATGTCTCCTTGACGAGACAGCATCGTGCCACCATCTCACTCGCAAAATTAGATTATGCCCTTACCGCTCTTGGTGATAGTCGAGCTAAGGTAGGTGGGACTTTGAAACGTCTGAGCTCGGCCAACAGTAAATTGAGTAATGATGTTGTTCAAGAGAGTAAAGTAAAGTCAAATTATGAAGATGTTGATTATGCAAGTGAGTCAGCAAAGCTTACCTCAAGTAAAATTCAAGCTAATGCATCACAAGCTGTACTTGCACAAAGTGTAGGAAGTGGGATGGATTATATAAAACTTATTGATTGATTAAAGCAAAAGCAATCTTATTCGCTAGTGTCAGCGCTACAAAAATACATACTAAAGTACTAATTCTCATGATCTCTCCATAATAATTTTTTCTAAGGTATTAAATTAAATAGATATTGAGGAGTGACCTTGTAAATTTGATAGACATGGTGCTGTAAACTTGTTAGATTTCGACAACTTATACATTCAAGCGTAAGAACCATTTAAAAGGGTGAACTTATGGATCAAATTAATTATGAAGAAATCAAGACTCTTGAAAACGGGTCAAAACTAATCGGCGAACTGGAATTTCCAAAACGAAAAGTGTGGGTGAAAACTTACGGCTGTCAGATGAATTATCATGATACCGAAAGAATACTTACTCATCTTACGCCTTTAAATTTTACTTTAACAGATACTAAGGAAGAGGCGGATCTTTTACTGTTTAATACATGCGCCATTAGAGATTTAGCAAACCAAAAATTCTATTCTCATCTTGGAGAATCGAAGCACAATAAAATCACCAATAAGGAAATTAAAATTGCCGCTGGCGGTTGTATTGCACAAACAGAGTCAAAAGAGTTACTTAATAAATATCCTCAATTAGATTTTGCCTTTGGAACTGATGTTATTGATAATATTGGAGAGATGGTTTACCGAACATATGCTGGAGATAAAAAATTTGCCGTAACCAGCTGGGATCGATCTGAAAACTATTCTATTGAAACTCAGATTACTCATGGCTCTCCCCAAGCATTTGTAAATATCATTAAAGGCTGTGATAAATTCTGCTCTTATTGTATTGTTCCCTTCACAAGGGGAAGAGAGAAGTCTAGAAGTATTACTGAGATTGTAAATGATGTGGCCAGACTAGTTGAACACAAGGGAGTGCAAGAAGTAACTCTACTAGGTCAAAACGTAAATTCTTTTGGAAAGAAGAATGGAGAGTCATTAGCAGAACTAATTACTGAACTTGATAAAATTGATGATCTTAAAATGATCAGATACACAACGAGTCACCCTTATGATATTTCTGATGAGTTAATGGCTGTTCACGGAACCGCCAAAAAATTATCTAATCATTTACATCTGCCAGTACAATCTGGTTCCAATACCGTACTACAAAGAATGTTGAGACAGTATTCAGTAGAGCACTATCTTGATAGGCTGACTAAGCTTAGAGAAGCTAATCCTGATATTGTTATTTCGACAGATATAATTGCAGGTTTTCCTAATGAGACTGAAGAAGAGCATAGAGCAACTTTAGATTTACTTGATAAGGCCCAGTATGATTTTATCTACTCTTATAACTACTCATCTAGAAAAGGAACTAAGTCCGCAAGAATGAAGGATATCCTAACCAATGATATCCGCGGTAGACGACTTCGTGAAATTCAAGCTTATCAACTAAATATACAAGCAGACGTTAGAGCATCTATGGTTGGAAAAACTTATCGAGTACTCGTGGAAAGTTTTGGCACTAAGAAAGGTGAAAAGAAGTGGAAGGGGAGAACAAGTTGTTTTCGTATTGTTCACTTTAAGGCCGAAAACGATGATGTGGATCTTACTTGGCAGTGGGTAAATTTAAAAATCACATCTGCTACCGCTCTTTCATGTCAGGGTGAAATTGTACAAATCCTGGGAAAGAGATAGCATGCCGGTAAAATTTGCCTATAAGCAGCTATTATTCTTGTCTGGTTGTTTGAGTCTTGTACTAGGCTTTATAGGCGCCTTATTACCGATACTTCCAACAACACCATTTCTTATACTCGCGGCTTATTGTTTTTCTAAGAGTTCTCCCAGGGTGCATTCTTGGCTCACTGGATTACCTTACTTTGGTGATGCTATAATAGATTGGGAGACCAATAAGGTGATAAGACCAAAGGCAAAATTACTGTCGGTATTAGTGATCGTATTAGTCTTCAGTGGAAGTATTTTTCTAACAAATATCCACAATGGTTTAAAGGTGATGTTGGTTTGTATTGCACTAGGATGTATTACTTTTATTACCACTAGAAAATCACGGCCTTAACCTTAAGGAGAAGAGGTTTGTTAAAAGTTTTAGCTATATTAATGTTTATATCTAACACAGCATATGCTTATGTCGATTTAAACCTAAGTTATACCCTCTCGATGAGAAAAGTTGAGGGAGTAGAGACTGATGAAAACCCCGATCCAGGTTCCGCTATGACTACTACAACAGGCTACCTTATTAATTGGGCCTGGTTTATGTGGGAGTATACAGCGCTTGAATTCAACTATTCGAAAACCACTCAAAGAGTTGTTGATGACAGGGAAGTGACTATAACTGATGACGGCGGAGACCCATTTATTATTCAAGAAGTCGATCAGGTCATTATAACTGAAGTTAATGGTATTGGAATCAGACAAGCATTTGCTAATCGTAAAGCAAAATTTATCCCCTCACTTGCCATTGGATATGCCCAATACACAACCTCAGGCTCAACAAAATATACAACAAAGTCTAATGATGATGATCCAGAAGTATTAGAGCAAGAGCAAGATCAGGAAGTTTTCTCATCAAGTTATGCCTCAATTTCAATTAGGTATAAATTTACTCAGCTTATGGGGCTTACTTTAGCAGCGAAAACAATTATGCCAGACTTTGACACAGCACAAGCTTCAAGTAATGTGACTTATTCCGCTGGTTTCTCTTGGATGTTCTAAGTTTATTCTTTAGAATGAATCAATGAAATTTATACTCTTTTTTCTCTTTTTATCTTGTGCCAAAGTTAGCTACGTTACTAAACAAGGTATGGGACAAGTTAGTCTTGAATGGAATGCAAGGTCTAATGAAAAAATTCTTGCTGATAAAATGATTGATGATGAAGTAAAACGAAAAATTAAACTCGTAGAGAAAGCGAAGGCATACTTCTATACTTACTTTGATTTACCAATAACTGATATTTATGATGAGACAACAATTCTAAATTCGGATGCAGTAACATACTTAGTTATTCATTCTCCAAAAGATAAAATTAAGGCAATTAAAACTTCCTTTCCAATAGTTGGATCATTTCCCTACCTTGGATTCTTTTCTAAAGAGGATGCTCTTAATTATAAAAGTAAAAAAGTCGCAGAGGGATATGCCACCTATATGAGGCCTGTCTATGCTTATTCAACTCTAAATCAGTGGATTTTTGACGATAATATTCTATCTTCATTTTTTCATTATAGTGATGAGAACCTGGTCGAACTGATTTTCCATGAGCTTGTTCATACTGTTTTCTTTGTTAAGGATAATGTGAAATTCAATGAAAACATCGCTCAATTTATTAGCGAGAAATTGAGCCTAGAGTACTTTAAACTTTCAAATGATCAAATCGTTGAAAATGAAAGCAAAAAGAATAAGATTAAAGAACTGATTATGTTGATAAATACTCTTACAACAGAGCTAAAAGAGCTGTATATGAAAACAGATAATCCTCAGAGCACTTTAGTGGTCTTTAATCAAAAGACCTTTAAGCCGGCGATTAAAGCTTTCTGTAAGGATAATCAGGTTCGACATTGTTGGCCGTTAAGACAAGTATGGAATAATGCAAGATACGCGGCGATAGGAACATATGAAGGCAGCCAAAACCAGATTGAAGAAATTTATTCTTCTCGGGGCCACACACTTAAAGTATTTTTTAACAAACTGATCACGACATTTGAAAACTATAATGGTGAAGATAAAATTCTCACTTTTTTGGCAAAGGAAATCTAAGCATGGCACATATATTTTTTATCGATCCCTTAGAAAAATTAAATATCAAGAAAGACTCTACTCTAATGATGGCACTCACTTTTTTGAGACAAGGAATGGATTGTTACCTTATGTTTGAAAAAGACTTCTATGTCACCAATGAAAGTCATTGTAACTTAAAAGTTTATAAGTTCGATGGTGTTTTTACGCCTGAAGGATTTTATCTCGGTGATATTATGCTTGGAGATGAAGTAAGTTATGAGGTTTCAAAATCTGATGTGATTCATATGCGTATTGATCCACCATACGACTCTCGCTATCAAAGATATCTTTGGATGCTAGACTTCTTACAGCAAAAAGCTCACTGTGAAGTTCTAAATAGTCCTCTTAAAATTATGAAATATAATGAAAAATTAGTCGCCTATAGAGATTTAAGCTATAGCCATTTAAGTTATATTGGAAGTTCTGAAGAGGGCTTTTTGAAGTTTATAGAAACGCTAAAGACTAAGAAGTATAAAGGGATTATTCTTAAGCCCTTAGATCTCTATTCTGGCATTGGGGTGGAGAAGGTGGAGATTACAGATAGTAAACTGATTGAGAAGTTTAATCAAAAAGTAACCGACTTTCATGGCGCCATAGTTTGTCAGCCATTTATTGAAGAGGTCTATGACGGAGAGTATCGCTCAATTTACTTTGACGGAGAAGAGATTGGAACAATCATTAAGCGTCCAAAGGAAGGAGAGTACTTAGCAAATATTGCCCAAGGAGCAAAATTTGAAAAAGTTGAACTTCCGGTTAAACTTAAAAGTACGTGTGATAAAATTGCCCAGGAGCTTTATCAAGATAATGTTCGCTTTATTGCTTTTGACCTCTTAGGAGGTGCAGTAAATGAAATAAACGTAACCTGTCCTGGCTTATTAGTAGAGGTCTCATATGCATGTAAAGAAAATCTTTGTAACGTTATTGCTAGCAAGTTTTAGTTTAAGCTCTTTCGCAGAAAAATTTGAAGCAGATGATATTACTGGTTATTGGCTAACGAAAGAAGAAAAAGCTGTCATTCAAGTTTACAAAAATGGGGATAGTTTTGAAGGGAAACTTGTTTGGTTAGTTGATCTTCATACTGGAAAAAAGAAAGAAGTTCTCGATGATAAAAACCCTGAGGAAGAATTACAAACTCGCTCATTGTTAAATCTAAAAAACTTGAGTGGATTTAAGTATGATGATGGTGAGTGGACTGGTGGAAATATCTATGACCCTAAGTCTGGTAAAACTTATTCAGCAAAAATGAAACTTGAGGGTAAGGATGACTTGAGCTTAAGAGGTTATGTAGGGATTCCGCTTTTTGGTAGAACGTCTGAATGGAAACGTCAGTCCAGCATTATCCCTGATAAGTATTCAAAGTAATTAAAAAGATTGCGTATAATCTGTAGATATTTGCATTGTCATATGCCAGCAACTTCCAGTTCTTACTATCTTCTCTGCAGGACAGTAGCTACCATTTGCCTGACATGTACTATCTGCTTTAACATCTTCAACTTCCACAACTGTTCCCCATTGTGTTTGGTTTCTCATTGAGCCAACATCAATGATATTTGAACATGAGTTTACAGATACAGGCTCAATATATTGAGTACGATATCTATTTCCTAAATAGAAAGCAGAATCACAATTATTTGGGTTTGATGAGTTAGGGTTGTCACACTTGATATCTCTTAAGTGAACCCTAAAACGTAGCTTTGTGTATGGATACGGGTCGCTGGCCAAGTTTGTATTTCGGCCATAGCAGTATGTCTCACCGGTAGTAGGATAAGGTTGTGAGTTAACTTTTAATCTTACTTGTAACTTAGAGTCTGATTTAAATATTAAGCTTGATTCTTGGATCGTTGGCATTGTTTCCTGTGCCATTGAATTGCCGTATGTGCCTGGAAGCCAAGACTGGTGACCTGCAAGAACAAGACTAAATTGATGAATGGCATAACCATCACCGACACCATCTGATGTTGTACCTGTACAACCACCACCACCATAGCCACCACCACCACCACCAATTGGTATTGGATCTGGATTTACTGGTTCTGTTCCTGTATCACCACCCGAGTTATTCGCGCCACTGTCATTCTTTGTCTCAGAAGATTCAGAACAACTTATAAATGTACAAAGCAGTAGTAGTAATAAAAAATAGTTCGTCATAAATTTTCTCATAGGCATACCCTAGTATTCTAATGTTCTTAATATCTTATCGGAGGATAAAGCAGCTTACTTTAGTCTGAACTCGCTCATTCTGTATCTCATAAACGCTGTAACTGTTTGAAATTGCGTTTATTTTTTTGTTTGTTTGCTTAATTAACTCAAGTTCCCTAGAATTTAAGTATGAAAAAGAGTGAAGTTACTATTCTTATTGACTCATTACTACCTAGACTTTATGGCTATGCTTACGCACTTGTTGGTAGTGATCTACATGCTGAACAGCTTATAGTTGATGCTTATACTGTTTATATTGTGAACGACAAGCACTTCTTGTCTTCTGCACATTATGATTTTCAAGACAAACATGAGCGAGCAGAAATCAAGAAATACTTACTTAAAGAAATGCTTTCATGTATTTATGAGTTAGCGGTTAAACGTGCACCTCAAATCTTGGGACATGCTAAGGAATGTTTAGAGCATGAGAAGTTCTATGAACTTGACGTGCAAAAAAGAGCTGTTGTTTATCTTAAGGAAGCTGCAGGTTATCCAGTTGAAGATCTCCAAGAGATCTTTGCAATGCAGAGATATCAAATCTTAGAGCTACTTCATAATAGTAAAAGTATATTATTGAATGAAGTGAATCAATATCAGGCGAGTATTTAATTATGAATAATCAATTTGATAAATCAATTATTGCTAGCTACGTTTATAGAACTCTTCGCACTAAGGATCTTGAACTTGCTGAGGAACTGATTGGAACTCATGGTAAGTTACAGGACTATTACTCGGCAAAAGTTGAAGAAAGAGACTTCTTATTACAATTAGTTCCAGATAAGCAAATATCCGTGGGAACTCTTAGGGCATTAAAGAACGAAATTAGTGAAACAATGGATGAAATCTACCCAAAAGAGAAAAAGAGTCTCACTAAGTCGGTTGCAGAAATTCTGGATAAGCCCATTTTTACAATTAAAATTTAGTCTACTGATTCAAAGTTAAGACAAAGTTAACAGCAAATTGCTCATTATCAACAATCTCTTTAGGGGGATTAGGAAGCTTATTTAAATTCTTTAAAAGCTCTTCAAAGAAAACATTCAGCTTTTTTATATTTGTCCATTGGAGTGTTTGGATGCGAACAATATTTCCATCTTTATCATAAATGATTTTTCCCGATAGTTTTTTTCTTTGGGCGGTTAAAGGAAAACGAAGGTGAGGGTTTTGTCTTTCAAACTGATTAAGTTCTTTATAAAAAGCGTTAACATATGCGAGCGCTGTTCGTCTTTGAAAGCTGTAAAATACTAATTCATGCTTGTTAAGTTCATCTTCAAGAATTCCCTTTGGAACTTCAAGTTTTATATCAATATCTGTATCAGCAAGTGCATGTAAAGCTTGCGCTGGGCTTAGTTGACCTGGAGATGGAGTCTTTAAAAAATTCCTAATATCATTTCTATTTATCTTTACCGCTTTAACAATTTTTTTGGTTTTCTTTTTGACTGCCTTTTTGACATATGGTCCCTGGGCAGGTTTTTGTTTTTGCGTTACTGGAGCTTGCTTGAACGCAAGATCTTTTAGCTTTGCTTTTTGCTTAGTTTTAATAAAAGCGAGGTGTTCCTTTTTAGATTTTCTATTACCAACGGTCCGAATCGAATTCAGATTAAACTTATGAGGATCATTAAAAGTAATGTCATGAGAATCCAAGTAGTAAGAGTTGAAGCTCAACACGGTAGTATGTACAACTAGGCTAACTAGTAAAAAACATAAGAAATGGAGTCTTTTTCTATACTTTAACATCTGTGAAAATATACCTTGAATACTCTAGAATTGAAAAAGGTGAAAAAAATTCGAGAGCTTTTTACAGCACCTAGTGCAACCGGTTGATATTACATGGGTGACTTGTGGCAGCATAGTGTGTTGTCTTGACGAAACTTGTTAACAATTGAGAGAATAACTGCTGAGATTCACAGGCATTTTACGCCTTAATTATGGAAAATATTTATATGAGAGATCTAATTTTGAAGCCCCGATTCTACTATGGCCTTTTAGGTTTATCTGTTGGGATGATTTTAGTTTCTAGTTTATCAAACTATAAGTTAAACGGTGACCTCCAAAAGGTTCAAAAGGCAAATGCTGGCCTTGGAATTTGTTTTCAAAGAGTAACTCAAACGTTCACATCACTAATGATTAAAGACTTTAGCTCTGGCTATTTAAATAATGATTTTCGCTCAAATTCTGCCGACTGTATTGATGAAGTAGGAAGAATAGCTACTGAGATGGGGATGACTGCTGGGACAACAAAATCTTTAAATAATTTAAAGAGTGATCTTCATTGGTTTGATCAAAAAGTAACAAAAGTTTTAAGTATGGCAAAAGCAGAAGATATGAATCTTCAGCAGTCTAATATTACAGATAAGTATTCCGAGCTTGAAGGTCTTAAAGCTGAAGTTGAGGATAGCTTCTCAAAGCAAACAGATGGACTCTCTCAATTTAGAACGCTTGGACTTGCAGGTATTATCTTTTCTCTAATAACTCTTATGATTTCTATGCTTTCATTTCTATTTGTTGGAAGAGTAAAGGCTAAAGAATTAAAGGCTATTGATAAGGCGGCAGAGTTAATTGACTCTAATTCAAGCTCAGAGCTTTCAACCTTACTGGCCAGATTTTTTCAAAGCCTGGGAGTTCCAAGTCTTGAGGCCAAGGTCTTAACTGCTTTTGATGGTAAAATTGAGGCTGTTAATAATTTAGAAGATCAACTGATTAAAATGAACACTATCGAAACTGAAAGGTATGAAATCGAGGTTCCAGAAGACCTTTTGAATATCGAAGTCGAAGAGACTAGTGATTTCCATATCGCCTTAACAACAGCATTAGATCGTGTTCAACAAAAAGCTTTTCAGCATGGCATTGTGATGGATACAGACCTTCAGGATGATTTTCAGATCCTTGCAAATCGTGAAGCTCTAGATCAATTACTATACTATTCACTTTCATTTGGTCTTGATGCTTCTCTAACTAGTGAAGAGAGTAGAAGAGTTATACTGAGATCAAACCCGCTCGGTGGCATCGCTTACTTGAAGATGAAGGTTGTAGGGCATGCATTCTCTGAAGATGAAATGAAAATCTTAAATGGTGGTGAACCCACTTCTGAAACAAATGTGAACTTATTACTTTTAAGGGAGCTGATCTCGGATGCGAATGCAACTCTGGCAGTTCGAAATATTCATAACTCAACTTCATCTAGAATTGAAAGTGAAATCGAAATTGTTTTTGCAAGATCAAAGGATATTGTTGAGAGTCAGAGTAATGTTAAAGTCGTTAAGGGTAATAAAGCTGAAATTAAAGCATATTTTGAAAGAGAAACTACTCTCTAATTACCTTTATCTTATTCTTTTTATGTTTAATCAGTGCCTCTGAAACTTTTGCTATAAATTCTTCAGCTGTGCAAGGTTTTGTTACTACGTATTTAACTCCATAACCAATAGCTCGTTTTACCTCATCACCAGTGACATTGGCCGATAAAATAATGATTGGTGTTTTACTATCGTCTGGATGATTTCTTGTTTCCAAGGCTTGATAGTTTTGTATAAAATCAATTCCTTTTACTATGGGCATCATTAAGTCAGTTATAATGAGGTCGAACCTTTGAACTTGACATTTTCTGTATGCATCTGCGCCGTCTTTTGCCTCTATGACAAAGGTAAAGCAAGTCATCATCTCAAGGAACATTTTTAGTGTATCGCGAATATCCTCTTGATCATCTACGACAAGTACATTTAATTTCTCATTGGGTTTTAATTGGATTTCCAAAACTTATACTCCTTAATTAGCATATCTATACTAGTCTAATCCATATGGAATATCTTTAAGGAAGAATTTTCTTGAGTAGAATACTTCTTTCCATCTCTTGCTGCAAATCGCGTTTATATGTAAGATGAAATATAAACTGAGGACATAGATTGCATAAGAATAAAAATAGGTTAGATATAAGTATTATTGGCATCGGAAGAATATTTCGACTTTACGGCTTCTTTACTCTGCTTATGATGCTATTTAGGACTTTCTTCGTTTTGTATTTCGATGATAAAAATGTATTTCTTAGTAAGACATTTGACGTCTTTACTGCTTACTATTATGGTTGGTTATATGACAGTATGGTCTTGTCATACTTCATTGTTCCAATTTTTCTCTTATTTCTTTTTGTTGTGCTCTTTAATAGCACAACACTACTTAATATACTCCAGATCTTTATGCGAATATTATTTGTGATTATCGGAGTATTCATTCCTGTAATATTAATATCAGACTATGGCTTTTATTCTTACTTTCAAGACCACATTAACATTCTTTTCTTTGGTGTGTTGGAGGATGATACGACAGCACTAGTGGAAACAATTCAAAAAAGTTATCCATTAGAAATCCTCATGTTTGGCTTCCTCGTCTATGTTATTGCTCTCTACTTTCTTGCACAAAAATTCTTTATAAAGATTAGAAAGCAAAAATCTAGGTATAGAAGTAGTGCTGTAAAAGTTCTCTTAAGTTTACTTGGTGTTTTTGTTCTTCTCATGGGGGGAGTCCGAGGTGGATATGGAAAATTTGTATTAGCTCCAAAATATGCTGATTTTTCGGACGATGCATTTATTAATCAAATTGCATTGAATGGTGTTATTGCTTTAGATAAGGCGATTAAAATAAGACTTGAGCGAAACAGCATCGGATTTAATATGGCAAAGTCTATGGGGTACGGAGACGACATCCATCAAGCCTTTAGTGATTACTTAGGAATTGATACAAGTCCCACGCCTAAAGAGAATTTACTGCGCTTGATTTCTAGGACAACGCCACTTAATGAAAGTTTAAATAAGAGTAAACCAAATGTGGTTGTTATTCTAATGGAAAGCTTTGGAGCTTCATGGAATAAATATAATAGTGAAACTTTTAATTTTCTAGCCGGTTTGGATCAGCATCTTAGAGAGGATTATTACTTTGAAAATATTATCTCTTCCGACAATGGCACTATTGGATCATTACTCGCTCTCGCAACAAATATTCCAAATAGGCCAGGAGCGAGATACTTATCTGAGAGTAAGTACTTGCAAGTTCCATTAGACAGTAGCTCCCATATTCCTTACAAAAATAAAGGCTATGAGACGAATTTTATTTATGGTGGAAAACTAGGATGGAGAGATATTGGTAAGTATTTTAAGTATCAAAAATATCATAAACTGATCGGTGAAAACTTGATTCGAACTGAGTTAGAATTAAATGGTAGTCAGGGGACAGAGTGGGGACTATATGATGAACACTTTTTTAATTATATTTATAAACAGCTAAGTGAGAGCACAAAACCTCAGTTTTTTCTCGGCCTATCAACATCTAATCACCCTCCTTTTGAAACTCCTAAGGAGTATAAGCCGCTTGCTCTTGAGGTTCCATTAGAGCTTAATGAAAGAATATCACGTGAGAAAAATTTATTTATTCAACGTTTTAAAGCTTTTCAATATGCAAACGCAAAGCTTAGTGAATTTATACAAAAGATTAAAGATTCACCGCTAGGAAAAAACACGATCATTGCGGTCACTGGAGATCATAATTTCTGGGGGTTCATGAACTATACAAGACAGGAAACTTTTCTTAAGTATACTGTACCTTTCTATCTTTATGTTCCAAAAGAGATTTATGCAGAAGAGGCCGATCTTAGTAAAATCGGGTCTCATAAAGATATTATGACAACGATATATAATATTTCACTTTCTAATACTGATTATATTAGCTTTGGTGAAGACCTTTTTCAGTCTGAAGAAACTTTTGCTATTAACGGTTCCATATATGCTAATGAGTCCGGAGTTATTTATAAAGATAAAGACTATACTTGGGATACTATCCCATTAATTAAAACTCAAAAATCGGAAGTCCAAAATCTCATTTTAAGAAAACGCTATCGATCAACACTTACAATTGCAGATTTTTTCTTACAAGAGCAATTAAAAAAATCTAGAGAGTAAAAGCTTTTTGCTTAAGATACATATCGGCCATAACGATTTTTGCCATACTTTCTACAACTGGCAGTACTCGCGGAAGAATACACGGATCATGTCTTCCTTTTTTGGCATTTTCACCAATAGTGGATGGCGCTTTAAATACCAATTGAAGATAGATTTCCTGTCCATTTGATATCCCCCCCTCTATACCTGAAAAGTTATGAGAGTTATTTGAAATCTCTGAGCCTAGAAGAGTCGCGAATTCTCTACCCCTACCAAACTGAATCCCCATACAACTGCCAATGCTAAGCATAGCATGTGAGAGTTTTGCTTTTAGCTTATCAAAGACAGGATCTCCAAGACCAGCAGGGCAGTTTGTAATGGAAAGGTAAACCGAACCACCAATAGACTCACCATTTTCTTTTAAGTCTAATAAGAACTTTTCAATTTCCTCATCTCTACCTGGTTGGGCAAAACCAACTGTTGAATTCGAGTTAAGGTTAATCTCGTTTGCTTTATACGGACCAACTTCATCGATGAGTGCCTTGAATTTAATTTCAGGAATAATTAGTGATGCAAAGTAGCCCGCGATAACTCTAGCGGCCGTTTCCCGTCCACTGGCCCTTCCACCACCGCGGTAATCTCTGACTCCAAACTTTTGCATAGTTGTTTTGTCGGCATGTCCAGGTCTGTAATTATCTTTTAAATTTTTATAGTCATTACTACGCTGATTTGTATTTTGAATCATAACACTTATAGGAGTTCCTAATGTAGTTGATTCAAAAACTCCTGATAAAATCTGTGCTTGATCGAGTTCATTTCTTGAGGTCGAGACTTTTAATCTTCCAGGCCTGCGCTTATCTAATTCACTTTGTAGATCCGCTGGTAAGACTTTTAGTCCACTTGGCATTCCGTCAATAACGACACCAATCGCCTCACCATGTGATTCACCAAAAGTTGTTATTGTAAAAAGGTCTCCAAATTGATTTCCGCGCATGAGTATTGATACAAGTAATGCCGCGCATTGTCTACTTATATTATAGTTCACTTAGGCAATAAATATATGCACTATTTATCGAGAATGGAATTCTCTCTTTCGTAGGAATGTCACTGGATGAAACACTTATTGTTAGTTCTTGTCCTTGATAGTTTACTACTAATAAAGTTCGCTCACCTTTGAAAATACGCTTTTCAATAGTTGCACTATCTTTTGATTCAGAGTCGATAACAATATACTCCGGACGAATGATAGCAAGAATATCATTATGCTCTTTTGAGATAAAGTCCTTAGGTCTAGGAACAATATACTCTTTACCTAAAATACTAATATTAAGCTCATTAGTCGATTCATCCGCAGCTACGACGAGCTTCCCTGGTATTAAGTTTGCTTCAGACAGAAAAGTTGCAGTAAAAGAGTTCTGTGGTTTGAAGTATAAATCTTGAGGGGGGCCAAACTGTTGAAGTTCACCAAAATTTAATAAGGCCAAATAATCACTATAGGCCAAGGCTTCATCTGTATTATGAGTAACCCAAACGACAGTAATTCCTTTTTCTTTGAATATATCAAAAAGCTCTTCTAATAAATTTAAGCGTAGTGTCCTATCAAGATTTGCAAAAGGTTCATCAAGTAATAGTAAGGTTGGGTTTTTCACTAATGCCATGGCAATAACAACTCTTTGTCTTTGTCCGCCAGATATATTTTTCATCAGAGAATGGATTTCGTTTGTAATTTCAAGAAATGCTAGAGTCGTACGAACTTGATTGGAACGCTTTTCAGCATCTTCAATATTTACAATTTCATTTTCTAAAACGTCATATACAGATAGTTCTTCATCAAACTTGGGGGTTTGATCTACATAAGCGATAGTTAAGTCACCTTTGTATTCTATAGTTCCAGACTGAGGGGACTCAAGGTTGGCAAGGCACTTTAGTGTTGTGGTCTTACCTGACCCAGACGGACCAATGAGAGCGAGTACCTTGGCCTGAGGTATATTGAGATTTAGTTTATAGACCCCATCTGTCTTTCTTGGGTCATAACGTAAATTTAAATTTTTAATCTGTACTAGCATTCTGTTTACTTCCAATGTAACGATTCATTTTTAATACAAAATATATTGCGATTAATCCAATGAAAATTGAGAGATAACCCGAGTAATTAAAATTTTCTAAAGATTCTGATGTTTCTGTGATTATAAGTCCCGCTACCAGAGGGCCTGCTCCAGAAGCTAGATTCCTTACAGACATTAAGAATCCCATAAAGCTTCCTCTATCCTCGGCATTTGGACATTCAGTGATAAGTTTCATTACGGGTATAAACCTAGCGTTTATTAAAACCATGAAACTAGTGGAGATAATAAGAAGTGTTGAGAGGCTAATGTTTTCAATTGTTGTATAGAGGTGAATTGAAATGAAAGAGAGAAATAAGGTCGGAAAAAATAATCTTAAGGAGCCAAACTTGTCTGTTAAAATCCCGGTAAACTTACTAGCAAAAATAGTAAAAATTCCTCCCACGAGATAAATAAACTTTAATTCACTTTCTTGTATCCCTACATTCTTAACAGCGTATGGTGCAATAAATGGGAAGAGAAGAAAACCGGAGAACGCCATTAAAAAGATACTTATGAAAGCCGATCTATAGTCTTTATTAATAGCTATTTTTATAATCCGTGTAAGGATTTCTCTTGATTTAAGATTAAAGGGGGCCTGTGGGATAAGCGGAAGAAAATAGATATTAAAAAAGAAAACCACGGTAGCACCAGCACCTATAAAGTGAAAGGCATGACGCCAGCCATAAGTGTCAGCAATCCATAGTCCTGTTGGTATTCCGAGAACACTGGTCAAAGAGAAGCTGGCCATAACTGTCCCTAGGGCCTTTCCTCTTCTTTCAAAGGGAATGAGCTCAGCGATAATAGCGTAAACACATGGAGTAAGAACACCACCGAAAATTCCTGCAATCACTCGAGCACCTAGAAATGATATATAGGTCGGAGCTATAGCACAGATAAAGGTCGCAAGAATAAAACCGGCCAAACATGTTAGTAGTAATTTTTTACGATCATACTTATCTGCAAAACTTGAGTACAGAAATGATACGATAGCAGAACTAAAACTATATGATGATGCCAGCGCTGCAAATTCAAAGGGACTTATACTAAAGTACCGCATGAGCATAGGGCCCATGGGAAGAATTATGACGAAGTCTAAAATATTAAATATCTGAACACCGGTAAGCAGAGATATATAGACTTTTTCTTTGAATAGTTGGTCTTTACTTGAGCCCTTTAACATCCTCTAACTTTGAACTATTATCCATAGTTTCTAAACTGGAGATCATATGTGCTGTATGATCAATCATGCTAACTGCAGCGGGATGAAAATTTCCCGAATTTTTAACACCACCAAAAGGTAGTCTTGAACTCGCTCCAACTGTAGAGCGATTTAAATTGATAATACCGGCATCAATATCTTGCAGACATTGATGGTAGATACTTTTATCCTGAGTGAAGATAGATGCGGCCAAACCATAATCGGAAATATTAGCGATCTCGATAGCTTCTTCTATTTCATCATAAGGAATAAATGTACAATTAGGTCCAAAGATTTCTTCTTGGGTAAAAGGATTGCTTTTCACAGCTTTTTTTAAAAAGTGAATTGATGGTGATCTATAGTATCCATCGAATGAACCTTTGAAATGAGTGTTTGGCAGGATTATTTCTGCCCCATTATCCTCACCGAGCTTAAGACTTTGGTCATATTTATCTACCGCTAATTGATCAATTAGTGGCCCCATAAAAGGATCGACTTTAAATTTTGTGGGGTGATCAATAATAATTTTTTGGGCAGCTTCTTTAAATTTTTGAATAAGCTCTTCTTGTATTGTTCGATGAGCAATAACAACTGAAGTTGATGTACATCTTTGACCAGCAGACAAAAAACATGCTCTTAAAAGTTCTGGGAGAGCGTGGTTTATATCAGTATCACTGTGCATGATTGAAGAGTTTTTTCCACCAAGCTCTAGAGCAATTAGTTTTGATACATCAGTTCCCACAGCTTCAAGTATCTTTTTTCCAACAGCATGAGAGCCTGTAAAGAAGATTGCCTTGATTGTAGGGTGTCTTAGAATATCTTGAGTGGTTTTTACTGTCCCATTTATAAAGTTGATGACCCCTTTAGGAAAACCAGCAGCATGAAAACATTCAATAAGTAATTGCGAAGAAACCATCGTTTTCTCTGAAGGTTTAAAGATTATTGTATTTCCAGTCAGTAGCGCTGAGAGAATTTGTCCGTTAGCAAGGTGACATGGAAAATTAAACGGGCCAATGACAAGAGTTGGACCGATTGGCTTAAAAATAATATGGCCATCAATATCAGGGAGAACACTTTCAATTTTAATATTTCTTACTCTTTCAAGTGAGTCAGCAATCGTGACATTCACTTTCCCTGCAATCGCAGCAGCTTCCGTTAATGATTCCCAGAGAGGCTTTCCAGTTTCTAGGGCTATTGCATTCGCAATATCTTCTTTTCTTTTAACTGCTTCTTCTTGAAACCTTTTTAGAAAGTTGATTCTCTCTTCAAGGGGGACTTTTCTCCAAGTCTTATAGCCGTAATTAGCGGATTCAATGACCTTATCAATATTTTGATAATTAACTTGAGCCTCCCACAAAAGGTGAGATGTATCTCCAGGACATAATTTTTGAATCTGTTCATCAGATTTGGAAATATCACTTTCGGATATTCCTGAAGGAGAAGAGAATTGAGCGTTAAAATAATCACCGCGTAGTGTTAGCTTCATATATGATCCTTTATTTTAGGATCACTATACAACTTTTGATAGCAATAATCACCCTTATTAGCTTATATTTCTATGCTATAATTTCCATTCTAGGAGAATAATATGAGTAAGATAAATGATTTGTTAGGTAGAATGTGGGCGGACTATATTATACTTAATCCCCATGCCCAAAAAATAGTAAATTTGCTAGAGTCAGAGGGAGAAGCGGTATTAAATGACCATATAGCTCTTAGAACATTTAACGACCCTAGAGTTTCAATCGATATTATTGCGAAGCCGTTTCTTGAGTCTGGCTATGTGGAAGCAGGCGACTACCACTTTGAAGCAAAAAAATTATATGCAAAACATTTTCAACACGAAGACCCAAAACTACCAAAGGTTTTTATAAGTGAACTCTTATTAGAAAAATTTTCAGACGAGTTTAATCAAATCGTTCAGTTAAAACTCAACTATTTATCTGATGAGCAAATTGGTGATTTCACCTTTACAACCAGTGGTAAGTCTTGGGATATTTCTCAAGTTGAGTATAACAAATTAAAAAATGAGAGTGACTACGGAGCATGGCTTTCTGCAATTGGATATAGGCCTAATCATTTTACTGTCTCTTTAAATGATTTAAAAAAATATTCAGATATACTGACTCTAAATGCATTCCTCAAGAAAAATGATTATAAGCTTAATGATTCAGGTGGAGAGGTTAAGGGGAGTGTTGATGTCTTTTTAGAGCAATCATCAACTCTTGCTGCCAGTGTCGAAGTACAATTTACTGATGGTGCCTTAAGCATACCCAGTTGTTATTTTGAATTTGCTAAAAGATATATTGATGAGTCAGGTAAACTCTATCAAGGATTTGTAGCAAAATCTGCGGATAAAATTTTTGAATCTACAGATAAGTCACAATAACTAAGCTATAAGCTCATAAAAAATTTTAGGTGATTTTTGGACTTTCAACTTCTTGCATATCTTCTATGATCTCTTTAACGGTACTTCTGTCGAGAATACAGACCTTTGATCCCGGTAGTATGCGAACTGTAAATTTTCGAGGGATATTTGCCATTAATTCAGCAATACCAAAAAGAACTCCAGCAAGAACTTTTTGAATGACTCTTCTTAATGAAATGAATCTCTCCTTCAATTAGAAGGTAGCCTGCATGGGGAATCTGCCCTTCATAAAAAATCTCAGTCGCCGTGTTATAAATTCTTGGCTCATTGAAACCTTGAAGGGTATCAATATGGAAGCTTGTAATTTCATCAATGTTTAGTCTTGTTTTCATATTATAGATAATACGAGACATAGGATAATCAGACTCTAAGCTATATCAGAAAATAAAAGAATAATTAATAGCCAATATTAGCAAAATCAATAAGGCCTTCTTCATCAAGAATATAAATCGCCTTACCTTCTTGAGAAATGAGTCCTTCTTGTTTTAGTTCAGACATGAAACGAATAAGGTTTTCCGAAGCAGGTCCAATAATTGAAGCCACCTCCTCTCGGGTTCGTTTTATATCTAGGCGAATTCTAGCATCTTCTTTTACACCATGAGACTCTTTAAGTAGCAGTAATAATTTGGCCAAACGCTCTCGAACATTTTTTGATAGAATGAAGAGATTCTTTTTTCTGCTGATCTAAGATCGTGCCCAAGTTTGGCAATAAGATTACAGGCAACACTAGGCTGCTCTTTAACGAGTTTTAATATATATTTTTTATCAATAAAACAGACCGTACATTCTTCAACCGCCGTAGTAGTGGCATTATAGTACTGATCAGTAAATATACTCCTATGGCCCAGAACATCACCAGCAGAGGCGATTCTAACAATTGACTCTTTTCCATCTTCACCAATTTGTGAGATTTTTATATTTTCAGTAGAGGCACAGTACATGCCGTAGGGTGGGTTCCCTTGAACGAATAAAGTTTGTCCTTTTTTATATGAATTTACGACTTTGTGGTCACTAACATCATCTAAAGCAAGGTGCTCAAGTTCACAAAAAATTCCATCGTCTTTTGAAGGGCAGTTGTCGCAGTGAAGTTGGTTACGTCTGCCATTCATGGTCGTATCCTTAAAATATTCTTTATTATAAATACATTACTTTATAGTCTCCATAAATAGCATGATCTGAATCATATTTAGTATATTTGATTAAATCTATATAGATAAGGTCTTCTGCCGTATGCTGCGATGCCGTGCGATGGGCAATTATAAAATCAGCTAATTTTCCTAATAACTTCAAGAATTTAGGTATTAAGGACTTTCTTGTATATAATAATACTATGGAATTAAAAGTTGTATATATTGGTAAGGATAAGCTCTATTGGGAAAAAATAAAAGGTATCCTAAATCGTGACTATAATAGTGAGTTCGAATTAGAATTCATGGATATGGAATTCACTGAAGGCAATACACCCCGTAAGGTTTTTCAAACACTTTATTCCTATGTACCACAGATTGTTTATATTGATTTTAGTACAGAGTCTAGGGAAGCCTTATACTTGGCCAAACTAATGAATCGAAATAATGAAATGAGACTTTTCTCAGTAGTCGGATTATTTGACCTTTTGGTAAAGAAAGAATTTTTGAGTAGATCAATTTTGGCTTCAGTCAGAATCAATCATATTAAATCATTAGAAATGCACGATGTAATTTTTGATCCTATCTCCTTATTAGATGTTGATTTAGCGCACACACCTCCATTTGTAAGAAGTAAGGAGCTTGAAGCGCTTGAGATTAGTCAGCTTTTAAGAGTCGGCTATGTCCAAGATAACTTCTTCCATATTGAAACCAATTCATATTTGGATGTTGGTGAAATTATAGACCTTGGTGGACACCCACTTGAAAGTATTATGCCTTCAAAAAAAGTCGTCGTTAGTAAGTTTTATGACAATGATCTTTATTATAATAAAAGATTTGCCTATGATCTTGAATTTCTCTATGTCGATGACGATTATTTTGTAAAATCAAAAGAGCGGTGGAAACTGTATAAAGAATTAAAGGAAGACCCAACCAAAATAGAGCAGGTTGATAGGTTTGAGCAACACGATGTCTTAGATGCCTTGGAAAGAAGAAAGAAAAAATATAGTCCCATAAAAAAAGAAATTGATTGCTGGTTAGATGATCGTAAAAATCAAATGATTCCAGCGAAGTTAAAGGTTATGGTGATAGATGAAACTTTAAAGATATTTTCAGAGCTTGATTGCTATCAGGACTCTTTTCCTTATAGTCTAAATATTCAAACAAATGTCACAGATACCTTTTATCAAGTAAAAAGAACATCTCCGCATTTATTAGTCTTCAATGCGACAGAAGGCAAAAATACTATTGAAGATTTTATTAAAATGTATGATGATTTAGTCCAAAATCAAACGATATTACCATATTTTTTAGTTTTTAATACGAATCTGAGTTCGGAAGAGCTGCAAGAAAAAATTAATTATGAAAACGTTCTGTGTATTAAAAATGAGCTCTCTTTATCAGACATGGAAAAGCTCGCTAGTGCTCTAGATAATAAAAAGCATTTAACAAATGCAGAGTCAAAAGTTTTTATAGCATCAACGGATCCAGCTTCAATCATTTGGATGAAAAGAGAAGTTAAAGTAGTCAGAGCAACAGAGTCCGTACTGTACCTTAAATCTAATGTTGAGATTCCTATGTGGACAGTATTCAAAGTAGAGGGACCTGTTCAGATGCTGTTAACAGTTGTACCTCACCGAGAAAGCGGAGATTTCAAGTCAGACGAGGACTGCTATCGTTGTCTTATTAACGGTGTTGGTGAAAAAGAAAAAAGTGAGATTCGCCGTCTGGTAAATTCCTCTTTAGCAGAAGATGAAGAAGAGGAAGAAGACGACAGTAATTAAAGCTCTAATTGACGAGCTACTTTAGAGGGAATAAGGGAACTTATTCTTACTTTGTCACCTTCGGAGACGCCAATACTTAATGCTGTCTGTTTATTCAGAGTAACCTGTGAATCTTTAATCTTAATTCTTGAAAGTCCCATGATAAACCTCTCATTCTTTTTAGTATTCGCCACTAAAAAGAGCTCTTCAGAAAAGTCTTGATCGTCTAATTGGATTTCTGAAACCGAAAGAATCTTAGATTCTTTAAAAACTCTAATTTCTTTTGTATTAGCTTCTAGTAGGGGACCTGGTTCTAAAATTCCGACACGATTCTTATAACTAAAACCTTCTTTTTCAAGTATTCTTCTTGCTCCTATTGTATTTGGATGAACTTCACCAATGACATCTTTTGCCTCATTTGGAAGTAGATCTATAAGTATAGGGTGCTTAGGGAAGAGATCCTCAATAAAGCTTTTAGATTTTAAGGTTAAAAAATCAGCCTCTAAGAATGTTAGATTTATAAACTTACTACCAACAGCATTCCAAAAGGGAGATTCACCGTTATCATCAACCTTACCTCTCATCTCAGCAATAACTTCATCTTCAAAATACTCAGGATGTTCTGCCATAAATAGGAAACGAGAGAGAGATAGGAAACGACCAGCATGGGAACTTCTGTGTTTAGGAGATAAAAATAATGAACAGATTTCAGCAGGACCGGAGTGAATCTTTTCAAGGTTCATTGTCGAAATAGTGTTTTCACTATCAATTAATTTTGAATAATTTTTCTCTGAATGGATACTATAGAAGTAGTAAGGCTCAAAGCCACCAATCTTTGAGATAATTCCACATACTCCAATGATCTTTTTAAGGTGTGTAGCTTCCAGACCAAATAGGTAGAGCTCACCTTGAGGTTTTTTATTTGTTTGGGCAAAGCTCTCAGTACTGGTTGCAATCTTTTCAGTAAGGACCTTTCTATCTTTTGGAAGGTTCGTTAGTCCATGCCCCGAGTCTTGTAGGAGTTCAAAGAGATTCTCTAAGTCTGCTTGATTTAGAGGGCGAATAATTAGCATATTACATCTCGCTTAGTGTCTTCTCGACAAGTGCACATACTTCATCAATATGCTTATCTTCAACGGCACCAGCTGGTACTAAAAATCTTACTCTTGTGGGGCTTGATCCTGCGATGAAACTTAAAACACCATTATCAAATAGCTTGAAAGTAAACTCTTTTGACTTAGCAGTATCACCACCAAATAGAGTCATTCCAATCATGGCGCCAATTCCAAAAGGGCCTTGTAGTTTTTCGGGATACTTCTCTGAAATAGCTTGGAGTTTCGATGAGAAATGTTTGTGTATTTTTTCAATTTTTCCATTCTCACCAAGGTATCCATTATTTGCGACCTCATTTATAATATAATAAGCGGCATTAATAGCACTTCCAGAACTTGTAAATGTTTGAGAAATTAAGCCTGGTCTTGGTTTATGATCATTTCTGTAGATTGTTGCACATATCTGAGAGTTCTTTCCAATGTTGACTAGATCAACATCTTTATCCAACTCAAAGTATTGAAAAGCGAACATATTTTTTGTTCTCATAAAAGTTTGAACTTCATCAATAATCACTGAGACATTATTTTTTTTACATTCAGCAATGATCGCTTTAAAGAAATCTTTATGTCCAACCCAGTATCCACCTTCACCTTGAATTAGCTCCATACAGATAGCAGCATATTGTCCAGGGTGACGATTAAAGTATTGTTTTAGCATGCCAACAGCTCTATCAATTGAACCTTGGTGATCTCCTGCGCAGTAGAAAGGAATGTAATCAACACTTAGAGTTTCAGGTAGTCCATCTCTGTACACATGCTTGTCTGTAATCTGTGACACAGCTAAAGTTCTACCCATAAAACATCTTTCAAAAGCAAGCACTCTGTGTGCTGGACTCTTCTTTTGAAATGCCATTTTTAGTGAGTTTTCAGCCGCCATAACTCCCGAAGAAGTCATAAACATATGATCAAAACCACCTCCATTAAGATTTGCTTGATCTAAAAGAAGTTTAAAAAGTTTTGGAGAGTCAATATTCTGTTGTAGGTTTCCACTCATTGTTGTATTTGTAACAGCACCTTCAACTTGTGCACGCACAACTCCGGGATGTGAATGACCAAAAAAGTGAACACCAATTCCAGTAATAAAGTCATATTTAACTGAACCGTCAGCAAGTTCAACTAGAGGACCCTGTCCAATACCAGAACCAATATAGTCATAAAATAATTTGCCACCACGATCTTCAGAAAAGTCTGCAATCATTTTTGCATATTCTTCCTTCAAATCAGGATCACCGGCTTTAACTCCTGTAATTTTTTTTGAGTGATCACTTAAGGCTGCATCGATAAGTTTTTTTGCTTCCTCAAGTCTTGAATCTGAAAAATATGCACTTGCTATTGTTTTTGACATGCCGTTTCCTTATTTAAATTAAATACCAGAGTAAACTACCCAAAAAAGTAGAAGAATTGTAGTAAAAATAGATAAAAATTGATTTTTTTTAACTAATGTTAACCAATAATGATCTGAGGCCGTCTATTCACTGACAAATTTACATTTATGCCTACCTATGCTAATTTTTCTAGCTAATTTATAATGATTATTAATACTTAGATATACATAAAGGCCAATTATGAAAGTTGCTAAAGTGCACTCAATTGAGAAAACCCCAAAGAAAAAACTTCTTGAGTGGTATAAGTTATTAGTCCTTGGAAGGATGATTGATGAACGTGCTCCAAATTATTTAAAACAAGCATTGGGTTGGTCATATCATGCACCATACGCGGGACACGATGGTATTCAATTAGCTATTGGGCAGATCTTTGATAAAAAGTTAGATCATTTATTTCCTTACTATAGAGATATGCAAACAGCGCTTAGTGCTGGATGTTCAGCGGAAGAGTTAATCTTGAACGGTATTTCTAAGTCTACAGATCTAGCTTCTGGTGGAAGACATATGTCTAATCACTTTGCGAAGCCTGAGTGGAATATTCATAACGTATCTTCTTGTACAGGAAATCATACTTTGCATGCAGTTGGTGTTGCGAGAGGAATGAAAAGGTATAAACACAAAGGTGTCGCTATTTCGTCTCAAGGAGAATCTTCAACAAGTGAAGGTTATTGTTATGAAGCAATAAATGGAGCCTCGACTGAGAAGCTTCCAGTTATATTTGTCTTCCAAGATAATGGCTATGGAATCTCTGTTCCAAAGAGAGATCAGACGGCCAATGAATTTGCAGCTGATAACTTTACAGGATTTAAAAATTTAAAAATAATTCACTGTGATGGAAAAGATGTTTTTGATTCTATGAATGCAATGATTGCGGCTAAAGATCACGCTCTTAAACACTCAGAACCAGTTATCGTACATGCTCATTGTATTAGAATTGGTAATCATTCAAACTCAGATAAGCATGAACTGTATCGTGACGAAAAAGAAATTGCAGACGCACTTAAACAAGATCCACTTCCTAAATATAAAAAATTAATTCTAAAAGCTGGCCTTAAGGCGAGCGATCTTGAAAAAATTGAAAAAGAATCTAAAGATGAATTAATGGCAGCGCATAAAGCAGCCGTTAAAGCACCTCAACCAACTCCAGAATCGATATGGGATTTTATTATTCCAGAGTCTTATGCTGGAGACAAATACGATAACGGTACTCACTCTGAAGAAGGTGAGCCAATTAAATTTATTACAGCGCTTAATGAAACCTTGAAAGCAGAATTTAGGCACAATAAAGATACGTTTATTTGGGGCCAAGATATGGCCAACAAAGAGAAGGGTGGGATTTTTAATGTTTCAAAAGGTATGCAACAAGAATTTGGAATTGAAAGAGTCTTTAATGGACCGATCGCTGAGGACTATATCCTAGGTACGGCCAATGGAATGTCTCGTTTCCGTGATGATATTAGAATCGTTGTGGAAGGGGCTGAGTTTGCAGATTACTTCTGGCCTGCAATGGAGCAGTATATTGAATGTTCACATGATTATTGGAGAAGTAACGGAGCATTTTCACCAAACGTAACAATTAGACTTGCTTCTGGTGGTTATATCGGTGGAGGACTTTATCACTCTCAAAACCTTGAAGGAAACCTTGCTGGAATACCTGGTGTGAGAATCGTCTGTCCTTCATTTGCTGACGATGCGGCCGGTTTATTAAGAACATCAATGAGATCAAAAGGACCAACTTTATACCTAGAGCCGAAATCACTATATAACTCAAAAGAAGCTATGACTGTTGTTCCAGATGATTTTGAAGTTCCATTTGGTGTGGCAAGAACAAGAAGAAAAGGAACGGACTTATCTATTATTACTTATGGTAATACAACTCACTTTTCTTTAGCGGTAGCAGAAAAATTAGCAGAAGAGGGAATCAATATTGAAGTTGTGGATCTTCGTAGTATCGTTCCAATGGATGAACAAGCTATCATTAAAACAGTATCGAAAACGAATAGGTGTTTAGTTGTTCACGAAGATAAGGTCTTTGGTGGATTTGGGGGCGAGATTGTAGCCTTTATTAACGATAATTGCTTTGAAGAATTAGATGCACCAGTTAAGCGTGTGGGATCAACATTCACACCTGTTGGTTTCAATAGAATCCTTGAGAAAGCGACTCTACCTAATGCTGATAAAATTGAAGAAGCTGTTAGAAGCTTATTGGCGTACTAGATTAATATTTTTAAAAAGCTCCCTTTACTATCATTTATAGTGATCCCTTTTGAGGGAGCTGATAACTTTCTAGACCTTCAATACAAAAAATTAAAACCTAATATTGTGACTCTTGAAAAGGTCGTTACTTTAAAAGTGGATAGCACTGCATCACCACTCTTTTATAAGGTCGATCCACCTAAGATTTATAAAACGGCAGACATTGAGGGAATTATTCAAATTGATACTCCCCTTGGCTCAGAAGAGAAGGATTCATATTTTCAATTGGGTGTTGTTTATGAAGGGAGCTATAGACCGGGCTCTTTCGTAAGAAAATTTCTACCAGAGTGGTTACTGAAGATATTAAGTATTAACGATAAGTATGGTGTTGGTTATGTCGATTTTAATCATATAACGAACTCTGACTATAAACTTGATAAAGTCGATTCTATTCGAGATATTGATATGAAATTTAAGACCGTAGGAAAGCTAAATAAAGATGGCTTTTTCAAGACGACTATTAAACTTCGAAATAAAAAAATACTTGGTCTATGGTTGCGTGCAGACGGAGATGATCATAAAGGTAAGTTTACGACTACTGTCAAAAAGTTAAACCTTAATTAGTTCTACATTCCATATAAATAGGTAAGTGGTCACTTATCAGTTGCATGTAAAAATAATAGAAACTATCGTCTTTTAGCTGTGAATCAAGAATTCTTTCTTTAAAGAACTTAGCATAGTCTACTGACTCTTTTTTACTTTTTATAATTCCTCTAGTCGTTATAGAGTGAGTCGTATCTTCGTAAACATGTTTAACATTACCAATCGTGTAGAAAGGATCTGATAAGGAAGCTTTTGGTTCCACATATTTTTTCATCAGGCTTTGGTACTTTTCAGTGTTCATTTGATAAACACCAAGCTCATCAGGTTTGCCTGCTCTGACTCTGTAAACCCTATTAATGTAGCTACCAAAGCGGCTTTTTTGAAAATTAAAGGCACCACCCTTGATTTCCCCATCATCATTAACACATTCATTTGTTGTATTAGGATTAAAGATAAAGTGATCATAGTTACTAGAAACACCATTGGTTTTATTGTCATCACTATCAACTCTTCTTATGCTGGTCGAAGTCGCTTCAGTTATAAACATTTCACTTTCTGGCCATGCCTGTAGAAGAGTATCAACAAATTTATTCTTACGTTCGATATTGAAGTCACCCATATATATAACATCTGCAAAAGGGTACTTTTCAGTATAAGTTTTTATGAAATCAAGAGTTATTTTTGTTTCAACAAAACGAGCATAATTATTCTTAGTAATTCCAGATCGACTCCCAAAATCTTCATAAGAATTGGTATTAAACGCAGCTTGCATATAAATAGGTATAAGCGTTTGATCTTTTGGAGAATCAAAAATTATATGAGAAGAAATAAGTGTAAAGGAGAAGTTCCCAGACATAAAGCTGGCCATAAATGGGCGTCTAGAGAAGACATGCTGTTTATCGCTACCTAGGTCATTTTCATCCATATTAATAATACACGCGTATGGCTTTGCGGCACCATTATCACGAGTTTCTTCGCAATAAGGATTTATAGTAGGCTTTACAACAGTTGTTCTATAATAATATCCAACGAGTTCAAGTGTATGGGATGTTTTTGCACCCTCTCCACGAGGAGCAAGAAGTAGTGCCCAGTCTTTACCATTTTTTAACTTATGTAACTGCTCTAGGATCTTTAAATATCCTGGTGCTCTGTAGACTGAGTTAATTTTCTTGAAATCCTTCTGAAGTCTTTCAAGTTTACTTGTTAGTAAGACAAGTTTTCTACTTTTAATTACAGATGGCTTTTTTCGAATATCTTTTTTTAACTGCTTAATCTCAGCTTTTGTATCTATTATCTCTTGAGGAGCATCTTTCGCGAATTGAACAACAGCTTTATTGTTTTTAAGATCTTCCGCCATAAGAGGAATAAGCTCTGTGATTCCTATTATATCAAAGCGATTCATCATTTGAGCAACTTTTTTATAATCTTTAAACCGAGTCTTTCCCATACCTGGATGTAGAGAATTAAATTCAGAAATTCTGACTTTTCCAAAACTCATTGCATTGGTTTTTGTATAGGACTCGTAGGCACTTGAGTTATAGTGATGGTAATTCTCTTCACATAAAACATTAAATTTTTGTTTAAGGAAATTATTATTATTTTTACATTCTTCAACTAGTAATGATCTCTTTAGACTATCAAATTCCTTATCAGAAAGAGCTTCGAGGCTGCTAGCGTCCTCTGCAAGAACACTAAGTGATAAGAAAATGGGGACTAATAAAAAAAATAATTTCATACTGGCATTAACCCACGGAAAGTGGCCAGGTAGTACTAAATTGTAAGAATTACTCTCTTTTTTAAAATTAGACGGTCGTGATTTCAGATATTTAGGTTCTCAAATGAGTAATCTTTAAACTTCTGTCCTAGGACTTTTAGGATATTTGTATTCGCAGTATTTTTACTCTTATTGAATATATAGATCATAGCATCTGGGTGAAGAAATGAGCTTGCTAGTTCAAAGTGATTATACATAAGCTTTATATCGTCTTTATTTTCAACGAGCACATGTCCAATAAAAAAAGGTTTTCCAAAATTCTCACCCAGAAAGAAGTGTGACTTCTTATCAACTTTTTCTTCATTGGCCAAACTTTTAACAAGCATCCCATCAAGAAGATAGTTGAATTCGTAGGCTCCATGAGAATTATAACTTAGTTTTTCATCTGTAAGCCAAAGGATCCCAGATGTTTCAGGTTTCAAACTTTTCGATAAATGTTGAATTCCAAGACTCAATTATTTCTCATTTTTTGCAATATTATCTAAAACGCCATTTACAAAAGCTGAAGATTCTAGAGTTCCAAATTTCTTTGATATTTCTATCGCTTCATTAATAACGACACTTGTAGGTACTTGTGTATTATAACATAGTTCATTAACAGCAAGAAGTAGGTTGGTGTGATCGACTTTAGATAATCTGCCCAGTTTCCAGTTCTTTAAGTTGCGCTCAATTATCTCTTCAATCTTTGGATAGTTCTCGATCGTCCCCTTAATACTTGCTTCGATATACTTATTAGAGGAGTCACTAAATATTGAATTTGTGCTTTCTTTAAACTGACGAATTGAATCCATAAGCTCAGCATCATCTTGAGTTTCAGTGTATTCAATTCTAAGGCTTTCAAATACTGGTAGCTGAAGGTGAAAAAGGTATTGAAAACAAAACTCTCTAGCAATTCTTATGTCGTTCATAATTTTTCCTGATAACTATTGTTGTAGTGGAGAGTGAAAATTTTCTTCATCGTGTTGAATATCGTGAACAAATTCTTCAATATCTTGAAATTTTCTATATACAGAAGCAAATCGAATATAGGCAACTGGATCCAGATTTCTTAGGTATTGCATTACAATTTGGCCGATATCTTTTGTACTCACTTCTTTTTCTGAAATTTCTCTCATGGCCTTTTCTACATTTTCAACCATGCGTTCAACTTGTTCAGTTGAAATAGGGCGTTTTTGACAAGCCTTTTCAACTCCACCATATATTTTACTTCTATTATAAGCTTCACGTCTGCCATCAAGCTTAACAATATTTGGCATTGAAATCTCTATTGTTTCATAAGTTGTAAATCTCTTGTCGCAGCCATCGCACTTTCTTCGTCTTCTAACAGAGAAACCCTCTTTAAGAAGTCTTGAATCTACGACTTTTGTTTCACTTTCTTGACAGTATGGACACTTCATAAAAACCTCATTTTCGAAAATTTACCCCTAAATATAGTGTATGTAAACTATATTTAGACTGTTTTGACACTAGTTGCGTCGCATTGATTGTGGTGCAGCTTGATAGGTTGATGAGTGGCCGATATTTTTACAATCAACACATACACACCAACAGAATAGAGTAGAGAGAGATAAAAGATGGTTTTATTTAAACATGTATTATTGGCCATGTGCATGGTTGTAATTGTTCAGCAGGTATTCAGCTCAAGTTTCTAATTAATTATTGAAGTCTTTGTTTTTTGTCACTATCAGTATCACTGGTTGACGATATATCTCTTAGAACTTCTTTCTCGTACTCTTCGTCTTCCAAATCAATTTTGTTTTTCTCAGCTTCGAGTTTATGTCCGAATTCCTTTACTATATCTTGTGCCGAAATTTGTTCGTATATAGATTCTTCGGTGAAGCGTTCAGATAGAATATAGGCCACGACATTAGCAATCATAACAGGGAGAATTATATTATAGTCTCTGCTCAGTTCAAATACGATTAGGATCGAGGTGAAGGGGGCTCGGATGACAGTAGCAAAGTATGCACCCATTCCAACCAGAGCGTATGCGCCTACGGCACCAGTCATAATACCTGGAAAAAGCCCATGACAAACAGTACCTACAAAGCTACCTAGTGTCTCTCCAATGAGTAGTGTAGGCATGAATAATCCACCTGAAGGTCCGGCAGAGTAGCATATTGCAGTTGCGAAAAATTTAAAAAGAATAATAAACCTAATACCTTCCAGTCCAGTATCTTAGAGAATAGCTACATTTCAAGAGAGCTATGGCCGCCGCCTAGAACAGATGGATCAATTTGAGACATTCCACCAACGATTAAAAAAGAAATCATAATAAGACTTAAACGATGACTTTTTAAAACATGTCTACATGTCTTTCGTAAGAAGAGAGTGGTCTTCATCCATAATTGGCGAACTACCGCTGCAACAACACCTATTAAAAGATAAAAAAGAAGCTCTTTTGGATCATTAAGTTTGTAGTTTAGTTTATCAAAGAGAAATCGATCACCCATAAGTATCTGTCCTGTGACAGCTGCAACTACAGAGCTAATAATGATTGAGCCCATGGCCTTTGTGTTAAGGTCTCCAACAACCTCTTCCATGGTAAAAACGACAGCAGATATAGTGGTATTAAATGCAGCTGCAATCCCACTAGCTGATCCCACAGCAACTAATGCCTTAACTCGCTTTTTAGAAAGGTGAAAGAAGCGTCCCAAGCTTGATCCAATCCCTGACGAAATTGTAACCACTGGTCCTTCTTTTCCAAGAGATATCCCGGAGCTCAAACTTAGAACTGTTGTGACATATTTAGCAATTGTATTTTTGAGAGGAATATTTCCATGGTAAACAGCAAGCGCCAGTTTTACTCCAGGAACACCTGAGCCCCCAGTCGTTGGAAATTTTCTAGTTGTTAGCCAGCCAGAAATAAAAATCAGGACACCACCCCAAAGGAAAGCTTTGGGCGTGAAGGCCTTATTAGTTCCAATATAGTCTGTAATTGTATGGATAAGATACTCAAAGCTGACGGTCACTATTCCGGCCAGTAACCCTGTTAGAATGGTAAGAGCAAAGTATGTTCTGTCTTCGGTTATTTCATTTTTTAGAAACTTACCGACAAGGGAGAATTTGATCTTATGAAGCTTTTTCATCTACTGTATTAAACACTCATTTCAAATTTAAGGCTATATAGCTCAATAATGAATGGATAGGGGTTATTCTTTTGATAAGTGAATTCTTTACAATCGTAATTCCACTACGTTTTCTTTTTCTTCTTATTCTTCTCAGTATCTTTCGGCTTACCTATATCTAGAAAAAGCTTAGTACCGATAGCAAGTATCACTAGGACAATAGCTATCAGCATGAAGTTTGTTTGTGGATGGTGACTTAGATCACCTTGAAAGTGATTATAATCATTTTGCTAGTGGGTTTTAATTTTAGGGCAAGGACCTTCTGCGGTTACCTTCACTTTATCACATCCGGCCTGACAGCTACTCGGGTACGTCCTTCCGTTTTCGCCGCAAACTGGCTTCCACTCTTTAGTACAAATACACATATCATTTTCTTCAACAAAGCCAGAAGGTGCGGCAGTCTCTGCATTGGCATTATTTAAAGCTTTTGCTTGCTCAATCGCTGCATTTGGATTGATTACTGTTGTCGCTGCTTTCTTGTTGGTTTCAGCATCATTATTACAACCAATGATTATTAGGGATAAAGTTATTAGTATAATCGATTTCATTTTCACCTCATTTATATACTGGATATTCACTACATAATTTTAAAACTTCTGCTTTAACAGATTCTCTTTTTGATTCATCAGTAAGCGCTGTATGGATCCATCCAGCAAGTTGCTTCATATGATCTTCTTTTAGTCCTCGAGTTGTCATCGCTGGAGTTCCAAGTCTAATTCCAGAGGTAACAAAAGGAGAACGAGAGTCTTTAGGGATCATATTCTTATTACAAGTTAAATTTACGGATTCAAGTATCGCTTCTGCATCTTTTCCTGACATATTTACCGAATCAGTCTTAACTAAGACAAGGTGATTATCAGTACCGTTTGATACGAGATCAATACCTTTATCCATAAGTCCTTGAGCTAGTGCTTTTGCATTTTTTATAACTTGTTCTTGATAAGTTTTGAACTCTGGTTGCAGAGCTTCTTTAAATGCTACTGCCTTTGCTGCAATAACATGTTCAAGTGGACCACCTTGAATACCAGGGAAGATATTTGAGTTTAATTTCTTACCCCATTCTTCAGTTGAGAGTATAATTCCACCTCTTGGACCCCTTAGTGTCTTATGAGTTGTACTAGTAACAAAGTCAGCAACTCCAACTGGGCTAGGGTGAACACCAGCAGCAACTAGTCCTGCAATATGTGCCATATCTACCATGAAAAGAGCATCAACAGAGTCTGCGATCTCTTTCATTTTATTAAAGTCAATAACCTTAGAATAGGCGGAAGCTCCACCAACAATAAGCTTTGGCCTATGTTCTTTGGCGAGCTTTGCCATCACTTCATAATCGATTTCTTCAGTTTCTGGATTCAGTCCATATGAGACAAAGTTAAATAGCTTTCCAGAAAAATTAACAGGAGACCCGTGAGTCAAGTGACCACCTTCATCTAATGACATTCCAAGAACAGTGTCACCTGGCTTTAAGCAGGCAAAGTATACGGCCATATTTGCTTGAGAGCCAGAATGGGGTTGAACATTTGCATATTCAGCTCCAAAGAGTTCTTTTAGTCTATCTATCGCAAGCTGCTCGGATTGATCAACAAACTCGCAACCACCATAGTACCTTTTAGTAGGATAACCTTCTGCATATTTATTTGTCAGACAACTTCCTTGAGTTTCCATAACCGCTTTTGAACAATAGTTCTCTGATGCGATAAGTTCCAGACCTTCTTCTTGTCTATTTTGTTCTAAGTTAATAATTTTAAAGACTTGTGGATCGGTAGTTTCAAGCATGGTGTACGCCTTCCTTGCAAAGAGGTTTATAGGGCTATGCTAGTGAATTTTTTACAATATGAGAAGAGTATTTGTGGCCGTTTTCTATTTGTATGTTATCTATGCTGCGAACCGCTATTTAGGAGTTATACATGAAATTATTCACTACTTTATTATTACTGGCCGGGTCATTAAGTGCAGTGGCTTATGATGCTCAAATTATTACTTCTACTACTAACGGGAAAGTGACAATTGGCTTTTCAGATTCGAGTTTTGACTATGCTCAGGATGCCACAAAACACGAAAAGAACTTCTGCTACACTGGAAGAATCACTGAAGTTTGTAAACAACTTGCATTTGATGCAAGTGTGATTACTGAGAGATACCTTCAAGGTGCGCATGACGATATAGAAATTAAAAGCTGTTCTATTACTGAAGATATGGACTCAGATGGTTACCATCCTGTATTTGGATCTGAGAGAGTTGTCACTACATACAGGCTAAGTGATGATTACGGATCAGATTTTGAAGTTACTAGAGAAATTAGAAAGTGTTCAAGCATTTAGTAAATTATAAATTAAACTAATACCAAACTCAGGCTTAACTCTTTCAGTAGTTTAAGCCTTTTTTTGTATCTTTCCACTAGCTGAGATATGTATAGCGAAGTTAGCAGCTGATCCGAAGTAAGAGGAAATTTGCTCAGCGATTTCAGGTTTTGTTTCCTTCAGTTTATTTAGAACAAGATTAACTTGAGCATATGAAATACCTTTCTCAAACTCATCTTCGACTGTAGAGATAATGGCCGCTTTATCTTCCTCAGTAAGGGTTAAGGCAGCAAGTTCAGCCTTACATTCTTTACTTATCGTATCATCAACATCTAACTCAGATTCAAATAGACTAAGCAAGTCCTCAGCAGATTTTTCACCCTCCGGCCAGTCACCGTGATTTCTTTTTTCTTTTTCATTCTTTATGAAATTAGCTGTTTTTTGCTTTAAAGCATTTTTAAACTCTTCTTGGTGAAAATTAGCTTTAAAGTCTTTGTGCACTTCAAGTTTGGTCAGCTCATTAAAATAAATATCAATAAGTTCATCTTTTGAGTTACTCATACCATTCTCCGAAATTTATTTTAACAGTATTATTTACTATATTTTTTAAATATAGTCGTCGAGTTTGTTCCACCAAATCCAAAGGAATTATTTAAGGCATATATCATGTCTTTTTCAACGGCCCTGTTAGCGGTGTAGTTTAGATCACACTCAGGATCTTGATTCTCAAGATTGATTGTAGGAGGTATTACTCCCTCTATTAAAGCCTTAATACAAATAACAGACTCAAGTCCACCTGCAGCACCAAGTAAATGACCATGCATTGATTTAGTCGAAGAGACAGTTAGTTTGTATGCGTGATCCCCAAATACGTTTTTAATCGCATTTGTTTCTGCAATATCTCCAAGAGGAGTTGAAGTTCCATGAGCATTAATATAGTCGATGTCTTCTGGTTTTATTCCAGCATCTCGTAAGGCTTGTTGCATACAAGGAACAGTTCCTTCACCTTCTGGGTGAGGAGATGTTATATGGTAGGCATCTGCTGTGGCACCATGGCCGACAAGTTCGGCAAGGATATTTGCTCCACGAGCTTTAGCTTTTTCTAAATTTTCTAAAATGATTATTCCTGCACCTTCACCCATAACAAAACCATTTCTATCTTTATCGAATGGTCTAGAGGCTTCTGATGGTTTATCGTTCCACTTTGATAATGCTTTCATTGATGAGAAGCCGGCCATCGATAAGTTTGTTAGAACCGCTTCAGACCCACCGGTAATAACAGCGTCTTGTCTACCAAGCATAATCTCATTTGCTGCAGCTCCAATGGCATGAGAAGCCGAAGCACAAGCTGAAGATGTTGCATAGTTCACACCCTTAAAACCATATTTCATTGAAATCATTCCTGGCGCCATATTTGGGATAAACGCAGGAATAAAGAAGGGACTAATTCTTCTTGGACCTTTCTCATGTAAAGTAATTGCTGTCTTTTCTATCTCTGGTAAACCACCAAGACCAGTACCAAAAATAGAGCCAACCATTAATGGGTCATAAGCATTCTCTAGGTTGGCTTGTTTCATGGCCTCATCAGTACAATGAAGAGCAAAGTGAATAAAGCGATCGAATCTTTTTTGTTGTTTCTTGTCGAGAATATCTTCTGAGATTTCAAAATCTTTAACTTGGCCTGCAAACTGAACCGGCCAGTTCGTGAGGTCAACATTTTCCATCGTAGAGATCCCAGATTTTCCAGCGATTAAGTTTTTCCAAACTTCATCCATTGAATTTCCAAGACCACACATTGCACCTATACCGGTGATAGCAACTCTGTTCGTTTCCATTTCTAAACCCTACAAATAACAAAGGCCACCCGTAGGTGGCCTAGTAAAAACAAAAATTATAAATTAGTTAGCGTTATTTTTTAAGTAAACAGTAACATCATTAATAGTTTTAAGATCTTCAGTTTTTTCTTCTGGGATCTCAACTCCAAACTCTTCTTCCATCTTCATCATCATTTCGACCATGTCTAAAGAATCTAAGTTTAAATCGTCTACGAATGAAGTTGTAGCACTGATATTTGCTGCTTCAACATTTGCTGCTTCACTTACTATTGCAATGACTTTATTTTGCATTTCCATTATGTCCTCCGGATAAAAATTAATCGTATTGTATTTAATTCATTAAAGCACCGTCAACCATATTTATCTTAACATTTGTAAAAATTACCGATATTTAGCCCCTTTTATGGTAAATAGTAGCTTTTTGATCTACGCGTAATATTAAATAGTTAACAATAGTTAATAAAAACTCTCAGCTAAGGCTTTTACCCATAATCTCCGATATTAAAACTAGGAGAATTCGTATGAAAAAGTTATCACTAATTTTAGGTCTATTGCTAAGTCTTAACGTCTTCGCTGGAAAATGTATTTTCGATAAAAAAGGAATGGGACAAGACGATCCAAACGGAGATCTAAGTGAAATATCAGACTTATTGGAAGAGAGTAATCCAAGTTGTGATTTTCCGAATAAAGAGCAATGTGAAGCCTATCAAATGACAAATCTTTTTAATATGGAAGTCAGTCCATGCTTATGGAAAGAATCTAAAGTAGGGCAAGCCACTTCTACAGCAAAGTGTGGATCTAGCAACTCTGACCAATCTAAATGTATGTCTTATCCTCTAGAGTGTAGAAGTATCGGTAAAGGTAAAATTTCTTGTAAAAATGGTAATAGATATAAACTGATCAAAGAGCTGAGTGCAAAAGATTTCTCAGGCCTAGTTGACCAGTTAGAAAATCTAAATAGAGGTGAGAGAAGTGATAGACACTATTGGCCTGATCCGTCATTAGGATCAGAGCAAGACTATGAGGACCGCTATCGAGGTCGTATAGATGCTAACGAACCACAATCTACCGATGAAGTTGAAAGTGGCGCTGTTCCTTATAATTAAATATACAATCCACCATCAACTTTGATGGTTTCACCGGTAATATATTTCGAAGCATTACTTAAAAGAAATAAAGTTACATTGGCAACGTCTTCAGTAGAGCCGTAGTCTCCAAGAGGTATAGCTTGCATATATGCTTCTTTGGCTTTTTCTTCTAATCCCTCTGTCATCTCTGTAGCAATAAAGCCAGGACAAACAGCATTAGATCTAAATTTCCTAGAAGCTAATTCTTTTGCATATGATTTAGTATATCCAATCATGCCTGCTTTAGACGCAGCGTAAACTGTTTGTGCAGTATTACCCATAAGTCCTACAACAGAACTCATATTAACTATAGATACATCTTTTGCTTTTAAAAATTGGCGAGTTAAATGATTCGTTAGAACCATTGCCGATTTTAGATTTGTATCAAGAATATTTTGGATATCGTCAGGCTTCACTCTTAAACATAATTGATCTTTCGAGATCCCAGCATTATTTACAAGTCCTGAAATAGGACCATTTTCTTTAACAAAGGCGTCTAGGTTTGATTTCATGGCATCATAGTCATTAATATCAAACTGAACAGCTGAGACTTTACTGGCACCCATGGATGCAAAGTGTTCTTTAAGCTCATTGGCTTTTTGTTCATCACCTCTATAATTGAAGACAACATGTGCTTTTTGTTTTGCTAAGGCTTCACAGATTGCTTTTCCAATTCCGCGACTAGCTCCTGTCACTAAGACTGTTTTATTTTCTAGGTCATTATAGATCATGCTAAGAACTCCTCTAAACCAGCAAATGATAGATCGCTGTCCAGTGTGTATGTTTTAAATGTTTTATTTATTCTTTTGTTTAAACCCGAAAGTACTTTTCCAGGACCGACTTCAATACAGATCGTCTCATCAGGTAGTGTTTGCATACTTTGCGTCCATAAGACTGATCCACAAACTTGATCAATGAGATTCGACTTAATTGTTTCACCATCGGTGATATATTCTGTTGCATCTATATTGGCGATATAAGGAGTTGAGTTCACGGCCATAGGAACGTTCTTTAGAAATGAGGCTAATTTTTCTTCGGCTGGCTTCATTAAGCTTGAATGAAAAGGAGCTGATACAGGTAATTCTTTTGCCATCTGCTTACCTTCAAAATTTTCTTTAAGCCAAGCTATTGCTTTTTCACAAGCAGCTGCATGACCAGAAATTACCACTTGAGTAGGGTCATTAAAGTTTGCACACATAACTTGCTCACTATCATCACTAACTGCACTACAAGCCTGAGCTACGATTTCTCCAGGCACTCTAAGAATTGCATACATGGCACCTTTTCCAGCTGGAACAGCTTCTTGCATATATTTCCCTCGAAGATTGACGGCCTTTACTGCATCCTCAAAGCGAAGAGCACCAGAAGCGACTAGAGCTGAGTATTCACCTACTGAATGGCCAAGCACTCGTTCTACTTCAATCCCTTTTTTATCTAGAATCGTTTTAAGCTTTTCATAAAGAGCGACAGAGTGAGTAACAATTGCAGGCTGAGTAAACTCAGTAAGCTTGAGTTTTTCTTCTGGGCCTTCATGACAAAGGTTTGAAATTGAAAAGTCTAATGCCTGGTCAGCCTGATTAAAGATAGCGCTACACTCTGGGTACTCGAGAACTTTATCTCCCATTCCAACGTATTGCGATCCCTGTCCGGGAAAAATTAAAGTAACTTTCATTATTATCTCCTAGAATTTAAGAAGGGTCGCACCCGAAGTAAGACCAGCGCCGAAGGCTGCAAATAAAACTGTCTGTCCTCTTTTAATTCTTCCATCAGTTACAGCTTCATGAAGAGCTGCAGGAATTGAGGCGGAAGAAGTATTGGCATACAACTCTACATTAATAATAACTTTTTCTTCAGGACACTTTAAAAGTTTTCCTGTGGTTTCTATTATTCTTAAATTTGCTTGATGAGGTATAAACCAATCAACATCATCAATGGTCATATTATTTCTTTCTAATAGTGTGGCACAGTGTGATGACATAGTTTTAACCGCATTTTTGAAAACGACCTGTCCATCCATTGACATCCATTGAGCATCTTCGTCTAGAACATCTTGTCTCACAGGTCTTTTAGAACCACCTGCCGGAAGTATTAGAGAATCCTTTTTTGTGGAATCACTTGTAAGTATAGAATCTAAAATTTGTGATGAGTCTCCATCTTGCGCTCTTTGCAGAACGACTGCTCCCGAGCCATCACCAAAAAGAACACATGTATTTCTGTCGCTCCAATTATTAAACTGTGAAGCCATCTCTGTTCCACATAATAAAATATTTTTATAAATACCAGTTTGAATTAAACTGTTCGCCATTGTTAGACCGTAAACCCAACCAGTACAAGCAGCATTTATATCTAATGCTCCACATTTATTTGTAATGCCAAGCCTTTCTTGCAAGCAACTTGCAGAGTTAGGAAACATCATATCAGGTAGGGTACAAGAAAATAAAATAAGATCTATATCATTTACTTCGATTCCAGCATTCTTAATAGCAATTTTTGCGGCCCTCTCGGCCATACCACTTGGAAATTCTTCTTTTTCAATACTTCCAACTCTTCTCTCTTTTATACCAGTTCTTTGAACTATCCATTCATCACTTGTATCAACCGTCTCTGAAAGTTCAGCGTTAGTCATGATTCTTTCTGGGTGATATTTCCCAGTACCAGCTATTTTAGTTTTGAATAATTCCATCTCAATCCCTTTTAAATAATATAAAAAAAAATGCCTTCAAATCACAGTGTAATTTGAAGGCATTTTTAGATATTCTATTCTTTTGTTTAAGCTTTAGTCAAACCAGAAAAGCTCTTAAGCGTTAGCTTCAGGTGCTTCTTCTTTAACTTTGATATCAAAGACTTGCTTACCTTTGTAAGTTCCACAGCTTGCACAAGCCGTACTAGGCATAGTCAAATCTCCACAATTAGGGCAACTCATAGGATGCTTTCTATATAGTTTGTGATGTTGACCTGCTCTTCTTAAACCTTTTCTCGATACAGATGTTTTCTTCTTAGGAACAGCCATTTTATACTCCAATTATTCATTTAAAATTTATAAATCTCTTATTTAAAGAGTGTAAGTTGTAATATACTTTGACTATGTTGCCAACAGTTATTTTAGTAAAAAATAATTCTTAATGCTTTGTTCCACTATCTGGAAGGGGAGCATCTACATCTTTTATAGGATATTGGTTGATATTTAGAAAGATTTGCTCGTGAATCATCTCATATATATCAGCAGATCCTTTCTGAAAGTAGTAAAGTTCATACATATCTTCAGTATCATATATTTCCATAACATCTCGAAATTCTTCTGTTTTTTCAAGGTGTCCGGCTAAGAATCCAGCCTTTATTTCAACTTCTACCGACTCATCAGTCGCTTCAAGAGTTCGTACACATTGAGCTAAGTAGTTTGCTTTGACTGTTCCCTTAACCAGGAGGTAGTCCCCATATTCTTGCTTGAACTTTTTTGTGATTTCTAAGTCAGAAATTATATCTGTCTTTTCGAGTTTTTGTTCTTCAGTAAGATCATCAACTTTTTCATTTAGCTCAACAAGTAAACCTTTTAGCCAGTCCTGACTCTCGTCTAGCTCATAGAATTTTGTTGTATCCGCTGGAAATTTATTGATATTAATTTGACCAACCAATTGGTTTTCTGCTTTATCCATTGTTCTTACCTCAATAATATTTTTGTGATATATAACGCAAAGTGTATTAAGTGAAAAGGAAAAATGTGAACTACTTTATCTGTGGATTCTCTGGTGCGGGAAAAAGTACCATTTTAAAAGAAATAGCATCTCATTCTGAAGTTAAGTTGAACTGTATTGACTTGGACGACTATATCTTTCTAAATCATGGGCACGGTTACGAGAAACTTGGAGATTTTATTGAGGCAGTGGGCCTTGATCACTTTAGAGCACTAGAATTCTCGACTCTTATGAGTTTGAACATCAATGACAATCAACTCGTGTCTCTAGGTGGAGGGGCCCTCAACGAGCAAACTATAGGTATTCTTTCAGGTTGGAGCGGATTTTGGTTGAATACTGACTTTGATACTTGTTGGGAGAGAATCTCTCAGGATGAATCCAGGCCATTAGCTAGGCTGGGTAAAGAGGGGATGCGTGAGCTTTATAATCAGAGGCTAATCATGTTCAAAGGGTATCCTAAGCTAGTTTCAATCTTGCAACTTACTGAAATCTCAAAAGACAGCTAAGTAATTCTGCTGTGACTTGTCAGATAATATTCTTAAATGACATAATATTGATGGACTAAACTGTCCAAAGGTATTCTAAGGAGAGAATATGAGAAAGACTCAGACAACTAAAGACTTCCAGGTAGCAATTTTGATGGACGACGTTGTGGAAGCAAAAGCCGTATCCGATAGTTTGCGTGAGATTGGAATTTTTGCTCACTACTATCAAGAGCTTGATGATCTTTGGGTTTCTTTAAATACTTATACTCCTGACCTTTGTATTGTTGATGTCACAAAAATGTCTCAGGGTACTCTTCTTTTTAAAAACCATGCAAAAGTAAAAAGCCATTCTTTAAAATTTTGCTTCTATTATAAAGATGAAACAAAGTTTTTGATGAACTCTTGTTTTGGTTTGAATCATTATGGATTCGTTAGAGCGGAGCTTGATCTTCTTGATCAGTTGAAGTGTATTCTTCGTCGCAGAAATGAAGAGCTTAGACTTATCGAGCAAAACGAAACCATGGAAGGACGAATTGAACGACTTAAGTTGAGAGGTCAAAGACTTACTGACTCTCAAGAATTAAATGATACTCAAATTAAGCATAACAATGAAGCGCTGGGGTTAACCCAACGCTTTGGAAGGGTAAACTCCATAGAAGATTTTGAGCAAAGGCTCATTACGGTATTTAGTCAGTGGGTACCTTGTCTTGACTTTGGTGTTTATAAGTTAAACTCAACTCATCAAAAGCTTGTCTCTCCTAAAAAAAGAATTTCAACATATAGAACTCTACCAGACTTATGGCTAACTTCTCCATGTGAGAATGGCATTGAAGACTATGCTGCTGAAATGGCTTTTGATGTTTGCTACGGTCTTATTGATGGAAAATTAGTTGCACTTAGAATTGAAGGTATAAATGATGGCCCGGATATGCTTTTGATCGCACACTTTGATGAGGAACAAACAAAGCATATCGATTGGTCTATTATTGAAAATAAATTAAGTTCCGAGTACAGAAGGGCCTATGCAAATCATTTAAGAAAAGATGAGAGAGCTGGACACAAAGATAGCATCTTCTCAACTTTACAAGCGATGGACGATGTCTCTTTTCATAAAGCAGATTCAAATTATAGATACGCCATGGTTGATTTCTCACACTTAGTTAATATGATTAAGCAAAGAAGTGGAAATCGTTTTTACTGGCAAGCATTCGCAAATGAGTTTGAAAATGAACTTCTAAGCTTCTTAAGTGGAGAGACTCGTATTTCAACTTATGGAGCGGAGTACTTTGTGGTCGCAATTGATAAAACTTATATCGAAGCTGACTATCATAAGTTAAAAGCTTTTGTAGAAGACTTTCAATTCTGGAGATACTTTGAAGATTCAACTTTAGTCGTGGCAAGTGATCTGGCCCCGACAGTTAAATTCTTAGCACCTTCTTCAGTTAATTTGATCAGACAGGCCCACGATGAAACATCTGACTTTATGCAAATGCCTCAAAATCCAATAAGAGAAAGACAAATAGAAGTATAGAATATGAGATATAATTCAGAGCTAGTTGTTAACTTAGGTCTGCTAGCTCATAATTACCAATTATTAAAAAAACTCACTAAAAACAACGAAACAATTTTTATGGTTAAGGCCGATGCTTATGGGCATGGTATTAAGGAAATTGTTTATTATGCATTCAATGAGCTTAAGATAAGTCGCTTTGGTGTTGCCTCTCTTGGCGAGGCGATGAATATTCGAGAATCGCTTCCGACATTAAATTGTGAAATATGGGTTTTTTCAGATACAGAATTAGATAGTGAAAAGTATAAAGAATATTACCTCGACTATAATATTATCCCTGTTATTCATGATCTTAGTGACCTCCAAAATATTTTGGATGATAAGGATTATGCTCGAATGCCAATTGTCATAAAAATTGATACGGGGATGTACCGTTTAGGTATAAGTGAGTCGGATATTGAAAAGATGATTTCTCTTATTAAGGAGAGTGGTCGAAGTTCTATTCATCATCTTTGCACTCACTTCTCCGGCTCATATATAAAATTAAAGAACGGCGACAAGACCTCTAGGCAATACGAAAAATTTCTCAAAATAAAGGAAGTGCTTCATGACTCTGGAATTTCAATAGAGGAAAGCTCTTGTGCTAATTCTGGTGCAATTGAACAAGGTTTCTCTTTAGATGAATCTCATGTGAGACCAGGACTTATGTTGTATGGACCGAGCTCGACGATTTCTAGTTTTAGTCAGTGGCAAGGAAAGACAATTTCTAGCTTTAAGACAAAAATTATGAAAGTGATAGAAGTAAAGAAAGGTATGCCTATTGGTTATGGTGGACATGTTTGTGGAAAGGACGGATATGTTGCCTACGTTCCAGTTGGTTACGGTGACGGAATCTTGACCTATTACTCTGGACTTAAGCATAAATATTTGGGAGAAGATTATCAGATATTGGGGAGAATAAATATGGATCTTACCGCGATATTCTTTGAAAATAGACCTCCTGAATTAAAGCGAGGGAGTGAATTCTTCTTCTGGGATTCAACAAATAACAATATAGCGGAGCTTTCCGCTCAACTTAAGACCATACCTTATCAACTTTTTACTGGCATCACTTCTAGAGTTCCTAGACGATATATAAATTAGCTGATTAAATGACTGTATGATTAATCCTGTCTCAAAGCTGATCTCATCAATTGGTGCAACAGTTCTACATTTTACACCGGCACTTGGGCGGATTTCCATCTATATGTATCATTCATTTTTATGGTTTATAAGGCCTCCTTTTCGCCGCAAACTATTTGTAGATGAAATGGTTTTTATGGGGAATAAAAGTCTTTTTATCGTATCTCTAACAGCATCATTTTCTGGAATGGTTTTTGCCTTCCAAATCTATGCAGGATTTACCGCCTTTAGTGTTGACTCTTTTGTAGGACCTATCGTTGCAATCGCCGTTTGTAAGGAGCTTGCTCCTGTTTTTTGTGGACTTGTAGTTGCTGGAAGATGTGGGGCCGCAATGGCTGCACAAATTGGGACTATGAAAGTCACGGAGCAGGTAGACGCACTAGAAGTTATGGGTGTTAACTCAATACAATACCTCGCTGTTCCGAAAATATTTGCTACAGTTGTGACGATGCCAATGCTAGCGGCTATCTATATGGTTATTGCGAATGCAGGTTCATATATAGTTGGGACAAAAGTTCTTGGAATTGATGAAGTGATGTACTTTGCAAAACTGAGCGATTTTATGAATTTCAATATGGTTTTGGAAGGACTTATTAAGGCCGCAGTCTTTGGATACTTAATTGCTATTGTTGGTACTTATCAAGGTTTCGCTGTTAAGGGTGGAGCAGAAGGTGTTGGTAAAGGCACAAATATGGCGGTTGTTTGGGGAATGATATTAGTACTAGTTGTTGACTTCTTTTTAACAGCACTATTATCAAAGTTATTATGATGGAAAATATGAATCAAGAATATACAATTGAGTTTAATGACGTCACAAAATCATTTGGAGAACATACTGTTCTAGATCATCTAGACTTTAAAATTCATGAAGGTAAAATTACCACTTTGTTGGGATTTTCAGGTGCTGGTAAATCAACTATTCTTAAACATATCCTTGGTATATATCATCCAACTGAGGGGCATATAAAAGTACTTGGAAAAGAACTTATAAATATGACTGATCGAGAAATTCGAGAATTTAGAACCAGTTTTGGAATGAGTTTTCAGTATTCCGCCCTCTTTGATTCAATGACGAACTTTGGAAATGTGGCTTTCCCGCTAAAAGAATTTACTAAACTATCAGATAAAGAAATTAACGAAAAAGTACTCGATCTGATGGAGCAGGTAGGTTTAGAGGAACATGCTCACCAAAAACTTCCCTCTGAAATCTCCGGCGGTATGAGAAAAAGAGTTGGACTTGCAAGAGCACTCGCACTTGAGCCTAAGATTATGCTTTATGATGAGCCCACAACTGGCCTTGATCCAATTACCACACATATGGTTGATAACCTAATTAAGACGACACACAAAAGGAATGCTCATATTCCTATGACTACAGTTATCATTTCCCATGATATTAACGCCACACTTCGAATTTCTGATTATGTTGCATTTCTAGAGAAGGGACGTGTTGTTGAACACTCTTCCGTTGAAGACTTTAAAAAATCAAAGAACCCAGTCATTCAAAAGTTTTTAGAGCTATCCTTGTAGTGGAGTATTCTGGTCAGAGACATAAATAAATCATAGTTATTTCTAGCAATATTGTCTTCTATTGGTACAATATTACTATGTTTTCTGTGTAAAATTGAGGTTATCTTTTGAACGAGTTAAAAGTTGGTTTATTAACATTATTAGCAATAGCCTCCATGGTTGTTGTGACTTTAAAGATCACATCTAATAAGGCCACATTCGGTGAGTTTATTGAGTACAGAACCATCATTAACGATGCAACTGGAATCTATGAAAATTCATCGATCAAAGTTGCTGGAATTGTAGCCGGTAAAATTAAAACAATAGAGCTAAGTGGATCTAAAGCATTAATCAAATTTGATGTTTTAAAAACTATAAAGATGACTGACTTCTCAAGACTCAGAATTAAAAGTGTTGGTTTCCTTGGTGATAAATATATTGATATTTACTTAGGGAATCCGGACTCACCTAGGCTTAAAGAGTTTGCCATGATTAAAGCTGATACGGGAGCTGGCTTTGAACAGCTAGGTAAAGATGCTTCTGAAATCTTAAAAGACGTTAAAGTTATCGCCAAAGTCATTAAAGACTCACTCTATACAGAAGACAAAGAAAATGCAATTAAACTTATAGTCGATCAAATTAATGAATTTAGTCATAATGCTAATGATATCTCTAATTCTCTTAAGCGTGTTTTAAGCGGGAACGAAGGGAAGATTAACGATATTGTAGAAAACTTGAAGAAAGTAAGTGAGCAGATAGCTTATGAAACAGATCGGTATCAAGACGGTTCATTCATGAATGATCTCGATCAAGTAGAGCCAATTCTTGAAAAGGTAGATCTTGCTATGGCCGATCTACAACAAATTATGGCGGATGTTAAGGCAGGTAAGGGAACAGTCGGTAAGCTACTTCGTGATGAGGAAGTTATTGATCAAGTGACTGAAACATTATCAGGAGTAAATAGAATTGTTGGACGCGTGAATAGTTTTAAAACGGACATTGCTATATATAATGGAATAAATGATAAGCAAGGATCGAAGACAGAGGTTGAATTAGATCTTATGCCAAGTCCAGAAAGATTTTTTCGTTTTGGTGTAATTGTTGGTGATGGAACGGCGATGCAAAGAATCACAACCACAAGTCGTACTGTTGATGACGGAACAGCTGTTGTTACAAGAGAAGAAGAAACCGATGAGTCAGCATATAGATTTAACTTACAAGTAGGAAGAAGAATCAACCGTATTGCTTTAAGAGCCGGACTTATCGAGTCCACAGGTGGACTTGGGGTTGATTATATTATTCCTGAATATGGATTTAGAGGAAGTGTTGAGGCTTATGATAACCGTGACGATATCGGCATGAATTTAAGGTTAACTACAGAGCTACGGGTTTGGAATCTCTTATATGCTAAGGCCATGGCCGAAGACTTAGGACGATCAGATGAGTTTCGTATATATACTATTAGTGCAGGGCTAAAATTCAGTGATGAAGATTTAGCTTCATTAATAGGATTGGCACTATAGCGATGGAAAAGAATTGGTTAATTCGTACGAAAAATAACCATATCCTAGGGCCTGTATCTAAGGCAAAAGTTCAAGAACTTATACTTAAAGGTTCAATCAAAGGCGATGATGAAGTTTGCTCTGGCAACGGTTATTGGCTTTATGTGAGAGAACAAGACCTAGTCAAAAAATATATAACAGATAGTAATCCCCAAGACTTTAATCCTGTCACCGAGGCAGAGACACTGGGTGCGATATCACCTATAGAGAGTGACTTAGAATATCCAGATATAGAGAGTATTACAGGGCGAAAAGAGAGCGTCATCGCTCATAGCGCACCCGAAGTTAAAACACCTTCAACTCCAACTCCTAAAGAGGTTGCTGAGGAATTAAACCTTCAACCTGAGGAGACTTTTGGTACGCCACTTGACGACGACTTTGAAGAAAGCCCAGAAGTTTTGCCTGAAGAGGATGATCTTGAGTATCCTGATGAGCCCTCGGTAAACTCAGCTGAAAACGTTGTGCCAATTAAAGCCTCTACACCTGCAAGAAAAAAGAAGGGAAGTGTACCCAAGCTTAAAAAACGAAAAAAGACACCAGTTCCTGTGCCAGAGGTTAAAAGAGATTCGAAGATCTCTGTTAAGCTAATCTACCTTATGGTTGTTCTTTTTTTTATTATGGCCGTGATCGCCGTACTTAAAAGAGAGCAAATAATGAATGAAATTAATAAAAGAGTTTCAATTAGTTTCATCAACTCTGCGATTGCCCAAGATACTCTAAGCGAGAATAAAAAAAAAAGTGGATTAACTTCGAGCTTCTTGAAGTTGAAGGCTTTGAGCTCAAGTACAGTCTAACTCCTTATTCATTTACATTAATAAGTGAATTAAATAACTTTAAGTGTTCTACAATCATTACTGCGAAAAGCTTATTCCTTGGTTTATATCTAAATGATCCAAAGGATAGTGAAGAATTTTTCAATTGCTATAATTCTCAAAATCAAAGTATTAAAAGTCAGCTAATCTATAAAGGCAAAACTCTTAATATTAAAGTTAGTAATAAGCTAAAGCAGGACCTTGAAAGTATTCAGGAACAAGACAAATCCAAAGAATTACTTATATTATTAAATAAAATATTTAGTCAAAAATACAAGCTAGAAGAAGCATATCAAACTTCTAAAAAGCTAGATTCTTATAATAATATTTTGGCCAAGCTTGCTAATGTTTATTTGTATCGAATCCTCGGCAATACATCAAAGTCGGAAAGCTTAATCAAGGAGATTCTAGGTAAAGAGATTTTCTTTCACTCAGTTAATTCCGATATTTTCCTTATGAGTGAAGAACAACAAATGGAGCAAACATTTTTAGTTCTAAATAAAATTAAAGATGAAATGGATACACCTTATTTTAATATTTTACTTTTTTACTTTTATAGCCAAACTAAGGGCGAGTTTCAGGTCCAAATGAACTCTAAGTTTCAAATTAATAGTAGTCTAAACTATGCTCGTAATAACTATAATTCTCAGACTTACGGTTTTAGATATCCATTTGTTTGGGGACCAACTATTTATAATGATGGATCTCACGTTGAGCTTAAAATCTTCTTAGACAAAACAAGCGTTTGGAATTCTCCAAACTTGTCTGGGGACTCTATGCTCTTTTTAAGAAAAAAGAATGGAATCAACAAAAAACTTAGAACTAAAATTATAAAAAAAATTAACAGCATTCATCAAACGAAGAATTTTTATGATCGGATGATATACTTTAGACTCATTGATGATGAAGACTTTTATCAATATATTTCAGCAAATATGAAAATAAAATTAGGGTTAGTAAGTAATGATAAGCGTAAATTTTTAAAAGAGAGAATTAAACAGAATAAAAATATAACATTGAGTGCATTACAGTTGATGCTTCTTGGTGATTACAATATAGAAACGATACTAAAGGCTTTGTCCCATGAGAAAGCAAGACTATAGTCAGCCTGATTTCTATCACTTCTCTGAAGATGTTATTAAATTTAGCGATTTCTTAGTTCAAAAATATAGTCATCGTTCGGACATGACTGTCGTCGATCTATTTGCAGGTAGTGGTGTTCTTGGCATAGAATTTTTTAATAAAACTGATCTTTGTGGAAAGCTAATTGCAATTGAAAAGCAAATTGAATTTACAAAACATCTTAAAGAAAATTTAAAAAGACTTAAATCTGGTATTAAATCAGAGGTTATCCTTAGTGATATTGAAAGAATTTCCTTACCGGAGAATGCAGATCTCTTCGTATTTAATCCCCCTTTTTATGAAATTGGTGAAGGACGAACTCCAAACGATTTACATAAGAAAGCATGTCACTTTATGGAACAAATAACTTGGGACAGATTTGTTCTTCAGCTACATGAAATAGTAGGAGAAACTAGAGAGTGTTTTTTTATTATGAGAGCGAATTCAAAACTCATCAAAAATTCAAATTCAAGAGAATATATAGAAGAAGTGAGTCGCTTGAATGAAAAGGTTTCGGTTTTTAAGATTCAATAAGGAAGTCAGTTAATATTTTTCTAATCTCTTCGTCTTCAATGCCTTCAAATAGTTTTTCTGCTTTTACTTTTCTTTCAATAAACGCTGGTGAGTAGGGATGCAACTTTGCTTTTACTTTTTTTTGTTTAGATTTTTCCTCAGTACTTTTATTTAACTCTGCTGCCGATACTTTAGAATGAACAAACTTTATACCATTAACATGAGACTGAAGTTCAGGGAATCTCGCATGAATCTTTTCAATGATTTTTGGGACTAAAAAGCTTAATTCATTTGCAAAAATGGCGTGCTTAGTCGAGATAACTAGATTCTTCTGGCGGATTTTTAAGGGAGTTGTATTCATCGCCATCATTTTTCCAACAATTTCTTCCCACGCCTTAATAAGATGAATAAATGAAAATATACCCTCTTCGCGAGTAAAACGGCCGTGCTGTGCTCGGTACTGGCGCTTTTTTTGGTCAGATGTATAGACTTCTTCATTATCATCGTCGCGGGATAAAATTTCACCTAAAGACTTTATATTCTTCATATTAAAGAGTTAGCATAGTGAGGGCTTTCTGTATATTGGCAAGGTCTATGGAGAGGAGCGTTATTTGTCTATATCTATTAAATGAAGTAAAAAAACTTATGATAAAACTTTCACTTATATTGGTATTACTTGTAGCGACTTCATGTGCAGGTTACAGAATGCAGAGTCGTACGAACCCATTTTCTCAATATGGAATCCGCTCAATTCATATCCCTATGTTTTATAACCAAAGTAGCCTCGCAAATGTAGGTAGCGTCTTTACTAAAGAAGTGACAAAAGTTTTATCTGGTTTTAAAAATTTAAAACTGAGTCAGGGTTATAATAATAGCGATGCTGTGCTGATCGGGATCGTGACTTCTTCAAAGAAACTTAGAGAAGCTGTTAGAACTAAGAGTTCAAATAGAGTTGTTAATATTTTTGGTGAAGATGCTATCGGAGATAAGAGGGAGGACTTCCAAATCCCAAGCCGTAATAGTATCGACCTTGCTCTTAGGATCATTGTGATTAAGCATCCATCCGAAAGTGAGATCAAGTTCTTACAATCATCTTTAGGTCAAAATGTTAAGAATTCAAAGATAATTTTTAATGAAGTGATTAGCGCCACAGAAGACTATACTTTGAAAGAGTTAGAGCCCGAATCCATTCAAGTTCTTGGTTCTCAAAACATGGGAGTGCAGCGTGAGGCAAAGAAAGCATTAGCTGTAAAAGTATCTCGAAGTTTTAAGGATATGATCTTATATGCATTCTAAGTGGAAAGTATGGGATCTTGTAAAATCAAGACCATCAGTCATCGATTCTAAGTTTAAAGTTATTTGTTTTCAAACCTTCAATCCTTTTGTTTTTTCAATACTTAAAGATAAAGTTGATATGAGTCTTTTTGAAGAGGATAGGCTTTTGCCGTTGATTGGAAAAGAGGTCAGTACTTCATGGGTTGATGATAATCTCAAGAGCCTAAACTTGTTTGGGAATAGTGACTCTTATCTTGTGCATTTTGCAGAAGAATTAAAAGATGATGTTTGCCAAGAATTACTAAATATCGATGAATTAATTCTGGATGGCCGTTATTTGATTCTAAGCTTTAATAAGGATTCTGCACTTCTCAGAAAACTAAAAAAGCTAGACAGCGACTTAGTGGAAGTTATTCACGTTCAACCCCCTGCTTTTTGGGAAGAAGGAGAGTTGCTAAACTTCTTTAGTGATTACTTTAAAGTTTACTTAAGTTATGAAGCAGTTCAAGAAGTCAGAAACAAAGTGAAATTTGATTTTGGAGTTTATTTTCAATTATTTCAAAGTCTACAAATTAATTTCAGTGAGAATAATAAAGAACTAAGTGCTTTAGATCTTGCCGACTTCCTTGCAGACGATAAGATCGATCAGTTTGAATTAGTCGAGCTTTTTGCAACAAAACGTTTTGGACTGTTTTATAAAAAGTTTGTTCGAGCATTTGAGAGTGGAGCAGATCTTGTTTCTTTAATTTACTTTATTGAGTCGCACCTTACAAAGATCTATGATCCAAGTTTTTTATCTGGAAAAACGAAGTTAACTAAGTACGATAAGCAGATTCAGTCTCAACATAATATGTGGAAGCCAGAAGAAATTATACGATCTTTAAACTATTTCGGAGAGTTACTTACCCTGGCAAAAAAGAAAGATCGCATGCTTGAATATAGAATAAAAACAGATTTTTTAAAAACCTTAAGAGTTTAAAACTTCTGCAAGGTCACCGCTTTCATACATTTCTGTAATAATATCATTTCCACCAACAAGCTTTCCGCCAATATAAAGTTGAGGGAATGTCGGCCAGTTTGAATACTCTTTAAGACCTTGGCGAATGTCCATATCTTGCAGAATATCAAAAGTAGAAAAAGATTTACCTAGGTGTCTAAGAATAGCAACAGTATTAGCTGAAAAGCCACATTGTGGAGCATCAGCGTTACCTTTCATAAAAAGAACAACTTTGTCAGAGTTTAATACGCCTTCAATTCGCTCTTTAAGTTCACCTTCCATTAGAGATGGATTAACCTCTTTAACTTCAGGTATGTCTTTGTTTAAAATTTTAAATGGGTTTTCATTTTCATTCATAACTATTCCTTAATCGAATTATATTTTTCTTTTGTCATTGTCTTGATTTGAACCGCATGAACTTGATCAGCTAGGGGGACCTTTAAAACATCCATAACTATTTGATGTTGATCAATTAGCATTTTGCCTTTAAAGGTATCGCTTACAACAAGGATTTCAAGGTGGTCCATAGTACCAGTCATATCCCCGACCATTACCATTGAGTCTTCTATTTTACTTTCAAGTAATGTCTTGATTTCTTCCATTGGAGTCATACTTTTACCTCTATAAGAAAACTAGTTATAAGAGTTAATATCCTTACCGTCAATGTGACAAGGCCTATCGGTTTATGAAATTTACGCGTTGATTCGTCTCCGTTGAGTAATTTTCTTCCACTTAGGTATACAACTAGGTATAGAAGCACTGTGCTAACTGCTAGTGTTACATGGATGTTAAGTATCATGGGATTGGTTGTAACTTTGCTTGCTGTCATTATTGCTTGTCGGGTTAATTCAATTTGCGCTACGAGTAATAGGTCCCATATAATGGCAGTCTTCATGATCTTTACATGTTTGTATCTGTTTTTACGGCTGTAAACACCATAAAGGAGCAAGCCTACAATGATAAACGATTGCACTTGGAATATAACTGAAGACATATTATGATCCTTTTTTTTATAACTTTGGAATATATTTTCAAACTTTACCTTGGAAGGCAAGATGAATAACTTAGGCAGATGGGCAGTCATTGATATTGAGACCACTGGCATGGATCCAAACTATGATCAAATAATTGACCTGGGGTTTTTGCAGTTCGAAGGAACTAAGCTAGTTAAGAAATATTCATCTCTTGTTAAGTCAGAGGTAAAACTTTCGCAATTTATTCAGAAGCTCACCGGTATTAGGCCTGGAGATGTGAAGAATGCTCCAACTTGGTTAAAGGTTGAGCCAGACCTATTGGAGCTTGAGGGTCATAGTCTTATTGCTCATAGTGCAAACTTTGAGGAAATGTACTTGAAGAAGTACTTCGTGGATCTTGGTGAGGATAGAGACCTGGAAACATTTCAGGACTCTATTAATTACTTTACTTTATTGTTCCCAGAGAGAAGTTCACTTAATTTAGAAAGTATTCTCATTGATTTACAGATTGCGGACAAGGAAGAGCACCGAGGACTAAGTGACTCTATTGATTTGTTAAAAGTGATGCTACTTAGTACTTATTTGGTTAAGCGAGATAAAGAGTTTGATGCCTTTCTACAAAATATTTGTCAGGATTTCTCCGCTGAGGAATTTTGGTTTAAGAAGTTCCTAAGACTTGAAATTTCAGATTTACTAGATATCTCTGAACAAATTGATTTCGACCTGACAAAAACTTTTGATAAGTATTTGACCCATGTTAAAGGTGAAGATGTTGAGTATACGGAAAGCAAAAAGTACGGGTTAGAGTTCAGTGGAGCCAATATAAAGACGATCTTGCAGGATGAAGAGTACTTATCTGAAAGACTCTCTGGTTATCAGTTCAGAGAATCACAAGAGCAATTATCTTTAAGAGTAGGGCAAGCATTTCAAAATGGAGTGCATGCTTTAGTTCAGGCCCCAACAGGAACAGGTAAGACATTAGGTTATCTATTACCTTCAGTGCTTTTATCAAAGTCCAAAGGTGAGCAGGTCGTCATCTCAACAGGAACTAAGGCGCTACAAAATCAAGCAATGCTTAAAGACATTCCATTGATTTTTAAAATGCTCGGACTGAAAAAACATGACTTAAACATATTGAGACTGGTTGGATCCGGTAATCACTACTGCGAACTTCAGTATCGCAACGACTTAAGTGAGAACCAGGAGCTGCTTGATATTCGCTCTTTCTCTGAAAGAATTAGTCGAGCCTATTTTGAAACCCTATTCTTTTTCAATGAAAGAGTTTCAGATTATAAGGATATTATTACTCGCGACTCTATTCCTTTTGTTATGAAGAAAAAGCATCAGGAGTTCTCAGACTTAGAAGAAGGCTTGAGAGTCGATTTTAGAGCATGTACAGGAAATAAATGTCCTTATCGTCATAACTGTACATACCTGCAGGGTATAAGAATGGCTAAAGAGGCAGATATTATTGTCGGAAATCATTCACTTTTATTGTCATGGCCAAGAGGAATCGAAAAGCCAAACTATATTGTCATTGATGAGGCACACAAAATTGAAGAAGAAGCTACGAAAGCTTTCACACAAGAAGTTGGGTTTAAAGAGTTTGAAAGTTTCGGAAAAAATATGAATGCAATGGTAGCACCTGTTTTTTATCTCCTAAACGACGATAATAAAGGGGCAGAGCTAACAGCAAGTATTAGAAAAGAAGTTTCATCGAGTGCAAAATTAATAATAGAGAACATTGTTGTTCTAAGTGACAGTATTGAGCGTTATACAAAGAAGCTACCTCGTTATACTGATATTTATTGGAATGAATTTCCCATGATCAAAGAAGGGGGAATGAACTCTAACTTAGAGGCTACAATTTTTAATCATATCGATTCCTTACGCTATATTTTTAGAGGAGTGTATGACCTGACTGCACCTTTATTGGAGAGATGGAATGCAAACTCTTTAAATGATGAAAGTGAAATTACCGCCTTCACTTTGTTTGAATCTTTTATTGCAAATATAGAAGATACTGTAAGTGCTCTGAATAATTTATTAGATAATCAAGAATCTAGAGCAGGTTCGATTAAGTTTCATGAGGAATATGGATTTAATTTAATCTCTGCACCGGTTAATGTGGGTGAAATCTTTTACGATAAGGTTGTTAAAGATACCGAATCAGTTATTTTTACCTCTGCCACACTCTCGAATGCTGATGGCTCTAAAGGAATGGGGCAAGTAGAGTGGATGACTGGCTATAACTTGCTTCCCGAAGAGAAAAGATTTAAATCAGGAATGTTCTTAAAGAATAATTACGACTACCAAAACAATGCCAAGATATACTTATGTACCGATACACCAAGTCTTTACGACAGAACATTTGTTGAGACTGTCCTTGCAGAATTAACTCCTTTAATTAGGGACCTTGGAGGAAGAACTTTATTGCTATTCTCGGCCAGAGTTCGCTTTGAGAAAGCATGTGAACTTCTTTTAAGTTCTTTTGAGGGAGAGATACCTCTTTTTATTCAGGGCCTAGGTCATAATGTCGTTGAGGAGTTTAAGAAGTCTAACCATGGAATTCTTATTGGGATGGAGTCCTTTGGTGAAGGAATTGATATTCCAGGAAATAGTCTCGAATTTGTCTATGTAGATAAGGTTCCAGACTTAAGACAAGATATTGTTATTCAAAAACGCAGAGATTTCTATGAAGCTAATTTTGGCAATGAATTTAATGATTACTTTTTAGGGCACAGAACACGTGCATTACACCAAAAGTTGGGGCGCCTTATTAGGACTGATACTGACAAGGGCTGTGTCATCATAACAGACTCTAGACTAAAGAAGTGGAAAGGCAGAACACTTGAAAGCTTTAAGTCCATGATGAAGCCATACGATATCAATATAACTAATTTAGAGTCAGCATGTGAAAGTACTCGAGACTTCTTAGTTTAATTATCTCTTGGAGAATTGATCTTCAAAAGTTTTTAAGCTTTCAATCTCAATGGAGACATTATTTTGAAAGTTAGCTTTGTAGGGGATGTAGAAGTGTTTACTAAGGTAAATGTCATCTCCCTGAACTAAGTTGGTATCCTTGCTGGCAACATGAAACATTTTGCAGTGAGTTGCATTGAGTTTATTCCCTGCAAGCTCAATCTCCACTTGATCCAGGCTTTGCAATTCTAGAAACATCTCATTTTCATAAAAAGGCCCCTCGTAATCCCACAGATTGGAAGAAGAGATAACTTGATATGGTGTTTTATGAACAGGGTCCATTTTTCTGTGGTTAACCATGATCATTGATGTTAGGAACGCAGGAGTTGAAATTGCCGTTTTACTATTTATAACTTGCTCATGAAAATGACGCTTTCCGTTGGTGTCCTCAAACTCGTAGCTCAAATTTTTAGATTTAATATCCCAAGTGTAGGTCTCGGTGGAAGATTTATCTCCAAGACGCCTTTTAATACAGACCCTGAGAGGAATGAATTGATGAGTGAGTTCATAATCTACGTATATTTTTAAAAATTCTCCTGTCCTTAATCTGCTTAGGATCTCCGAATGAAAAGTATAATTCCCTTGGGACTTATCCTCTTTTTCTACATGAAACTCCTCTTCCGAATAAACTGCACCATCTTTTAGGTAATTATATTTACCCTCTAGAAGTTTTTCTGCATAACTCATAAAATCCTTATAACAAGTACGAATGATAAATTATTAAAAATACTTAATTTTTTTACTTTTGTCTGACCACGTTTCGTTGTCAACTGTATTAATAATATGATATTCATAACGCATATCCAATTAAATTTTATTGTTTTAAAAAGGATTTTACATCTATGATTAAGTTAAAAAAAGGGCTTGATTTGCCTATTACGGGGCAACCCATTCAGGAAATCGCTAACGGTCCGTCTGTTACACGTGTGGCGTTACTTGGTGATGATGTTGCTGGTATGAAACCAACAATGCATGTCAACATCGGTGATAAGGTAAAAACTGGGCAGCTGCTTTACTCTGACAAAAAAACAGTTGGTGTTGATTATACATCTCCTGCCAGTGGTGAAGTTATCGAAATCAATCGAGGCGCTAAAAGAGCATTTCAATCTATCGTAATTAAGGTAGAGGGTGATGAGCACAAAAGCTTTGATTCATATAAAGGAGCTGATGTTTCTCAATATAATGAAGAAGCTATGAAAGCACTTTTGATTGAATCGGGAATGTGGCCATCTCTACGAAGAAGACCATTTTCTAAGGTTGCAGATCCTGCTGAAAAACCATCAGCAATTTTTGTGACAGCGATTGATACTCATCCACTTGCAGCAAATCCAGAGGTCATTATAAAATCTAATGAAGCTGCTTTTGCTATGGGCATGAAGGCAATAAAGCTCTTATCTGATAAAACATTTTTGACAACGGCAGCTGGTTCATCTGTTCAAGCAGTTGAGGGCGTTACGAAAGAGGAATTTTCTGGTCCACACCCTGCTGGACTCGTTGGAACACATATTCATTTCTTAAGACCCGTTGGGGAAAAGAAGTTTGTCTGGCATACAAATTACCAAGAAGTTATTGCTATCGGTAAATTGATCCAGTCTGGTCAGGTCTCAACAGAGAGAGTTATCTCGGTTGCTGGTCCTGCTGCAAAGAACCCAAGACTTGTGAAAACAAGAGTTGGTGCTTGTGTAACAGAACTGATTAAAGATGAAAAAAATACTGACGTCGAAGTTCGAGCAGTTTCAGGTTCTGTTTTTGGTGGAAGAGCTGCCGCTGGTAAAGTTTGTTATCTTGGACGTTTTCATCATCAGATTTCATTACTAAGTGAAGGACGTGATAGAGAGTTTCTAGGTTGGCATAGCCCTGGTTTTAACAGGTTTTCTGTTAAGAATATTTATGTTTCAAAACTTATGCCTAAAAAGTTTAACTTCACTACAAATGGTAATGGCTCACTTCGATCTATTGTTCCCATTGGATCATATGAGAAAGTAATGCCATTGGATATATTGCCAACATTTTTGCTTAAATCTCTTATGACTGGAAATACAGATAATGCAGTAAAGTTAGGAGTTCTCGAGTTAGATGAGGAAGATGTAGCTTTATGTACATTTGTTGATCCTTGTAAAAATGACTTTGCTCCAAGGTTGCGTGCAAGCTTAACGACAATTGAGAAGGAGGGATAATGAAAATTTTACGAGATATCCTTGATAAACAAGAACCTTTATTTCATAAAGGTGGAAAGTTAGAATTCTTTTATCCTCTATACGAAATGCTTGATACATTTGCCTTTACACCTGGTCATGCGGCTGAAGGAAATACACACGTTAGAGATGGAATAGACCTTAAACGAACAATGATTACTGTTGCCTTTGCTTTAGGCCCAGTAGTTCTTTTTGCTCTTTATAATACAGGTTTTCAAGCAAACAACGCTCTTGCCTCAGCTGGCATGGAAGCTGCTGGATGGAGAGCTGATATCATTAGAATGATTGGGTTGGGCTTTGATCCAGCAAATATCATTCATAACTTTTTTCATGGTTTAATGTGGTTTTTACCAATATTTATTGTGACTCAAGTTGCCGGTGGTCTCTGTGAAGTAGTCTTTTCAACAATTAGAAAGCATGAAGTTAATGAAGGCTTTTTAGTTTCAGGGCTTTTATATCCACTAATTTTACCACCCACTATCCCTTTATGGCAGGTTGCTATCGGGATTATTTTTGGTGTTGTTGTTGGAAAAGAAATTTTCGGTGGAACCGGAAGAAATATTTTTAACCCTGCATTAACTGCTAGGGCCTTTCTATTCTTTGCTTATCCAGCACAAATATCTGGAGACGCAGTTTGGACTGCTGTTGATGGATACACTGGAGCTACCGGTCTTGCACAAGCGGCAAGAGGTGGAGTTGAAGCTATTACTCATTCATGGAACGATGCTTTTATTGGCTTTATTCCAGGTTCGATCGGTGAGACATCAACTCTACTTTGTTTCGTCGGAGCTGGTTACCTTATAATGACTGGGATTGGATCTTGGCGAATTATGCTATCAATGCTTTTAGGAATGATAGGAATGTCGCTAGTATTTAATTTAATTGGTTCAGATACAAATCCAATGTTTAGCTTAACACCTGCTTGGCATTTAGTGCTTGGAGGGTTTGCTTTTGCTTGTGTATTTATGGCAACGGATCCTGTTAGTGCTGCGATGACAGATACGGGACGCTGGGTTTACGGTTTTTTAATTGGAGCTTTAGGAGTTTTAATTAGAGTTGTGAATCCTGCTTATCCAGAAGGATGGATGCTTGCAATTCTATTTATGAATTCAGTAGCTCCTCTAATTGACTACTTTGTTGTTGAGAAAAACATTAACAGAAGGATGGCGAGAGATGTCTAAGAAAAATGATACATTAAAAACAGTTACTGTTGCTGGTCTCCTTTGTTTTGTCTGTTCGATTATCGTATCAGTTACTGTTGTGACTCTGAGACCTCAACAAGCAATAAACGCAGAGCTCGATATGAAGAAAAATATTCTTATGAGTGCGGGGATGCTTAAGAAGGGTGATGATATTAACGAAGTCTTTAGTACAATAGAGACAGTAATTGTTGATATAGAAACAGGCGAGAAAGTTGATATGGACGTTGATTCTTTTGATCAAATTGCTGCATCAAAAGATCCAGCTCAAAATATCGACATTCCTGCAGATAAAGACGTTGGACGACTGAACACTAGATCTAAGCTAGCAAAAGTCTACTTAGAGAGGGATGAATCAGGAACAATTAATACTATTATACTTAATCACTGGGGAAAGGGTCTTTGGTCTACAATGTACGGCTTTATTGCTCTTGCTCCTGATGCGAATACTATTAAGGGTTTTGCTTACTACTCTCACGGAGAAACTCCGGGACTAGGTGGAGAAGTAGACAATCCAAAGTGGAAGTCTCAATGGGTTGGAAAGAAGCTTTTTAATGATGCTGGTGCTGCCTCAATGATGGTTGCTAAGGGTCTTGGTAAAGGTGAACATCAAGTCGATGGACTTTCAGGTTCTACTATTACCTCAAATGGAGTGACTAGCTCTATGAAGTATTGGTTCGGCCCTAATGGTTATGAAAAAGTATTAGCTAATATTAAGAATGGAGGGCTATAAAATGAAAATTAAAGAATTAATTTTAGACCCTATTATTAAAGATAATCCAATTGCACTCCAGATATTAGGTATCTGTTCTGCTCTTGCGGTTACAGTGCAATTAAAAAACGTTTTCGTTATGTGTGCAGCAGTTACACTTGTTCTTGCTTTTGCGAATATGGGTGTTTCTATTATAAGAAACCATGTACCAAGTTCAATTCGAATCATTGTTCAAATGACGATTATTGCTTCTTTGGTTATTGTCGCTGAGCAATTATTAAAGGCTTATGTGTATGACCAGTGGAAAACAATGGCAGTCTATGTTGGGCTTATTATTACTAACTGTATTGTAATGGGGCGAACTGAAGCCTTTGGTATGAAGAATGGCCCGATTGAATCTTTCTTTGATGGAATTGGAAACGGTTTGGGGTATTCGTTTATATTAATTGTTGTTGGTTTTTTTAGAGAGCTTTTCGGTTCAGGAAAGTTATTTGGAATTGAAGTTTTTCAACTTGTACAAGACGGTGGATGGTATCAGCCAAACGGCTTAATGTTACTACCACCAAGTGCATTCATTATAATTGGATTCATCACTTGGCTCATCAGGATGAAAGATCCAAGTCAAATTGAAGAAAGTAATTAGGAGAAGATATGTTAGAGCATTACGCTAGTTTAATTATTAAAGCGATATTTATTGAAAATTTGGCACTATCTTTCTTTCTAGGAATGTGTACGTTTTTAGCAGTATCACAAAAAGTAAAAACATCATTAGGTTTAGGTGTGGCCGTAATTGTTGTTCAAACTATTACAATACCAGTCAATAATTTACTGTATACTTACTTTCTGAAAGCCGGAGCGCTTGAGTGGGCAGGGTATGGACATGTAGATTTATCTTTCTTAGGATTAATTTCTTATATTGGTGTTATTGCAGCAATGGTTCAGATCTTAGAGATGGCCTTAGATAAATTTTTTCCAGTTCTCTATAACTCGTTAGGTATTTTCCTTCCATTAATCACAGTTAACTGTGCCATTCTTGGTGGATCATTATTTATGGTTGAAAGAGATTATAACTTTGGTGAGTCAGTTGCTTATGGTCTTGGATCAAGTATTGGGTGGGCATTAGCTATCGCAATCCTTGCTGGGATTAGAGAGAAAATGGATTATTCAGATTCACCCGAAGGTATTAGAGGTCTAGGAATGACTTTTATGGTGTGTGGCCTTTTAGCAATTGTCTTTATGTCATTTGCGGGTATTTCACTCTAAGAAAATTAATTAAAGGAATATACTATGAATGTAATTATTTTAGGTGTTGTGATGTTTACAGGAGTCATTCTACTTTTAGTGACTTTGATTCTTGTAGCTCGTAGAAAATTAGTTCCTCAAGGGGATATTAAAATTAATATAAACGGAGAGAAGAATATTGTCGTTTCTCCAGGAGATAAACTCTTAGGTGCTTTGGCAGCTGAGAAATTATTCTTGTCTTCTGCCTGTGGTGGCGGTGGAACTTGTGGCCAGTGTTTGGCACAAATTACTGAAGGTGGAGGAGATATTCTTCCAACTGAGTTATCACATATTTCGAAAAAAGATGCCAAAGATGGCTGGAGACTTGCGTGTCAGGTTACTTGTAAGCAAGACATGAAGGTCCATGTTCATGATGAAGTTTTTGGTGTTAAAAAGTGGATGTGTAAAGTTAGATCTAATGATTCAGTAGCAACCTTTATTAAAGAGTTGGTTCTTGATTTACCTGCTGGAGAGTCAGTACCATTTAAAGCTGGTGGATTTATTCAAATTGAGAGACCTGGTGGGTTAAATATCGACTTTAAAGATTTTGATATTGAAGATGAGTATCGTGGAGATTGGGATAAATTTGATCTATGGCAATTTAAATCAAATGAGCCAGAAGAAACAATTAGAGCTTACTCAATGGCAAATTACCCGGAAGAAGAAGGTATGATCATGCTTAATGTTCGTATCGCGACTCCTCCTCCAGGTATGAATCACGTACCTCCAGGAAAGATGTCATCATATATCTATGGCCTTAAAACTGGTGATGATTGTATGATTTCAGGACCATTTGGTGAATTTTTTGCAAGAGATACTGAGAAAGAAATGGTCTTTGTTGGTGGTGGTGCAGGAATGGCGCCGATGAGATCGCATATCTTTGATCAGTTCAAAAGATTAAACTCAAAAAGAAAGACAACTTTTTGGTACGGGGCAAGATCAAAAAGAGAAATGTTCTATGTTGAAGATTTCGATATGATTCAAAGAGAGAATGAAAACTTTAAATGGCATTGTGCTCTTTCTGATGCTCTTCCTGAAGACAACTGGGAAGGTCAAACTGGATTTATTCATAATGTTTTATATGAGCAATACTTGAAAGATCACCCAGCGCCAGAGGATTGTGAGTATTACTTATGTGGACCTCCTATTATGAATCAATGTGTAATTGATATGCTTCTAGACTTAGGTGTCGAGGCAGATGATATTATGCTTGATGACTTTGGTGGTTAATAGTCAAAAGATAATTTGTGTAATATAAAGGGACTTTAGGGTCCCTTTTTTTATGGAGAAAGATTTGAATAAATTAATCTTTATCATTTTAACATTACTTTTAATTTCATGTAACTCTGAGACAAAGCTCGTTATTGTTGAAGGCGAGACTATGGGAACTTATTATCGAGTTACCACGTACTCAGCAGGTGATAAAGCTGGCTTAAAGGTGGATATCGATAAGTTCCTTATGCTTTTTAATAATATTTTTTCCACATATATTCCGACTTCAGAAATTTCAGAAATAAATAACAATAAATATGCCGAAGTCGGTGTTACAGATACGATGAAAAAGCTATTGGAGCTATCACAAGATATTTCAAGAAAATCAAAAGGCTACTTTGATATAACAGTCGCTCCAATAGTTAATGCTTGGGGCTTTGGTCCCGCTGGCAAGGTGCTTAAGCGACCAAGTGAAGAGGTCTTAACCGAACTGAAAAAAAATATTGGTTATTATAAACTGAAATTTAAAGAAAAAATTCTTTATAGAGAATCCAAAGCTGTGCAGCTCGACATGTCTGGGATCGCAAAGGGGTTTGGAGTAGATGAATTAGTTAAGTTTTTAGAATATCAAGGTTATGGAGACTTATTAGTTGATATCGGGGGAGAGGTTAGATCTCGCGGTAAGAAGACTGATGGAAGTCTGTGGAGAATTGGTATCGAAGGTCCCACTGAAACCTTAGGGAGTTCGATTTCGAAGGTCGTAGAGTTAGATAATATGGCACTTGCCACCTCTGGGAACTATAGGAATTATGTGAAATTTGGTGATACGGTTTTTGGACATACCATCGACCCCTTAACAGGAAAGCCGGCTAAACATAGAACAGTATCAGTTTCAGTTCTGTCAGAGTTCTGCGCAGATGCTGATGCCTGGGCAACCGCTTTAATGGCAATGGGTTCAGACAAGGGACTTGATCTGGCCAATAAATATAATTTATTGGTTTATTTTCAAGTCCAAAAGAATGCTAAGTTAGAGGTATTGACGAGTAGGGCATTTGATAAGTATATAAATAAGAAGAAAGGACTATAATATGGATACTTTACTTATTACTTGTGGCGTTTTTCTTATCGCATTTGCTGGTATGTCCGTTGGCGTGATCGTTGCTGACAAAACTATTAAGGGCTCTTGCGGCGGAATCAGTGCTTTATTTGGAAAATCGGCGTGCGACTTGTGTGCTTTGAAAGATAAGTGTGACTCTTCAGGCAGAGAAATCTGTGAAGAGGGCGAGGAAGAAACAAACTGTTAGTACAGTGAAATTCTAAAGTCTAATCCAATGGCAGATTTCTTTAATGATGCTTCTTCAATACCAACCTGTAAAAAGGTACCTGCGTACATTCCATAATCAATATTAAAGTCCAGCGCTATTTCTGCAACATCATCCATGTTTTTATTAAAGACTTCAGTATCATTTATTTCATCACCTTTCTGATCCCAGTCAAATATCAGTGACGATTTCAAGGTAGTGTAGTCATTTAATGAGTAGTTTGCATATGGACTTACAGATACCAGTAGAGTTTGGTATCTGTTTGGAACATTACATGGAACGCCTCCACAATCAGGAAACTCCACATTATTCTTAAAATAATTACGTTGGATAGAGGCTTGTAAACCTGTACTTAGTGCAGGGTTAGTATGGCGAAAACTAATTGTAGGCTCTATTCCAAGTCCATAAAGCCTTTCTTCATTAAGAGAAGAATTTGTAGAAGCAAATTCGTAGAAGTAATTGGAACTGATAGAGAAATTTTTATGAGTATAAATATTTGATACAAATAAATTAATTCTTTTATTGTTGTCTGAGATATCTCTTTCTCTCTTACTTGTGAACTTTGAGCCATCCCATTTGTTTTGATAAAACTCTATGTCTTTATTTATGTCCTCTTGAAAGGTGTATGTGTAGGACAAGGTGTAATCCTTAGCGATACCGTACCCCAGCTTTAAAGAGTGATAATATTGATTGGATGCCGTAGAGTCTTGATCGAGTCCAAAGATATCTTGGCCTGTTTTAAATCTATTATAAGTAGCACCATCTTGATAATCATTAGATAGAGAAGGGCCCAAGTATCTTACGCCATAGTTAAAACTAAGTTTCTCTGTATAGTTTCTAAAGAGAGGTTTCTCTTGCTTCTTTGTCAGTGTATTTGTCACTGCAAATGAAGAAGTTGAAACAAGAACTGTAAGCAGCAGAGTAAGTTTTTTCATTATATTGTGCTGCCTTTTTGTTGCTCTGCTTGTGCGTAAACACCAGAGTTGAATAGTTTATCTCTTTCAATTAAATATTGCTTAATGTTGTTTATAACATTTTCACGAAGCTTAGCTTCATTATCGTACTTAAGATCATTAACAAGCTCTTTCTTAATGGAAACGTATTCCATGGTAAGATTATGAAACATATTTTCCATATACTGATTCATAGAAGATTTTGCTGTTGTACTTTCTGCCCCAACATTGTCTAGGTTGTATCTATAAGTCATAGCGCCAATCTCACTTCTTTTTGCCGAGTAGATTGTTTGCATTAACCAGATGGCATTTCTTACTGACCATGTATAGGCCTGGAGAGCAAATGATGAAGCTTCCTGCTTTTTATTTTGTTGCATGAAGAGAACTTCCCACTGTCTTTTCATATACTTTCTATGCTCATCAGAGCTTAAGAAATCTTTTTGTCTAAACAGTTTTGAATTTTTCTTCAGCGTATCTAGCACACTAGATCCCTCAATACGCATTTTTGCAAACTTCTTACCAAGAAGCTCTACGTTCTGATGTGTTTTTGGAGAGTTTGCTATACCGATTTGGCTTAGCTTCTCTGCCATTCTTTTAAAGAAAACAAATTGTCTACCAACGTAATAATTTCTTTCAGTTTGCTCACCCTCTTCATCTACAACGATATATGGGTGATCAATAAAAAATTGTCCAACTTTCTGCCAAATATAGAATTGAAGTTCTAGAGTTCGTTCTTTTTCATTATTTAAAAAGGCTAAAAACCTTGCATCAAGATTATTGTTAAACTTTATTTTTCCTTCAATATCTTCTAGGTATAGCTCCATCTCCATCCAAGCAGCCTCAGCAGTAAGAGGAAAGTTAAACTGAGTTTCAAATTGCTCAATACGTCCCATTCTTTCAGAGAAAACCATATCTTCCTCATAAGATATTTGCATAGCTTTGAAGTTACTCATACGCTCATCCCAAGACACTCGTTTGCCTAGTGGCATGGGTGCATTTGCGCTTGATTGCTTTGTTGAGACTTTATCAACCATATTTATGGACTCTTCATTCTTCGCCATTTCAGACTGTGGTAACTCTTTACCTTCCATCACTTTTGTAATCGCGATATATGAATTTCTAACCTTTCCAACCGCCCACATGGCATGTGGATTCATAGGTTGAGTTATAAAGTAAAAAGTAAAGGGGCCGTATATCGCTAGGGCGACAGAGTATCCAAGGTTACTTTTAACGGTATTAGCAAACCAAAAGAGGTTTCCAAGAGTATATTTATACATGGATCCAAAAAAATTATTCACAGGTCTTGCTTTAAATAACTGAAACTTTACTTTTAAGTTTAGAACCATAACCACAAAGTCATATAGCATAAATTGGAAAGCATGAGCTCTCCTTTTAGTTGCTAGAACTTGATTTCGTAACTGTTTAAGTTGATCAAATATTATTTGACGCTCAGTCCATTTTAAAACAGCGTCTCGCTCGACTTTAAAAATTTCGATATTGATGTTCTTAAGAGCAGAATCTTTAATCCCATCATTTGCTGAGAGGTGAATTTTTTGTTCATTATAGAATACTTTTAGTAATTCTTCATAGAACTTAATTCTTCCTGTGTTTCCGTAATTAACAGTTGCACCTTGATACTCTACATGCAGGATATTGTAGATATGATTAATGAATGGACTCGTTGGGTCCATAGCAATGGAAGTATAGTATAGACATTGACCATCAAGTGAACTCGATTTGTAGAAGAAGTTACCTTCTTGGTCATAATAGTCATATTCTTCATTTAAGTAATTGTTGATAAATGTTTTCTTATAGACAACATATGTACCACTTACAAGTGTTCCTAGATAAAGCTGTGCGATGAGCTCATCCTTTACCCAGTAGTTATAACCACTCATACCGTTGTAACCGTGAACATCATCAATTCTAATGGAATCAGGCAGTTTTGTATGACTACCATCATCCTTTAAAATACAGGCCAGTCGTTCTTCCAGAGTCTTGGTCTGTGACATCACTAAATCGGTAAGTTGAGTATATGCGTTTGCACTTCCCATTTGTTATCCTCTTTTACTATTGCTGAGTTTGGTTATAGCTACTTCCTACTGTCACCGGAGTGATAATTGGAACTAGTTTTAGGTTCTCTTCTTCACTATCAGCTCTATCAAAACTTACACCGTGATATTGGTGAGAAGCAATAATTCTTAATGCTTCCCAGTTTGCTATAGGCATTCTGGCAGCTTCTAGAATTTCATCTGCATAGTAGTTAATTTGGTTTTCATTTGCTGCTGGCATTGCCGCTGCTATGGCATCAATATTTATATTTAAGCCAAGCTCTTGAGCAAATAATATGTTCTTTGTATTCTCAAGTGCAGGTAGTACTTCTTGTAACGCCTTAACCTTTGTCCCTGAACTCTTTGGCATTGTGTAGCCAAGTAGTGATCCATATTCATTAAGCATTGATTCCCAAGCACTATCACTAGTACGAATGGCCTTATCAAGGTCTTTCATAATATGCTTCTTAGAGTCACTTTCAATTCTATCAGCATAACCGTAAAGAGGTTTTCTATCACTTGAGATATCAGCATCAACTTTTTCTAGTGTTCTCTGGTTAGATCCTAAAAAGTTTCCATAGTAATTTAAAAACTTTGATATTGATAAACCACCATCTTTCAGTGCTCTTTTCTCAGCATTCATTGAGTGCTTAATTTGTTGATAGTGAATGAGCTCATGTCCTGCAGTATAGATCATTACAAAAGGGTTGATCTGATCTCTTATCCATACATATACGTCACTGTCTGAGTAAAGTCCGTGTGATGCACGCTTCTTTGCAAAACATTCACCAGCAAATTCTCTTTTATCTAATTTATGCTTTTTCAGAGCACTCTCTTTTAGAATAGAAATTCTATTTGGAGTTAACTCTGAAGTAAAAATAGAATCTAATGTTAACCCTTGCTCTTTAGCAAAGTGCTCTATATTAAATTTTGCGTAAGGTGCAATATCTAGTAGAGATATTAGCGATTCCTTGTCTGTCTTATTTTGATCAATAATCTCCTGGTACTTTGCTAGGATTGGAAACTTGCCAAAATGAACTTCTCTTTTCGAGCGAATAAAAGCTTCTCGTTTCTCTGGCGAAAGCGTGTTCGAAAGAGAAATTGTCTTTTTCCATTCATTTCTTGCTCTAAGTAGTTCTTTATCAATGTGTCCACTTTCAATTAAAGATTGCTTTGATCGCATCTCTAGTTGTGAAGCAACTTTTATTTCTTTATCAGTGTCTCGTTTTCCGAGATATAAAGTTTCAAATTGTAATTGAGTAACATCAGCATCAAGGTCAAAGAGTTCAGCGAATGATGCTATCTTTGGCGAAGCATTTAGTCTTCCCTTAACTGTGGCACAAAATTCCTTAAGGTATCTCTTTATAATTTTCTTTGAGGACATTGTAATGGTAAAGTCCGGTCTTTCTTTAAGGATAACTCTCTTCAATAGTCGATCTACTCTTGTTAGAGTTGCCTTGAACCCATCGTCTTTTATGTAAGAGGATAGGGCAGACAGCTCTTCTAGCATTACAAGATCAAGTGCTCTATCTTCAGCACTATAGTTTAGTAGTACATGATCTGTGCTTATGACTCTCATATTGTCGATAATATCTCTTATAGCTTTCATCTCTGGCTGAGTATCATGCTCTTTCAGAATTACTACCAACTTTAACTGTGAGTCACCGATGAATTCTTTGTACTCTTTGATATCTGCTTTCGAGATTTTCGTCTCTAATAGGTCAATAATTTTATAAATCGACTCGATTGATCTTGGGTGTACAAAAGATAAGATTTCTTTTAATTGTATTTTAATTGCTTCTGCAAGGTTTAAGAACACTTGTCCCTGACATTGCTCAGTTGCTAGTAGTCTGTTTGCCTCTTTAAGCATTCTTGAAACTTGAACCATTTGAGCCGCTACAAATACTGGAAGACCTGTATCAATTCTTACAGCTTCAAGTTCTTTTACTAATTCTTTTGCTGTTACAGCTTCTTTATTTTGCGTATCATCTATAATGACAAATGGGGCATACCCTCCACCTGCAGATGTATTTACAATCGAACTCATTCTTCCTTTTTCTTGAGGAGCATATCGAACAAGAGCATTGTGAGACATTCTTGGCAATTTTTGCTTTCCTGCACCAAAAAAGATCCATGTTCTAATATCGGCAGCCAAATTTGCAAATTTATACCCCTCTGCTTTTCTTTGTACAGCGACTGGTATTCTTGCAATCTTTACAAGCTGTTGGTAGGCAAAGTCTTCAGGATTCTCTCGAATCATTTCAAGAACTTCTTCTTTTACATTTTTTGGAAGTGTCTTTAAAATATAGACACCTTGGCCACCGGCGAGAGAAGGTGCTTTTACTACCCACTCATCTGGGTTTTGTTCGATGATCTCAACCGACTTTCTAGTTGGTGGTAGAGTTTGTGGAGGGCGTATTTGATTACCTTCCGTACTTAACCCTGCTTTCTCGATCTTATGTCCAAAAAACTTTGGAGCATAATACGTAAGTGTTGCTAGGATAATTTTGTTATCAACTATTCTGTTAAGGCCACCCATGTATATCTTTCTGTTGATTATGGCATCAATGATTCCTGGAATTGCGTAGTCTGATTCCAGTGGAATTGGCTTTCCGCTTGAATCATAAACGATTTGACCTTCGTCTTCTTCGTCTTTGATAAGGTTATCTCTTAGAAATAGTTCTTCAGCTGAATCTGGATCTTTCATAAATAGACCTTTTTCTGGGTCATAAAGAGCTGAATCAGCGTTGATTCTAGAATATACTCCTGTCACTATTGGATTCTCTGTTGATACTGTTCGTAGTCTTATATAACCTTCATCATCTTGATAAAGTTGATCTGCATCTGTATAAATTAAACCAGAGTATGCAGCAAGTTGGTGAATTTCCGGTGCAGCACCATTTTGCCCACCTGGCGGTAATAATATTTGAATCCCATCTTTTCTTTTAGTCCAAGCTTCTCCGAGAGATTTATAAGTTTCACCTAGAATTTTGAAATGATCATTTGGCATCATATTACCAAGGTCATCAAGAATCTCTGGGTTATTATTATATATTCCTTGAAGGACATTTAAATTATTTGAAGCACCTGAAGGAGAACCTGCATTTAATTCTAGTATTCTAAACGGAAGCCCTGGTAACTCATCTTCATTATTTTTAGCTATGAGGTTAGGGAAGCTATTTGATTGTGTAATATAGTCATCAACTAATACAAGGTCTAGTCCGACGTTATCTAGAAATGGATACTTCTTCATATTAGGGTGATGTAACTGTGGAAAGTAGTTTGAAGACGATTCAATTGCCGTAATAAAGACTTCTCTAACTGAGGTTGGAAGACTTTTAACAAACTTTGCTGAAGCAATATCTTTTGATCCATAAATATCTTGAAGTACTGCCCGTAGAGAAATAATTAGTTTTTGGGCCGCAAACTCCACATCATTAAAAAGAGACTTTTGAATTGGAACAATAGTCGTTGTACATGGAACGGTAAAAGTTTTATGTTCGCCACTAAGTGTCTTTTTAGAGAATGTTAAATCCCTTGCTTTTAAGAATTTGGTAAGTTTTTTACTTTCTTGGTAGTGGTTTGACACTTCCATATTCAAGAGCCTATCGGTAATTGGCTTAGCGTGTTTGTAGCCTCTGCGAAGCTTAGCCTTGCTGAAAAGATAGTTAGATACCTGAACTTCAGATTTACCAATAAATCCACGATTCGGGTTGTACAATGAATTTGTTCTAGTGTTGTCTTTCACATATACCTCTGTTTTTAGCGATTTCAGTAGGTTACGGTCCGTGTAAAATACTTGATTGTTATATACAGTTAATATACACAATTATTTGATTCGGTGCAATAACTTTTTACACATTGCAATATTCTTGTTGATTTTTTCTACATTCTTGAGATATAAAAGTTGATTTTATTAAAAAGCGACCAATATATGGACAGTTTCAATCATTTATCGAAAATATTACTCCTGTGAATTATTTTTAGTCAGTCATGATGTGGCAAGAATATATTTGTTCTTCGGATTTATTAGTATAAAGTGTCCTCATGAATAATTCCGAAGCCATTGTGCTTGAAGATATTAAGCCGCAAATATGTATCATTGAAGATGAAGCTGATATCGCTAATCTCCTTAAGGATCACCTTGTTCCTCAAGGTTACGATGTTAAAATATACCTTAGTGCTGAAGAATTTTTTGCAAATATTGAACCAAACTTTAAGGGACTGTATCTTATAGACTGGAACCTTCCTGGTGAATTAGGAATATCTATCGTTAGTAAAATCAGACAAAAAGATCATTTCTCTCCAATTTTTATGGTGTCTGGTTATGCACGTAATGAAGATATAGTTACAGGTTTAAATGCTGGAGCTGATGATTATATTACGAAGCCATTCTCATTGGATGAGCTATCTGTAAAGATCAAAAATGCTAGTCGAAAATTCAAGAGACTTCTATCTGAAGTTAACACTGATGAAATAAAATTACTCTCTGAAGCAAATTCATATATCAAGGACAATACGACAGTAAGTTTAACTAAGAGAGAATTTCTCATTTTTGAATGTCTTTATAAGCATGTCTTAGAACCTGTTAATAGAGAGAGTCTTTTAAAGTGCTTTGCTCAGGAGGAAGACATGACTATTCGAAATATTGATGTTCATATTTTTTCTTTGAGAAAGAAAATAAAAGCTACGAATCTACTTATCGAAACACTATGGGGAAAAGGCTATAAATTAGTCGTTTGCTAAAAGTAAAATCTAAACTCAATTTCGGCTAAATCTGTCTTTGGAACATTTTTACCATCCATCATTTTTTGTAATGATAAATTTATTTGAGCCGGAAGGACAAACTTTTTTTTCTGGAATAATTTTAATGATGAAAACTGCGCTAACATTTTAATATTTTGAGAGTAGGACTCTGTGTCCTTAGCTAGTCTTCTATTCGCTTGTGCATCTGATGAGCTATACTCGGCCTCAGATATGAAGTCAAATACTAGGCCTGATTGAAGCTTAAACCAATCATTAATATAGTAATCAACGTTAGTACCAAATAAGATTTTGTTACCTAGTTTTTCCTCAAAACTTGCATTTTCGGCACCTAAGTTTGTGTCACTCGCTAGTGGAACACGAAGTTTTTTTGTGGATGCAAATTGATATGTATATCTTGTCCATGCATTGATGGTGATATCGTCTCTTAATTCGTACCCACCTCCAAATTCAGCAAAGACATCCCATTGTCCGTCTCCAAAGCCTATATCCTGTAGAAGATCAGGGTCATCAACATATCCCGTAGGTGCGACAAGACCAAATGTTGCCATCATCCCATATTTTTTTTCACGAAGAAAATTGTACATAATTCCAAGTTCAGTATCTCCGAGGCCTTCACCCTGCCAATCACCAAGCTCGTCGTATTCTAGTGCATTAACAATTCCGCTTTGAATAAGAGACTCATCAACTTCATAAAGATTTTCTACAATATTACCAATAGTCTGCGCTAGGTCATCGCCATTAGTATCTTGTAAAATATCTGATACTTCATCAAGAGAATCATTCTTTATTCTAGTATAATTAATATTTACATTTGCTTTGTAAATAGGAACGCCAACATACGCGGTTATTCTATCCGTGATTCCGTAGGCCAAGGCGTATACATCAACATTTACATCAGCTTTTGCATCAAATTTATGTGTTCCAAGTGATATAGCGCTGTAGGCATCAGGATAGGAATTAAAAACATCAAGGATGTCGTTAAGAGTTGGGTCGTTAATATCTTCTAGCATTTTAATGTCAGCATTAACTTCAAAAGTAAAAGGAGAGAGAGTCTTACTTTGATTATAGCTGGAATTGATATCAGATTTAATATATCTGGAGACGAAGGAATTTACACCTTTTGGAAGGGTGTCATAGTAGTGAGCATAACTGTCCACAGATATATAACTTAAAATAAGTAAAACTAATAACTTATGCAATGTTCCTCCAAGAAACCATGTCGCTAAGCATAAATCATATATTAGTTTAATCATCCATACATAAAAATCATCTAAACTATGTAAAAATGACACGACGCAATAAAAACCGTGAAGTAAATCTGAATATAAACTAAGATTAGGACCAATTGGAGGTTTTTTTGCGTACATTACTATTATTTGTATTTATATTCTCGCTTTCTAGTTGTTCTCTTAAAGAGGCAGTCGATAATGATTTTAAAACAAAAACTGAAGTGAAACCTTTCGCATCCTCTAAATCAACTGCTGATATATATGGTGACGGTAAGACATCTAAAGTCTCAATAAAAATTCCCTTAACAGAAGATTCCGTTGGTTATTATGATGTAGATGATGTCCTCGGAAATGGAACAATTAGTGTGAAGGAAAAAAACTATATAGAACGCTTCAAGGATACAATTAAACTTAACCTTTATAAGCTAGGGGTAGGTCTTGGTTTTTCAAATAAAGTTAAATTTACATCAAGTTTTAATTTCGATTATATCAATCCTAAATTTATTAAATCAGCTAAGGTTATAAAAGTATTCTTTACGACAGATGATTGTCGGCCTGAAGATAAAACTTGTGATTCAAATGGAAGAGAAGCAAATAACTTCAGCATTGTAGATAAATTCTTTGTAAATATTAAGCCTTCTCGAATTACTGAGACGGCGGATCCTTTTCAAAATCTTGATAATAAAACTTTTAAGGAAGCAGAGAAGTCATCATTTTCAGAAAGTAATCTCTCTGACAATAAGGCCAAGGTAAGTCGTTTCACAGGAGACGAGGACTCTGATATCCAGGATGACTTTGAAATCAACCTTGTTAAGTTTAATAATAATGTGCCTTATCTTAACCTAAATACTTTAAATGTTTCAGATGATGAAGACTACTTATTTTTAAAGATCAAGAAAAATAAGACGGAGATCTATCGATATCTTCGTAGTCTTAAATTTAGAAAATATATTAGAAAGATATCTAATACGAATGAAGGAATAGAAATAGAATTAAAGAGAAGAGCAAAGCCTTCCGATTTATTTAATGCTGTCGGTGCAGATCAGAATCCAACATTAAAACGAATGTTCATATATAGATTAAATACTGGAATGATCGAAGCTAAATCTTTATTCGAGTCTGAAAAATTTAGCGGCATAGTTAAAGAGACGAATCTTATAGGACGGTCTTTATTTGTAGAAGTTAAAGATGATGAGTCATTAGATGAATTTGTATTAAAAACGAGTGGAGATAAATCACTTATTAAAGACTTTGATCTCTTTCGTGTTGAGCGATGTGTTTATAATAATTGTATTGATATAAAGGCAAGAGATCTGAATCTTGTTCCTATAATTGAAAAGAGCCCAAGGGTAGATATTGATACTTACTTATCTATAGATGCACTTCAGTCGAGAGACTTTAAGTATAATGGTTATATTGAGGTTGAGTTAGAGATAAGCTTGCCGCTATAAAATTTATTCAAGATCAATTTTTAAGGAATATTTTATACCCATTTTCTCTAGAGATGCCTTGAGCTCATCCTTAGAGAAAAGTAGCCCTATAACATCAACTCTATGTGAAACATTAATGACACATTTATTACTACAAATAAAGTCAATAGAATGAGCTTCTACCGCCTTTATGGGATCTTTATTTTGGAATCCTGAATAATAAACAAAGTAGTCCTTGATCACCTTATCTAGTTTTTCAAGAAGGTCAGCTTCGTTATCTTGTGCTAAATTATAGAAGAATTGACTCGTTGATTTGGATTTACCATTAAAAGTAAACTTTACAACTCCACTGGAGCCTATTTTTAAGGTATCATATAAACACATTGGACAGTACATAGTTAGATACTAAGTGATCTTAAAAGATATGGAAACAGAGAAAGTTTTACAAAGGATTTTAGAATGATTAGTGAGCTTAAAGCAATCGAAATGAGAGATGGCGTTAAAATCCAAGCAGATATAGTTGAGAATGGAAGTCCAGTTTGGCTTGTAGTTACCCATGGACTTGGTGAACATGCCGGAAGACATAAGTATATGAACACTTTATTCTCTCACTACTTTAATATTTGTATTTACGATTTACGTGGCCATGGAAGGTCTGATGGTAAGAGAGCACATGTAGAGAATTTTAAAGACTACAGAGAAGATCTAACGGAAATTATCGATTATTTAGCAGATCAATATACGATGGAAAAGTTTGTCTTATTCGGACACTCCATGGGTGGGCTTATAACGGCTTCTTTTATGCAAAATGATGTACAAGAAGACTTTTACCCTGAGAAAGTGTTTTTGAGTGGCCCTGCAATTGCTGGGACAGGCCTTATGGGAAAGGCTTTTAAGCTGGCTCCAATGTCTGTTATGAGCACTTTAAAGTCACTTCCAGTTTCTATCCCACTTGAGGGCCTACTTGATCTTACAAAGCTTTCTCATGATCAACGAGTCTATGAGAATTATATTACAGACGAACTAAATTGCTTAAAAGTTCATACAAAGCTATTTATGGAAATTCTAAATGAAGGAAGAAACGTATTTTCTAGACCTCTGAGAATAAAGTCTGAGCTTTACTGTGCTACGGGGACGAGTGACGGCCTTGTTGATAGTCCTAGCATTGTTGAATACTTCTCTACAGTTGAGAAAAACTGTAACCTAGAAACTATTGAAGGTGGCTACCATGAACTTCATAATGAAATTGAAAAATATAGAGAGAAATATTTTAGTTTTCTAAAGAAGTCACTTCTTAGTTCACTCTTTGATCAATCCCTCTAGAAAAGTCACTCTCTCATTTGCTGGCGGATGAGAAAAATAGAATTTCGAGTATATAGGGTGTGGAGTAAGAGTGCTTGAGTTATCCTTGTACATTTTAATTAGTGCCGTTATTAAATCATCAGCATTCGCGTGTTGAGCGGCAAAGTAATCAGCCTCAAATTCATTTTTTCTAGATAGCAAAGAACTTAAAGGTGTAAGAAAATACAAATAGTAAGGAATGATCATCGTGAAGATAAGCATTGCCATATACGGCTCTGAAGTATTCATTTTAAAAGCATTAAAAAGAGCTTGTTCCTGATAAATCTGTCCTAGAAAATAAAGACCAAGAAGCATTAATAGAGAACTAATACAAATACTTTTCATAATATGTTTTTTCTTTAAATGGCCTAACTCATGAGCTAGTACGGCCACAACTTCATTAGCATTAAGAGTCTTAAGTAAGGTGTCAAAAAAGACAATTCTTTTATTTTTACCAAAGCCAGTAAAGTAAGCATTACCATGAGAACTCCTTAAAGAAGCATTCATAACAAAGTAGTCTTTAAATGGAATTTTTGTTGAATCTGTTAATGTTTTAATTTTAACTTCTAGCTCTTCGTCAGATAATGGAGAGAACTTATTAAATAGTGGAGCAATAAATTTAGGATAGGCCCAAATTAACACAAATTGAAAAACGATAATACTCGCCCAAGTATATAACCACCAGAGTGTTCCGGCAGAGTAAAGTAAGTAGAAAACTCCATATAGAAGAGGAATCATTATTACTAGTGAGAGTATGAGCTGCTTGAGAAAGTCTACAATGAATATTTTTGCAGTGACTTTGTTAAAGCCAAATTTTTCTTCAATGACAAAAGTTGAGTATAGACTCTCTGGAATAGACAGTAGCGTATTAACCAAATTGAATACAATAAATAGCGCAACTCCAATTGAGACGGGAGAATAATCTGATAAATAACCAGCAATGAAACTATTTAGTGAGCCAAGTGCACCGGCCTCTAGCCAGAAAAGTAAAATGACAGTGTTGAGTAAGATTGTGAATAAGTTAAAGTAATTCTTGGTAATCGTATACTTGCCAGCTTTTTGGTGGGATTCCAAGTCAATCTTTTCACGAAATTTTAAAGGAACTGAGGCCAAGTTTAACTTAACATGTTTAATATTCAGCAATAATAGGGTAATTTTAGTAATAATTGTAAGCGCAAGAAATAGTATAAATGAGTTGTGGATTATTTGATCTAAATTCATATTCAACCTTAGGGTGTATTGATGATAGTTATTCAAAAGTATTTGGCAAATAGCCTTCGTAATTTTAACTATATAATATATAGTGAACAAACTAAAGAAGCAATATTCATCGATCCCCTAGACTTGTCTCAAACATTACCCTTAGCACAAAAAGAGGGAGTCATACCAAAGTACCTTCTAAACACTCACCACCATCCAGATCATATCAAAGATAATCATAACTTTTTAAATATTGATGGAACCAAAGAGCTAAAGCTAAAGGATGGCGAGGAATTTTATTTGTCTGAGAGTGAAAAAATTATCTGTAGAGACACTCCTGGTCATGTTATGGATCATCAATGCTTTTTTCTCTATGAGTCAGATCAATTAAAATCAGTCATTACGGGAGATACCATTTTCAACTCAGGAGTTGGGAATACCAGGCTTGGAGGAGACGTTAAGACGCTCTATGTAACAATTAAAGAGATTTTTGCCACCCTTGAGGATCATATAATAATCTATCCATCTCATGATTATTTTATGACAAATTTGAAATTTGCGCAGTCAATCGATGGCTCAAATACTGAGGTCGATAAATATATGAAGAAGTACGCTGAGACAGTGAATGACGATTACTATCTCAACACGACAATCGGCGAGGAAAAACTTTATAATCCATTCTTTAGAGTTTTAAATGAAGAAAATAGCTTAGATAAATTTATAGAAATTAGATCACTGAGGGATCAGTGGTAAATAAGGAGATTAAAATGGCACTACCTAAGATTGGGAATTTAGCACCAGCGTTCACATTATTAGATCAAAAAGGAAAAAAAGTTTCACTTAAGGACTTTAGAGATAAGTATAATGTGGTGGTTTATTTCTACCCAAAGGCGATGACTCCTGGATGCACGGTACAAGCTGGTGGCATCAGAGATTATAAGAAACAATTTGCTAAAATTAAGACTGTCGTACTTGCCCTTAGCCCAGATTCACCTGAACGACTTCAACGTTTTGCCGATAGAGATAGTTTAAATTTCACGCTTTTATCTGATGAAGACCACAAAGTGGCGGATAAGTATGGATCTTGGGGACCGAAAAAATTTATGGGAAAAGAGTATGATGGTATATTAAGGCAGACTTTTATTGTCGGGAAAGACGGCAAGTTAAAACAAATAATGCCAAAAGTTAAAACAAAGACTCATCATGAGGATGTTTATAATTACATCAAAGAAAATTTATAGATCATCAATTAGGGCTTCTTCTTCAAGCACATCAAAAGAGATGAGGCCCTTAAGTCCCTTGCAGATAGTATCAAAGTAGGATTTTAATTCTGGAGTATAATAAACAACTACACTTCGACTGCTGATTCCTTTTTCAAAAGGAAGGGTGGAGTAAAAGCAAATATTGTCATTCGCTTCCAAGGTAAAATAGAATAAACTTGTGGCATCTTTACTCATGGTAAAGACCTGTCTATATAATTTCTTATCCTGATTATGCGTATACATGACTGTTATCCTCGGTAAATATTTAATATCATTGACTTAGCATTAGGACAAGCCTTAAAATAATAATGTAGTGCATTCACTTGCAAATTTCGCTCAGTCACGGAGGACTAATGCGCGTTAAAAATTTCCTAGTTACGGTCTTAGTAGTTACCACCTTATATGGGTGCTCCAGTTTTGTTGAGAGCACAAGAAAATCTCTGCTTGGTGACGATAAGTCTCCTCGAAATAAAGTAAAGCAAGAACCTAAGTGGGTTTCAAAAAATCAATATGATGAACTCCTTACTAAGTATAAAAATCTCAATGATCGTTATCAAAATTTAAAAGAAGAAAAGTTAACGAGCAAGAAAACATTTAATCAACTAGATGAAATGGCAGCAAATAAAAGTGGTTCAGAATCAATCGATGTTTTTGGAGATAAGGGCCTTGCCGCGGCCGCAGCGGTTAAGTCTGCAAAAATACCTTCTAGTCCTGCTGTTAAGATAGATAAATCTCAATTCGATGAAGACCTCGATTACTATTCTAAAGGTGTTGCCTTGTATGATAATGGTAAAACAGACGAGGCCTTTAAAATCTTCCAATTCTTAGAGAACTCGAAAACAAGACAATTAAGAGTAAGAGCAAAGCTTAGAGTCGGTGAGCATTATTTGGCCAACGGACAATATGATCTAGGACTGCAAGTATTTGAATCAATAATAAGAGAGCATGCCTTTTCTGGAGCTGTAATACCTTCATTAAAGCATGCTGTCGTTTGTACAGAGAAACTAGGATTAACAGATAAAAAACTAAAATACGAATCAATCTTAAGAGATTTTTTCGAAGTACAGGTGTAGAAAAATTTGAAAAATTTTAATAAATTTTTAAGTTTATATCTATTGGCATCAGTAAGCCTTTCGTACGGGCAGGATTTAAACGACCTTGAGTTGGAAGATCCTGAAGATATGGAATTACTGATGGACGAGTTTGAAAAAGATGATGTTCTTTCCGAAGATATGTCCAAAGAGCCTACCTTAAAGCCAAGTGAAATTGCAGAAATGGACGATCCAGATGAAACGGGTCTTGAAGATGATATTGCAGAAGTAGATTTTGATGAAGCTGTCACGATCGAGGACGATGATGACCTTGATTCATTAAAAGCTGACTTAGGTGAAATTGAATTTACACTTCCAGATGACATCGAAGGTGAGGTCAAGAACGCTGAAACACTTGAAAGAGCACGGTCAGGAAAAGTTAAAATTCTTAAAAATACAGATATGACGAGTAAAGAAGCTGCTATGGTTTTTGATGTGGGTAAGACTGAGAAGGACTTACTTGAAATGGCCAAGTCAATGCAGGGGAAGATTCCAAACAGTGAATGGAATGATATTGCCGGTAAATCTACAAGTGGTACTTATGAAGTACAAAGTGGAGACTGGCTATGGAAAATATCTAAAAGTGTTTTTGGATCTGGTTTTTATTATTCGAAAATTTGGGCCTTAAATTCATATATTACAAATCCACATGAGATTGAACCTGGAATGATCCTTTCTTTCTCAACAGGCTCAGATAAAAACCTCCCTACAATTAGTATGGGAAAAGTAAGCAAGAAGAAGATAGCTCAAATAAAAGACGTAGGAGAGTTTGATAAGTGGGGAGATGATGCAAAACCAGCTTGGATAGATGACCGTGAGAAACTTCTAGAAGACGGTATTTATCTTCAGTACTCATCAGGTGATACTCAAGAAGATCTAAAGCTTATTGGTAATGATTCATTAGTTAAAGAATATGAAGTTTATGAACCACCAAAGTTAGACTTTGCTATTGGTGTACCAGAAGATGAATTCGACGAGTTTGGTTTTGATAAAAATGCTAAAGTTGTTTTTAACTTCAAGGAAGGATTTTATCTCAACACATTTCTTTCAACAAACGTGGTACAAGATTTTGGTAAAATCGAATCTGCAATTGAGGAGAGAGGTCTTTTTACGAAGCATGATCACTTCTACGTAAGATTTGATGATACATTAGATATTGTAGCCGGTGATAAATTTTCAGTGTATGTTGCCGAAGGTGAGAAAAGTAACGAAAACTCAGACCGAAAAGGTTTTAAGTACACAATTACTGGAAGTTTTAAAACTATTCAAAAGTTAGAAGGTCTTTGGCAATCAGAAGTCATCGAATCCAGTGGAGTTATGAGCCGTGGAGATAGAGTTACTGTTTATACTCCAAAGATTGAAAGGATAACCAAAACTTATAATTCACGTCTAATAGAATCAGTTATCCTTGCCTCTAATAAAAGTTTACAACAAAATGTTTCATTTGGTGATGTCGTCTACCTTGACCGTGGTAGAGCTGATGGCGTTGAGCTTGGAAATGTATTTGAAGCCTACGGTTTTAAAGATAGAGGAACAAAGCTAAATATTGCCGCAAACCCAACTTATAAAAATGGAGAGTTAACTGTTATTACTGTGACTGATAACTTTGCAACTGCACTTATAACAAACTCAAGAAGAGATTTTGTCATTGGTGATATTGCTGTCACAAAAACGAAAGCAGCAGCAGCTAGAATTACAAGGCTTAAATCGACAGCACTATCTAGTGATGCGGCCAGAATGTCTAATAAGGCACTCGATGAACTTGATGTCGTACTAAATCTAGATGATTTAAATGATGCTCTTCTTGATAAAGCAGATAAGATTCAATTTACTGAAGACGAGTTAGCTGAATTAGAGCGACAAGAAAGAGAGAAGTCTATCATAACGGATAATGAAAAAGATCTAAGGTCTCTTGAACGTCTAGAATCTGAGCTTGAGACAGCTGAAAAAATGTTAAATGAAGCAAGACTTGATGAAGATAAACTTCTTGAAAGTGAAGATTTAAATAAAGTTGAAAATAATTTTGGTGTAGAACAACAAGAATCACTTGATGAGATAGAAGAAAATTTCGGTCAAAGATTTTTAGATGAAGACCTTAATGACAAAGAGAATCCATACGGTTTAACAGAGTTTGATATCGAAGAAATCGACGAACTCTTAAATGCCGATAAGGAAAAATAATCGTGAAATTATCTAAAGAACAGCTAGGTCTTGGACTGAGAGGCTTTGCTATGGGGATGGCCGACATTGTTCCTGGAGTATCTGGGGGAACAGTCGCTCTTATAACTGGAGTCTATGATCGCTTAATAACTTCCATCAGCTCAGTAAATAAAGAATTCATCAAAAAAGTTTTAAACTTAGACGTGAAAGGTGCTTTGCTTCACCTAAATGCTCCTTTCTTAATCCCACTTGTTTGTGGAATCTTTCTAGCGATTTTATCAATGTCTAGAGTTATGCATTTTATGATGGGGAATTACTCCATCCAAACGTGGTCACTCTTTTTTGGATTGATTCTGGCATCAATTGTTTTTGTAGGTAAGACAGTTGAAAATATTTTCACATCTAAGCATTTAGCTTTAGTGGCAGTGGGGACGGCTGTTGGTTATGCCATTGTTTCATTGATCCCAGTTGAAACACCTGAGTCATTACCGTTTCTTTTCTTTTCAGGATGTATAGCTATATGTGCCATGATCTTGCCTGGAATCAGCGGTTCATTTATCTTGTTGATTCTCGGGAAGTATTTGTATGTAACCAGCGCACTTAAGAATCCTTTTAGCACTGACTCAATAACAATCATTATTATATTCGCGTCAGGCTGTCTCGTTGGATTACTTAGCTTCTCAAAGCTTTTAAATTATCTTCTAAAGAACTTTCATAACTATACTATGTGCGTACTTACCGGCTTTATGATCGGTTCTATGAAGAAAATCTGGCCATGGAAAGAAGTCATTGAGTCGAAGGTTATCCGAGGAAAGACCCATGTTTTACGCGAAGCTAATATATTGCCAGTAGAATTTAACTCAGAAGTATTCTTTGCTTTATCATTAATGATTATTGGGATAATATTAGTGCTTCTCTTAGAGAAAATTAGTACAAAAAAATAGTCCACACCGGGTTAGCTCAGCTGGATAGAGCTCTAGGCTTCGAAAAATGAAGCACCTTGTTGGAGAAGTGAATAAAAACAGTAGATTATGTAATTTACTGGATACAAAAAGTAAATTAATCTGGATAGTTAGTTCCAGTATATCAATCAAATTGTGGGCTGTTAGCTCAGCTGGATAGAGTAGGAGACTTCGAATCTCTTGGTCGGGGGTTCGAATCCCTCACAGCCCGCCATTTTTTCCTATCACGAACTCAAGGTATAAATTAATCAAGCTCTTTAGTCTTTAAATCGAAAAGGACTAGAGAGGAATTATGTCAAAAACGAAAACTGTAAAAGAAACAAAAATGTGGAATGCTACTTGGGATAGTAGTGTAAATCGATTTCGTGTAAGAAGATTAATCTATTTTAGAGATGGAACAAGGAAATTAGAGAACAAGCCTCATTTGGAATATGGGACATTTGATAAGGACGCTGAGAAGATTCAAGAGTATATAGAACGTGAGAACTACAGAAAGAAGCAGAAAGAGCTTGCTAGGCGTGAATACAATATTAGAACTTCATTCATTAAGGGAAATGACTACAACGAAGAGTTTGGAAATTGGATGCTCGATAGAACGAGTAATGAGGTTTATTCCAAGAATGTGGCAAGTTCTGTAAGGCAATACTTAATAGGTTATCATCATACAAAACTTCAAAATTACGACTATAAAACTTGGATCTCAATTGAGTCACAATCAATTTTTGTAAAGTTTTTAAAGGGCAAAAACTTAGCCCATAAAACGATTATGACAATTAAAAATAACTCTAATATGTTTTTTCAGTTTTTACACGAAAAGAGTAAAGGTGAAATTGAACTAATGAGGTTCAGCTTCCCATCGCTTACGAGGTCAGGAACAAGAAGATATGAAAAAGTAAGAAAAGCAAAAGCAAGAAATACCGACAAAAGTTTGAGCGGAGAAGATTATATTAACGTAAAAGACTTTAAGAAAATATATAATTTTTGCTTAAGAACTACTAAGAATGGAGACGAGAAAAGATATAGGAGTCTCTTACCAATGATTTGGCTTTCTTATCATTATAGATTAAGGCGATCTGAGTCAATGGCCGTAGATGCAGGTTGCTTACGTGGAGATTATTTAGAGATAACTAAGCGTGTGTCTTCAGCATTAATTGGATAAACTGGGCGTAATAAATCAGACATCCCGAGTGCTGAACTCGGAATTTTTTTCACCCTCCAGACTTCATTAGTTTTGACGTTTAAAATAAAACTAAGGAGTATTAGTTATGAGTGCAAAAAATACAATTAAAGAAATTAAGAGGACGACCAAGAAAAGATTTACGGCCGAACAAAAGATTCAAATAGTTCTCGAAGGTCTTCGAGGAGAAATCCCTATAACAGATTTATGTAGAAGAGAAAATCTCGCTAAGCCAACTTACTATACCTGGTCCAAGGCTTTCCTCGAGGGTGGCAAATCCAGCTTGCAAATGGACTCTAAAAGAAATACTACCAGCGATGAAGTTAAGAGTCTCAAAGATCAGAACGCAGATCTAAGGCGAGCAGCAGCTGAGCAAATGCTTGAGAACATCCGACTTTACTACTAGCAGTGGAGAACTGTGGGTTTAAGATTAAAGATGATTTGAAGCTTCTGGGTATGAGCTCTAGTACTTATTATCATTGGAAGGCGAACTATAAAAAACATGGACGCGAAGGTCTTTGTGATAAAAAATCAGGTCCTAAGATTCAGTGTAATGCACTTCTTAAAGATGAGAGAAAAAAATCTTGGAGCTTGCGAGAGATAGGCCGGAACTAACTTCTAGAGAAATCAGTTATACGATTACGGATACTGCGGAGTTCAGCGTCTCTGAGTCTAGCGTTTATAGAGTTCTTAAAAAAGAAGGGTTGATTAGAGAGCATGATATTGTAAGCTTCCCAGCGAAAAAAGAATACGAATACAAACCAAGTAAAGTGAATGAGCATTGGCAAACAGATGCCACTTATCTTTTTGTTGAAGGTTATGGTTGGTTCTATTTGATAAGTGTTCTTGATGACTTCTCAAGAAAGATTCTTGCTTGGGAGATTTGTTCTACCAATGAAGGAGAGGACTTTGTAAGAGTCATTGAGCTTGCATGTGTGAATGCAAAAGTGAATCCAGCTGACATGCCAAAGCTTGTCTCCGACAGAGGACCTGAACGAGGATTTAGATGAGGTTGGAATTTATCATATCTACGCAGCTCCTTATCACCCTCAGACAAATGGAAAGATTGAAAGATGGCACAAGAGTCTCAAGATGAATGTCTATGTTCACAACTATAATCGACTGGATGAGCTGAAGAAAAACGTAGGAATTTTTATAAGTTATTATAATAAAAAGCGATATCATGAATCTCTGGGGAACGTGACACCAGATGATGTTTTTTATGGAAGACGAGCTGAAATTGTATCAAGAAGAAGTAGTAAGAAAATATTTACAATGATGAATAGAAAGGAGGTGAATCAGATGAGAAATTATGCTATCAAGAGTTAGGTAAGAAAATGGAGCTGGATTCCAAAAGATGCTGAAGACTTACAGTCGCAATGTACTCAATATTTTCATCGTTTAGAAGAGGAAGAATTCTATCCATATATTTATTCTTCCTACTGCCATTCATAAACTCGTTTAGTGTGAAGTCGAGGTATTCTTTCTTTTGACCAATTCGTCTTGGTTCCGCGTGGTGGAAACTAGCATGACAATGATACAGTTATTATTGTTAACTAGCTCTCTGCCTGCTTTATATTTCTCAATAAATCCTTCTGCTTTAGGATAAATGGGCATTTTAACGACACAAGGATCAATTCCGGCAACATATGCAGCAACTTCTTAATTAAGAAGAACCGCATTTCAAGGCAAGTAAACTGGCTCCAAACTCAAATGTTCGGTGTCATTTCACACTTTTCCTCCTAAAACTAATTATAATAGGGAAGATAATACTTTAGTATTTTCCAAAAAGGTGTCTAATTGTTCCTATCCTTATTAGAAGTTGGAGTGGTGGGAGAGTGGTACTTTTTGGGTTATGTGAATAGGGTGCTAATTCGTCTTTCTGTGTGTATCGTCAATTAATTTAATTAACACTTTATAATATTTACAGCTTCTAACAAGGGCTTTAGCCGTTTTGTTGCTTTTATTTACCTTCCAAAAAGAGCACAAGTGTTCATCAACCAAGTATATTGATCAAAAAAATAAACCATGAACATCCTTCTATTCGTAGCCAAAAAAAAGTAATCTTTCCTTGCACAATTTGCTTTTACGTTCGATTATAAAAAAGCTATGACAAATCCTATACTACGTATTTATACGCTTGTTAGAATCACAGGCGAATTATCGTGGTCACAGCTAATCAAATCCCCATCCTATGTCTTTTAAGTTTTTTCTACTCTATTTCACCAATTACATAACATTGGTTATTTACAACAATTGAATGCATTCTATTTATTAACTTTCTTGCCATTGCAATAATTACTTTTTTACAATTGCCAGAGTTTGTTTTGATTCTGTTGTATTATTCTTTCATAACAGGATCTTTCCCAATTAAAATCCACGAGGCATCAACTAGATAAGACCTTAGTAGTTTATTTCCTTGTCCCGTAATCCTGCCTTTATAAACATTATCTCCTGAAGAAAATTCTCTTGGGGTTAAACCAATATATGCAGCTAGTTTCTTTACGGGTGAGAATCTATTAAAATCCACAATTTCAAAGCACAACATACTTGCAGTAACTTCGCCAAGGCCTGGGATGGTATTTATACTTTTATAAGTATTAACATATTGTGAATTCATAACAGCAGAGTAGGCCTAGACTAGAGTTGTGTTCTTTGTTTGTTAAAAAGTTCAAGCTGATCAATGTATTGATTGATCGAGTGCAAACTTAGTATGCTCAGGTAACTCTAGATTTCTTAGCTCTTTCATTTTGGCTTCTGCAAGACCGACTTGAGTCATTTTGATTTCTTGTTTTAGAAGTAGCATTTTTATTCTGTTAGCAGTTTGAGCTCTTACTTTCGTTACTTTGCTTCTTAAACGAAGAATATTTCTAAAGTCACAAAGTTCAATTGATTGAATATATATTCCAACAATAAGGTTTTTTGATAATGAGAAGGCAATTTTTTTTGCAACTCTCTTATCAGTTTTACATAATTTCTAACTTCAGTAGGAATTTTATTAGGGGAGACGATAATATTTTTAATATTGTCTTGCTCTAGGTGTCGATGAAGATAAAAACCAAGAAATCCAGCTTCGTATGCTGATAAAATGATAAACTTTTCATATCTTTTAAATAATGATTTGAGAGGTTGATAGTCACCGGGAATAGTATGACTTTCAATAACTTCGTCTTAATAAATGATATAAACAGACCACTTTTTTTTGAACATCTAATCCTATGTAAACTTGTTGAGTTGAGCCGAGTTTATTGATAAGCTTATTTCTGGCCATAAAGTTCTCCATTTTTTAATTAAATTAGTTCGGATTAATTTAATTTTCGGAGGTTTAATGGCTTTTTAATATTAGGTAATTACCTCCGCTTGAGATACTTCATAACAATTATACTTTAAAGACAACAGGTGCTCCAGTTATATAAACTCTATTTTAATAGAAATGGAATCTTTCAGCTCAATTTAACCGAGCTATACTCGTTTAAATTGAGTATCCATGGCAGTAAAAAGTAAGCAGGATTGTGCTTTACTATCTGATTAATAGCCTCGACTTCCCAAAGCGAATAAGGATCGCGTGAGGTAATGACAAAGAAGATAGGACAATAATAATATACTGAAAAATCCTCTCACTGAGAATGTCCTGATTTACAGAGTGCAGATAAAATAAAACAGGCAGACCTGATAAGGGGATTAACCAGTAAGGCAAAATGGTTAGTGGAGAAGGAATTTTTATTGAAAGTAAGACATTTACCACATGTTTTATAGAATGAATAAAACAAAAATATATCCCAAAGGCAAATAGAGGATTAACTGAAATAAAGAGAACAGATATCACTAATGGCTCGAGAAATGTTATATCAGCTTCTTTTAAATTTTTAAAAAACTTCAGAAGACCTAAGATTGTGTGGACCACAACAAACACTAAAGAAATATAACCTAAAACTAAAAAGATACTTTTGACTTGCGTAAGATTAACCTCTGGATGTATCCATTTCACAATTTGAAGGGTCTCCTTTTCGTGAAATATAAAGGGAAGACAAAAAGGTAAACTGACTCTTGCCAGAAATTCGATGGCCCTTTTTTTCACTGAAGAGGCGGAATCCTGCATGTCACTATCGGCAAAGTGAATCAAAGAATAGCTCATAAAAAAAAGAAAACAGACAGTTGGGTAAATAGGCCAGACAAAAAGAATAGGTATCGAAAATCCAATGTAGATCAATAGACCAATTAAAAATTGTTGTTTTGTTAGTAGTATTTTTCTAAGGATATAAACATCAAGTGCTCCATGAGGCATTCCTAGAAAAATGAGACCAGTAATAAGAAGATTCAGTCTAGAATCTAGACTTGGAAAATAATAACTAAGACTTAGAGTTAAAACAAACACTAAAATCGCAACCGTAGTTGCGATCTTAGTCCAAAGTGCTATTTTGAAATTATAGAAAGGTGGCTTAAACGGCAAGCTGCTTTTCTTCAATCTGTGATGGAAGTGTTCCATCTTCACTTGATTTTTGGTAAGCAATTGCAAAAATCATCACACCGTAGAGACATTTTGCAGTGATATCAGCAATAGTGTAACCAACTTGTACCCCAACGATTGCTCCTGAAGTCTGAAGACCACCCCAAGTTCCGATGGCGTAAGCTATAGGGTAGAAGCCCCATGTTGCGATTAGTAGGTAACGTGTATTAGTGAAGAGTCTTCTAACACTGTCACTTGCATCTGTAAGTTGAGCGCCAAGCTGTCCCCACAATACTATAAGTATGTAGATGAATGGGATTGTAGAGAGTACGCCCCATAAGTTTCTTGTGGCAAGGTCAGTTGAAACTTCACCTGGATAACCTAAACCTATCATAAGAACTGCGGCGACAATAAGTTTTTTGAGCATAGGACCGGTTGAACCTTTGCTGATGTTAAGAACTAGAACTAACTCAACAAGTAAAAGAGGCACTGTAAGTAACCAGTCTACATAGCGGTAAGCATCGTTGAATGGTTTGCCACTTGGCTCATAAGAACCATTTACTAGAGTGAATGCATTTTCCCAACTACCCATTATTCTGTAGTAGTGGTAGCCAGCGATGAGTACAACAAGTGAAGAAACGATCATCGATATTCTGTATTTGGCACCGATAATTTTTTGAGACATGACGAAAAAAGCGAATGATCCAAACATAGCCGCAACTGCTAAAGATAGCATGTTGAAGACAAGTGAATATTCACCGACTGTTAAAATAGGCATAAGATCTCCTCATTAATTCTATTTAATTGATATTGATTATATCATTATATATATTTATCATTCTAACAAGCAAGGTTAATCAGTATAGGTTTTGTCTTAGTTCTTCCTGTCCTGGCAAAAAATAGAAAATTAAGCATATGTATTTTCAAAAGTACTAAATAACCCATTCAAATGAGATTTTAAATCGAAATACAACGTTTTATTTTTATAGGTTTCATTGGCCAAGGAGGGAATCTCTTCATTTATCTCTTGATGGGTTCTTTTTTTTGTAATAAGATCTGTACTCTTTACAGACTCCTTGAATTTGATTTAAATTTATTGGAGCAACAGAGTCAAAAACTTCGTATTTAAGGACAGGTTAAACCTTTCATTGACCCATTGTGCCATGGCGATTTATAAGCCGTTTTCTTTATATTTATTTTAAAATAATCTTTCATCATAAAACTAAACCAATTCGAAAAGATTTGACTTCGGTTACAAATACATAACGTTGGATATTGTTCTAAATCGAAGAACACATTTTTGAACTGTTGTGTAGTCCAAAAATTGATGGCCTAGGGGTGTAATCTAGCAAGTGAAATCGATTGAGATTTTGAACTTGTGATTCGCCAGAAATTGAGACTATGTTAAGTTACCTGATTTTGGTGGTGACATCAGTCAATTAATCTCAAGGTATTTTAAAACCGTTGGTTTGCTAACTTGGGTTCCTACCTGTCTCAGTTCAAGTGAAATTCTTAGAACTCCCCATTTTGGATTAAGTTATTTCAATTGAATAATCAAATCAACGACCTTTTGAGCTAGAAGTTGCCTTCATGGTGAAATCGGTGCCCACATAATTCTTATTTTTCTGTTGGCCAGAGCAAACATTTTTTAAAATTATAAGGGTAATATATAATAAGAAGTAATCTCATCTATGGCTTGTTTGAAATAATAGAAATAGGTAAGAATCGTTTGAATCAACTTATTAAATTTGTTTCTCATGTGAAAAACATGTCATAAAGTTGATGAATTGTCTAAACCGATTCTCCTTGAATCTCCTGGAATTAAATAGTTTAGAATTAGTTACCAGTACAGCAACGTAAACTTGTCCTATTTACAAACTCAAAACAATTCAAAAAGTTTTCTACTGTTAGTTTAATGTATTATTGTAAAAGAAAGAACTTAGTAAATTGCTCTTTGGAATCTTGGTATAAATATTAAAGGTTATATGGGATTGATAGAGGAAATAAAAAGTTAAAAAATTACAAATCAAAATGGTTTAAGGGCTAAGGGAGTAGATGAGTATTGGCATAAAGAGATCAAAGTAATTAAATATGAAATTAATTTCAAAACTTCATTGCAAGTAGTAATCGACAATTACTCAAGAATGATTGTCGTTTGGTAATTAAGCTTGAATAAAAAAATGGAGCTAATTTATAAATCTCTAATGAAATCATTCAAAGTATCTCCAAAACTTTTAGACAAAATTATCACTGATGCAAGTAATCTAGAGATGATTCATAGCTTACGGTTATCTAAACTTGTAACTAGTCAGCGTGATTCTTATTTTCTGACATCGATGTAGGGCCATGTTAGATTATTTTTATAAGCCATGAGTATTTTTTTTTTTCATAATACTTCAATGACTATTGGAGATGAAATGTATTAGAGACAATTGAAGATATTAATCGTGAACTTACTTAAGATAAGTCCATCTCACCAACTCTCATTAAGTCGATTCAACTTCTGATCCTTGTAATCCAAACTTTATTGGACATACAAAAAATGAACAGCACAAACAGCTCTCTTTCTCCTTCGAAAGATAAACTCAGACTCACTCGTCCAAAGAAGAAAAAGAAAGAACATAAAAAAAATAAGCCATTTGGAGGACAACCAGAGCATCCAGGTTCCACTCTCAATCAAGCTGACCTTTATGTATCCTCAAGAAAAAAAAGGAAAGGAAGCGATTATGGATCTTGAATTATTCCAAAATATGACGGAGTTCTAGTTAATGACCATTGGAAGCCCTATTTAAGTTATGGGTGCCAACATGGACTGTGTAATGCTCATTACCTGATAGAACTTCAATGGGAAATTGATTTTTAGAAGCAGAAATGGGCAAAGTCCATGAGACTATTCTTAGAAAAACTCAACAAAGAAGTCACCCAATCTGGTGGGATTTTGTCTGCAGATATTCAAGCTCGAAGATCAAAGAGATTTGATGAGATCATTAAACTTGCTAAGGACGAAGCTGCTAAGATTATGCCTAGAGCTTGAAGCGGGAAGAAAAGAGTTGCTCAAACAAAAGAAAGAAATCTGCTGGATCGATTAGATCAATATAAAGATCAAACTCTATTATTTATGACAGCTAAAGATGTGCCTTTCACAAATAATCAAGCTGAAAGGGATATTAGAATGGTATAAGTTTATCAAAAAATATCAAGTCAATTTAACAGTATGAATCGTGCTCGCTGCTTTTGTAGAATCGGAAGTTAACTGATGACTTCAAAGAAACAAGGACTTTCTCCGCTCGATCAAATGAGCCATGTTTTTGACGATCTAAACTAAAGCTCGCTGAAAAGTTACAACAAAGAATGCTTTTAGATGTGAGATGATAAATAGTATGTAATTTCTACATCATTAATCTTATTTCATCTAAGCTTTGGTAAAAGAACATTAAATACAACTTAAACCAAGGCCCAAATGAAAATAGAGACTTTTAAAGAATTAAAACTACAAGAATCAATACTCAAGGTTTTAGTAGAGATGGGCTTTGATAAGCCCACAGAGATCCAAGCTAGCGCTATTCCAGTACTATTAAATACGAAAAAAGACTTCGTTGGACAAGCTCAAACGGGGACAGGGAAAACAGCAGCCTTTGCAATACCTCTTTTAGAAAAAATTGACATGAGCAGTAATGCAGTTCAAGCACTGATCCTTGCTCCTACAAGAGAACTTGCCAATCAGGTTGAGAAAGAAATCAAGAAGTTTGGAAAATATATTGGCGTAAGGACAACATGTGTTTACGGTGGAACTAGCTATGAACCTCAAATCAGAGCATTAAGAAATGATAAACCACAAATTGTTGTTGGAACTCCTGGTAGAGTTATCGATATGATTGAGAAGCGTTTATTAAAACTTGAAGATGCAAAGTTTTGTATTTTAGATGAAGCTGATGAAATGTTGAACATGGGATTTTTTGAAGATGTTCAGACAATACTTAGTAAGTTTGATGTTGAAAGACAATTAATGATGTTTTCGGCCACAATGCCAAAGCAAATTGTACGCTTAATTAATAACTCATTTAACGAGCCAGAGATGGTTAAGATAGACAAAAAATCATTAAGTAATGATGATATTGAACAAAAGTACTTTGTTGTTAGAGAGAAGCATTTTAAAGAAGCGTTAGCAAGATTGATTGATGATGCTCCAGATATGTACGGAATTATTTTTTGCCGTACAAAGATTGAAACAAAAACAGTCGCTGACGATCTTAAGAAGAGAGGTCATACAGCTGAAGTTTTAAATGGTGATATGGGACAAGCAGAAAGAGACCTTGCTATGGATAACTTTAAGACTAAGAAGGTTAGTCTTATGGTTTGTACTGATGTCGCTGCTAGAGGGATTGATGTGGATAACCTTACACATGTTTTTAATTACGGAATACCTAGAGATAACGAAAGCTATGTACATAGAATCGGAAGAACGGGGCGTGCTGGAACCAAGGGGAAAGCATTTACTATAACTGGTCCTAAGTCAGCATTTTTAATAAGAGGAATCGAAAAACATGTAAACAAAAGAATTCCTCAAGAGCAGCTTCCAACAGTTGCAAAATTAAAGCAAAACTTAGTTGAAACTGAATTAGAAGCAGCAGCTTTTATTTATGAGGCGATAAAACTAAAAGGTGAAGACTTTAAGACAGAAGAATCATTCTCTTTGGTTGAAGAAAGCTTCAAAGATCTTTCAAAAGAAGAATTATTAAAATTAATGTTCGTGTGGAAGTTTAATAAAGATATGCGAAGATATAATAATCTTTCTGATATCGAGTCTGTAATGGATTCTGGCGGAAAGCCGGTACAGAGGAGTCGTGGACGTTCAGGCGGACGTTCTGGTGGTGGTCACCGTGGTAGTGGTGGTGGACGTAGTTCTGACAGAAGCTCTGATCGAGGTGGAAGTCGAGGCGGTAGCCGTGATGGAAATCGTATGAGAACTAGAAGTGTAAGCGGTGGATCTTCTTCTGAAGACAGTGGTGAAAGAAAAAGCGGTGGCTTTAAGAAGAAAAGAGATTTTAAGAAGAGTAGTGGATCATTTAAAAGATAAGGGAACTAATTAAAATGAGTAAAATATCAGCACAGCATATATTAGTTGATCAGAAGTTTGAGGCAGAAGATCTATTAAAAAAACTCGAATCTGGCGAGGACTTTGGCCAGCTAGCAAAAGACTATTCATCTTGTGGCTCAGCCTCAGATGGAGGAAATCTAGGCGAGTTTGGTAAGGGGATGATGGTTAAAAGCTTTGAAGATGCTGCATTTGCTCTTGAGGTTGGGCAGATTTCAAATATCGTTCAAACTCAGTTTGGACTTCACTTAATAAAACGTACTAACTAACAAAATTCCGATATATCCATTGAAGCATTAGTACTTAATTTGATTACTCCTGAAAAAGTAATCAAATAAGCTTTTTCGCTACCAAGTGAAGTTATAGTTTTTCTCTGAATCAAAACACCTGCAGGCTCGGGGAGGCTTATAACTGGGCTCCCTTTTTCGTATAGAAAGTCCTGTAGTTGTTCTTGCTCTTCTAAATCGTAATGAGCATGTACTGACCAATGGTCTAATATGTCTAGGCCTCGGTAATCTTGAAGTTTATTATGATCTTCATCACCATCATCTCCTAAGAAAGCTGTTTGTACGCTATTTCCCAAGAGGATTGCTCCAGCGCTGTCGGCATAGATAATTTTATTATCATTTTTAAACTGACTGAGTAACTTAAAAAATGAGCTTGCACGAATGCTTTTAATTAGTTGAAAGGTATTTCCCCCTTCAATCATAATGGCGTCAAATGAACTCAACTCATCCCAAGTGATTTTGTTTGGATCTTTGAGTAATGAGAAGGAAGATATTTTTTTATGGTTAAAGGCGTCTTCAATTCTCTCAAGCACTTCATCATAATCATCACATGCTTGAGGAACAACAAGAATGTTCGAATTATTGGGAAGTAGCTCTAAGAATTTTTTATCTAATAGGGCGAAGTCTTCTTGGTCTCCACCTCCGGTTAAAAAGATGGACATGACTTACTCTTTTCTCGTAACTTTCTTTGTAGTCTTCTTAGTTGTTTTCTTTGTCGTCTTTTTATTTGCATGACTTTGATTTTGACTCTTATTTTTTGAATTATTATAAGTGAAGATATCACTTCTCACTATAGGATGAAAAAATTCAGCTTCATCAATTAGTGCTCTTGAAGTGTTCTCTTCTACGGCACAGATCTCAACTCGGACACCCTCATTCTTTAGGTGCTTTACGAGGTCAATATAGTCGGAATCACCTGATAAAATCATCAGACAGTCGACCTTGTTGGCAAGCTGTGTCGCCTTAATTGTAAGGGGGATATCTGCTGATTTATGGCAAGGCTGAACCGAACCATGATAGTTTTGGTGTAATCTTTCAGCTAGTTTTGAAGAAATATTTTTTCCTTCTCGAAAATAGATAAGTCTATTTAATGCTCTTGAGCCTAAAAGTTTAGGGATAATTGTGTCAAAGTTAAGCATTCCATCGACTTTAAAAACGCCATCGATACTTCTTTCGATATTGTTCCCATCCACTAAGATTGCTACGTTTTGACTAATAAATACATCTGATTGTTCTTCCATTACATAAGGATACACCTTTAATTTAGTAAAGACGAGAGATTATGCATCTAAGTATCTGAAATATAGTCGACAGATCTATGAAGATATTTCAATATCTTTTGACTAAAATCAAATACTTAGCTATAAGTGAACTTCATATCTTAAAGGGTCTAACATGAAGAAAATCATTATAATCGCAGCAGTACTTATGAGCGTTCAAGCTTTTGCTAATAATCCTCAAATTAGAACATGTCGTATTAATAAGGCTTACTTTTGGTCTGTTAAGATTGAACAACCAGCAAAAGATTCAATTGGATTTTGTCGATACGATGAATCTCTTATTGGATCTATAACGTTGATGAAACTTCTTTATGATAAAGTTAATACAGCAGCTCTTGATGCTTTTTATGGGACGATTAATAGTAAAGTTAAAGACTGTCAGGCAGCAGGTGCTCAAAGAATATCTTCTATTGATTCGGAAGGGGATAAGAGAAATTTATGTTACTTCAGTTCAGACTATTCTTTTATTCTGGAGAAAACATTAACTGAAGGTTGGTATTCAAATTTAAATGCGAAACTTATTGATATATTAAAATAACCTTTTTAAATTACGAACTAAATTCCTTAGATATTTGAATTGATCTTTCAATAGCAGCATCAACGGCTTGAGATGTAATTTTATTTAAATCCTTTTCTTTATAGATATTCACTGCCTCGATAGTGACTCCTCCTTTTGAGGTAACTTCTGAAATTAATGTGTCTAAATTTTTCTCGCCAGCGCTCTCAATAAGCTTAGTGGAACCTTGAATTAGCTCTACTACCATTTTCTTTGCAGCGCTCTCTGGAAGACCTAGTTGTTTTGCCTTCTCGACTAAGCCTTGTGCAAATAAAAATAGGTAAGCTGGCCCTGATCCCGATATGGCAGTAAGCTCATTAAATTCTTTTTCAGAGTTGAGTACATAAACTTCAGAGCAAGATTTAAAGTACATCTCGGAGAGGTTTTTTAACTCTTTTTTAAGATCATGCTGATGGTAAATTAGGCTTATTCCATTTCCCACAAGTGCAGGAGTGTTGGGCATGACTCTGGTTATATTTTTTGTCTCTAGTTTTCTCTCCAGCGTCTCAATACTAATAGCTGCCATTATCGAAATGACATATTTTTCTTTGAGTGAGAAGGCATGGTTGAAGTCTTTGACGAGTTGATCAAATTGTTGAGGCTTACAGGCTATGATGAGAGTATGGGCCTCTTTCAAATCACTTAGTTTGCTCACTGCCTTTCCATTTACAGCTTTAGCTAGATTTTTCGCTCGAGTGTGAGAGGGGGTATAAGTTAAAAATTTTTCATCAGGATACTTATTGTAAATACCCTTGATGATAGCATTGGACATATTCCCACACCCGATTACGGCAATCATACTCTTCCTTTATTTAGCGACCAATTGAACCCATGACTCTTTTCATGAATCCATTTAGAGCATCTTTTTGACTCTCTCCAGCTTTTACAGACTTCACAACTTCTAATGATCCGTACATATTCGAGATAAGTTCTCCTATGACTTCAAGTTCTTCATCCTTCAAGCCTTTGGCCTGGCCAAGATGCTCAAGAACTTCAACGGCTTCAATAATATAGTCTTCATCATTTTCATGTGCAAATTCTACTAGGCTTTTAATTACTGGTAACTTCATTGATTATCTCCTGTATTGCCTCTTCTTTTGAACCTACTTTTTGTATTATTAACTTTGAGTTCACGTAACCGACAGTTGTCGGTAGGTTTTGAATATCTGCCAACTCTCTTGATTGTGGTGATTTCTCAGCATCAACATAAAGAAAAGTGACATCCGTCTGCTCTTTGGCGATATTACTGAGCTTTGGCTTTAAAAGTCTACATGCTCCACACCAACCTGCACCAAAGAGCACGATCGCTTTTGGGTTATCTTTTAGTACTTCTGCTAAATTATCCGATTGTACTTCTTGCATAAAAATCTCCTTGTTTAGTTTACACTTTACTCTACGGCCATATGAGAATAATAAACAATTGTATAAATCGATGATGTAATAGAAGAAATCGATGGTTTTAGGCAGTGCAACAAGAGATTTTATTTAGATTTTTATGATTCCTATATTGAAAAGAAAGTGAAATAAAACTAATATAATGTCAGTTAATTTATCAAAAGGATCGAAAATGTCTTCTATGAAAGATGCATTAAAGAAAGCTGGCTTCGCTACTGCTAAGGCAGAGAATGAAAGACAGAAGAAATTTGTTAAAGAAAAGACAAAAACTGAGAAGCAGCAAGAGCATAGAAACTACTGCGAGGTGTGTGATACAACTCAGCCAGATGTAGAGAGATTTAATCATAGAAACGCTCGTATTGATGCTGAATGGATTTGCTCAAATTGTGCTGATAAAAACGAAATCCTCGACCAATTTCGATTCACTAATCAAAGTGACTCTGCAAGATCGGGAAGATATAGAAGATACTATGGGCCGATAAAGGACTTTTCTAAGGAGCCAACACCTCCTAGAAGAAATTTAGTTTCTGGAAATGGTAATAGGATGCCAGCTCAAAGTAAGAAAAAATCAAAACCTATGAGTATTGAAGACGAGGATAAAAACTTTAATCGTTAATATTTGAAATCATTACGACTCTATGTAGCTGTAATTATATAAAAAGATACCTGCCACACCTGTTTTATCCTGTGGCAACTCAAATGAAACAGAACACTCTGCTATTATTTAAATAAATCTTAAGCAAACTAGGCTTTTATCCGATAAATCTTCTAAGCGTAGGAGAATTACTTGGCTAAAAGTAGCTCATTAAAAACATTTTCTAAGGGTGATATTATCTTTAAACAAGGTCAAGAGGGCAGTTGCGCTTACCTTCTAGAAGTTGGCTCAGTTGAGATAAGAGTCGAAAATAAAGGCATCGTTACAGCTGTTGCTTCGCTTGCTGAAGGTGATATTTTTGGTGAAATGGCAATTGTCGATGACAAGATTCGTTCCGCTACAGCATACGCAACAACAGAGTGTGAATTACTTGAAGTTTCAAAAGACCAACTAAATGAAAGAGTAGATGAAGCTGATCCCATCGTTAGGTTCTTAATTACGATTCTCATGGACAGGCTCCGTGGACAATTAGGGGTTATGACTCAGAAAGAAAGAGACGCCACTCATAGTAGAGTTGTAAACTTAAATGAATTTAAGAAAAAAGCAGAAGTTATAGAGAAAATAAAATTTGAAAAAAGTATGGAAGCAGCACTTGATAATGATGAATTTGAGATGCACTACCAACCTATACTAGACTTTCAAACAAAGAGAGTTGCTGGTTTTGAAGCTTTAATGAGGTGGGATAGTCCTGAAAGAGGAATGGTTAGACCAGACATCTTCATGGGAGTCGCAGAAGAGACATCGCTCATAATTCCGTTAGGCCAATGGCTTGTGAAGAGAGTTGTTAGAGATTTTGCAAGACTTAAAGCTGAGATCCATGATGCGGGAGTTGATACTGGAAAGCTTTTTATGAGTATTAATATTGCGGCCAAGCAGTTTAATGACCCTCAACTCTTTGCGATTCTTGTAAATGAAATTCATAAACATAAAATATCACCCAATGAAATAAAACTTGAGATTACAGAGAGAGTTTTAATCGGTGGAGCGACAGTTTTTGATTGGATAAAGAAAGCACGTAGCTTTGGTTTTTCAGTTGCACTTGATGACTTTGGAACTGGATTTTCAAGTTTAAGTTATCTTGCTAATTTAGAAGTAAATAGTTTGAAAATTGATAAATCTTTTGTTGAGAAAATACATACCGATACTAAAACGAGAAATATCGTGAAATTTCTTGTGAACCTATCTAAGTCCTTAGACCTTACCGTTATTGCCGAAGGTGTTGAGACAGAGCAAGAGTGGGATACCTTGAAAGAATTTGGTTGTGATTATATGCAAGGCTATTACTTTAGTAAGGCACAACCCATGAGAAAGATTGTAGGGATGATGATTCCTAATCGTAGAAAAAAAGTCGCTTAATCAATTCTATAGACAATTCAGAACTTCATTTAATAATTTACTAAAACCTATTTTATAGTAGAATAAAGCCATCACTATTTAAGAAAGGAATATCGAGATGAATGAAAATCATTGGCGTAATTGCATTGTTTGCAAAAAAGGAATCAATTATTCTACCAAGTATTATAAGTGTTCAGTTAGCTCGTGTGATAAGAAGAGAGCTCCAGCTCAATTTTGTTCTGTCGATTGCTGGGATGTTCATAGATCCATTATGAGTCATCGCTCAGCTGGGGCTGAGGAATATCAAAGCCCGACTAAAGAGGCTTGGCTTGCAGTGCAGGCAAATGAACCTAAGGTACGACATGTATCTGCTAATAGTAACTCTCAAGAGAGGACTCAACTCTCGGAAGCGAATAATGAAGAGATCTTAGTTGTGGTCTCAAAATTAAAAAATTATGTAAAAGAAAGATCGGGATTAAATACCTCATCGGATGTTATGCCAGAGCTTTCGCGAATTATTCGGGAGACTTGTGATAAGGCAATTGAGAATGCAAATAAGAGTGAGCGGAAAACACTTATGGCAAGAGATTTTTAAAGGAAACTTAAGATGTATAAAATACTAAGTATCATTCTTATAACACTTTCATTGAATGTATTTGCAGAAAGAGTGCAACTTGATAATCAAGCAAAATCGGAAATCTTAAAGCTTTACCAAGGTAACGAGCGACTCCATAGGGCCTTCTTTGAGTATGATATAAAAAAAATTGAGACAGAAACAAAGAATGTGATGAAACTAATGAAGGCGATAAAGAATGAAGAACTTCGGACGAAGTTTTCGCTTGCGTTAAAAATGATTAAAAGAATAAAAGCGAGTGAAAAAAAGGAAGTGAATAACAAGGCATATCATGTGGTCTCTATGGCGCTTGTTAATGTCCTTGATAAGTACGATCTAGGTAAAACTTATAATGTATACTACTGTCCAATGTTAAAGATGAAGTGGGTACAAAACTCATTAAAGCACAAAGGCGTTGAGAACCCGTATGCTGACTATATGCCACACTGTGGAAGACAGTTCTCAAAGTACTAATCGATATAGTTTATTTTGTGTTTTGCAATAGTATGAGTAAAAGTAATACTCATATAGAAAAGCATAATAATAGAATAAATCCAGATCGCAAATATCATAAATGAATAGAGAGACCCATAATTAGTCATAAAGTTCTCTTTTACTAATAAGATATAATTGAAAAAGAAAATCTTCATGGCAACTACTGACATTGTAAAGAAAGCAGAGCCAACCATTGTTTGTTTAAGATTAGCTTTTCCCATTAGTAAGAACTTAAAAAAGAAAATAAAGAATAATAAAGAGTAAAACTGCGCTTAAGGAATTTACACCAAGTATTTGAAATTGGCTTACACTATCAATAACGCCATCTTTAAATTTCATATTACCTAAGAAACGAACATCTTTTAGGTGAGAGAGAGTGTTATATATTAAAGGGGCCGCCACAATAATCATGATGAAAATAAAAGAAATGGCAATTGAGATAAAACTCTTTAAGGTTCTAAGTAATGTTCCATGATCTGTTCTATTAGAAATGATCTCAACCGCCTTCCAGATTGATCCGAAAAAGCCAAGAGAAGAAATACCAAGAATACAGTAGTGAAGAGTTTTAAAGTCTTTACTGTGTACGAGGACTTCCTTGGAGTGTTTAAAGAGAAGCTGAAATGTAGGCATTATATCATCAGGTACTATTTGCTCAAGATAGCTTAAAATTGAAAATGTATTCTTTGGGGCCACGGTCTCAAAGATAAAGCTAGTAAAGCTAAGTAGTAAAAGAGTTAAAGGTACCAAGCATAAGAGAAAGAAAAAACTCGAACTTGCTGCGAGTAAGAAAATATGCTTCTCTTTACATTCTTTGATGAAATCTTTAAAAAACTCTAACATGATCACATTATAGCATTAAAGTATTACTTTTGTGGGGCAACGCATTGATGACCCTTAACTTTGACTCCTGAAAATTGATCCGTGACGACTCCAATCTCAAAAAGCTCAGGCATAGCATTTGTTAACTCTTCTTTTTTGTCTGTGACAAAGACGAAGCCAATCCCCATATTGAACGTCGTATAATATTCTTTTTGGGTGAGTCTTGCCGAATTGAGAACATGTTCATAATAGTTAGGTAAGCTTGGTAGGGTTTGTATTTCATAGCCAAAATCCTTATTCATTCGCTCAATATTGTTTAGTCCTCCTCCTGTTATATGGGCCATGCCGTATACAGAATTTGTTGATAGAAGAGTTTGAGCTTCTTTGGAATAGATTCTTGTCGGAGTTAAGCATAATTCTTTGAGCTCTTTATTCTCATTCTTAATTAAATTTCGAATTAAAGAAAATCCATTTGAATGAAAACCGCTCGAAGAAAGGGCAAGTATACTCATACCGGCCTTAATTTTTTTTCCATCAATATATTTCGTTTTGTCTACTCTTCCAACGACGAATCCTGCCATATCAAAGTCATCATTGTGATACATGCCAGGCATCTCTGCCGTTTCGCCGCCTATCAGTGCGCAGCTAGACTGTTGGCACCCTTTTACAATTCCTTGAACAACCTTTTCATGGGTATCAAGGTTTAAGCTAGAGGAGGCAAGGTAGTCCAGAAAAAACATAGGACTTGCTCCTGTACAGAGAATATCATTCACACACATGGCCACAAGATCAATTCCAATAGTATCAAAAACTCCAAGCTCTATAGCGAGTTTTATTTTAGTTCCTACACCATCTGTCCCTGTGGCGAGATAATGATCCCCTTGATCATAAAGAGCAGCAAAGCCACCAACACCACTGACAACATGTTTATTATACGTTTGTCTTATAAAGGGTTTTATACGATCAATAAACTGATCTCCTTTGATAATATCAACTCCAGCCTCTTGATAGTTCATACTTACTCCTAATGTCTAAAGTGTCTTATATTAGAAAATTCCATTGCAATTTTATTTTGGTTACAGGCCAGGATAACTTCTTCATCTCTTATACTTCCACCTGGTTGAATAATGTTTTTAATCCCAAGTTTATTAGCCTCATCAATAGAATCTCTGAATGGGAAGAAGGCATCTGAGATAAGTAGCATGTCACTCATTTTATAACCTAACTCCTTTGCTCTTGGAGCTGCAAGGAACTTGAGTGAATCAAGTCTATTGGGTTGGCCCATTCCTGAACCAGCAAGGACAAATGCATTATCTTTCTTTGCCACTAATGTTATGCCATTACTTTTAGTGTACTTATTTACAAGCATTCCAAAGTCTCTGAGCTCTCTCAGACTTGGAGTTAAAGATTTTTGAGTTTGTAATAAGTATTCATAGTTTTGATATTCGTCTTCATCTTGAATGAGAATGGCGCCATTGATACTTTTAATCATTTTTTCTTGGGATAATTTATTTTTACAAGGAGTCTTCAAGATCCTCATGTTTTTCTTTTTGGAGAATAGCTCTAATGCTTCATTTGTGAAGTCAGGAGCAATGAGTATTTCAACAAATTTATCCTGCAGCCAAGTAGCAATATCAGCATTAACCGTATTGTTGAAAGCGATAATACTACCAAAGGAGCTAATAGGGTCACAGGCCCAAGCCTTCTTAAGAGAGTCAAGTTGATTATTGTCTGCAGCAACTCCACATGGAGTTGAATGCTTAATAATAGTTGTTATGTCTAGTCCCGTGTATTTATGATTTAAATCACTTGTACATTTCCATGCGGCATCTGCATCAATAAGATTATTGTAGGAAAGCTCCTTTCCTTGGATTTTTTTAGCATCAGCTAAGTGGACCTCATTCTTTGAGTTTTTCCAAGGAATGAGCCAAGACCTTTGATGAGGATTCTCTCCGTAACGAAGTTCTTGAGTTTCAGTAAAAGCAAGTGGGAGGTTATTATTTGGAGTTAAATAGTTGAGATGATTAAAAATATATTGGTCATATTCAGCAGTCATTTTAAAAGCTTCCAAAGCATATTCGTACCTTTGAGCTTCATAAAGATGTGAGAACCTCTTCATAAACTCAGGATACTGGTTTGGATTTGTGAGTATCGTTACACTTTTGAAATTTTTAGCAGCTGCCCTAATCATATTTGGGCCACCAATATCTATGTTTTCAATCAACGTTCCTTGGTCTTTGGTTTTGCGAGATACTTCTTTGAAGGGATAAAGATTACAAATCACAAGGTCGATAGGTTTGATATCAAGCTCTTTAGCTTGGGCACAATCGTCTTCATTCTCCCTTCTAAACAAAAGTGCGCTTAAGACACTGAAGCTGATTGTCTTCATTCTTCCACCAAACGCTTCGGGGTTACCAGTAACCTCAGATATTGGAGTGTAGGGAATGTGATTGTCTGCTAGAACTCTCGCCGTTCCCCCCGTCGAAATTAATTCATAACCATTCTTTATTAAAAATGTTGCAAGCTCAGCGATATTTTCTTTATTACTGACACTTAAGAGGGCCCTTTTCATTGAAAATTCCTTTTGCAGTAGTTAACTGCATTCTTAAAAATAGTGAGATTTTTTGATGCATATTCTTGATGTTCTGGTAACTGCTGTGGATAGATGCCGACTTCTGGGTGAGGCATCAATCCAAGAATATTACCTTTTGCGTTTGTCACCGCCGCCGTTTGGTCAGTTGATCCGTTAATATTACTTTGATAGGTTAGGGCCTTTACTAGTTGAGAGTCACCGGACATCATACGTCCTTCTTTATGTCGTATTGGCATAAAGCTGTCTCTTATACACATCTCCGAGCCCACGAGACGCTACGCT